>JAVBLN010000048.1:0-11335 GCA_031553495.1 Flavihumibacter sp.
TAGTAATTCTTCTATACAACTAAGCGACTTGCTGTTTAAGCGAGTTCAGTTTTCGTTCAAGGTATGCGATTTTAGCCATTTTGTATTTGTGTTGGTATTGCTCTAAATCAAGTGGCTTAAACTCGTTTTTGTATCGAACCATTTTATAGTAAATGGTGGCAATCTTATTAGCTGTAGCTATCACAGCATATTTATGGCCGCCTTTTGCTTTCATCCGTCTAAAGTAATCTCCCAACCAATGATCACTTTTTTGAACCGCATTTGCAGCGTAACGAAAAGCCTGGCTGGCTGTATTGGGTTTCTTTTTTATCAGTTTACTACTAATAAGCTTGCCTCCCGATTTTTTGTTATTGGGACACAGGTTTAACCACGAAACAAAATGCATTTCATTTTCCCATTTGCTTAAATCCGTACCCGTTTCAGCCAGCAGTTCTAAACCGCCCGTATCACTTAATCCGTAAATTGCTAGTACATCAACTCCATGTATCCTTTCAAGATATCCTCTTACATCAAACTTAGGATGATTTTTGTCTTTCTTTTTCTTTTTACCGACGCAGTCCGATGTGTCTTTTTTCTTTGATTGAACTTCACCCTCATTACGGCTTGCCTCATACTGCTGTAATTGTTTTTCTATCTGTGCATCGCATATGGCAATTTGCTGCTGATATAGTTTATAGAACTCATAGTTCTGCTGTAAAGTGAACAGGTGTTCTTCCCGCCAATTTCCTTGTAATGATTTTTGTATGGTTTCATGACTGGCTTTTATGCGGCTGCCTATCAACGGTAAGAAATTTTCAGCATTGCGTTCTCCTGCAATAATAGCCTCCACCACTGCCTTACCTGTTTGACCGGTAATGTCGCTAATAACAGTATGAAACTTTATGTTCATTAATTCAAGGGATTTTTGCATGCGGTTAATAAAACGGCTCATGTCCCCAATCAATGTTTTACGGTGCCTAACCAATGTACGCATGGCTTCCTGCTCATCATCGGGCAAGTAAGAACTTCTTAACAATCCGCAACTATGCAGTTTTTGTATCCACATCGCATCATCCTCATCTGTTTTTCTGCCCGTTACATTTTTCACATGTTTTGAATTAACAAGATATACTTCAAACCCTTGGCTAATTAGCATCGCAAATAAGGGTTTCCAATAAACGCCTGTGCTTTCCATAGCTACGGTGGTAATGCAACAAGTTTTCAACCACACAATAATTGCTTCCAGATCGCAGGTCATCGTACCAAATGTCTTAACCCGTTCTTTATCCATGCCTTCGGGAATGGCAACTACATGTTCTGTATCACCTATATCAATGCCTGCAGAATAAGGATTTACCAGTGGCATTTCTACCACATTTTTTTGCTTGGACGGTTTTGCTGTTTTTTTGCGCATAACTTTATGTTTTAAACAAAAGCTCTTTGCCTGGCAGCACAATAAAGTTTACTCTTCTATCAAAACCTCTAACGGTTAATGGGAAACTTAAAAAGCTGACAGAACCAGACTATTCAGTGGATTATATGTTCCATTAATTACAATGGTCTTGACTGCAAGGAGCTTTTGATTTTAATATGAAGCTACACACTCTCTCTGTAAGTTGTATTAAGCGAAACATCAGCGCCACTTATAGAGGGACTATTCAGCAATAACCAACCCTATTCATTATTAATTATTAATTATTAATTACTATCGAACTCTCTTGGTTTCCACTAAACCGGATATACCTAAGAAAGAAGCGCTAAAAGCCAGCAAAATTAATAGTTTCGGCATTACTGCCTGAAAACTCCCGTTTCGTAGAAATATATCATTAATGCTATCAAGCGCCCAGTGCATGGGAGAAATTTTAGCAAGCTGTTGCAATGAATAAGGTAAAATTTCAACCGGCACCCATATACCGCCAATCGCGGAAATAATAACTACGGAGATGGCGCCAAAAGGTAATGCCTGGTTGGCCGTTTGAAATAAAGTTCCGATAAACACGCCATAAGACGTGGCCGTTATTGAAATTACTAACGCTGTAATTAACAACAAAACAGGGGCATGCCCCATATATAACGAGGGCAACCCGAAGCAAGGCAATAAGTAGACACCGGCTTGCAACATCAGGTAAAATTGTACAATGCCTACTAAAACATAAAACGCTATTTTACCAATCAATACATCAAAGTATGAACCGGGAATAAGTTTCAACCTTGTAAGGCTGCCGTCTTCTCTTTCCCTTATCATATTTCCCGCTATGGGAATGATTATAAAAAACAAGCCGAAAATAGCCCAGGCAGGCACATTGTGTTGCACAGAATTGGTATTGATATTGAACCTGCTACCTTGCACTAATGATGCTTCTCTTATACCAATCGCTTTCAGTTTACTTTCAAGATCAATACCTGCAGTATCAGTTGCTTCCTCTGCCTGTTGCTGCGAACGCATGGTTTTTGAAAGCCTCGCCAAAACAAGCTCCGCCTCAGTTTTAGTAGTAAATTTTTCCAGTGCATTCATTATGCTCAGCTTAAAAGTTTGCTTAGCGGCAGGATCGAAATACACCTGAATATCATTACCTGTGCGGCTTTCCCTTTGCGGCAATTTTCCCGGCGCTCCAATTTTTGAACCTATTTCATTTGCCACCTGGTTAGCGCTGTTCACTACTTCGGCAGTAATACCGCGGGGCACTATAATTCCTATCTGGTAATCGCCTTTTTGTACAAGCTGCTTTATTAAAGTGTCTGTTAGAGGTTCCCCCTCTATTTCCTTAACAAGCTGAAATTGTTTTGTTTTACCAAAATCCGTTTCCAGTTTTTTTGCCAGTTGTCCTCCGTCCTTATCCAGCCACAATACTTTAAACGTAATATTCTGATACTCTTTAAAAGGCGCATCCTGTATCAACGCCATAATGATGGTAAGCATTACCGGCATCACCAGCAACAACGACAAACCGGCTACATCTTTAAAAAACAACCGCAGTTCATTTACAATAGTTGCAATGATCCGAGATATGCCGCTTGCTGAAAAATTATTATCGCCTTTCATTGTTGTCTGAATAAGAATTAAGAAGTAAATAGTGGGCAGTAAACAGTTGGCAGAAGGCAGTTAAAATAAAACTCGTGTTTTAAAAAAAGTAAAATCATTTATACTTCATTTTATTTAAACAGAAGTTCAGAAATTATTGAATATCGTTTCTTCTAAAAAAGCCTCTTTATTCAACTTTGTTTTTTTGCGTTTCTTACTGCCATTGATAACTGATAACTGCAATTCAATCCCTCACACCTCTGCCTGTTATTTTTAAGAACAATTCTTCAAGATTATAAGTATTGTGTTGCGCTATTAAACTAGCGGGATTACCTTGTATTACAAGATGCCCGTGATCTATTATAGCAATTTCATCACAAAGCTGTTGCGCTTCTTCCAGCAAATGCGATGTATATATAATCGAATGTCCGTCACTGTTATATTGCTTTAAAAATTCCATAATCATGTTTCGCGACTGAACGTCAACACCCGCAGTTGGCTCATCAAGTATTAGCAAAACAGGATCATGCAACAACGAAGCTATAATATTGGCACGCCTTTTCATACCGCCCGAAAAATGTTTGATTGCTTTTTTAGCATTCTTTTCCAGGCCAAACATCTGCAAATAGTGAAATATCTTTTCCTTTAGCAACCGTTTTTCTATACCATACATTTTGCCAATGTATTCAAGATTTTCAAGAGCCGAAAGCTGCGGGTATAAAGCAATAGACTGTGGCACCACACCCACTTTTTTCTTGATCTCTTCAAGGTGACGGTGTACATCATTTCCCAAAACGGTAACACTGCCTTCATCAGCTTTTATCAGTCCGCAAATAATAGAAATAGTTGTAGTTTTTCCCGCGCCATTCGGCCCAAGCAAACCGGCTATTGATCCGGCACTGAAATCCACATTCAGTCCCTGCAACGATGGCTCCAAAGCATGCCTGTAGGTTTTATGAAGATTTGTTATCTGAAGCATTTTTTTAGTTGTTGGTTGTTAGTTGATGGTTATATCTAAGAACAGTCATCAACTATCAACTACTTCTTCGCTGCTTTTTTAAGTTTGTCGAAAAAATGTTTTTCTTTTTGTGAAATCTCAATCAGCATATCGCCCAATTCGTCAAAAGAATGCAGCTCGCCGCTCCGGGCTTTGCAAACACGTGCTGCATTGAAAGCAAAGTTGCGCCAGCTATCCCCTATTCCTGTCATCTCTTCTGACAAACGAAGCAATTTTTCGTTTCCTGATTTATTGCCAACTTCTTGCAAAAAGGCTGCGTACAAAAATCTGAAACCCGCGCCACCGGTGCCGATCTCTTCCTGCATGCGAATAATGTTTCCCACATACAAGGCTGCTTTGCGAGGCTCAAGTTTTGCCGGGTATTGTTTAATTTTTTTTCCAAGGAATTTTATACCCTTCACTCCAAAGTATGGAACCGGCGGCGTGAGCATAAAGAAGCATGTTTGATTGATCCCTTTCCACACTGCCTTTGTAAGATCAACTTTTACCGGGGCATGCAAAGGATAGTACATGCGCCCGGAAGGCTCAGGAAACCCCTTTGCAAAACGTGCTTTTGCCAGGTCATCCGGCGATATCCGCGCCACATTTTCCATAACAGGATCGCTAATCAGGTATTTATTTCCTTCTTTACCAAATGCTATTAGATTATGAGCATTAAAATGAAACCGGAATGCAGGCGGCAAATAATCTAAATAATAAACACTTGCCATCATGCCGACCGGTTTTTTTTGCGCCAGTAATTCATCCAGTGCCTGCATGGCACTTGCAGGATTTTTAAACCGATCTACTTTTATTTTAACATCAAGCCTGTTGCAAACTCTTTTAAATATATAGCCCGGCCAAATACGAAATGTGGTTCCCGGCACACCATTTACTTTCACAAAAGGCAAATGTCCAAAAAACATTCCTGCGCCAATTCCAAAAACCATTGGCTCGGAAAGTTCAATTCCATAATGCTTTAAAAGGTTTACAGTAACGCCGCTTTCACAATGAGCAAACTGCCGATGTTCAAAATTATCTATAATCATAAAATCCTATGAATTATTTGGTCGGGGAAAATTTGTCAGATCTTCTACAGTTATATTGAAAACAGCAGCATACCGCTCCAATGTTTTCTTTTTTAATTTATTGAAAACCGATGGCTTAAGATGCCGTTTTACAATCCACCTCCACTTTCCAATATAGCCGGCTAATATATTAACATCCATCAGGCTTTTGTACATGTAATACTCAATAGGGCTAGCTTCTCCATTTATAACTCTTTGTCGGGCGGCTTCTATTTTTTCCTGCATATCTTCCCAAGCCTGCCGTGTTGCCATATTTTCAACTTCCCATCCATCAGAACCCGCTGATTCGTAGTTGCCGGTGTTGTTTGTTACATAAAATATTTTACGCAGAGTATGATCCTCTCCTTTTATTATTTTTTTATCCTGCGGTAAATCTTCCCTTTTCATGTTTGTTTGCTTCTTTACTTTAACGTACAAACATATTAATTTAATCTGTTTTTCTACATTTTTTGCAATCTGCTCAAACAACAAAAACTCAAAAATCATACACAAAAAACAAGATAATACGTAGAGTAATTATTGATCAGGTCATCATTCAAAAGTTTTTTTATTATGGGTTGGGCGGCAGTGCTACTATTAAGCATCGTTGTGTCACTCACTTGTACTGTTGTAATTCTATTCACCGGTTAAAATATTCCTGGCTTGTCGTTATCAAAATGTCCTACATCTCAAAGGTGTAGGACATCTGCATACGCCGTGTCTTCTGACCTCTGATTTCTCTTCTGCCGACTAAAGTTACTACCGCACAAGTGAGTGACACAACGATGCTTAATAGTAGCACTACAGCCGGTTCCCAAAAACACAAATACACAAAAATCATCCTGCTCTGATTGTTGGTTTCCATACTCCAACAGCATCAAACAAAAACTTATTAGCTGTTCTTCCAGAAAACTAACATGCGGTAGTTTCGGGATTTACAAATAATTTTTAATCTACTTTATTATTGTTTCCCTATAACTTTGCAGTTTGTGTTGTAACCCAAATAGTAACACAGAATCAAAATTTCGGACAATAGTATAGTTTATTTAACATCTCAGACGTGAGCAAAATATCAAATAAGGCTTCATTGGCCGGACTTATCATCGCTTTAGGAATTATTTACGGCGACATAGGTACTTCCCCACTTTATGTAATGAGCGCCATTATAGCCGGCAGACCAATTAGCGAAGATCTGATTTTTGGAAGCGTATCATGCATCATCTGGACTCTCACTTTGCAGACAACGGTGAAATATGTTATCCTTACATTACAAGCCGATAATAAAGGTGAAGGTGGAATTTTTTCGCTATATGCATTGGTAAGAAGACAAAAAAAATGGCTGGTAATAGCCGCTATGATTGGCGGTGCCGCGCTGCTTGCCGATGGTATGATCACTCCGCCTATTACTGTTACCTCCGCAATTGAAGAACTTGGGCGACAGGATTTTTTTAAACCGGTGGTGGAAGCCAACCCCAACATTATCATGTATATAGTGCTGGGCATTTTGTGTATTTTGTTTTTTGTGCAACAGTTTGGCACCGCTTCTATCGGTAAATTTTTTGGCCCGGTTATGTTCGTTTGGTTTTGCATGCTGGCCATCATGGGCATTTCAAGACTGTCAGACGATTTTGAAATATTCAAAGCGCTGAATCCATATTACGCCATAAATTTATTAATTACATATCCGAAAGGCTTTTGGATTTTAGGAGCGGTTTTCCTTTGTACCACCGGTGCCGAAGCGCTTTATTCCGATTTGGGACATTGCGGCAAATGGAACATACGTTATTCATGGATATTTGTGAAAACATGTTTAATACTCAACTATCTCGGACAAGGTGCATGGTTGCTGGCACACCATCACGGAACTGTTTTTGCCACGGATAAACTATTAAAAACACCAAGTTTTATTGCGCAATTTCCTGATGCACGTGAGCTTATCAATCCCTTTTATGGTATCATGCCGCATTGGTTCATTATTGCAGGTATCATTATAGCTACTGCTGCGGCCATCATTGCCAGCCAGGCTTTAATTAGCGGATCATTCACTCTTATTAGCGAGGCCATGCGCTTGAACTTATGGCCAAAGTTGAAGATTGTGTACCCCACAGAAGAACGCGGACAATTATATATACCCGGCATAAATCTATTGCTATTCCTGGGTTGCACCGGCGTTGTATTATACTTCCAGGAATCAAGCAATATGGAAGCCGCTTACGGATTGGCCATTACCATGTGTATGATTGCCACGTCCATTTTGTTTGCAAATTATCTTGTATCAAAGCGAACACCGCCATATCTTATTTACCTGTATCTGGCCGTTTATTTTAGTATAGAAACAAGTTTTCTTTTTGCCAACCTTGAAAAATTCCCTCATGGTGGTTTTGTATCACTTTTAATTGGAGGCGGACTTTTCTTTGTAATGTACATATGGTTCCGCAGCAGAAAAATTAAAAACCGCTATGTGGAGTTTGTGCGCATGGATCATTATATACCGCAAATTCAGGAGTTGAGCAACGACAGAACGGTGCCCAAATACGCTACACATCTCGTGTACATGACTAGCGCCAACAACCCGAAGGAAATTGAGCACAAGATCATTTTCTCAATTCTCAATAAAAAACCGAAACGCGCCGATATTTACTGGTTCGTGCATGTTGATACCGTAGATGATCCGTACACCTGCGAATACACGGTGGATCATATTATACCCAACGATATTATTCGTGTGGAATTTCGCTTGGGCTTCCGCGTGGAACCGCGCATCAACCTGATGTTCCGCAAAGTGGTGGCCGACCTTGTGGCCAATAAGGAAGTGAATATAACCAGTCGCTACGAAAGCCTGGAACGTAATAATGTAGTGGGCGATTTTCAGTTTATAGTTATGGAAAAATACCTAAGCCAAGATAATGAATTGCCGATTGTAGAAAGAATGATTATGAAATTATACTTCTGGATAAAGGAAATAAGTCTTTCAGAAGAAAGAGGCTTCGGGCTTGATTCGGCCAGCGTAACCGTTGAGAAATTCCCTCTGATCGTGTCACCGGTTACCAACTTAAAATTGAAACGCATAGAAATGGAGTAGCGACGTGGTAGTTGAAAGTTGAAAGTGCAGTTCCACTCATTACTCATAACTCAATACTCATAACTTTTATTTGGGTATCAGCGGTAGTGCTACTATTAGGCATCGTTGTGTCACTCACTTGTACGGTAGGAATGCTATTGAGCAAGTGGGCAGTATGCAGTATGCAGCGGGCAGTAGAGAAGTCAGAGATCAGAAATCAGAAGGCAGTTGGCAGTAGAGAAATCAGAGGTATGAAAACACGGCATATGCAGATGTCCTACACCTTTGAGGTGTAGGACATCTTGCTAACAGTGAGCCTGAAATATTTTAACCGATGAAAAGAATTACTACCGATGAAGTGATTGCGACGCAACGATGATGCCATGAAAAACTATCGCCGGTACCATAAAAAACTTTGAGTAGGCAGTAGGCAGTTGGCAGTAGAAAAGTCAGAGATGTCAACTAATCTCATATCTCTGACTTCTGATTTCTGACCTCTGACTTCTAACTTCCAACCACACTTAATCTGCCGAAGTAATTTCAACCTTTTTGAAACCTAATGTTCGCAAGAAATTTTCCATAACTGCTTTACCCTGTGTGTTGGCTTTATTGATTACTCCTTGTGCTATTGCACGTTGCTCCAGTTTTAATTTAATGCGGCCTTTTATTTGTATGATCTCTTCCGGTTTCCAGTTCCCGGTTTCTGAAAAAGTAGTGACATCTGAAGGATTTACTATAATGTCAAGAATTTGAGCTTCAGGCAGTTTCAATGAAATGGAATCATCCTTAAAAAAAATGTCATTGTCGGAAATTTTCTGCAAGTCGATACCGGCGATTATTTTTCCTTTGGCAATCAAAACAACCTTCGACAGGTTGACCGGCAAACTGCCCGGCATAGTATATTTCAGCAATTGTTGAGCCACTGTTGGCGAAGAATATTTCACAGAGTCCATCACCACTTCATCATATATAGTGATGGTAAATAGCTGGCTTATCTGTTTTATATCTTTTATTAAAAGTGGCGTATTATCAATAACCACAGGCTTTGGAGCAAATATATCATTCACGGAAGGCAGTAGGTTTGCTTTCTTCATAATAAAAAATAAGGCTGTCAGTAGCAGCACTATAATTAATATATTCTTCAACCATTTAGTCATGCGAAGTATTGTTTACAGGTTTTGAATTGTAAGAAATGGTTATCGATTCAAATCCCATTTTTCGTAAAAAATTAGTAACAAACATCGTTGTATTTTTTTCTGTTGAGTCCAGTATGCCCAGCTCTTTTATGCTATTTCTGATTTGTGATTCGGCCTGCGTTAAAAGCGCATCACGATCCGCATTGCTAAAATCATCGCGAAGAAGCGACACTTCTTTATATTCAACTTTAATTTTTTCGGGAGGAAGACTAAGCGATAAAACCTGTGGCGGCGGCAAATAAAGCGTGATATTTTTTCCATTGGCGACCACATCATCTGCAGTAAGTTTAGAAAGATCAACTCCGGCTTTTATATTCGCCTGACAAGATATTAAAATTTTACGGTCGCCTATTTTATACCAGGTTTTATTATCACTAGCTTTTACAATTTTTGTAATCACAAACTCAGTGGTGGCAAGGCTTCCCATTTCACGAAGGGCAAGCACCTGCTGCTGCTGATCAGGAGCCTTGTGGCATGCTGCCGCCAGCATTGTTATAAAAATGGGGAGCCGGTAAAAAAATTTCTTCATATTTGTAAAAATATTTTGATCACAATCCTTACAAAAACACAGTAATTGCATTTTTTAAGGATTTGCCTGCAAAACGATATTTATTTAAAATATAGTTCAATATATAAAAAACACTAGTGGCAGGTGAAATTAATTAATCTATAAAGCAATTAGCCTTTGTAAATGTAAAATTTGTATTTAAGGTTTGATTTCTTGTTTTATAGAAGGCGCAATGCCAATGACAGATAATGGAAAAATATGCCGTAATAGTGGCCGGGGGTTCCGGCTTGCGTATGGGCGCTGCTGTACCCAAACAGTTTTTGGAGATCAATAACAAACCGCTGATCTGGTACTCACTGAATACATTTCTTGAATCATTTGATGATCTGGAAATTATACTCGTTTTACCGGAAGATTACCAGGATGCCGGCAAAGCAATTGTTGCAGATACACTTATGCCGGGCCGCATACATATAACAACGGGCGGTAAGATGAGATTTCACTCTGTGAAAAAAGGACTACAGTTGATAAACAAACACTCCATTGTGTTTGTACATGATGGTGTACGTTGCCTGCTAACCACGCATCTAATAGATCGCTGTTATAAAGGAGCTATACACAGGGGTAATGCCATTCCGGCAATTGTTCCCTGCGATAGTTTGCGTCTGGAAACCTTTGATGGCAATAGTACCCTCGACCGAAATAAAGTGCGCATTATTCAAACTCCGCAAACATTTTATTCAGACATCATTAAAACCGCTTTTGAACAGGACTATCACGAATCTTTTACAGATGAGGCAAGTGTGGTAGAACAACTCGGTATAAAAATTCACCTTGTGGAAGGCGAGGAAACCAACATAAAGATCACCCGCCCCTTAGACCTGATGATCGCCGAGAAGATAATGGAAGAACGAGCTATGGGGATGTGAGCGGGAGGCGGAAGAAATGGAGTTAATTGCTTTCCGATTTTATTTTAAGCTTAAAAACATTCAAATAACGAAACCCGTTAACTTTTGCAGTTCCACTTCCTTATAATGTATTAATTGGAAATAATTTTCTAGCATTGGAAAGTTATTTCTAAACAAAAAAATATTCTCATTTATAAGGGATTGCATAAACCCAATGTTGCTGTATTTATCTAAAGTGCTATTAAACGAATTTGTAATCAATAACTCTTTATTAATCATATTTCCAAGTTGAAGTGTAGAAGGAAGATCCCAAATGCCGATATTTCCAATCCCAAATGTATTATCACAATTAATAAATAGAGAATCAGGATGTTCCCTTAATTCCTTTATTTCGGAAATCATTCTATCTCTTTTTTGAATATTAGATTTATTTATTTTCCAATCAGTCATTGCCACCTGTTTATTCTTGCGATGTTGACCCATCAATCCTGCAAGTTGACCCACCCCAGGAAATGGCAATAAGAGAAAGAGCTTGATGAGAGTTTAAAAATACGAAGAGCTTACAGTTAGTTGATTATTTTTTTCTTCTTCTTAAAG
>JAVBLN010000030.1:0-62173 GCA_031553495.1 Flavihumibacter sp.
CTTTAAGAAGAAGAAAAAAATAATCAACTAACTGTAAGCTCTTCGTATTTTTAAACTCTCATCAAGCTCTTTCTCTTATTGCCATTTCCTGGGGTGGGTCAACTTGCAGGATTGATGGGTCAACATCGCAAGAATAAACAGCTGAAAATTAACCTAATGAAAAATTCCAATTGTTTTATAAGTTTTTTTCAATTGTTTTGCTTGCAACGCACAAGCTTTTCTCTCTAAACTCCGCATCGATCCTAACGCTTCTACCTACAGTGAGTGAAGAGAAAATTCACCCATAAAGTAAAATAATCTTTGGTTTGTGCTACAACTAGTTTTTTAAGTTCAGCACATGCAATAATAAACAAAGCAGGCATTCATTTTTAAGAAATTGAAATTGTTCTTAATCGTGACGAAAAGATGTTATTATGTGAAATTGTTTTAATTGCAAGCTCAGGTTAGTTAAAAAAGCAAGACTACGCTAACGATAATTGAATGTTATACAGTGTCATGGCTTATGTCGTCATCAGCTTTATTAAACCTAAAGCAGAAATAGCCATTCTGTTTATAATGATAGCTTCTTCTTTTCCTGCTAAATTCTATAGGTGCACCCAGTTTCTTTAATAATGAAATGTAATATCGCACACATCGTTCAGAAACTTTCATTTTCTTTGCCAACTCGATAGGTGTACCTGTATTTGCTTTGCTTATCATTAAATCAATTCGACTTAATCGATGAAAAATTTTTACTTCCATATGAGTAAACTTATAGGTTTGACTTGCACAAGGGTTTTTCATTAATAGGAATCCATTTTGCAAGTGTTTATTGTTAAAATGCTTCAATAGAGAATAAGACGGAATACTGGAATTAAGCTCCTAAAAAGAAGCCCGTGTTAAAGTGATTTTATAAGCATTTGGATAGTAGTGTTACAATGCACTTTTAGCGGTAACTAATAGTTGTTAAGAAATAAATCATTTTCCCAAATTTTTCAACACGGATGCATAATCAAATTGAGATTATACTATTAGGTCACTTTTAAACAATAAAACATCAGTTCGTGCTCAGTTAAAAAAACGTTAAAGCTATGAGTAGCTATGGTCAGAAGAATTAAGACTCCAAATCTGCCTAAGTAATCTCGTCAAAATAAACTCCCTCCTAATAAGTTTTATCTTTGTTTAAACAAAAGGCAGTCCATATTACGATGATAGAAGAATATTCAGAAAAGACAAAAATGTTACTGCAATTGCATTATGGCCGGTTACCGGAGAAAGACCGCAGGCAGTATGTGGCTTTGGAGTCGCTAAGATTAGGACGGGGCGGCGTTCGTTATGTTTGTCAAGTATTTGGCATAGATAAAAAGACGGTTCAATTCGGCAGGAAAGAACTGTTGAAAATGTCTGCGGAGCATTTAGCCCCGGCTCACAAACAACGCCGTTCGGGTGCCGGCCGTAAAAAAAACGGCAGCCGGATCTAAGGCAAGGGATTTATTGATAGCCTTTATAGAGGACCACAAAGCAGGTAGCCCAACTGAGGTTGGTGTTTATTGGATAAGTTTGAAGCCATCCCAAATAGCGGGATTGTTTTATGAGCAGCACGGCATAAGGGTAAGCCATGGCGTGGTAAAGCGATTGTTGAAAGAGTTGGGTTATGGCTTTCGTAAACAATCCAAACAATTAGCCACAGGCAGTTATGCAAGGCGTGATGAGCAGTTTGGCATTATTTGTACTTTGGTATTGGTAATGAGTTTGGAAAGTCCTGTATTGAGTATTGATTGTAAGAAAAAAGAGCGGTTGGGCAATCTTTACCGGGATGGTAAGTGTTATTGTACAAAAGCCATTCAAGTGTATGGCCACGATTACGAACACTTGGGTAAGGGTAAAGTAATACCACACGGCATTTACGACTTACAAGCCAATAAGGGTTATATTTCCATTGGCGGCAGTAGTGAAACGGCGGCATTTGTAATAGACAATTTGCTTTGGTGGTGGAATGAGCATGGCAAACACCGGTATCCCGATGCAAAGAATATTTTGCTTTTATGTGATGCAGGCGGCGCCAATAGTTATCGCCACCATGTATTCAAAAAAGAGTTGATGCGGTTTGTAGAACAAACCGGGTTGTCAGTAATCGTTTGCCATTATCCTCCTTACTGTTCTAAATGGAACCCGATAGAACACCGCTTGTTTAGCCAGGTACACAGAACGATGGGCGGCGGCGTGTTTTCAGATTATGAAACAGTTCAAAAAACAATGGCACAAACAACAACGGGCACCGGGCTTACAGTAGTGGTCAGGTTAAATATGAAGGAATATCAAACAGGTATTAAGGTTGATAAAACTAGCGTCGATCCCAAAAAGATTTTATATCACCCCCAAATACCTGAATTGAATTATAGAATCTTACCGTAAACAGGGGAGTTTATTTTGACACCATTACTAAGCATGAAGCTTGATATTATAAAGAATCAGGTCTGCGTAAAAATCGTTATTGCCAACTTGAAAATGTTTTTGTCGGGCAACAAAAGCAAAACCGGTACCCACCTGTTTTGTGCACTGGGACACCCGGCCTAAATTTCCAGGTTAAAAAATTTTACGATCTCCTGCTGTTCTTCAGTTTTAATGAGCAGTCTTGAATGGACTGTATTTGAATAAGGAGAGCGGAAGGATATCTTATAAATGGTTTTGGCAATGTCTATTACTTTTTCAGGGCTCCATTGACAATTACGTTCTTTTAGTTGACGCTCTAATTCTTTATATATTTTGCAGGCGGCAAAGGCAATACAAATATGAGCTTCTATACGTTTTTTAAGGTGATGATAGACCGGTCGGATTTGCAAATCGGATTTCGATATCCTGAAGTCCTTTTCGATCAACCATAACTGACTGTATTTCTCAATCACTGTCTCTTTGGGCAATGTAGTGTTTGTAATATATCCCTTTAACCCATCCCATTTGGCATCGTCATTATACTTCTCGTAATCTATTTTTATGGTAGCTTTCCCTTCTATTTTCAAATACTTGTTATATCCCTTATTAATTGATGTGCTGCTTGCTAAGTATACCGGTTGCGAGCTTTTTCTCCAAATTGTCCAATCCCTTTTTCCTGTTACGGGCATCCTTATCTGCGCGAGCTTGTTTGTAACTTATTATCAGGCGGCTGTTATGTGGCTTTGGCAGCTCGGCACATTGGTAATCCTGTAACCCTAACGAAACAATAGCCTGTTTTATAGTATCCGCCTCGTTTTTTATTCTGGCGCCCAGAATGTATTGGTATTGTTTATCCTGTAATGCTTTTAGATTTTTGTTGGATAGCAACCCCGCATCAGCGACCACAATAAGGTCGCCAGGCTGGTATTTGGCTACAAAATGCTCTATAACTGGTATAAGGGTATCTCCTTCATATTTGTTGCCTTCAAATACGTTGAAATTTGAAATACTTTAGATTGTTATACGTTGTGCTGTATTGGGATCTGTTTATTTGGGACCTGCGGGTTGTGTTACAGCTAGTTTGAGATTTAAAACGCTTTAGACCCCACTCATAACTCACAACTTAAAACTCATAACTTTTTATGGTACCGACGATAGTTTTTCATGGCATCATCGTTGCGTCGCAATTACTTCATCGATAGTAATTCTTTTCATCGGCTAAAAATATCGAGGCTGTAAGTTAGGTATCCTACACCTTAAAGGTGTAGGATACCTGTATATACTGATTTCTGATCTACTGCCTGCCGCCCACAGTCAACTGCCCGCTCAATAGAATTCCTGCCGTACAAGTGAGTGACACAACGATGCTAAATAGTAGCACTACCGCCGGTTACAAAAAAGTAATGAGTAATGGGTTATGAGTAATAAATCTAAATGTTCCACGTGGAACATAAATAAATAATTCTTTTATAAACTTTTATGTTTCACGTGGAACATAGAAATATCTCTTAATAATCGTGAGGGTAATCGTAATTTTGCACTCTATTTTTAAATAAATACTTACTTAATGTTTCCAGAATACGATGTAATAGTAGCAGGGGCGGGGCACGCAGGATGTGAAGCAGCGGCGGCGGCAGCAAATCTTGGTTCGAAGGTTTTGCTTATTACCATGAATATGCAAACCATCGCTCAGATGAGTTGCAACCCCGCTATGGGTGGAATTGCGAAAGGACAAATTGTGAGAGAAATAGATGCGCTGGGTGGATACTCGGGTATAGTATCGGATAGAAGCATGATTCAATTTCGCATGCTTAATAAATCGAAAGGACCGGCAATGTGGAGCCCGAGAACCCAAAACGACCGTATGCTTTTTTCCGCTACCTGGCGCCAGAAACTAGAAGAAACGCCAAACGTCGATTTTTACCAGGATACTGTACTCTCCATTATAGTAAAAAACGAAAAAGCCTGCGGTGTAGTTACCGCCCTTGGTCACCATATTCCTTCAAAAGCAGTAGTGATAACAAGCGGAACCTTTCTGAATGGCAAAATTCATATCGGTGAAAAAAACTTTGGTGGCGGCAGAATAGGAGAGAAAGGAGCAACCGGAATTACAGAACAATTAGTCGAACTGGGGTTTGAAGCCGATAGATTAAAAACAGGAACGCCCCCGCGAATTGATGGAAGAAGCTTAAACTATTCAAAATTTGAAGAACAAAAAGGTGATGACGAAATAACGGGGTTTTCTTTTCTAGACGCTCCAAAACCAAAAGCTGCTGAACAAATAAGCTGCTGGATTACTTATACTTCTCAAAAAACACACGACATACTAAGAACAGGTTTTGATAGAAGCCCGATGTTCGCAGGTAGAATAGAAGGAATTGGTCCCCGTTACTGCCCAAGTATAGAAGATAAAATAAACAGGTTTGCCGACAGAGACCGCCATCAACTATTTGTAGAACCTGAAGGCTGGAATACTGTTGAGATTTATGTGAATGGATTCTCTACTTCCTTACCTGAAGAAGTGCAGTATAAAGCACTGACCTCCGTACCCGGATTTGAAAACGCCAGGATGTTCAGGCCGGGTTATGCCATAGAGTATGACTATTTTCCGCCAACACAATTAACTCATTCACTGGAAACAAAACTTATAAACAACCTGTTTTTTGCAGGGCAAATAAACGGTACCACCGGTTATGAAGAAGCAGCTTGCCAGGGAATAATGGCAGGCATTAATGCTCATCAAAAAACACGAGATTTGGAACCTTTAATTCTAAAAAGAAGTGAAGCTTATATTGGTGTTTTAATTGATGATTTAATTAGTAAAGGAACCGAAGAACCCTACCGCATGTTTACAAGCAGGGCAGAATTCAGAACCTTATTACGACAGGATAATGCCGACCTGCGCCTTACTGAATTGAGTTACAATCTTGGACTTGCCACCGAAGAAAGAATGGAAAAAGTAAAAAAGAAAAAGGGTGGGGTGGAGCAAATAAAAGCAATATTGAAAGAATTTTCACTTGAACCTCAAGAGGCTGAAAACTATCTACAGCTAAATAATTCAGCACTTTTACAACAAAAACAAAGAGCTATACAAGTGCTACTTCGTCCAAATATTGAATTAACTGAAATGTGCCGCCATATACCACGACTCAAGCACGCCCTTTCGGAATTTGATACTGACACTTTGGAGCAAGCCGAAATACAAATAAAGTATGACGTTTATATAGAAAAGGAAAAAGAACTTGTACAAAAAATGAGTCAGCTCGAAGATCTTATCATTCCTAATTCTTTCGACTACGATAAAGTGGCCGCTTTATCTAACGAAGCATTACAGAAATTTAAAAAAATAAAACCTCGTACTCTAGGGCAAGCCAGCAGAATAAGCGGCGTTAACCCCAGCGATGTTCAAATATTAATGGTTTACATGGGAAGGTAGAATTAGTGGAGAGTTGAAAATTGAAAGCGCTGAATGTATAAGGTTCTTCTTCTGATTTTTGACATCAGGCTTCCACTTCATTTTTTTGGTACCGGCATTTGTATTTCATAGCATCATCGTTGCGTCGCATTTCGTTCATCGGAAGAATATCTATTGAGCTATGGTTTTTATGCGAAGTCTCCAAAAAGGAATCTCAGTTTCATGCAAAAATGCAAAGCTCGCAAAACTTCTTCTGATTTCTTTATTGCCCACTGCCTTCTGTCAACCGCTCACTAGAATTCCTACCGCACAAGTGAGTGACACAACGATGCTTGATAGTAGCAATACCGCCGGTTCCAAAAAAAACTGCACAATTTAATTCCGAGTAAAGTATAATTAAAACAGTTTTTTAAATTTTTTGAATGTTCGAATTCCATCATCATCTTAAATCCGAAGCACTTTCAACTTTCAATTTTCAACTCTCCACTAACTTAAGGGTACCATAATTTTGAGAGATACAAATACGGCCGAAGCATATGGTGCACAAAAACTTCACGGGGATTTGAACTGTTCTTTTTCTCTTTGAATAATGTAGAATATTTTTCATCAGGTTTTAAAATGATAGGCACACCGGCAGGCATATAATTATTACTCATCGCATATGCCGGTTCTTTGTATTGCGGTAATGTTTTCCTCACCATTTTGTACAAAGTATAACCTAAATTTTTTTGCATTTTCTTTACCGCTTTTGTAGTGGATTTGTCCATTTTATTATATGCACCGTTCAAGTACCATCGCACTAAAAACTTCTGTTTTTTAATTGCCGGTTTCAATGCGGTAAGTCCGTTTATCTCATTATAATCATTAAGTGTTTGAATTGAAAAAGGCGTTTCGGGCACCCAGTCGAGACTATTCACAATTCTATATGCCCAACCATTCCTGGTAATAAAATCAAAATCATAGGCATAGTATAAATTTCCCGGTTTTGGCGCGGCGCTGGCATATGTTTTATACAAAATATCTTTTGGTAAATTGCCATTATATTCCAAATAACTTCTCATTAAAAGTGATAAAACGCCGCCTTGGCTATGCCCGCATATAATAAAATCTTTAAAACCCTTTTTGTAATATTCATATATGTGCTGTACAATATCCGGAGCCAGGTGCGCCACCCCTAACATCCAGCCGATATGTACTGTAGCATTTGAATCTTTTGCCATTTTATAACTGAATAAAGTGCTGTCGTTAATTTGCAGCGATCCAATTGCCGGAACCATTGCCGCATAAAAATTCTCAAGCCAACTTTCAGTTCTTGAAATTGTTCCCCGAATATTTATAACTGCGATTTTTGAATCATTATTGATCCATAAATCCCACCGATTGTATAAACCAACTTCCTTGCTTCTATATACCATCGTATATTCGTTAGGTTTAGTAAACCCGAATCTTTCCGCAGAAGTATCAGATAATCCAAACGCCAACCGCAATAAATTTCTGTATTCATTCCCATCAAACCCCGGCTTTAAGGAATGTTGTGAAAAAGAATATCCAACCGTAGAAAGAAAGACTAAAACGAAGACTATATATTTTCTCATAAAAGAAATTATACGTAAAAATAAAAAGTGTCGAACAAAATGAACAACACTTTTTGTTAATAACTACGAATCATTTCGTATAAAATTAATTTTATCTTTTTTTGTCAATAGGATGTTTGGGATTTACATTTAATTCCCGCATCGCCGGATGAATCATTACATTCATATTTTCCTGTGGAAAAGCGCACAATAAAAAGTATTTGATTAGTTATAATCACATCAATCTAAAACACTTTATAATAAACAAATCGTCTTTCACAATCCTGCCTTTCTACTTATCTCAAGCATTCTGTCTATAGGTTTTTTTGCAGCTATCCGAAGTTGTTCATCCATTAAAATTTCAGGAAGTTCATATTCCATACACAGGTATAATTTTTCCAGTGTGTTCAATTTCATATGCGGACAATCGTTGCAGGCACAATTATTAGTTGGCGGTGCCGGAATGAAAGTTTTATGCGGACTATCCTTTTGCATTTGGTGCAAAATACCCGTTTCTGTGGCCACAATATATTCTGTAGCACTATCTTCCCGACTATACTTTAAAATGCCCGTAGTGGAGCCTATATAGTCCGCTATTCGCAATATAGGATCTTCACACTCAGGGTGTGCTAATACTTTCGCTTTTGGATGTCTTATTTTTAATTGAGTTATTTTTTCAAGACTGAAAATTTCATGCACCATACATGCGCCATTCCACAAAACCATATCACGTCCTGTCTTCTTAATTAAATATGCTCCAAGATTTTTATCCGGGGCAAAAATGACCGGCTGTTCTTTCGGAAGACTATTCACAATAAAAGCCGCATTGCTGCTGGTACAAATAATGTCGCTCAGCGCTTTTATTTCAGCAGAGCAATTTATATAACTGATCACAATATGATCGGGATGCTGTTTTTTAAATTCTCTAAATGCATCTGCAGGCGCACTATCAGCAAGAGAACACCCTGCCTTTAAATCAGGCAATAAAACCTTTTTCTGAGGATTTAAAATTTTCGCTGTTTCCGCCATAAAATGTACACCGGCAAAAACAATTATGTCAGCTTTCGCTTTTTCGGCAGCCTGCGCAAGGCCCAAGCTGTCCCCAATATAATCGGCCACATCCTGTATATCGGGCTCCTGGTAATAATGCGCCAATACAATCGCATTTTTTTCTTTTTTCAATCTTTCAATTTCATGAAAAACATCCATTGTCGCATCAATTTCAATATCCAGGAAACCTTTTTTTTCTAAATTTTTTTTAGCTTCCTCAATGTTCATAACTGACATAATAACTATATATTAATTATTTTTAAAAAAAAGCTACTATTATTATGGCTGTGAATTAGTGGAAAAAATATTTTTAAGACTATTTGAAAATACATTTCCATTGGTTTATCCACATCAATCCACAAATATCCAACAATTAAGAACATAGAACAGCAGCTATTTTTTTATGTTTATCCACTATGTGGAAAGTAAAACGACGTTGAAAAAATAATTTGAACGGATATGTTAATGTAGGTGGAATAAACAGTGATTTTTTAACCTGCCCGAAGCCGCATCACAAGTTTTTAATACTTGTTTGCAAACTATCCCCAAAAATCAAAGAGCCGAAAGCAGAGTTATCCACCTGAAACAATCAATATTAACAACACAATGTGTATCAAGGTTCCACAATAGGTTTTGCCCAAGTGGAAAAAGCCGTAAAAGGTGGTCGGTATTAGGTTATATAAAAAACAGTAAATATGTGTGAAACAAGGTAAAAAGTAGAAATCAGAAGTCAGAAGAACATGTATTGCTAAATATAATTGGTATTTGAGTTGATATTTTATGGTACCGGCGGCGGTTTTTCATAGCATCATTGTTGCGTCGCAATCACTTCATCGGTAGTAATTCTATTCATCGGCTAAAAATTTCCAGGCTTGTTGTTATCCAGATGTCCTACACCTCAAAGGTGTAGGATACCTGTGTATACTGATTTCTGAACTCTCTACTGCCTGCTGCAAACTGCCCACTAAAGTTCCTGCCGTACAAGTGAGTGACACAACGATGCTTAATAGTAGCACTACCGCCGGTTTCAAAAAAATTAACTCAAAAAATTCACAAAATAATATGTAATTAACTCCTTAATATAAGAACCGGAAGATGTAGAACTCAGATTTCCATAGTTGTATTCCTAACAAAAGCTAAAATCCAGATATACAAAGCTTTTCCCTTTTTTTCCACAGTTTGTTCATAACTTAATTTCCCCTATTTTTGCCAACTAATTTCTAACACCGTACATAATAATTTTATAGTATGTCAATCATTCAAACTATCAGAGAAAGAGCAGCCTGGCTGGTATTTGGTGTCATAGCTCTGAGCTTATTAGGCTTTATATTAATGGATACCGGAAAATCCGGCGGGCAGGGCTTGTTTGGATCCAATAAAACAACAATAGGTTCTATCGATGGAAAAAAGATAGATTATATCGATTTCCAGAAAAAAGTGAAACAGGTTGAAGATCAATACTCTGCTCAGGGATACCCGATGAATGAACAAATGCGTCAGAATGTACAGGACCAGGTTTGGAACCAGGATGTAATGGAAATATTGCTCGATGAAGAAATCAACAAAGTGGGCGTAACCGTTACCCCGAAAGAATTGGATGATATTTTGTTTGGTGCTAATCCTCCACAGGATCTTAGGCAAATGTTTACCAACGAACAAGGTGAATACGATGTGAACGCGGCAAAACAGGCAATCGGCAATTTGCGCAGGCAAAAAAGCAGTCCGCAGGCTCAAAGTTTCGAAAATGAATATATTCCCATGCTGTTGAAAAACAGGTTACGCGAAAAGTATGTTTCATTATTAGCTAATAGTACTTATTTCCCAAAATGGTTGTTGGAAAAAACAAATGCGGATAACAGCCAGCTTGCGGCTATCAGTTATGTACAAGCGCCTTATAGCACTATAAACGATAGCACCATCAAAGTAAGCGATGATGATATTAACAGCTATGTAAAAAAACATGCTGAAGAATACAAACAGGAAGCCAGCAAAAGCATCAGTTATGTTATGTTTAGCGCAGCGCCTACATCTGCAGACAGTTCTGAACAACTAAGACAAATCGAGGCGCTGAAAAATGAGTTTACTACTACAGATGATGTAAACGGATTTTTAGTGAGAAATGGTTCCAATACCAATTATTATGACGGGTATGTTTTGAAATCCAAAATGCAAATGCCCAACGCAGATTCGATCCGTGGATTATCTGATGGTACGGTATTTGGCCCATATATTGACGCTGGCAGTTATACACTTGCAAAAATGATGGGTAAAAGAAGTGTTCCGGATAGTATAAGATGTCGCCACATAGTGATAAAATATATTGATAAAAACCAACAACTACTTCCAGATAGTGTTGCCAAAAAGCGTATTGACAGTATAGCCAATGCAATTAAAGGCGGAGCTAGTTTTGAAGAAATGGTTTTGAAATATTCAGATGACGATGGCAGTAAAAACAATAAAGGTGAATACTGGTTCTCTTCCGCACAATTTACCGGTCTTGCAAAGGATTTCGCAGAATTCGTTTTCTATGGAAATAAAGGAGATAAAAAAGTCATCGAATTAGATGGCGGATCTTACCGCGGTTATAGCTATGTGGAAGTAATGGATCAAAAGAATTTTGAAACAGGATATAAAGTGGCATACTTAAGCAAACCCATTATGGCAAGCGAGGCAACAGATAATGCCGCTTCGGGATTAGCAAACCAGTTTGCAGGAGAAAGCCGCAATTCGAAATCCTTTGATGCCAATGCTACAAAAAGAAACTATAATAAATTAATAGCAACGGACATTAAACCAAATGATGTGATGATTCCCGGTTTAGGTAGCAACCGCAACCTTATCCGTTGGATTAACAATGCCAAAAGAGGAGATGTTTCCGAAGTTTTTGATATAGACGATAAATATGTAGTGGCACTGGTTACAGAAGATAATAAAGAAGGATTGATGCCTGCATATAAAGCAAGATCAACTGTAGAGTTTATTGTTCGCAACGAAAAGAAAGCAGAACAAATAAAAGCGAAACTTTCCGGAAAAACTTCAACACTGGAAGCTGCTGCCGGCGCATTAGGTGTGCAGGTAATGAATGCAGACAGCATTAGTTTTGCATCTCCGTTCATTCCAAATGTGGGACAAGAACCCCGAGTGATTGGCGCCTCTTTTGATAAAGAATTTCAAGCAAAAGTATCCACTCCAATTGTGGGAAATGGCGGTGTTTTTGTGATAAAAGTAAATAATGTAAGCGCTCAGTCAACCGGTATGAATATAGAACAACAAAGGCTGGCAATGATGCAACAAGCCAGGAGCACAGGCGCTTACCGTTCTTTGGAAGCACTGAAAAAAGCAGCTAACATTAAAGACAACCGGGCAAAATTTTTCTAGTAAATAATTCTTTTGTTTTTTTTTAAAGCTCACCATAATTGGTGAGCTTTTTTTGTTACCGGCGGTTGTGCTACTGACAGATTTGAAATTTGAAATGCTTTAGATCTCACTCAAAACTTATAACTCAAAGCTCATAACTTTTTTGTTAACCAGCAGTAGTGCTACTATTAAACATCGTTGTGTCACTCACTTGTACGGCAGGAATGCTATTGGGCAAGTTATGAGTTATGAGTTTTGAGTAATAAGTGCTTTTGTTTTGGTATGCAATTAGTGTTATCTGTGTGCTCTCAAAATTTAATTGTACTGCCGGCGGATTATGAGCGACAATTAAACACCCGGCTCCACCCGTTTTTATTTTTAACTTTGATATCAATATTTACCACAATAATAATCTGTTATGAGTAGTGAAATAATAAATAAAGTTGCGGAAAGCGGAATAATAGAAATTGATCTTGAGAAATATTATCCCAAAGAAGAAATTCTTGTTTTTGATCTGAAGGATTATTTATTTATGGGACTAATATTAAAAGAAAAGGATTTTCGCGAAGCGCTGAAAAACCTGGACTTGTCCGTTTATCATAATAAATACGCAACAGTTACTTGCACCGCTGATGCTATTATCCCTTCCTGGGCTTATATGTTAACAGCATCATATCTGCAACCGGTGGCTTTAGATGTTTTTGCCGGTAATATGGAAAGCGCTTTTAAAACAATTTTTATAAAAAATATTCAGGCAATAACTGCAAATGATTTTGCTGATAAACGTGTGGTAATTAAAGGTTGTGGCGATTTACCAATTGAAGCATTTGCATACCTTGAAATAACGAAACTTTTATTACCGGTTGCCAAAAGTATTATGTTTGGTGAACCATGCAGCACCGTTCCCGTGTATAAGAGGAAGTAGTTGATGGTTGATGGTGTTTGAGAAATCAGATGTCAAGCAATCAACAACTTGCCCAATAGCATTCCTAACGCACAAGTGAGTGACACAACGATGCTTAATAGTAGCACTACCGCCGGTTACAAAAAAACATTATGAATACTTATGCTGTTCGTTTTATAATTGACAAGGCTATAAACTAAATTTTAAACCAGCCTCTTCTATTGAATATCCCCAGCATCCAAATTGGAATGAGTATCATTAAACCTACGGCAACATAAAATCCATATTTATTATGTAGTTCCGGAATGTGTTCGAAGTTCATACCAAAGATGCCGCCAATAACTGTTGCGGGGGCCATAAGGCAGGTAACCACCGCCATCACTTTCATCACTTCGTTCATTTTTAAGTTGATGTTGTTGATGTAAAGATCCTGCATACCCATCATCATTTCGCGATAGTTTTCCGTTATTTCATATGCCTGCACAATATGATCGTAAATGTCTTTGAAATACTTTGTCGTATTATCGTCTAACAAATCGCTTTCGCTTCTTAAAATGCCATTTATCAATTCGCGAACCGGGGCTATATTTTTCTTCAAGGCCAACAACTCTTTTCTTAATGTAAGAATTTTTGCCAATGTTCTCCTGCTTGTACTTCTTATAACTTCTTCTTCCAGTTTTTCTATTCTGTCGCCCAGCTTTTCCATAACGGAAAAATAATTGTCTACTATAAGATCAAGAAGTGAATAGCACAGGTAATCCGCGCCGCGTTGCCTTATTTTGCTTTGCGGGTATTTAAGTTTTTCTCTTACCATGTTAAAAACATCTCTTGAGGGATCTTCCTGAAATGACACTACAAAATCTTTTCCCAACACTATGCTTATTTGCTCCGACTCCACCGTGAAATTTTTTTCATTGAAATAAAGCATATTGAGAAAGCAAAATATGACACCTTCCACATCATCCAGCTTTGGCCGCTGGCCTACACTCAGGATGTCTTCGCGCAGCAAAGGGTGAATACCGAAATGATCACCGATAATATCAACTTCCTTTTTTCTTATACCATCGATGTTCAGCCAGGTAATATGATCGTTTTGTTTGTAAGCAAAAGTGTCTTCAATATCGTTCAGTTTTTTTTCTTCGTAGCTGTCGGCTGTATAGTCGTATGCTGAAATAGTAATGTGTTCTGCCTCTTCGCGAGCAGGAACAACAGGGTTTACGTTAAAAATTTCTTTTGTACGCTGTGGCGCCCGTTGAAAAATATCTAAACCAAAATATTGCAAATAGCGTTTGCTATCCATAAAAACGATTTAAAGGCAAATTAGAATTTTTTATGGTTAATTGATAGAGGACATAAAAAACGCAATTTACCACACACAGAGGAACACGGCAAAAGAGCTAAAACTTCGCTGGGCAACTGAGAGGGAAAAATAGCAGTCGAAAGTTTATTATCTTTGAAACATGACTGAACTGGGCTCCATACGACAAATTCTTACTCAACTTAAACCAGAGTTGACCCGGAAGTATTTTGTCAACACCATCGGGTTGTTCGGCTCTATTGTAAGAGATGATTTTTCCCCCAACAGTGATATTGACATTATTGTGGACTTTAGCAAACCCGTTGGTATCGAATTTATCGATCTTGCAGACTATATTGAGATAAAACTCAAAAAAAAGGTTGACCTAGTTTCTAAAAAAGGATTAAAACCAAAGTATTTTCAACAAATTCAATCAGAAATCATTTATGTCTAAAAGAGAGCCTTCTCTTCTTGTTGAGAATATTATTGAGAGCGCAAACAAAATCCTCAGCTATACCGGAAATCTTTCCTTTGAAGAATTTACAAACGACAGTAAGACCGTGGATGCTGTAATCAGAAATTTTGAAATAATTGGTGAAGCGGCTAATCGTCTTCCTGAAGATTTCAAAGACAAACATGAAGGAGTTGACTGACATCGAATAAAAGGATTCAGAAACCGTATTGTTCATCATTATTTTGGTATAGACTACTCAATAGTTTGGGAGATTAAGGAATCATATCTTCCGTCTCTAATTGCATCATTACAATCTTTTATTACCTGAACGTTAGTATTATGGGGGCCAGCAGCAGAACCCTGATTTAGCTTTGGTTGCGTCGCACACTTCAACTATTGTAATTCTTATCATCAAAAAAACACTTAGCAGATGTTTAAGTTGTATCTTTAGAACAATCTTGAAAAATATCCGTGAACATCCGCATAACCCCATTTCACCTGTGTGCCAAGAAAACAATCAGCTATTTTTTTTACCATGAAACGTCTTTTGCCTTTATCAATATTGCTTCTGATCTTATCTGCCATCTCCGGTTATTTGTTTTCAAAAATGTCATTTATCGGACGTGTGGGTATTAATTTATTTTACAAGCATTACACATTTCTCAAAACATGGTGGAAAGGTGCATTGGCTATGTTTGTCGTACTTTTTATACTAATGCTGATTCAGAATTTTATTCAAAAGAGAATGAGTTCCAATAAAGCCATACTCTGTCATATTGTGGCACTTCTAATAGCAGTGATCGGCATTTATTTTACATATCTCGATTTTCAACAGTATTATGCGCACCGGTGGCTTAAAGAAAAATTTCATTTAGGCGGATATCTTTTTTGGCTGGCATGGATCTGTATTTCTTTGTTTTTTATTGGGGAAAAGCTAAAGTATAGAGAGATTGATGAATGATAAATGTTCCGGGATGTTGCTTGTGTAGTTGATGAGATTTTGTGCACGCAGCCAAATGTTGCCATGAAATACAACAGATGAAGTGATTGCGACGCAACGATGATGCCATGAAAAACTGTCGCTCGTACCATAAAAAGATCACAGCTTTTACCAAGACCAAAATAAAATAAAAGATACCTTGATAAAAACCGCTGCCGGTATCCAAAAAAAAATTTGTATCATCAGTTTTTACGAGCTCAACTGATGATACAAATTATAGTAAGGTTATTTGATAAATTTAGGATTGATCATATTTTCAAAAGTGAACACTTCATCCCATTTGTCCTGGGTGATCAATTTTTTTTCTTTTACTACTATATCATGCACCGTTTTTCCTGTTTCAAGCGCTTCACGTGCTATAACCGCGCATTGCTTGTAACCTAATATGGGATTAAGCTGGGTCACAATACCAATGCTGTTCATAACCATTTTTTGAGTAAGGTCGGCATTGGCGGTAATGCCATCTATGCACTTTTCTTTAAGGGCTCTACAGGCATTTTCCATATAGTTGATAGAAGTAAACAATGCGAAAGCCAATACAGGTTCCATAACATTCAATTGCAGTTGGCCGGCTTCCGCAGCCATGGTAACCGTAAGATCCGCACCCACCACATAAAATGCCGTTTGATTAACCACTTCAGGAATTACAGGGTTTACTTTTCCCGGCATAATAGACGAACCCGGCTGCATGGGGGGAAGATTGATTTCGTTTAGTCCGCAACGGGGACCAGATGAAAGAAGTCTTAAGTCGTTACATATTTTTGATATTTTAACGGCAGTTCTTTTCAGCACCCCCGAAAGTTGTACATATACCCCACTGTCATAAGTGGCTTCTATAAGATCTGCAGCAAGCTCAAGCTCCAGGCCGGTAACCGTTCTCATGTGCTCCGTAACAAGAGCTGCATATCCTTCCGGCGCATTAACGCCGGTACCTATGGCTGTGGCGCCCATGTTAATTTCTGCAATCAGTTTTTTACTATCTTCTATTCTTGCCTGTTCTTCGCTCAGGTTTGTGGCGAAAGCCTTAAATTCATCGCCCAGGCTCATGGGTACCGCGTCTTGTAGTTGAGTGCGGCCCATTTTTAAAACATTTTTAAATTCTCTTCCTTTTTCGGCAAACGATTCTGTAAGGTCTGCTAAAGCAGTTCTGTATCTGCTCAGCATATTCATCAATGCAATTTTAAATGCTGTGGGATACGCGTCGTTGGTAGATTGTGAGCAATTCACATGGTCGTTCGGATGGCAGAATTCATATTGCCCCTTTTGCTTACCCATAAGCTCAAGCGCAATATTGGCAATCACTTCGTTTGCGTTCATGTTTACAGAAGTGCCGGCGCCTCCCTGGATCATATCTGTTAAAAACTGGTTGTCAAACTCGCCATTGATCACCTTATCGGAAGCTTCAATTATTTTTTCCGCAATGTATGGATCTAATGCGCCAAGATCGCGATTGGCCATAGCCGCGGCTTTTTTTACATACCCCAAAGCCTGCACAAACAGTGGCTCCGCCTTAATAGGTATACCGGTTATATTAAAGTTTTCCAGGGCTCTGGCTGTTTGAACGCCATAATAACAATCGTTAGGAATTTCTTTTATTCCTAAAAAATCACTTTCAATACGGGTGGACATAGAATAATATTAAGGTTAAAAAAAATTTTTTAGTTGAAAATTTTGATGATAGAAAAATGAAATTAGCGAAAACAGGAACATAAAATCACCTGTTTGACGGGTTCTATAAAGTTGTTTTATTTATTACGAATTATATATCATTTTGATTATGGAATTGAATGAAACGAGTGGTTTGTGAAACAAATGGAGAATGCTTTTTACGCTGATTGCAAGCCAAAACAAAAGCACTCATAACCCATAACTCATAACTTGTTGAATAGCATTCCTACCGTACAAGGGAGTGACACAACGATGCTTAATAGTAGCACTACCGCCGGTTACAAAAAAGTTATGAGTTATGAGTTTTGAGTGATGAGTTTTGAGTGAGAAGCGCTGCTGTCTTCTGATTTCTCTACTGCCAAAAACATTTCAAATCTCAAACCTGGCAGGAAATTTATTTTTTGCTTACGGGTGGATTAATGATTTGAATAATGTCGTCATCGCCGTTCAGATTATTCATTTGTTTCAAGATGGCGGGATAACGGCCTGCAATGTATTTGCTAACTGGTTTTACCTGGTATTTTTTTGGGTTGGGTAAGCAGGCCGCAATCATTGCGGCTTCGCTGCGGGTAAGGCTTTTAGCGGGTTTGTTGAAGTAAGCCTGGGCGGCTTTTTCCGCGCCAAAAATGCCATCGCCCATTTCTATTACATTCAGGTACACATCCATAATGCGCTGTTTTCCCCAAACCAGTTCAATCATGAAAGTGAAGTATGCTTCCAGTCCTTTTCTTATCCAGCCGCGGCCCTGCCACAGGAAAACATTTTTCGCCACTTGCTGGCTAATAGTACTTGCCCCGCGAACCCGGTTTGGCTTACGTTTATTATAAGCCATAGCTTTTTCAATACTCTTCCAGTCGAAGCCGTTATGGTCTGCAAAAAGCTGATCTTCCGAAGCTATTACCGCCAGTTTCAAATGGGAAGAAATTTCATCATAATTCACGTAATCCCTTCGTAAACCGTGGCCGGTAAAAAGGCTTCCGAGCTGTGTGAGCGTAACAGGCGGATCAATCCATTTCAATAAAAAGATATAAACAAACTGGCCAATAAAAAGAATAAGAAAAATCTTTTTTAGTAATCTCCAGGTTTTTGGTATGAGCCCTTTTGTTTTCAAATTAATTTGGTGAAATATTGGATTGTTAGATGTAAAAGTATGGTTGCAAGATAATAAAATCGTGATACAAGAAATGAGTAAAAAGCACGCGGTTGAACAGATGCATACTGATTATGCACAAATTAAAAACGCGACAGCACTTCCAGCACTTTATTATCAATCACTCTTGAACGCAGTGTAGTGGCATCCACAAGACACCATGTTGTTTTTACATTCGCAAATACTTTACCCGTTTCTCCATTGCAAATTTGTACATAACGGATGGAGCGTGTATCCTCGCTTTTGCCAACCCAGGTGTAAACAATAATTTTGTTGTCTAAAAACGCGGGCCGTAAATAATCAATTTCGTTGCGCACTATAACCCACGCAATTTCTTTTTGAATATCCTCATTGGCCACACTGTTCCAGTGTTCTATAGCGGCTTCCTGCGACCAGCGTAAATATACCAGGTTGTTCACGTGGTTCAGAATATCAATATCGTCATTTGTAATTGTTGGGCGGTATTCAAAAACACCTTTTTCGGGTCGTGTCATAATTTACATTTTTGTGAACACATCAACATTATCACCCCAACAAATGAGGTAAAGAAAAAAATTTCAGACGGCAAAATTATACCATTTTATAATATCCAATTTTTTGGATGGTTGTTATAAGCGGGAATGGCGGAGATATCAACCATCACTCAAAACTCATCACTCAAAACTTTTTTGTTACCGGCGGTAGTGCTACTATTAAGCATCGTTGTGTCACTCACTTGTACGGTAGGAATGCTATTGAGCTGCCTCATCCCCGGCCCTTCTCCAAAGGAGAAGGGAGTCTGCGCACAAAGCGGATATTCGTAATCTCAACAATTTTTTCCAACGTTCATCTATAAAGCATTCTCCATTCTCTACTGCCAACTGCCTTCTGACCTCTCCTACTCTTCCAACTTAATGTTATTTTTGCGGCATGCGAAGAAAGAAGAATATTACGCTAAACAATGTGTTAGTACAGGATTATGCAGCCGAAGGTAAGGCTCTAAGTAAAACCGATGGAAAAGTAATCTTCATTGAAGGAGCGGTGCCTGGAGATGTAGTTGACGTTTTTTTAACAAAAAATAAAAAAGACTGGGCGGAAGGTCGCGCTACTATATTTCATGAATTTTCAAAGGACAGGGTTTCGCCGTTTTGTGAACATTTTGGTGTGTGCGGAGGTTGTAAATGGCAAATGCTGCCTTATGAAAAACAATTGCAATTCAAACAAAATGAAGTAGTTCAAAATCTCCGCCGTATTGGAAAAGTAATGCTCCCGGAAATAGCGCCGATCGCCGGCTGCGCCGAAACAACAAAATACCGCAACAAACTGGAATTTACTTTTAGCAACAAGCGCTATTTATTACCATCCGAAATAAAAAAAGATGCCGCCATTCCACAGGAAAATGCCCTGGGTTTTCATGTACCTAAAATTTTTGATAAGGTTGTAGATATCAATACCTGCCACCTGATGAGCGAGCCAGCAAATTTAATTCGCAACACTATTCGGGAATTCGCTTTGGCGCAAGGCTACACTTTTTATGATATAAAAAAACATGAAGGCTGGCTGCGAACGCTTATTATTCGTGTTTGCACCACTGGAGAAGTAATGGTGAATGTTTGCTTGGGCTACGATGATGAGCCGGAGCGCAAAAAATTGTTGGACCACCTGCTTGCCAAAGTACCTGCCATTACTACGCTTTTATATACCATTAACCCCAAATGGAATGATAGTATTCACGATTTATCGCCTGTGGTTTACAGTGGTAAAGGATTTATTATAGAGCAACTGGAAGATTTTCAATATAAAATAAGTCCCAAATCGTTTTTTCAGACCAATACAAAACAGGGAGAACAATTATACCGCATAACCCGTGATTTTGCTGATCTTACCGGTAATGAAACGGTGTACGACTTATATTGCGGCACCGGCAGCATTGGCATTTTTGTGAGCAAGTTTGCTAAAAAAATTATTGGGGTGGAAGTGGTGGAAGACGCGATAAAGGACGCTAAAGAAAACGCACAGCTCAATAATATTCAACATGCTTCTTTTTTTGCCGGAGATGTGATTGATGTGTGCAACAACGAATTTTTTCAACTGCACGGCAAGCCGGATGTAATTATTACCGATCCGCCAAGAGCCGGCATGCACGAGGCGCTGGTAAAAAAAATTCTTGATATGGAAGCGCCAACAGTGGTGTATGTAAGCTGTAATCCTGCCACGCAGGCCAGGGACCTTAACTTATTGGATGAGAAATATAAGGTTACCAAAATTCAACCCGTGGATATGTTCCCACACACGCATCATATTGAAAATGTGGTGCAGCTTAAACTGAAGCCGGTTAAAAATTAACAAAGTCACATATATAAAATCAATTATTTTTCAACCTGAAAAACACACTAATTTCATTTAAAATAAAGCTATGAATTTTAGAAATATACCGCCTGTTATAAAGAATCTGTTAATTGTGAATATATTAGTTTTTGTGGCGCAATACATATTTAGCGTTCCGCTAAATGTTCCGGGTTATCAAAATTTCAGATTTGACCGATTGGCTGAATATGGGGCATTGTGGGGTTGGAACACCGGCCACTTTAAAATATGGCAATTAGTTACGCACATTTTTATGCATGACGTAAATAATATTTTTCATCTTTTGTTTAACATGTTTACACTGTGGATGTTTGGAAGTGTTTTGGAAAATTATTGGGGTGGCAAACGGTTTTTCAATTTCTATATGATATGTGGAATTATGGCCGGCATTACCCAGCTTTTGATGGGAAGATTTGATATGGCTGTAGGAGCTTCCGGAGCTATCATGGGGGTTATGGCAGCATTCGCATATCTTTTTCCAAACACGCCATTGTATATCATGTTCGTACCTATTCCCGTAAAGGCTAAATATGTAATACCGGCATTTATGGCGTTGGATTTGTTTGGTGGAATAGCTCGTGTGGAGGGAGATAATATTGCTCACTGGGCTCACTTGGGCGGTGCTTTAACCGGCTTGATTTTAGTATATTTTGGGAACAAAAGAAACCGGAAAACGTTTTATTAATTCTTATATTTATACCGAACGCAGTACAATTTTTGTGCATGAATGTTTGATTCAATTAACAATGAATAAATATGGTGGCATGCAGAGCGAATGTTGCTTATTGCCCAATAGCATTACTACCGCACAAGTGAGTGACACAACGATGCTTAATAGTAGCACTACCGCCGGTCCCAAAAAAAAAAATTCATTGCACAATATTATTCTGCTTGCAGTAAACAATACATTCCATTAGTACCCAAAAATCCTGATTAATACTTTAAACTATGAGTGTGGCAGAAGAAAAAAAAAGTAGGAGACTCTATATGGGTGCTGATGGCAATGCACTTGTGAGCCTCATTATACTTATTATGATCGCTTTCGTTTTGCTCAAATTCATTTATGTTATATACCTGCTGAGCGAACTGAATGTGGCTGCATACCAAAAGAATGTTTTTAACTGGTTTGTGCTATCGGCCGATCCCGGCAGGCTGGCTACACGCCCCTGGACGATTATTACTTACATGTTTGTGCACGACAATGTATTTCATATGATTGGAAACCTGTTGTGGATATGGGCTTTCGGTTATATTTTACAGGATATTGCGGGTAATGGAAAACTAATTCCCATTTTTTTTTATGGCGGATTGATTGGTGCGGTTTTTTATATTGTTGCTTACAGCATTATTCCCAAGCTGCAACCGGGTTTGGCCGAAGCTACTTTAATCGGCTCAAACAGTGCGGTTATGGCTTTGGCTATAGCCACCACAACCGTATCGCCCGATTATCGTCTTTTTCCCATGATTAATGGCGGCATTCCTTTGTGGATACTTACGGTTTTATTTGTGATCATAAATTTTGCGGGTGTGCCTGCTAATGATCCTGCCGTTTATATTGCTCTAGTTGCTTCAGCCGCTATAGGTTTCATTTTCGTTTACTTCCTGCGAAGGGGCAAAGACTGGAGCGAACCGGTGAATGCTTTTTTCGATTGGATAAGCAATCTTTTTAATCCCAATAAAAACATAAAAAAGAGGGAACAGGTGAAAAAGAAAGAAGATGTTTTTTATAATACACCGAGCAAAACTCCATACAAAAAAAAATCACATCCATCGCAAAGTAAGATCGACAGCATTTTAGATAAGATCAATCAAAAAGGTTATAACTTTTTAACGGACGAAGAAAAAGATATTTTAAAACGCGCCGCGGAAGACGATAGTTAGTTGTAACCACTTACAACTCCCAACATTTCTCCCTACCTTCGCGCACTTTATTTAATGAAAAAATGAAACTGAAAGAAACCCTTTTAAAACGAAGTGAAAACAAATGTGAATTATGTGGTGCCGAAAATAATCTTGATGTGTATGAAATTCCTCCTCACGCAAGCGGCAGCGAAAATGATAATATAAATGCCTGTGGTAAATGCCGTGCTCAATTAGAGAAAAAAGAAGAGCCGGATGCAGGGCATTGGTCAGCCTGTTTACCTACTAGTATGTGGAGTGAAGTGGCGGCTGTTCAAGTGGTTACATGGCGCCTGCTCAATCGTTTCAGAAACGAAAGCTGGGCTGCCGACAGCCTGGATATGATGTACCTGGATGATGAAAAACTCGCATGGGCAAAAGCTACCGGCGATCATGAAAATGACAGCGCTGTTGATTTGCATAAAGATTGCAACGGAAATATTTTACAAGCCGGAGATACCGTGGTGCTTACAAAATCGCTTGATGTAAAGGGCACCACACTAAACGCGAAAATGGGAACCGTTGTAAAAAACATTCGCCTGGTGGAAAATAATACCGAACAAATTGAAGGCAAAATAGAAGGACAGGTAATTGTGATACTCACAAAATATGTGAGAAAACAGAGTTGATAAAAAAGAGAGGTTCAAAAACCTCTCTTTTTTATTTCGAACTGAATAGTTTTATATATCAATTTTTTTGGAACCGGCGCTTCTCACTCAAAACTCATTACTCATCACTCATAACTTTTTTGGGATCGGCGGTAGTGCTACTATTAAGCATCGTTGTGTCACTCACTTGTGCGGTAGGAATACTATTGGGCAAGTGTCCACATTTTATTACATTCTTCCCAGCACTTCCGCTTTTTTCGAATCATACTCTTCCTGGGTAATAAGGTTATTATCAAGCATTGTTTTCAATTTTTGCAAAACAGCCACAGGGTCATCTTGTTGTTTTGGCTGATCCTGCATTGCGGATTGCTGCGCCTGCATGGGACCCGAAACTACAAGCCTGTCGGCGCCCGCACGCTTTTCTTCCAGGTCGCGCTGGCGGCGAAGTTCACGTTGAATTTCTTCCAATTCATTTGCAGAGGTATATAATTTTCTGGCTTGCGCTCTGGGCAAAAAATCTACTTTATGATAAGCACCATCTATAGTTTGCATGGTAAACTCCGATCCCCAAATGTTTTCCTTTAGAAAACAATTGGATACATCTTTCCATAAATAATCTTCAAACTCCGTTGCAAGGCCAAGATTTTTTGAACGGAATATTATTATTCTCTTATTTGTTAGCGCTATACAATCAGGCGCAATGTTAATGCCGGGCTTTTTTTGTACTGCTATATACTGCACTTCTTCAGCGGTCATTAGCATGCCGTTCAATTTCTCCGATACTTTTTCTACCGCTTTCGGATCTTGTTCTTCATTCAAAAAATTAAGAAAGCTATTTGCCATTGAATAGGATTAAAAGGTGGTGAATAATTTCATTTCTGTAAAACTATATTAAAGTAGCGACTAATCAGGCTAAAGTAATTTGAGATTTGAAATGTTGTAGGCCGAGCTTTGTTCATAGTTTTCGACCATGATTACAATTATTGAATTTAATTTTTCCATCACTATTTATCATACTATCACGTTCTGAAAAAAGTAGACAGTTTTTTAGTGAGTTATCTCGCACCTGGCGCAAGCGTGATAGCTGAGCCAAGTGTATAACCAAGCTTTTGCCATATCGGCAGATTGCTTTTTTTCTTTTATTGCAACTATAGGATTCTTATTGGTTGTTGGTGTGCCTTCGCACGGTGGCCACCCTACACACGCAACAACGGCAACTCCAAAATACTCTTGATTAATACAGCATTCTCAATTCTCAATTCTCCACTAAATAAGGGTGGTTTTTTTGTTACTTTTTGATGAATGAATTTTAGAACCCTATAAACATTTTATCATTCTTCATTACTTCAATCAATTATCATGAACTTATCGGCGTCTTTTAAAAACGGAAGCTTGGCTCTTACTTCATCTACTGTTTTCTTTTGAAGGGTAATTGTAAAAATATCTTCATCGTGTACTTTATGATACAGTATTTCGCCCAGCGGATCAATAATCATACTATCGCCACTATGGTAAATGCCGCTACCATCATTACCTACACGGTTAACTCCAATGGCGAAGCATTGGTTTTCTATGGCGCGGGCCTGTAATAAAGTTTTCCATGCATGGTGCCTGCGCTCCGGCCAGTTGGCCACATATATCAGCACATCGTATTCGGCTCCGTCTTCAGTGGATTGTTGCCTGGCCCACAAAGGAAATCGCAGATCATAACATATCTGAAGATTGATTTTCCAACCTTTTACCGAAGCAATTAATCTTTTGTTGCCTGCTGAATAATGCACATCTTCCTCGGCATAGGCAAATAAATGGCGCTTATTATACACGCCATATTGTCCGTTTGGTAACATCCATACCAGCCTGTTATAATAGTGGTCGTTTTCTTTTACAACAAAACTACCGGTTAGGATTATGCGCTTTTTAGCAGATGTGTTTTTCATCCATTCCATGGTTTCGCCATTCATGTCTTCTGCAAACTTTTCAGGCTGCATACTAAAACCGGTGCTGAACATTTCCGGTAATACCACCACTTCGGTTTTTTCGGTTATACTGTTTATTTTTTGTTCCAGCATTTGCAGGTTGGCGGCTTTATTTTCCCAATGCAAATTGGTTTGTATAATAGTGAATGTGAGTGACGACATGTTGTTGATTTTACCTCAAATGTAGAAATTGGAAGCCGTGTTTTTTAGTTGAGAGTTGAAAATTGAAAGTGCTTTTAATAAATTGAGAATGCTTTATACACTAATTGCAAGCCAAAACAAAAGCACTTATTACTCAAAACTCAAAACTCATAACTTGTTGAATAGCATATCTACTGTACAAGTGAGTGACACAACGGTGCTTAATAGTAGCACTATCGCCGGTTACAAAAAAGTTTTGAGTGATGAGTTTTGAGTTAGTCACACAACAATCTCAAATCTCAAATATATAACCTGTTGATAGGGTTGAAATCTACAAATTCCAGTTGAGGGGCATAATATCCTTCACATACACGCTCTTCCTTCATTAAATCGGTGCTCAGGTATTTTTTATTACTGTCGGAAAGTACGGTAACCACTTTTGCATCGTTGCCCATTTCCTCCTGCAATTTTATGGCGCCAATGATATTTGCACCTGACGAAATTCCCACGGCAAGCCCAAGCTGACGGGCCAGTTTTTGCGCTACTAAAATAGAATCGCCATCTGAAACCTGTACAACTTTATCTAATTTTTCGAGCTGCACAATCTTTGGTATAAATTCGTCGGAAATTCCCTGGATGCGGTGTGCGCCCACTTTGTAGCCTGTTGTAAGCGTGGGAGATTCCGCAGGCTCCAGCGGATGAATTTTAACCATAGGATTCCGCTTGCGCAAATAATTTCCCACACCCATTACAGTGCCTCCTGTTCCCACACCAGCTACAAATGCATCGGGTGTTACATCTACGCTTTGCAGTTGCATCCATATTTCGCGACCGGTAGTTTTTTCATGCGCCTCCGCGTTGTAGCAGTTTTCAAATTGACGCGGTAAAAATATGTTCGGATCTTCTTCGGCCATCTTTTGTGATAAGGCTATACTGCCTAAAAAACCGCCTTCTTCTTTACTGATCAGTTTAATGGCTGCGCCAAGACTGCCGATGATATCCATTCGTTCTTTACTTAGCCAGTTGGGCATAATGATCTGTACATCATGACCAAGCGCTTTGCCAATAGCGCTGAAGGAAATTCCAGTGTTGCCGCTGGTGGCTTCTACAATCAAATTGCCGGGTTTTATATTGCCCAGTTCATATGATTTTTGCAAAATATACAATGCCATCCGGTCTTTTATACTTCCGGTAAGGTTGTAATGCTCACATTTTACATAAAGGGATTTTAGTTTCCCTTTATATCTGTACTGCACTTCCAGCATGGGCGTATTGCCTACAAGATGCCACAAGTGTTCAAATTTTTTTTGTAATGAATGGTCTATCATGGCCGTTGATTTAAATCGGCGCAATGCTACAGCCCTTTTGTCAATCTTCCAAACACTCTACTAAAGCACAAGACTATTGTCGGCTTGGATTTACAAGGATTTTGTTATACCAAGTTGTGTAGAACATATACCAATCAAACGTTTGTGTACATCAAAAATTTGATTTCTTCAATAGGGCTTTTGTTTTACGTAAAAAGACTTTTGTTGCTTTTTCGATTTTTCATACACTTTTTTACATATTAATTATTTTAATTGTTTACATATCGATTTAGTACGTTTGCGCTTAAAGCAATTCTTAAATTTTTAGATATGAATAATACTCCTTCTACCGGCAATAAATCATGGAAATGGTCCAACATTATAAAGTATTTTTTGCAGGGTGTGTTGGTGGTAGCGCCGGTGGCCATTACCTTTTACCTTATTTACTGGTTTGTAACATCTGTTGACAGCCTTCTGCCTATTTTCACCTCAAAAGACCAGGTGGGAAATACCACAACGCACAATTACGGACTGGGGCTTCTTATTATCATTTTTGCTTTAATTATCATTGGCTTTTTAAGTACCAATTTCATAACCAAAGGCCTTTTCAATTTATTCGACGATTGGCTGGAACGTACACCGGGCATAAAGTTTATCTATTCATCTGTGAAAGATTTTTTTGAAGCTTTTGCGGGCAACAAAAGAAAATTCAACAAATCTGTTTTGGTATCATTATATAATAACGATATTTACCAAATAGGATTCATAACCAATGAGGACGCATCCGAATTTGGTCTCAAAGATTATGTAACTGTTTATATACCATTTTCTTACTCACTTGCCGGCGTTACTTATCTTGTGCCTTCTTCAAAAATAAAACTGGTGGAAGGTATAAGTCCCGCACATACCATGAAGTATGTGATTTCCGGTGGCGTTGCGGAAGTGGACGATACACACCATAACCAGGAACAACACACAACTCGACCTTGAAAAAATTATTTATTGTAGCAGTATTGCTTGGCTTGCAAAAAACTGTTTTTTGCTGGGGATTTTTCGCACATCAGAAAATTAATAACTACGCGGTATTCCTGTTGCCCCCGGAAATGATAATGTTGTATAAGCACAACATTCAGTTTATAACCCAGCATGCGGTTGACCCCGACAAACGCCGCTATCTTATAGCCGATGAAGGTCCGCGACATTATATAGATATCGATTATTACGGCAAATATCCATATACCGCACTTCCGCACAAATGGGACAGCGCGGTGGCTAAGTTTTCTATTGACACGATTTCCGCTTATGGCATAGTGCCCTGGTACGTACAAATAATGCAGCAAAGGCTCACCAAAGCTTTCAGGGAAAAGGACCTGCAGCGTATTTTAAAATTATCGGCAGATATCGGGCATTACATTGCAGATGCACACGTACCCTTACACGCCTGTATGAATCACAACGGGCAGCTCTCCAATCAAAAAGGCATTCATGCGTTTTGGGAAAGCCGCGTGCCCGAATTACTGGCAGATAAAGAATGGGATTTTTTTATAGGCAAAGCCATGTATATTGAAAACGTTGAAAGCTTTATATGGCAGCGGGTACTGGAAAGCGCTGCCGCCGCGGATACGGTGTTGCAAATGGAACACGATCTATCTGCAAGCACTTCCGAAGATCAAAAATTCGCCTTTGAGCAAAGGAATAATATTTTGGTAAAACAGTATTCGTCATTTTACACCAAATCCTATAACGATCATTTAAACGGAATGGTAGAACGAAGAATGCGCCAGGCCATTTTCGCGGTGGCGTCTTTTTGGTACACCGCCTGGGTAAACGCCGGCCAGCCCGACCTCAGATCTTTAGAAAACATACCTCCTTTTACAAACGAAGAAACACTTGCCATGGATTCACTGAATATGCAATGGAAAAACGGAGTGATAAAAGGAAAAAGTTGTGAGTAGTAAGAATTCAAGGTTTGGGCGCTTCTCACTCAAAACTCATCATTCATCACCTTTTTGTAACCGGCGGTAGTGCTACTATTAAGCATCGTTGTGTCACTCACTTGTACGGTAGGAATGCTATTGGGCGGTGGGTAAGTGGCAAGTCGCAGGTTACAAGTTTCAGGTTGCTGGTTTCCAGTTGCCGGTGTTTTAGTATAGGCAAGCATTGCAGAGATCAGAGAAATATTGAATTAATAAACAATTCCATCACTACGAATTTTCAAATTTTCAAATTAGCACATTTTCAAATTCATTTTCACATTTTCACATTAAATTCTAAATAATAATCCTACCTTTACTGTCATAAAAAACATTACAGTTGAGTAACAGCCGCTTTGCAATATCACTTCATATACTTTGTTTATTAAAACAGGGAGATGGGGAAGCGCAATCATCCGAGTGGATTGCGGGCAGCATTAATATCAATCCTGTATTGGTTCGCAAGGAGTTGAGTAATCTGAAAAAACACGGTTTGGTAACCAATAAGGAAGGTAAAAATGGCGGCTCGTATTTAGCAAAACCTGCAAGCAAAATTTATTTGTCGGAAGTTTATAAAGCTGTGCGGCAGGTATCGGTGTTGGGCACTAAACGAACAGACCCAAATCCCAAATGCAAAGTGGGAAAACAAATCAACAAACATCTCGATAATTTGTACAGCGAAGTGGAAGAGGCATTAATTAAGAAGCTAAGTAAAAAAACTCTGGCAGAATTTACTGCAACATTCAAATAATTTTTTTTCATTTAAACTGTAACAAAAATAATTACAATTAAAACAAACATTATGAAACTAGCATTAATTGGCGCATCCGGTTTTGTAGGATCGCATGTATTGGCAGAAGCCTTACAAAGAGGTTATGAGGTAACCGCAATTGTACGTAATCCTGGAAAGATCAGTTTAACAGACAATAAACTTACAGTTGTAAAAGCTGATGTATTTCAAGTGGAGGAGCTTTCCGCTATATTAAAAGGGCACGACGCGGTGGTAAGTGCCTATAATTCCGGATGGGCTAACCCCAACATTTATCATGATTTTCTTAAAGGCTCCGAAGCTATTCAGAGTGCGGTAAAAAAGTCCGGTATAAAAAGATTGCTGGTAATAGGTGGCGCCGGAAGCCTGGAAATAGCCCCTGGCGTTCAATTGGTTGATACTCCTGAATTTCCGGCTGAATACAAGAACGGCGCATTGGCGGCACGTGATTACCTGGATATGCTGAAAAAAGAGAATGATCTTGACTGGACATTTTTAAGTCCGGCTATATTAATGCACGCCGGTATAAAAACCGGCCGTACCGGAGAATACCGCACTGGAACGGATCAACCGGTATTTGACGCAAATAATGAAAGTAAAATTTCTGTTGAAGATCTTTCAGTAGCCATACTGGATGAATTGGAGAACGGAAAATTTATTCGCCAGCGGTTTACTGTGGCTTATTAGTTTGGTTATAGGATTAGGTATTTAGTTGTCAAAGGAATATTGCTTATAGGTTTCGAAATTCCAACATCTCATATAACTGGTAAGGTCCTTTACAAATTAAATACCCAATCCTAAATTGGTAAACTGAATATTTCAATCCATAAAGTTCAACAGTGTTTTAATAATGCTTTTTGTAGTAACAGCCTGAAAAGACTGTTCAAAATCTTATACCCTCAAACACCCTCTAAACCCCCGCGCCGCGTAATATGATTCAGCACCATTGTGATATAAGAATACCGTATCATACCTGCGGTCACAAAAAACGGCGCCTCCAAGTTTTCGAATATTTGTTGATGTTAGTATCCAGCTCGACGTTTTGGTATCAAAATTTCCAAGTTGCTGTAATTCGCGGTATTGCTCTTCGGTTAAAATTTCTATGCCCATTTCAGAAGCCATATTAATAGCGCTGTCTGCGGGTTTGTGTTCTTTTCTCGATTCCAAAGCTTCATGATCATAACAGAGGCTTCGGCGGCCTTTGGGGCTTTCCGGCGAGCAATCAAAGAAAATAAACTCATCAGCCTTTTTATCATAGCCAACAACATCTGGTTCGCCACCGGTAACTTCCATTTCGTTTAGCGACCAAACTTTGGCGGGCTGCGCTTCCAGCTTCGCCTGTACTTTAGCCCAATCAAGCGCTTTATGGCGCTCCATGTTTTTCTCAAACCTGCTCTTCAATATACTGAAGAGTTCTTCGCTTTGCGACGCTGATAATTTTTTAGTGTTGTTTTTCATGTTATTACTTTAAATCTTTAATCTCCGCACCTGGCGCAAGCGCGGTAGCTGAACCAATCTTGTGCTTTACCGGCAGATTGTTTTTGTCTTTTATTGCCGGAACCTCATTGGTTGTTGGTGTGCCTTCGCACAGCGGCCACGCTACACACGCAACAACGGCAACTCTCAAATATTGAGAATGCTTTATACACTGATTGCAAGCCAAAACAAAAGCACTTATTACTCAAAACTCATCACTCAAAACTTTTTGAACAGCATTACTACCGCACAAGTGAGTGACACAACGATGCTTAATAGTAGCACTACCGCCGGTCCCCAAAAAAGTTATGAGTTATGAGTTATGAGTTTTGAGTGAGAAGCACCTCTGATATCTGATCACAAAACATAACGAAGTATAACAATCTACAGCATCTCAAATTTCAAATCCAATTTTTTGCCCAATGTGTTGCGCACTAAACTAATACAATTTCATCGCAATTCTAAGTGGTTCTGGCGGCTCTTCCGCTAAATGCTTTCGTTTGCGATTTTCCTATAACCCAACTACCTTTTAAATATGATTATTCTTAATTTATTCGACGGTTTTTAAATACTTTTACGCCTCTTTATATCGGTCATTATAAAAATTTCAACAAGTGCACAATTTTAACGCAGGTCCATCTATTTTACCTAAAGATGTTTTCAGAGAGGCATCGGAAGCCGTTCTGAATTTTAACAACACCGGTCTTTCTATTTTAGAAATTGGTCACCGCACTCCGTTGTTTGAAAATGTATTACATGAAGCCATTTCGTTAATGAAAGAATTAATGCTACTGAATGCTGACAAAGAAGTACTTTTTTTGCATGGCGGCGCTACCACACAGTTTTTTCAGGTTCCAATGAATTTGCTGGCGCAGGATAAAACCGCGGCATACCTCGATTGTGGCGTATGGGGCACAAAACCTATTAAGGAAGCGAAACTTTTTGGCAATGTGGAAGTGGTGGCTTCTTCCAAAGACAAAAACTATTCTTACATTCCTAAGGATTACACCATTCCGGCGGATGCCTGCTATTTTCACTATACCACCAACAATACAATAGAAGGCACGCAAATGCAGGTAATTCCGGAAACCAAGGTGCCGCTTATTGCCGACATGAGCAGCGATATATTAAGCGCTGCTATCGATTTCAATAAGTTTGCGCTTATATATGCCGGAGCGCAAAAAAATATTGGCGCTGCGGGTGTAAATATTGTGGTGATCGATAAAAACATTGTGGGACTTGCAGGCCGCAAAATACCATCGATGATGGATTATAAAAACCATATAGATAGCGGTTCCATGCTCAACACTCCGCCGGTTTTTGCAATATATGTGTGCATGCTCACGCTTCGCTGGCTCAAAAAAATGGGAGGTATAACGGTGGTTGAAAAAATTAATAACCAAAAAGCTACTTTGCTTTACAACACGCTTGACGCTTTGCCCATGTTTCACCTGCCGGTAGTAAGGGAAGACCGCAGCAAAATGAATGTGGTGTTTACTATTGATGATGCTGAAACTGAGAAAGAATTTTTGCAAACCTGCAAAGACAATAATATTTACGGCATTAAAGGCCATAGAAGTGTTGGTGGTTTCAGGGCTTCGTTATACAATGCTATGCCGCTTGAAAGCGTGCAGGTATTATGCGATGTTATAAAACATTTTGCAGCAAAAAAAGGATAACATTTTCTGAAAGGTCAATAGCGATTTCAATTTTAACTTAAGATGTTAGTTGAGCTTACCTAAAATAGCGTAACTTAAAATGCTTAAGAAATAGGCAATTGGCCATTCCCGTTCCATTATCATTTAACCAAACAAAACATCCCACATGGCAAATATTACACCTTTCAAAGCATTAAGACCTGCGGTTGAATTTTCTAAAAATGTTGCGGCGCCGCCTTATGACGTTTTAAGTTCTGCTGAAGCCAGGATAGCGGCCAAAAATAATCCGCAGTCTTTTTTACATGTAACCAAATCGGAAATTGACCTGAAAGAAGATGTGGATGCGCATTCGCAAAAAGTATATGAAAAAGCAGAAGAAAATCTTGGTTTGCTGAGAGATCACGGGGTTCTGCTACGCGATGAAAAGCCCTGCTACTATATGTACGAGCTTGTTATGAATGGCCAAAGCCAAACCGGCCTGGTGGCTGCTTCTTCAATTGATGATTATGAAAACGATATAATTAAAAAACACGAATTTACCCGCCCGGAAAAAGAACTGGACAGAATAAATCATATAAAAACAACGGGGGCACAAACCGGAAATGTTTTTCTGGCATACCGTGATGTGGCCGAAATGAACAAGCTGACGGAAAGCTGGAAAAAAAACAATTCTGCCGTGTATGATTTTACTGCCGATGATGGTATTCATCATAAAGTGTGGGTAATAAACGATGATGCCGTTATCAGCAAGATTTCAGGAATATTCACCGAAAAAGTGCCGCATACTTACATTGCAGACGGGCACCACCGCGCCGCCTCTGCAGCCAAAGTGCGCCAGTCTTTGGATAAAGGACATCATGATAACGCGAACTATTTTCTTACCACATTATTTCCCGCAAGCCAGCTTCATATAATGGATTATAACCGCGTGGTAAAGGATTTGAACGGATTGAGCGAAATAGATTTTCTTAAAAAAATAGCTGAAAACTTTAATGTGGAAACTTCGCCGGTGGCGGTAGCGCCGTCCGCTCTGCACGAGTTTGGCTTGTTTATAGGCAGCAAATGGTTTAAGCTCACCGCAAAGGATGGCTGCTATACTACAGATCCGATTGGCGTGCTGGATGTTACCATTCTTCAAAACAAAGTGCTGGATGAAATATTGGGAATTAAAGATCCGCGTACCGACAAGAGAATTGATTTTATTGGCGGCATACGCGGCCTTGCCGAATTGGAGAAGCGGGTGCTCAACGGAGAAATGGCTGCCGCATTCAGCTTGTATCCGGTAAGTATCCGGCAGTTATTTGATATTGCAGATAGCGGAAACGTTATGCCTCCAAAATCAACCTGGTTCGAACCAAAGCTGAGAGACGGTTTGCTTACCCATCTCATTTACGAATAAAAGTAAACATAAATTTAGCATCGCTGAATAAAGAACCCAAAGTACAAGAGTGCGACGCAAGACCGCTTAATAGCAGTACATCAGCCGGGCCCATAAAAGATATTATTAACATAACGGTGTTGAACAATCGTTTGAGTAATTTTTATGGTACCGGCGGTAGCTTTTCATGGCATCATCGTTGCGTCGCATTTCGTTCATCGGTAGTAATGCTATGGGGCGGGGGGCGATTTGTTTGTCAGCCACAAAATCCGGAATAGCGTATCTGTACGAGCTAATCGTGCGCCTGTTATTATTGGAAAAACAGTAGCTTCGCAAATTCCTGTGCATTTGTCAACAAGGGTTTGTCAGCGTTATAAAATCAGTATCAAATTAATATTTAAAGTGTAAGATGCTCAAATTATTTGCATGGTGGTTTAAACTGAAAGGCTGGAAAATAGAAGGATTTCCTGCCGATATGAAGAAAGGTGTTTTGATTGCAGCGCCTCATACGTCCAATTGGGATTTTGTGTATTCACTTGGCGCCTTAAGCATTGTGGGAGTAAAAGTGAATTATTTGGCTAAAAAGGAGCTTTTCCGTTGGCCATTTGGTGCTATACTTCGCAAAACGGGCGGTATGGCCGTGGAAAGGAAAAAGAATTACCGTTTGGTGGTAAGCATTATTGATATGTTTAAGCAGCGCGATGATATTATTTTAATGATTTCAACAGAAGGTACTCGGTCGCATGTAGAAAAATGGAAAAGTGGATTTTATTATATAGCTATGGGAGCAAAGGTGCCCATTTATCCGGCGTTTTTAGATTACAAAACCAAAACCGCGGGAATTGGTCCTGCCTTTTGGCCAACCGGCGATAAAGAAAAAGATGCTGCTACTTTAAAAGCGTTATATGCCGGTAAAACAGCAAAATTTCCGGATAAATTTAATATTGAAGCAATTAAATTTGATTAGTTCGTTTCCAATCAACATCATATGGCATTGATCCTGAATATATTTACGGTAACAGAAACGGCCAGCCTTAGTTTGATGAAAAACGGCGAGGAACTGGCTATGGAAATTAACAGGGATCAGCGGGATCATGCAGCATGGCTGCAACCGGCTATTGATAAAATGCTGAAAGATAATGGCTATACCCCATCTGAATTGGAAGCCATTGCTGTGGCTGCCGGTCCGGGTTCTTATACCGGGCTAAGAGTAGGGATGGCTACAGCTAAGGGATTATGTTATGCTTTGAATATTCCGTTGATTACCGAAAGTACTTTAAAAGTAATGGCTCATGCCTCTATAGAGAATTGGTATAAAAATAAAAGTATAAATACGGAACAAATTACATTATTTTGCCCTATGATAGATGCGAGGCGGCAGGAGGTTTTTTCGGCTGTTTTTAACGAGCACTTGGAAATTATAGAAAAAGCCGGGGCCAACATTCTTGATGAAAACTCTTATTCCGCATTGCTTCCAGGTCATCAAATTGTTTTTTCCGGTTCCGGAAGTTCTAAGTTTGAAAAAGCTATTAGTAGTAAAAAGGCGGTTTTTCAATTAGTTGAAACAACGGCGCATCATTTGGGTACCTTATCCTACCAAAAATACCTGCAATCTGCCTTTTCAAATCTCGCATATTCTGAGCCTGAATATTTGAAAGAATTTCATTTTTATGCAAAATAGCATAATATCAAACTGTCCTATTAGGATTTTAATATGTCGTTTTTAAATAAACAATTTAAATAATTTGTTGAATTTTTGCATGTGTTTAAGTCCAATAATCAGTCATGAATACATCAACTAATACCGTAATGATAAAACTAGAAGACGCATCTACCATGAAAATTGATTTTGTTCAGGTAAAAAAAGCTGCGTTAATTTTGAGGGCGTTAAATCACAAATTACGCCAGCAGATTCTAAAGCTGCTTGAGGAAAGCGGTAAAATGACCGTTACTGAAATTTACGTTCGCTTGCGATTAGAACAATCAGTTGCATCTCAGCATCTTGCTATTTTAAGAAGAGCGGGAATCGTAAAAACCGAAAGAGACGGAAAATTCATCTATTACACAGTAAACCATAGCCGTATTGAAGAAATTAATAAGTTCGTTATGGACTTAACAGTCTAATTTTTAAAATCCTGATTTAAACACAAAAGAGGAGGATCTATAAGATCCTCTTTTTTTATTGAATAATTGAAGGGCGACTTAGGTATATTTATTTTTCGTTTTTATTATTACCGCCCATTGCAGCCAAAAATTTGGAAAATGGCCATGAGTGTGATTTTTATTTTTTGAAATTGAGCAAAAGGGGGACTACAGATTTTTTCGCGCTTCCTGATCTTTGTTGAGAAAGCAAGCTGTAGCATATTTTTTTATAATATGCAGATTAAATCACGTATGGGCACAAGTCAGGAGAGCTGCGCAAGCTGAAAGGCCTGAATGCCGGCATGCTGTAAGCCATGCTTAGCCTGGAAAAATCAGCGAAAATCGGTCTGATCAGCGTCATCTGTGTGCTATAAAATTGCCGAATAGCATTCCAGCCGCACAAGTGAGTGACACAACGATGCTTAATAGTAGCACTCAAGCCGGTCCCCAAAAAAAATTATTGCACTGTATTGATTGCCTCTATTTATATTTAACGTCGCTTATATATTTCATTCGTTGATTTCCATGTATTTTTAAAGTTCCGGTTTCTTGTAAACACTTTTTACCTTTGCCAAAATGCAAGCTATGTATATTGAACAGTTGTACACTAACTGCCTGAGTGAAGCGGCTTATTATATTGAGAGCAATGGAATTGCTGCGGTTATAGATCCATTACGCGATGTAGATGATTATCTTAAAAAGGCTTCGGAGCGAAATGCTACGATCAGGTATATTTTCGAAACTCATTTTCATGCCGATTTTGTTAGCGGACATTTAGACCTGGCCAAAGCAACTGGAGCAACAATAGTATATGGCCCCGGCACCAAGGCGGCATTCGATTTTCATTTGGCAAAAGATGGAGAAGTTTTTAAGCTGGGAAATATCAGCATGGAGGTTTTGCATACACCCGGCCACACTGTAGAGTCATCCTGTTATCTTTTAAGAGATGAGCATGGAAAACCTCATGCCATCTTTACCGGCGATACTTTGTTTGTAGGCGATGTAGGCCGCCCCGATTTAAGCAGCGGCAATAAATCAACGAGGGAGCTTGCCGGTTTATTATACGAATCGTTGCAAACAAAAATTCTTCCTTTAGCCGATGATATTATTGTTTACCCTGCTCATGGGCCTGGCAGCAGTTGTGGTAAAAACCTGGGGCCGCATACACAAAGTACCATAGGCAGCGAAAAACAAACTAACTATGCCTTACAGCCGCAAACAAAGGAAGATTTTATTGAAGCCGTAAGTAAAGATCTTCCGGCGGCACCAAAATACTTTCCAATTAATGCCAAAATAAACCGGGAAGGTTATGCGGGCCTGAACGAAGTGTTGGAAAAGGCGCTTACTCCATTTTCTTTGGAAGAATTTAAAAATGCTATTGCAAAGGGTATCACCATATTGGACACACGAAATGCAAATACATTTATAGAAGGGTTTGTACCCGGCTCCATAAACATTGGCCTTGAAGGACGCTTTGCCGAATGGGCGGGCGGTATTTTAAATTTTGAAGAGGCTATTTTACTCATCACAGAAGAAGGAAAAGAAAAGGAAACAGCCATTCGACTGGCCAGGGTTGGTTTCGATAAAATAGCCGGTTATCTGCACGGTGGTTTTGAAACATGGAAAAACGCGGGAGAGGAAATTGACATGATAATTGATGTGGAAGCCGATGAGCTGGCAATGGATATACCATTTGATGAACACCTGGTGGTATTGGACGTGCGCAAAGAAACCGAATATGCCAACGGACATGTAAAGAATGCTGTAAACATTCCGCTGGAAGATTTGAAAGATGCAAATAATATTGCGGCATTGGAAGAAAACCTGAACCTGTATGTACACTGCGCCGGAGGATACCGGAGTGTAATAGCGTGTTCGTTATTGAAGCGCCAGGGTGTTCACAATCTTCGTAACGTAAATGGAGGCTGGAACAAAATAAAAGATCAACAAGGTATTGAAACGGAAAAAGATCAGAGTATATTGAATTAAGAGTAGAGGGTTGATGGCTGTTAGATTTTGGGCAGGGCAATATTGTGAGATCATTTTTATGGAACGGGCGGTAGTGCTGCTATTAAGCATCGTTGTGTCACTCACTTGTGCGGTAGTAATGCTATTGGGCAAGTTATGAGTTTTGAGTAATAAGCGCTTTTGTTTTGGCTTGCAATTAGTGTATAAAGCATTCTCCATTCTTCTAGCCCATGCTCGAAATCTTAATACCTCTAATCAAAAAAACTTTTGGAAATTTTGACAGTACCTAGTGGGATAGTAATGCTATTGAGCAGAGAGTTAAGAATGCCATATGTAAATATGATGTAGAAAAAATAAAAGTACCCAAAAATGAAAAGAAGTTGAGAACAGAAAATGTAATCATACAACATGCTTTGTGTTAGTGTTTGGGAGGTTCAAAAAAACAGACCTGTGATTTTAAAAACACTAACAACCATCGGCCTAATATGCTGGGGTACTCTTCACCGGGTCATCATTGCCAATCCATTGCTTAATGTAATCTTCCTTCCAGTTATGTTTCCAGCGCTTATGTGTCCACATCCACAATGAAGGGTTCTCGGTAATTACTTTCTCCAATAGTGTAATATACCTGCGTGTTAATTCTCCCTCACTTATTAATTTCGGATCTTCTTCTATCATTTCAAAATGTATGGCATAGTGACCTCTGCGCGGTTTGGTAAAGTATCCGAAAATAACCGGCATGCCTGCGGAGCGTGCGCTTTTCTCCGGACCTGTTACAAAAGGAGTAGGTCTGTTAAAAAAATTCAGCCAGTATGCTTTTTCTACATCTCCCGGATTTTGGTCGGCAAGTAAAGCTAACACGTAAGGTTTTTTTCTTTCAGCCATATAACCACGCATGAAAGCAGAAAGCGGTGTAGCAGGAATTAATACGGCACCGGAACGGAGCCTCAGCTTTTGAAAAATTTTTTCCATCGCTTTATTTTCTATACGCATATACACAATAAGCGTGCGAAGCGGTTTGTTGTTCTCTGAAGCAAAGCTGCCAAGTTCCCAATTAAAAATATGTGCTAAAAACAAGTGTACGCTTTTTCCTTGTGCATAGATTTTATGGAGTATTTCGAAATTGCCACTATACTGCTTATTCATGAATGCTTTGCTGGCACTGAGCATTTTTATGGCTTCCATGAAGTTGTCTATAAAATTTTTATAGAATTTTTTTGCTATGGCTTTCTTCTCTTTTTCACTTTTGGTGGGAAACGCTATGGAAAGATTTTTCATTACTACCGCTTTGCGATAACCTGCTACATAATAAACTATAATATAAATAATGTCGCAAATTATATACAACACCCGCATGGGTAATAATGAAAGCAGGTATAATAAACTATAAAGAAGATAGTACATAGTAAAAATTAATTACTCCAAACGCGATTGTGTTTTTTCTGCGCCTGATAAAAGAAAAGCAAAGATATAACGACGCCCCGTATTTAGTGTTTTGAAAAAAATATTTGATTTTTTGAGCAAATACACTGCCTGAAAGGACCAAATTTTTTCTCACAGCACTATAATTAGTAAGAAATTGAAGTAAAAAATTTTATTCAAAATGAATTTATACCACCAGCAAAATACTGCATATATCATTCGTTGTAGAACAAAGATTTATATGGATTCGGGAACAATCCCACAACTAATAGGCAAGCCACATTTATGATAATTGATTACTAACGCAAACGAACAAACGATAAAAAAAATACAGTTTTTATAACAAGAATTATCCTTTAAAATATGGATAAACCTTAATTTTACATATCATCTTTGCTTTTTTTAAACATCACCTGATTAATGCCATCCAGGTTTAAGGATTAGGTATCATTCAATATTATAACCGGCAAAGGTTGTTTAATAGTGGTTATAATTAAAGATTATAACCATTGTTCAGCAAAATTTGCAATTCTATTTTTGATCATGGCCGAAAAAATTCCTTACTTCAACAATCTAAGTGAGTCATTTCAAAATGCAGACCTACAAGCACAGAATCCTGATTTTGAATTGATCAAATTCGAAGAAATTCCTTGTGACAGCAGGCTTTTTCAGCAGCCGTTCCGCTTAAATGCATTTATTGCGGGGTTTCTTACAGAAGGCACTTTTAGTCTTAACATCAATTCCCAGAGGTACGATCTTACACGTGGAAACATGTATTTTACCGCGCCCTGGCACATTCGTCATTACTATGACATCCGCAATTGGAAAGGCTATATTTGCTTTTTTACACCGCAATATATTTTCCAGCATAAGCCGGCACGCAACATTACCACAGAGTTTCCGTTATTCCAGGCGGAAAACGGACTAATTGCTACCCTCAATGAACAGCAGATTTCGCAGATCGAAAGGCTTTTTCAGGATATGCAGTTTGTATTACACTCAGACAATCCTGACAAGTACAAAATGTTATTTCATTACACCAACATTTTGTTGTTTAATGCAAAGGCAATTACAGCCGGAAGCTATGTGCCTTCTAAAGGAAATGAAACTATTATTTCGCAGTTTATGAACCTGCTGAATAGTTATTTCATTGAGCTCAACAAAGGCAACATCAAAGAGGAGCTTACTCTGAAAGGCGTGGCAGAAGGTCTGCACCTGCATCCTAATTACTTAAGTAATTTGCTAAAAGAACAAACAGGAAAATCCGCGTCGCAAATCATTCGCGAGAGGGTAGGACTGGAAGCACAGGCACTTTTGAAAAACACAAATATGACTGTTGCCGAAGTAGCATATTATCTACAGTTTACAGACACTTCCAACTTTGCGAAATTCTTTAAGAACGTTACAGGCTTTAGTCCTAGCGGGTTTCGTATGAGTCTGAAAGAAACAGAGTAGTTAAACGGATTAATCCCTTTTATTCAAATTTTGAAACACCCAAAAATTGTATCGCTCTACATAATAGGGCCTGGGCTTACTTTGCTGCAACCTTAGCGGGTTGCAGCTTTGTGAACAACAGAGAGTTTTTTCCAAAATTATTGCAGGCTTTTATAATTAAGTCAAAGTTTTAAAAGTATAATAAACAATTTCATCCATCATTCGGGCACGGGTTAGAAGAATGGAGAATTGAGAGTGGAGAATTGTGAATGCTTTATACATGAGCCGCTGAAAGCGATTAGAGATGAAAATTGAAAAAAATTGTTGGGACTATGAATATCCGCTTTGTGTGCGGCACTCCCTTCTCCAAAGGAGAAGGGCCGGGGATGAGGCAGCTCAATAGAATTACTACCGTACAAGTGAGTGACACAACGATGCTTAATAGTAGCACTTCCGCCGGCCCCACAAAAAAATCAACTGTTTGCCTAAAGATTGTCTTGTATGCAGCCGCAACTATAGCATTTATATATGGTAGTATATTCTACGGGTTGTCCGTTTTTTAACATACTCCAAAACCGTTTCCATACTGTGTGGAAAGTTTTTTTACTTACAACTTTTTGAATGGTTTTTTGTCCGCAAGCATTACAGGTAAGAGTTTCAAGAAAGGCCTGTTCCGCCGCTTCCAGCACATTGTTGGCTGCTTCCACATCCAGCTTGTTTACCATCAATTTCATTCCACCGATAGCAGGACTTAGAAACGGGTCAATTGTAACAACGTTTTCATCTTTTAGATAGCAGTAAATACCGGCATTTAGCAGCAGCGATTTTTGTAGATTGGCAAAAATGTAATTGTCGTATGATCGTATTGCAATCAAGGGAAAATTTTTTGTGGAATAAATTTACGATATATGGTAATTGTGCTGCAATAAAAAAGGCCGCTTTAAATGAAGCGACCTTTTTCTATATTATTATACTGTATTATTGATTAAGCATCAAAGGCATTACAAGCATTAAAAGATCTTCTCCTTCTTTTGGTTCCATCGATCTTAAAATACCAGCTTTTGTAGGAGTTGATAATTCCACTTTTACTTCATCGCCTTCTGATGCGCTTAACATTTCTATTAAAAATTTTGCATTGAATGCTATTGCAAGATCTTCTCCATCATACTGGCATTTCATTCTTTCGGTTCCTTCAAAGCTAAAATCCACATCTTGTGCGGCAAGCTGCAATTCACTTCCCTGTATGTTTAATACCACCTGGTTGGTGCTTTTATTACTAAATACGCTAACGCGGCGCAGCGCTCCCTGAAAATCGCTTTTGGTAACAATCAGTTTGTAGGGATTATCCGATGGAATAACTACTTTATAATCAGGAAAACGAGCGTCAATAAGGCGACAGCTCATTTGTGTGTTGCCGTGTTTCACAAATAAATGGTTGCTGTTATAGCTAACCGTAATTTCATCTGCATTTTCGGGCAAAGCGGTTTTCAATATGTTAAGCGGTTTGCGCGGTACAATAAACGAATCGTTTTGCGGACACTCGATATCCGTTAATTTGTAGCGAACGAGGCGATGTGCATCGGTGGCAACAAATTGAAGGTAGTTAGTATCTAGCTCAAAGAAAACGCCGGTCATTGCAGGGCGCAGATCGTCGTTGCTTACGGCAAACAATGTTTTGTTGATTGCCTTTACCAACTGTCCCGATTCCATTGTAAAGGAAGTGGTGTCATCTGCGGATGGCTCTTTCGGAAAGTTGTCGGGATTTTCGCCCATTACTTTATACTTTCCATTATCGCTTGTTATTTCTACGGCGTAGTTTTTGTCGATATTAAAAGTAAGAGGTTGATCCGGAATATTTTTTAGCGAATCAATCAAAATTTTTGCCGGAATACACACTTTTCCGCTTTCTTTCGATTCCACTTCTATCTGCACACGCATTACGGTTTCGAGGTCTGTTGCAACCACAGAAAGCTTGTTTGTTTCTATCTCAAACAAAAAGTCTTCTAATATTGGTAAAACCGTATTGGTATTGATAACACCGCTGATTTGCTGTAACTGTTTCAGCAAAGCCGAAGATGAAACAATGAACTTCATATGAGTTGAATTCAATTTAATATAGTGGCGAAACTACTGATTTTTAGCTAATAGGCAAGTGTTTATATACAATGTTGAAAAGATAATGGATTTTCAAGAAATATGTCAGCATACAAGAGGTGCAAAACAGTTGATGGCAGGTGATTTTTGGCCAAAACAAAACCGCTTTTTTATTCTTTACACGGCATACACTGGTGCAGTATTTTTTGGTACCGGCGGTATTGCTACTATTAAGCATCGTTGTGTCACTCACTTGTGCGGTAGTAATGCTATTGGGCGGGTTCATAGAAGGCAGCGGGCAGTAGATATGTCAGAATTTGGATTCATTAAATGACTATTGGATTAAAGAATTTTTATTGCTCAGGAAACACAAATCCAACAATCCGCTAATCCAACAAATCCTAATTCAGACAATCTTTATTAAGTTATTCTTGCAGCTTTAGTTTTTGTTTTGATAATATTGATTATCAACCATCTTGAAAACGCGGCCTTTTTGAAAGCTTGTGAATTTTTCATACTCATCGGCGTGAGTAGTACTCCAGTTTTGAAAACCGGTAAGGTTTTGAGCAGAACCAAACAACCATTGATTATACGCTTCAAACAAGCCATTTCTCAGCAATTGTTGTTGATAATCGAAAAGTTTGTATGGAAATTTAGCAGCGTATTTATCCATCCAGTCAAGCAAAAAGCGGGTTCTTATCATAATAAGGGTTTCCACTGTAATGCCATTTGAGGCAATTTGCGATTGGCGCGACATCACATCCAGATAAGCATTTACAAATTCATTTTTCGTATCCTGGTTATTTGTCATTTTCGCTTCTACGAAAAGCTTTTTGTAGCCATCAAGCAATAGTTTTTTAATTTCCTCGGTTCTGCGGCTATAGCTTTCCATGTTTAAGAATATTTCACCATAAATCAATCCCCAAACTTTGTCTTTGGAGAAGTAATAATATTTTGCCGCGTTATAATAATTACTCGGAAAATTCTTATCGGTTTCTATTCCTTTTTCCCACATTTTTATGGCATCATAATCCTGTTTAGTCCAAAGCATTTCGCCATATTCATTGTACAATACACCGCTATTGGGAAAAGTCTTAATTCCCTTTTTATACAGTTTTTCACATTCTTTTCTTTCTTCAATTGCTTTATAAACCATTCCTAACAGCTGAAAACACTGCACATCAGCATCGGGCCTGTCCGGCAAAGGTTTTCCGGCCTCCATAGCTTTAGCATAATCGTGGCTTAAGTAATAAGTAAGAACAATGTCTTTTTGTATTTCAAGATCATCAGGTTTTTGCTGAAGAGCTTTGTTAAACAAGACAAGGGCATTAGAAAAATCGCCTTGTCTCATAAAGGTTCTACCGGTTTCCTGCAGGGATTTCGCATCTGTATTTGACTGCGCAAACAAGCCTATACCGCACTGAAATAATATAAACGCCAAAAAAATTTTTTTCATACCACGAGTGGATTTCTTTTTTTTCAATAGTTGTCAAAGATATTGCAATAGGTAATCACTAATTAATAAAGAATTTTTAAAAAGAACTCTGTTGATAATTAATTAATAATAAAAATATGTTTGTTATAATTTAACCACGCCGTAAATGTAATAAGCTTGCAAAAAATGCACCAGCTATTTTTTCCGGCTTTTAACAACCTTTTTTGAAAGCGTCAACGTTTCAAAAATTGTTCAATAACATTACCTTTGCCGCCACAACACCTATCCAACTACTCTAATTGTGCAGTATTTGTATTTGATGCAAATGATTTCACGCCGTATAAAACTCTGTTTTCCAATTTTTTAAACATTAAAAATCAATCTTTTCTTTGGTATGAGAAAATTTTTATTACCGGTAGCCATGCTAACTCTGTCACTTTGTGCGTTTTCGCAGCAAAAGGGAGGAGATAATCCTTCGGAAAAAGGATTTTATATTAAAGGTGGCGGAAGTTATTTTTTTAAAGTTACACCGGTGGAGTTTCCAAATGTAGGTACACTTCAACCGAGAATTTCAAAAAGCTATATTGATGCTGCCACTCAAGCGCCGGTAGAGTATTATGAAGAAGCGATTACCGGTTCGTTCGGGCAGGGTTTTCGTGTAGAAATTGTTCCCGGCTACAAATTCAACAAATATTTCGGAATTGAGGTAGGCATTCACTATTATCAAAGTGTGAGCCAGCAAATGACAGATAAAGTTGTGTATGGCCCTGATAAAACAACAGTACTTTTCGATTTGGATGCAAAAGGCGATGTGAATGCATTTGACATTGCTCCAAACCTTGTTTTCAATCTTCCACTTGCCAGCAAGTTTCAGCCTTATGCAAGAGTTGGGTTTATACTGCCGGTGCATGGAAGACTGCGCATTAAATCCGATATAGTGGATGTGCCCGGTAATACTTTGGATCCCAGTGGCAAGCTGGCAAAAATTAAGATTCACCGCGAAGAAGATATTAAGCCACGCCCAACCATCGGCTTTCAAAGCGCACTGGGAACCAGCTATTATATTTCAAAGAATCAAAAATGGGCGGTTTACCTGGAAGCGGAATACAGAAATATATCTGTAAGCGGAAAAAGCAAAACGGTGAATGTATATGATGGCACGGCCACGGCCAAAGGCAACGGACAAACCGTTAACCTGACTGTTGACCAGTTGACAACAGCACAAAAGGAAACGCAATATGAAACTTCTATTAATCCGTCTGCTACACAAGATCCCAATCAACCATCGAAAGATTTGAGATCTTACATTAATATTGGCGGTCTCGGTATAAATGCCGGAATCCGTTATAACTTTTAGCAGCGTCATATAAGAATTATAGCTTAATAGCGCAAAAGCCAAAGCAAACATGCTTTGGCTTTTTTAATGGAGAACGCTGGTTAGTTGAAAGCGCTTTATGTTTGAGTTGAGAATAAAATATAAGAAGACTTGAATTTACTGTTCTTATTATTCTTTGGATACCGGCAGCAGTTTTCATGGCATCATCGTTGCGTCGCAATCACTTCATCGGTAGAATATATATTGAGCGGTGTGTTTCACGCAAAGACACCAAAAATGCAAAGTTTGCAAAGAGCAATAAATTGAGAACTGTTTTTCTGTTCCTTACTTTTTAAACCACTGAGTTTCACGTGAGACAACAGGGCGAAAAATCTCATTGAATTATTGTACTGCCTGTACTTCAACACCGGCAACTGGCAACCGGCAACTTATTTCTTCTCTACTGCCCACCGCTCCATAGCATTCCTACCGTACAAGTGAGTGACACAACGGAAGCCCAATAGTAGCACCACCGCCGGTTACAAAAAAGTTATGAGTTATGAGTTTTAAGTTTTGAGTGAGATCTAAAGCATTTCAAATCTCAAATTTCAAATCTAGCAGTAGCACCACCGCCGGTTCCATAATCATAATTTCAAAAACTACACTGTCGCAAAACCGGGCGAATTTTAAATAGTATAACAACAAAACCATAACAAAAAAAACATTATATTTAAAGAGCCTAAGTCTTTACCCACAACTGTAAAAATTGCGAAGAAACTATACATCTATTACGATTGCATTGCTGATAATACTCTTATCTGTTTCCCTTGCAAGAGGACAGGAAATTATACAACCTCCGGCAAAACTTTTAACCAGCTTTCATATCAAGTTGTATAACGGCGGCGTCGTTATTATAACTGCCGGGCTTGATGATATAAAAGACAGCCTTCATTTTATTATGGATACCGGAAGCAGTGGCATTTCCCTGGACTCCATGACCTGCGAAAAACATGGTATAACTACCGAACCATCTAACAGAACTGTTCGGGGAATTGCCGGTATTAAACCTGTGCGGTTTGCTATGAATCATTCTCTTAAATTGCCCGGACTTTCTGTTGACAGCCTGAACTTTCACATCAACGATTATTCCATACTTACCAGTGTGTATGGCGAAAATATTGATGGCATAATCGGTTATAGTTTTTTTAGCCGCTATATTGTAAAATTTGATTATGACAGTTCGAAAATGTATGTGTTCTCCAAAGGTTTTATGAAATACCCAAGAGGCGGTTATTTACTAAAACCAAGTGTTGTAAACATTCCCATACAGGAAGGTATTATAACGGAGCATAGTTCTATACCTACCCGCTTTTATTTAGATACCGGCGCGGGTTTGTGTTTGCTGCTGTCGCAGGATTTTGTTGAAGACAGTTTGTCGCTTGGATCAGGAAGGAAAATTGTGGAAACCGAGGCGGAAGGACTTGGAGGCAAAATGCGTATGTTTCTTACCACTATAAAAAATTTTAAGCTGGGGCCGTATAAATTTAAAAATGTGCCGTCATATATTTTTGATGATATTTACAACATTACCTCTTATCCATATCTTGGCGGATTGATAGGCAATGATCTGCTAAGGCGCTTCAATGTGATTATTAATTATGAAAAACGGGAAATTTACCTGATGCCCAATTCACATTTTCGTGAAGTATTTGATTATGCATATTCCGGCTTGAGCATTTATTATATAGATGGCCAGATAATAATAGGTGAAGTTATGAAGAACTCACCGGCTGCTTCTGCCGGTTTCAAGCCCGGAGATGTGGTGCTTGCGATTAATGGAAACATGAGTAATAATATCCAGGTATATAAAGGTTTGTTGCAGGCTCCACATCAGCGTTTGAAATTGATTATTTCACGTACGGATGAAGGCTTGAAGGAAATTTCATTTAAAGTGGGTAGTATAAGATGAGGACAGGGTAGAGGTCAGAAATCAGCAAACTACACAATGGAGCCTGCGCGCAAAGCGGATATTCGTGGTTGCAACATTTCTTCGTAAGCGCATGGGCGCTTGTGGTGGCAATCCTCGTCCCGCTAGTCGGAACAAAAGATGAAAAACGTACGAAACTTAGCTTCCATGCTAAATCAGCTTACATAACGCCAATGCGCCTGTTAGCTGCAATTTTAGCGTGACACCCAACAACTTCATGAAACTTTTTTTGTTTCACTGAAATAGAAAAAGTCCCTGAAACTTATCTTAAGCATTTGGAGAACACAGACGGACTTTATGAAATTCGGGTACAGCAAGGCAGCGACATTTTTCGCATCTTCTGCTTTTTTGACCAAGGACAGCTTGTGGTGCTGGCGAACGGTTTTCAGAAGAAAACCCAAAAAACACAAAAGCAGGAAATTGAAAAAGCCGAAAAAATCAAAAAACAGTATGAAAGTGAAAAAAGGTAACATCATGACACTTGACCAATTCAAGGATAAACACTTTGGCAAACGGGGAATCGCAAAACGTGAAGAACTGGAAGCAGGTTACGAGAACTTCAAAATTGGAGTGTTGCTTCATGAAGCAAGACTTGAAAAAGGGCTAACACAGGAAGAGCTTGCGAAAAAAGTAGGCACAACAAAATCTTACATTTCAAAAATTGAAAATGACGTGAAAGAAGTCCGTATTTCGACTCTTCAGAAGATTGTTGAAGTAGGCTTAGGCGGACGAGTACAACTTTCGATCAAGCTTTAATGAAAAAAAACGCAGCTAACAGTGCATTTGCAATAGTATGGCTGACAGAATAAACATCAGCTGCAAATTTTTATTCAGCTTTTGTACAGGCAGACGTAACGCTATTCAACACTAGTTCTTATCTTGAATTTTAGTTTTTCAATTAAGCATTTGTTCCGGCTAACAGTTCACTATTGCCATTCCATCGCAAATGCTTCAACGTTGTGCGTTCGTACCTTTTATGCAGGATGTTTAGATTTTGTTTTAATTGTCTGGTTTTTAGCCTGCTTGGCTTTATAGCCAGCAATGTGCTTGCTGATGTCCTGCCTGTCTTTGTCTGTCAAGGGTTTGCTTTGAATAATAAAGTTAACGCCTGTTGGTTCTTTTATAAATCCCATAGTTCTATGGCTTAAAATATTTTTCAACTACTCTTTCGCCTCAATCAATTCCAGAGCTTTTGCCATTTTTAAGTCCTGGCCATTTGCTATGGAAATAGTTGTTGGAATTGCTTCTACATCGGGCATTATACCATGCCCTGTTTTCGCATAATTTTTATTGATAACCAAACGAAATTTCGGTAGCCGGAAACGCACTTTGGTATTAGGCAAAGTAACATCGGGTATAAACCATGCGCAGTTGCCATACTGTGCACCACCGGTTTCTTCACCCACGAGGCACACATTTCTCTGTCCCTTTAGAGCGCCTGCAAAAAGTGTGGCCGCCGAAAATGAATTGCCACCTGTTAGGATATATACATTGCCATCAAAGTGATTATGCTTGTGCGGCTTAAAATAGTGGCGTTCGTAAAACCCGAAGTGATAAAACCCATCGCTATGCTTGCGGGTGGTAATGGTCATGAAAGGCCATACTATAAAGCTGTTGCGAATGTAGCGGCCATAATGGCTGGTTTTTTTTACAGCATATAAAGAATCGGCTAGCTTGAATTTTTTGTTGGCAAGAAATTTTGTGAGTAAAGTGGAATTTGTAACATCGCCACCACCATTGTTGCGAATATCCACAATTAAATTTTTGAGCTGCTGTTGCTTAATAGTATGAAAAGACCGGCGGATAAAATGCTTCAATCTTTTTCCTGCGGTGAAGGTGTTGATTTGGAGGATCGCTGTACTTTTCAGTGTATCTATTCTGAGCGCCCGGTCATTTTTCAAATTCAGTTTTCTTCTTTCCCGCCTGTTAGGCCCGGGCGTGGCCGCCATTTGTTTTTTAATGGCAGAATCTTTTACAGCTTTGTATAAAGGGATGGCTGTGTTTTGGTTTATGTTATTATAATCGGAATAGTTAATTGAAATGCTTTTGACATTATCGAAATTATTTTTCAAATAGGAGCCAAAAGCAAACCCGTTGCTTAGTACCTGCCGTTTGTGGGTAGTGTTATAACCATCGGCAGAAATATACTGCATAAGGCTATCGCGAATAACAGTAATGGGAATGTTGTTGATACGGTTAATAATTACACCGGGTCTGAGAACGGTATCACGTTTGTTTATGTTAGCGCTAACGACTGCGGTATCTTCTAAAAACTTAATGGCAATGGGAAATATGGGGACTTTAACTGTATCAAGATATTTTGCAAATGCTATTGAATATTTTGTAGTAGTATGGCCGCAATTTATTTTTGATATCACGTAGCTCAGTAATGATCTGAACTGCGGTTCTGTCATTGAATCCTGTATTTGTTTATAGCCTGCGTTAAAATAATAATTCAGCGAATCTTTTGATGTGTACCAATATAATCCCGGATGCGATTCTTTAAGAATGTTGCAGAAAAGGTCATAATCCGCTTTTAGCTGCTGAGGTGAAAATTTTTTGTTGGGATCAAATGTTTTTTTTGAAGAAGCGCAACTGCAAAGCATCAATAGTATTATGAAAAAATTAAGCCGGCTGATCTTTTTTTCTTTTACTGCTACAATTTTCATAATAATGTACCACTACAGTTTGATGCTATTTTTTGTCAATTAAAAGTACTTAAAAGAATTTATTAAATAGCCGTTTATAGATTTCTCTACTGCCTGCTGTCCACTGATTACTGCCAACTGCTCCATAGCATTACTACCGCACAAGTGAGTGACACAACGATGCTTAATAGTAGCACTACCGCCGGTCACAAAAAAGTGATGAGTTTTGAATGATGAGTTTTGAGAAGTGCCGCTGTCTTCTGACCTCTGCTTTCTCTACTGTCTTCTGATCTCTCATTTTCACCTATCTTCGTATTCCTATGACATTAAATACTAACAAAGGCAACAAAGCTGTTGCTATTTGGCTACTGCTTGGTGTGGGTATGATTGTGATTCAGGTGCTGCTGGGTGGCATTACACGTCTTACCGGTTCCGGATTATCCATTACCGAATGGAAACCTATCCTGGGTGCAATTCCGCCAATGAGCGAACATCAATGGCAGGACGCTTTCCAGAAATACCAACAAATTGGTCAATACAAATATCTCAACACACACTTCACTTTAAGCGATTTTAAGTTTATTTATTTCTGGGAATGGTTTCACCGCGTATGGGCAAGGCTTTTGGGCGTAGTGTTTGTGGCGGGGTTTGCATATCTTATTTCAAAGAAGTATATGAATAAATTGATGGTGCGCCCCATGATCGTTCTTTTTGTGCTGGGCGGTTTGCAAGGCGCTATAGGCTGGATAATGGTTAGCAGCGGGCTTAATGAAGAGAACCTTTATGTTGATCATATTCGTTTGGCTATACATTTTATAGCGGCATTGGGTTTGTTGGCTTATACACTGTGGTTCGCGTTTCAACTGATTATTCCTGCCAGCGAGCGCATTGAGGCTGCACGGTTGAGCACCTACACCAAATGGATGATCGTATTGCTTGTATTGCAATTTATTTATGGCGCTTTTATGGCCGGCTTAAAAGCGGCGTCTTATGCTACCACCTGGCCTGATATTAATGGCGAATGGATCCCATCAAACATTTCCTCTTATGGTTCACGCGTTTTTGCCGGACTTCAAAAGTTTACCGATAATCCCATTGTCGTGCATTTTATACATCGTTCGTTGGCCTACGTAATTACGGTGCTTGTAATTATTTGGACAGTGATGGCTGCAAAAATCAAAACGAAAAGATTATTCGCACAGCTAAAGTGGCTTCCATTATGCCTTGTACTGTTGCAGGTGTTGCTGGGCATTTTAACAGTGTTGAACGCTGCTAATAGCGAAGCGTTATTATGGTTAGGAGTGGCGCACCAGTTTGTTGCCATGCTCTTTTTAATGGTGTGGGTGGCAATATTGTTTTTAGTAAATGATGGCGGCAGGCGTGTGGTAGCCGATAAGCAGATGGCGGTTAGCCATAGCCGTCAGGCAGCCGCGCTGTGAACTTACCATCAACAGTAAATTTGAAATTTGAGATCTGAAATTTGAAATGCTTTAGATATCACTCAAAACTCATAACATTTTGGGAACCGGCGGTAGTGCTACTATTAAGCATCGTTGTGTCACTCACTTGTACGGCAGGAATGCTATTCAACAAGTAATGAGTTATGAGTTTTGAGTAATGAGTGATTTTGTTCTGGCTTGCAATCAGTGTATAATGCATTCTCAACTCTCAACTCTCCATTCTCAATTTATTCACGCTCCGCAAAGCTTGTAGCCGTGCAGCACTATACTATTGCTGGTATTTACTACTGCTGTGGACGTTGCGCATAACCTTATACGTTAGCTTTGCTAACAGATCTTTTTGTTGTTGATGTACCCCGCACGATGTGCGTTCTGCACACCAACAACAGCCCACTAATATTACCGCTTACAATAAAGTAAACAGTACGAGACATATACATCTCAAATTTCAGATTTCTAATTCGCCTTTTTGTTGTATATTAGAAATAGCATTCCATCCTGTTGTATGAAACAAGTACTTAAATCGATATTCTACTCATTTCCTGTACAGTTGGTATTGTTGCATATTAAGAAATTTCAGGTTTTATTGGTGTTTTGGTTCATTTTATTTGCAGCTGTAAACGGAAGTTTTATGTCAACTTTTGGAGTTGATAGTCTTTACCTGGCACCTGAATACCTGGGAGAAGTAAATGCTTTAAGCACTTCAATAGTTGGTATGGCCGTTGGCGTTTTCATAATGGGGTGGAATATTACTACGTTCATTTTGTTCAGCAGGCATTTCCGTTTTTTGGCAACTACAACCCGTCCTTTTCTTAAGTATTGCATCAACAATTTCATTATACCCTTATCGTTTCTTATTTTCTATTTAATAAAAGGTATACGATACGGTATGCGGCAGGAATTGATGACAACACTTGACATTATTGTACTTTCGATCGGCTTTCTGTTAGGGTTTATACTTATAATCGCCATTTCGTTTTTATATTTTTTTAGAGCCGATGTGTCAATTGCAAGACGTATGCTTGCGGTTACAGACGCGCCTCCAAAAATGACTTACGGCTATAAGCCATTTATAGCCCTCAGCAGTGGCGGAAGCCGCCTTATAAAAGTGGCTTACTATTTGGATTCTCCGTTTTCTACAAGGCCGGTTCGCGATGTATCGCATTATAGTAAAGAGTTTATAGAAAATATATTTAACCGGCATCATTTTGCGGCTATACTTTGTGTGTTCGCTTCGTTTGTATTTCTGTCCATCATTGGTTTTTTTCTTGATAATCCTGTATTTCAATTGCCGGCAGCGGCAAGTATTACCTTGTTTTTTTCTATACTGGTAGCGGTTTCCGGGGCGTTCTCATACTTTTTGCAAAGCTGGAGTGTGCCGTTCTTAATACTGTTGGTAATTGTTGTCAACATATTGTATAAGCTAAATGTTATTGATGCCACCAACAAAGCATATGGATTAAACTATTCTAAAACAATTCAGCGTGCTGTTTATAGTCACGAGGCAATTGCGGCAATGTGCACCAATGAAAAAATGGAACATGATAAGCAGAGCATGATTGAAATTTTAAACAAATGGAAAGCAAAACAGCATGGTTCCAAGCCTTATATGTATTTGATCTGTGTGAGTGGGGGCGGCGCACGCAGCGCTTCATTTACATTTAATACACTGCAGCGGTTAGACAGCCTGAGCAATGGTAACCTGATGAAGCAGACTTTTTTGATTACCGGAGCATCGGGAGGCATGTTGGGCGCTTCCTATTTTAGGGAGTTGTATAATAAAAAACAAAACGGAGCAAATATTCACTTGCAAGACAAAGTGTATGCTGATAACATTTCACGCGATTTGCTGAACCCGATATTTTCTTCTTTTGTAGCCCGCGATCTGGCTTCTCCGGCGCAAAAATTTGAAGTAGGACAATACTCTTATTTAAAAGACCGCGGCTATGCATTTGAAGAAAAATTAAATGAGAATACCGCCGGTATTCTAAACAAACAGTTTAAGGATATAAAGGAAGATGAGGATAATGCCCGCATACCGCTTATGTTATTCAATGCCGTAGTTACCAATGACGGAAGGAAAATGATAATGAGCACACAACCGGTGAGTTTTCTTATGCGGCCGTTATACGACAGTGCGACCATTGGAGTACTGGAACCCGATGCCATCGATTTTTCCGCATTGTTTGCCAGGCAGAATCCGATGAACCTGCGATTACTTACAGCGCTTCGCATGAACGCGACATTTCCTTATGTATTGCCAAATGTATGGTTACCTGCCAATCCGGTAATTGATGTAATGGATGCCGGTTTCAGAGATAATTTTGGTGTGGAAACGGCTGCAAGGTTTGTAAATGTTTTCCAGGATTGGATTATGAAAAATACTGCCGGAGTAGTGCTGCTGCAAATAAGAGATAGAAAAGGCGGCGAATGGGATTATTCCGCCGACTCTGATAATGTAACGGAGATTATTACCAAACCCATGCTGGTATTGCAATACAATTGGTATAAAATGCAACAGTATAACCAGGATAATGTGCTGGGACTTACAGAAAAAGTATTTAATGATCATTTGCGCAAAATAACTTTTCAATACATACCGGAGCATCGCGAAAAGGCTGTAACACTGAATCTGCATCTAACAAAAAGCGAAAAAAGAGATCTATACCAGGCACTTCAAAATCCTTATAATACACAGTCTTTTAAAATGTTTTCCGACTTAAATTTTAATAAGTTGAGAGTTGAAAATTGAAAGCGTTTTAATAAATTGAGAATGCTTTATACTTTAATTGCAAGCCAAAACAAAAACACTCATTACTCAAAACCCGCCCCATAGCATTCCTGCCGCACAAGTGAGTGACACAACGATGCTTAATAGTAGCACTACCGCCGGTCACCTAAAAAAACACGAATTATTAGTAAATTTGAATGGTATAATACATGAATGACAACCTGCCAAATGCAGCAAAACGGATTGTTGTGCAGTCCATAATATTATTGAACCCTCGCTTGGTTAAGTATGCAATGAAAGCCGGTTAACTATTGGATAATTATAATTTATACACGGAAAAAGAGCTTTTCGCCCGCATTGCTGTGGGAGATGGAGAGGCTTTTTCGCACATCTTCCGGCACTATTTTGAGCCGCTGCGTTCCAACGCGTACAAACTGTTGAAATCGGAATTTTGGGCCGAAGAGATTGTGCAGGAAGTGTTTCTGCAAATTTGGAAAAGCCGCGAAAGGCTGGCAGACGTGGATGCGCCCGCCGCTTACCTGTACCGGATGACAGCCAACTGCTGCATAAACAGGATGCGGCGCCAGGAACTGGAAGTGAAAATGCAATACATAGTACAAAAGGCTTTGCACGGAAACGGCGACAGCAACCAGGATAACTTTTACGATTTGCGAAGAGTGGAAATGCTGATTGCCGAAGCCGTGGAGCAACTGCCCGAACAGCAGCGCCGCATATTTTTATTACAACAGGAAGAAGGGCTTAGCTACCAGCAAATTGCTGAAAAGCTGGGCATTAGTAAAAATACCGTGCGCAATCACAAGGTGCGCACTTTGCAAAGCATCAGGAATTATTTACAACAGAAAGGAGATATTTTTTTGCTCTTCTTCAGCATATGGTATCTTTTCTAAAAAATATTTTTTTATAGGTAGTCCTGCCCTTTTAGTTAAACGACTTTATTTATAGCAAATGGAATCTGGCAAAAAAGATATAAAAGAACTATGGCTCCGTTATGTGGAAGAGCGGGCTACTCCCGAAGAGATAAATGAACTGTTCGCATCTTTAAAGAATGCGGAACTTGAGGAAGAACATACCACTTTAGCGCAACAAGCTGCCATGCTTGCAGGCACCGGCCTTACGCCGGATGCGGAGCAGCAAGCTGCTGTTTGGCAACAACTTTTGCAACAGGCGGAAGGCCTTAAAACATCGCCGGATCCTGCAACTTTGCAGCCGGTGCGCAGTATTCATTTCCTGCGCAAATGGAGCTGGGCCGCCGCAATAATTATTGTAACGCTGGGCGTGGGAACCTATTTTTTTACAACAAATAAAAAGAACGCCACCACACCACCGGTTGCGCTTACGCCGGTCGATATTGCTCCCGGTAAGAACGGCGCCATTCTTACCCTGGCCGATGGTACACAAGTTTTGCTGGATAGCCTGGGTAATGGAATTATAGCAACCGAAAACGGGGCGCAAATATTATTAAACGACAATAGCGTTTCGTACAAGCAGGACGCCACTAACGGAAAGGAAATTGTGTATAATACCATGTCAACGCCAAAAGGCCGCCAGTTCAGGGTTTCATTGCCCGATGGCACACAGGTGTGGTTAAACTCGGCAAGCTCATTGCGTTACCCCACCGTGTTTTCCGGCAAAGAGCGAAAGATAACGCTAACGGGTGAGGGATATTTTGAAGTAGCGAAAAATAAAAAAATGCCTTTTAAGGTAAACATTAATAACAAAGCGGAAGTGGAAGTGCTGGGCACACAGTTTAACGTGAATGCGTATGACAACGAAAAAAGTATTGCCGCCACTTTGCTGGAAGGCTCCATAAAAGTGGCGAAGGGAAAAGAAAGCAGTACGATAAAACCCGGCGAACAAGTGCAAGTGACTGAACGTATATCAACACCCCAAAAAGCGGATCTGGAAAAAGTGATGGCATGGAAAAACAATTTGTTCAATTTTGAAAATGCTAAGCTGGATGAAATAATGCGCCAATTGGAAAGATGGTACGACATAGATGTGGTATATGAAAAAGGAGTGCCGAATGTAGCATTGACAGGCGAAATAACCAGGGGCGTTACGCTAAATGAATTATTAACAGCGCTGGAAAAATTGGGCGTTCGCTACAAACGGGAGGGACGTAAACTGACCATATTTCCTTAAATCAAAACTAAACAATACACATTAACATATAGAAATTAGGTCAAACATCAGACAATGGATTGCAATGCCTGCAAAGCCATGCGGGAAAGTATTGCGCTTAATATTCCTGGAAAACCAAAACATTTATATGCTACACATCAGGCAGGGTAAAATTATAAGCAGATTTTTTGGGGACCGGCGGTATTGCTACTATTAAGCATCGTTGTGTCACTCACTTGTACGGTAGTAATGCTATTCAGCAAGGAGAAGCATTCGTGCGCAAAATGTAACAGCGGGTAGTATATGAAAACCGGATCAATAGTATAAAAAACCACCACGGTTCGGACCCGTGGCGGAGAGGAAATAGTTGATCCGAAAACGGCCTGTAAACCATTTTTTATAAACAACTAAATCTTGATGCAATTTATGAAAAAAATGTGCACGAGGCCCTATGTCTATTCATTGGAAAGGCGTTGGGGTCTTACCAAAATCATCAGAGTTATGAGATTAACAATTTTACTATTAACCGTTGCTTTTCTTCATACTCATGCTTCCGGCACAGCGCAAAGCGTAACCCTTAGCGGCAAAAATCTTACAATGGACCAGGTTTTCGCCGCCGTTAAAAAGCAAACCGGTTATGTTGTGTTCAGCAACAAAGATTTTTTTACAAGCCGGAAAACCGTTTCATTGTCCATAAGCGACCGGCCACTTAATGATTTGCTGGATGTGGTATTAAGAGATCAGCCATTCGAGTATTCCATTTCCGATAAAACGATTTTTATTTCTCCAAAAACCATGATGGCGGTTTCTATAAAACCGGTTATACCCACCAGCCCGCCCGATGAAAAAGAGGAAGCAGTTCCCATAAGAGGCCGCGTGGTAAATGAAGTCGGCGAGCCATTAGCCGGGGCCTCCGTAAAAATAGTAGGCACAAAGCAAGGAACGCACACACTTGGCGATGGCAGCTACAGCATAGACGTACCAAATGAAAACACCCGTCTCGAAATATCCTTTGTAGGCTACGAAACAGTAATCGTTACGGCTAGTACCACCCAGGTAGTACTAAAGCGCAGCGACAGCAAGCTGGATGAAGTGCAGGTAATAGCGTATGGAACGACAACGAGGAGGTTGAGCACGAGTAATATATCAAGTGTAAAAGGAGAAGTGCTGGCAAAATCACCGGTACTTAATCCGCTTCAAGCACTTCAAGGGAGAGTTCCGGGTATTACAATAGAATCAAATTCAGGACTTCCTGGAGCTTATGTCAGTGTAAGAGTACAGGGGCAAAATAGCTTGGCAAGGGGTAATAATCCTTTGTATATAGTGAATGGCATACCTTACCCTTCTACTAATTTAAAGGACTTGTCTAACATTTTAGGTTGGGTTTCACCGCAGGCAAAAAACGGTGTTGATAACTATGGTGAATCTAGTTCAGGTAGTCCTTTAAATTATATCAATATGAATGATATTGAATCAATAGAGGTGTTAAAGGATGCGGATGCAACAGCTATTTATGGAAGCCGGGGGGCGAATGGTGTAATCTTAATAACAACTAAAAAAGGGAAAGCCGGACCAATAAAGTTTGACTTAAATCTTCAACATGGTATGGCAAAAGTTGCAAAAAAAATGAAGTTATTAAACACTCAGGAATACCTTGAAATGAGAAGAGAGGCTTACCGCAATGATGGCCTTGCAGTTCCTGATAGAAATACGACTCCTGATCCATCCAATTATGATCTTACCTTTTGGGATGAAAATAAATATACAGATTGGCAGAAAGAACTTATTGGAGGAACAGCGAAATATACGAATCTGTATGCAAGTGCTATAGGCGGAACGGAAAATGCTCAGTATTTAATAGGAACTACATATAGAAGACAAACTACTGTTTTTCCGGGAGACTTCATTAACCAATCTGCTGGTGCAAATATGAACCTGAACCTTTCTTCTGATAACAAGAAATTTAAAGCCGGGGTAAGTGTACAATACTTTTTTACTAATAGTAACAATCCTGATGGAGATCTTACTACATCAATCTATCGACCCCCCAATGCTCCGAATTTAAAAAATCCTGATGGCTCGTTAAATTGGGCGCTTTTACCAAATGGTGTTTCATCTATTGATAACCCTTTAATTGTTTTGGAGCAACGATATAGAACCAATACTACCAATTTTAATAGCAATGCTGATATTGGTTATGAGATTATCCCCGGATTGGAAGTAAAAAGCACTTTTGGATATAGTCAAATGCAATCAGAAAGCAGGTTTCTCAGACCTCTATCTGCTATACGACCGCATGAAAGACAGTTTGTTGCAAGGCAAACCGGCATATATAATTCCAAAACAACAACGTGGCAGATTGAGCCTCAGCTTACATATAGTAAAGAGATTGCTGATGGAAAGTTAAATGTTTTGATGGGAACTACTTTTTCTGAAAATACACAATATTCACAAGATGTTTATGCCTGGGGGGGTACAAATGATCTTTTAATAGAAGATATTTCCTCCCATCCATCATTTACTAATGGCAAAGTTAACGCTCCAAAATATAGATACACTGCAGGTTTTGCCAGGATTAATTATGTATGGAGAGATAAGTATGTAGTCAATTTAAACGGAAGAAGAGACGGGAGCTCGCGGTTTGGGTCCGAAAATATTTTCCATAATTTCGGCTCAGTTGGCGGAGCTTGGATATTTAGCAATGAAGGTTTTATAAAATCAGCGCTACCTTTTTTAAGTTTTGGTAAGATTTATGGAAGTTATGGTACTATAGGTAATGATAATATTGGTAATTATTCACAACTGAGTTTATACGGTTTAACAATATGGGGAACTAACATACCGTATCAATCTACAACTCCTATTGGCCCTTTGGGCCTTCCAAATCCAAGTCTTCAGTGGGAGGAAATCCGAAAACTTTCTTTTGGACTGGATCTTGGGTTCTTTAAGGACAGATTGCTGGTTAATACCATCTGGTATAGAAACCGTTCTTCAAATCAGCTCACTAGCTTTTCTTTACCTAGGATTACCGGGTTCTATGGTATTGACAGAAATTTTCCTGCAAAAATACAGAACTCAGGTTGGGAGTTTACTGCAAGGAGCATAAATATCGATGGTAAAAATTGGAAGTGGACAACAGACGCAAATCTCACCATTCAAAGAAATAAGTTATTAGAATTTCCGGGAATTGAAACAACTTCTTATTGGTATTCACTTATTGTAGGAGAGCCACTAAATATTGAAAAGTATTATCACTATTTAGGAGTAAGTCCCGAAACTGGATTGTACACTTATGAAGATGAAACCGGTAAACCAACATCCACACCTGCTGAAACGGATAGAACAGTGTACAGAAGTGCTTTCCCCATTTTTACCGCAGGCATGACCAATACAATTACCTATAAGAATTTTCAATTGGATTTTGTATTGCATATAGTAAAGCAATATGGTGTGAATTTAGAACAAGGTGCCAACCCTGGTACTATGGGTAATCAGCCCACTTTTGTTTTAGATCGCTGGCAAAAAACTGGAGATGTAGCAAAGCTTCAAAAATTTAGTACAACGTATGCAGGGGATGCGGGTACTGCTATGTGGCGTTATGGTGGTAGTGATGCCGGCTATGGAGATGCGTCATTCGTACGATTGAGTAACCTTACATTCAGTTGGACTTTTCCGCAATCTTTCATAAAAAACATTCGTCTAAAAAATGCACGGGTATTTATGTTGGGACAAAATCTATTTACCCTTACATCTTATAAAGGGTTAGATCCGGAACAGCGTAATGGTTTTTATTCTACGCTACCTCCTTTAAGAGTAATAACATTTGGATTACAACTAACATTTTAACGTCTGTATTATGAACAAGATTTCAGTAGATAAAAGTTTAATCTTTTTATTCAAAAGGGGATTATTAGGCACATTTGTCTGCTTAATTATCCTAACAGCAAGCTGCAAAAAATTCGTTGAAATTGGAAGCCCAATTACCAATGTGACTGAACTAAATGTGTATAGTAGTGATGGAACGGCTGCTGCTGTGCTAACCAATTTATATGCTGGCATGAGAGCCCACTATAATGAATTAAGTATTTATTATTTACTTGGCGGATTACTAGCAGATGAGGTAACACTTTATAATAAGTCAGATTTGACTTTCCTCCGTTGTTATAGCAATGATATAACCAGTGATGCATCACCAGGTAATAATATGTGGTCAGGGTCGTATGCAGATATTTATGTTACCAATGCCGCACTGGCTGGGTTAAATAATTCAACTGGGTTAACTCCAGGTACAAAAAGCCAATTGATGGGCGAAGCAAAGTTTTTGCGGGCATTTTATTATTTCTACCTGGTGAATCTATTTGGTGATGTACCTCTTCCTTTAACTACAGACTATACGGTCAATGCGGTTTTGCCTAGAACCTCTACAGAGACAGTATATAAGCAAATCATAAGCGATCTGAAGCGGGCAGATAGCCTAATGAACGACAAATATGTGGATGGATTTGCCACCAATGAAACCACAGAAAGAGTTCGTCCTAATAAATGGGCTGCCAAAGCATTGCTTGCCAGGGCATATTTATACACAGGAGAATGGGCAAAAGCCGAAGCTGTTGCATCCGAAGTAATTAACCATGCGGCCTTGTTTGAATTACTTCCTTTGGATCAGGTATTTTTAAAAAATAGCCGTGAAACAATTTGGGCTTTACAGTCTGTTAAAACAGATGATCGAAATGCATATGAAGGACTACGATTCGTATTGCCTTCCACTGGTCCTGATAATGCAAACTATCCTGTTTATTTAAGCGATTTTGTATTACAGGAATTTGAAACGGGAGATTTAAGAAAAACTAATTGGGTAGGTGTTGCATCAGGATATCATTTCGCCAACAAATACAAATTCGGTAGGCTGGAAACTACTTCCACATATGAATATTCCATTATATTGAGGTTAACTGAACAATATTTAATAAGAGCGGAAGCTAGAATCCGGCAGGGCAGAATTGCAGAAGGTATAACAGATTTGAACAAAATAAGAGAAAGAGCAACAGACAAATCAGCCCCGGCAGCAGATCAACTGAAACAATTAACTTCAAATCTGTCAGAAGATAAAGCAATAGAAGCGGTGCTGCATGAGCGTTATGTAGAATTATTCACAGAATGGGGGCACAGATGGCTTGATTTAAAGAGATTAAATGCTATCGATGACCGTATGAAGATTGTGACTCCAGCTAAAGGTGGAGCAGAGTGGAAACCACACCTTGCACTATTTCCTATACCGCCTGATGAAATCAAAAAGGACCCCAGCCTAAGAGGTCATCAAAATCCTGGTTACATTGAATAGGATCGCTACATCTTTTCAAAAACTATAATAACGAATTAAAACGGGCTGCTTAGCAGCCCTACATCTTTCCTCAACCGAATTCCACTTCCAGGAGTTTCAGCAGTTGTTTGAGTTTATTTTTTGTGATACCGGCGACAGTTTTTCATGGCGTCATTGTTGCGTCGCATTTCGTTCATCAGTAGTATTTCATGGCAACGGTGGGTTTAATAAACAAAATTTTACAATTAATTCAAACAGCTTCT
>JAVBLN010000043.1:0-31414 GCA_031553495.1 Flavihumibacter sp.
TTGCGGAAAGGGTGATTTTTTGTTGTTTTTCATATTCCCTAATTAGACAATACGAAAATAATACAAAAAATGCAGGAAACCTAATCCTGCACTCTTTTTTTTAAAAACTAGTATTCCCTAAAAAAAGAAGTTAGGGCTTAATAATCGTTCGACTTGTTTCGAAATTTCATTCATAAAAAGTATTCCTATTTCGATTTGCGTCTTTGATTGCGACTATGTATCAATGGTCCCCCAAAAAAAATAAACCAATCTACAATGTGTCAATTTTTAATTCCACATCTCCACATTTCCACATTAAAATGGGTAGTTGATGCCAAGCTGAAACTGACCATCCAGGAATTTTAAGTTTTGAAACCAGCCGCTGTTGGTTTCGGAATAAAAAGGATCTTTTAGTTTATAAGCCCAATCGAGGCGAACGAGAAAGTAGTCGAAATCCAGGCGAAGACCAGTGCCCCCTGCAACTGCAAGGTCTTTATATAATCTGCTAAACTTGAAAACACCGTCATCAAGTTTTTCATTATTCTGGTTGTTGCGAAGCCAGATATTACCCATATCAAGAAAAACGGCGCTTCGCACTTTGAGACTTCCAATGTTGAACAAGTTATACCTGTATTCAATATTTCCTTCCAGTTGTATATCGCCAAACCTGTCGAGGTTTTGAGTAAGCGTATCGTAAAATTTGGAGGAGCCAGGCCCCAATTGCCTCACCTGCCATGCTCGCATGCTGTTTGGTCCACCGGCTGTAAAGCCTCTTGTAAATGGCAACGCGTTTTCACGTTCTCCGTTTTTATCTTTGCCATAAGGAATTCCAAAACCTCCGTATGCGTGAAAAGCTAACGATGTTTTTTTGTATGTAATGGTATGACTAAAATCCACGAATGTTTTTACGAACCGGAAAAGACTTGAACTTTCATCCAATGTTCTTATAAAACCTAAAATGGCTCCGCTTTCTTCCAGCCCCACTTTAAAGGATGTGGTATGTCTTCCCCTTGTAAAAATGGATTGAAACCGAAAATTTTGGCTTATAATGAAACCATCCTGAAATGAATAGTAAAGGTTAGGAACTTGTTTAATAAGATTGTTAAGACTATCTGTTGGTTTTACTTTTTGGTATTCAAAGTTTATAGGACTGTAATTGAACAGATAAATTTTATTTCTACGTGTAATATCACGACCTTTTGTCCAGTCGTAGCCCCATGAAATATTGGCGTTTTGCAGTGTGTAAAAATCTTTTCTCAGGGTATTAGAACCATTAATATTCAGGTTGGTTCCTTCCGAGCTAATTCGTCCTTTTGCTTTACTGCTGTCTTTAAATGGTAGTATAAACTTTGGAAAGTGTAAAGAATAGTTAACCGATGTTTGAACAGTTTGTAATAATTTTTGACCCAGCTCAATGCCGAAACGTGTACTTAAACTGCTTTGCACCGATTCCCGCGCCACGTTTCTATTTGTAACGCCCAGAGTGACCCCTAGTCCAAAAAGATTGCTTGCCACCACATCACTTTCATTTCTACTGGCTTCTAATCCTATATTCAGATTGCGTTTTATGGCAGGGTACAGCCTTATATCCATATTCAATTTGCCAAGTGAATCGTTGGGATATATATCAATGGAAGACTGTTGCCATGCACCTAACTGATTATAATTGTTAATTGTTTTTATATAATTTCTCTGGTTGTAAAGATCGCCGGGAAGCAGGTAATTATTGTTGACTATAAAACGTCTTTTGAACATATTATAGCGCGAAAAAATTGTGATGTTCCTGATTGTATCTATATTGAAAGGCGTTTGAACGCTGTCTTCCCGTAAGCTCAAATCCGGATATATGGATACTTTATCTAAATAGAATTTTTTCAGGTGAGATGGGTTTTCCCTTGCTCTTTGCTTAATAGATATATTGATGGTTGGTTTTTCTCTTTTCTTTTTCAATTGTTCAAATAATCGCACTCTATCCAGCATATCAAGATTGGGATTTATAAGCGCAGCAAATACCGTATCCACTTCTGCATAAATATCTTCACGACTTATTTTGTAATATCCGTTGTTTTTAAACACATCTATCAATCTGTCGAGTTCTGCAGCAACAGCATCTTTAGTATAAGGATCTCCCTTTTTTAAGTTTGACCGGCGCAGGCTGCGTTGCGCAAGATTTTGTAAACTGGAATCTCTAAAATCGTAGCTTACAGAATCTATCCTGGTAAGTTTGCCGGGAGTAGCTCTAAATGTTGTGGTTACCCGTTGTTGTTTTTGGGTAACAATAAGAGTGGTATCCCAGGTTACATTTCCATTCAAATAGCCTTGTGCCTTTAATAGAGCTTTCATAAATGATACAGAATGAACTGCATAATTCGTATCGAAGACCGGCGGGTTGGTAAGTTTTTTCCCCACCAACCATTTTGTAACTATGCGGTTGCGAAGGCTGTCATCAAGTTGTGCAGTAAGTTTATCTTTCAGTTCTTCTTTTTGGTAAAAAGGAAGTTTGCTTTCAAGTTTTATATTTGATTTGAATGCAAAAGGTTTATCAGGCGGATAATGCTTTACCACAAGGCATGAGGTAAAAAACATAATAAATACCGATGCCAGGCAAGTGCTAAAGATTGTGCCGGATAAAGTAACTTGCCTTTTTGATATCATAAAAAGTGAAAACGCATTAATAAATGATGGTAAAATCAAAGGCCAAATATATTCAAAGTTTGAGCCATAAAAAATTAAGAGATGAAGAAAACGTATTTGTAGTAGAAGGGCCAAAAATTGTGAAAGAACTGTTATTTTGTGAAAATATAGAACCTGTAGAGCTTTTTGCATTGCCGGAATGGCTGGAAGTTAATGCAGAGCTGCTTTCCGGCCTACAGGTTACACCGGTTTCACCATCGGATCTTCAGCGAATTTCGTTTTTAACCACACCCAACCAGGTGCTGAGTATATTTAAGAAACCGTTATTTACACAGACCGGGCATCAAATTATATTAATGTTGGATGGAATACAAGATCCGGGCAACCTGGGTACACTGGTAAGAATCGCGGATTGGTTTGGTATTGGAAAAATTGTTTGCAGCATTGAGTCTGCCGATGTTTTTAATCCCAAAGTAGTGCAATCCACAATGGCCAGTATAGCTCGTGTAGAAGTAGTTTATACGAGCCTCCCGGAATTTATAAAGGAAAATAAATCATTGCCTGTATATGCTACCGTGCTGGATGGCGAACCTCTCGATAAAGTTGGTAAAATAGAAAAGGGTATAATTGTTACAGGTAATGAGTCAAAAGGTATTAGTGAGGCTGTGCTGCAACTGGCCAGTCATAAAATCACCATAAGAAAAATCGGGAAAGCTGAATCGCTGAATGCCGCTGTAGCCACAGGTATAGTGCTGGCAGGAGTGATGTAGCTAATGTGGAAATGAATTTGAGAATGTGCTAATTTGAAAATTTGAAAATGCGGTAGGATAGCATTGTTTATTGAATATGGGCATTCTTTTTTAATGTGGAAAATGTGAGAATGTGGAAATGCGGAATAATCTATTGACACGTTTGTAAATGCGGTTTATTATTTTTTGCAACCGGCGGTAGTGCTACTATTAAGCATCGTTGTGTCACTCACTTGTACGGCAGTAATGCTATTCGGCGGGTTGCCGGTGTTTTAGTACAGGCAACCTTTAAAGGTCAGAGAAACAAATCATTGAATTAATAAACAATTCCCTCACAACACATTTTCAAATTTTCAAATTAGCACATTTTCAAATTAATTTCCACATTTTCACATTAAAAAGCATTTTCTTCAAACATCTCCATACTCATCGCTTGTGCAAGAGTGAATTCACCAATGCGGGTGCGGCAGAGGCTGCTTAAGTAACCGCCGCAACCAAGAGCTGCGCCAAAATCGTTTGCCAAGCTGCGTATATACGTACCCGTTGAGCATACTACTCTAAAATGAACAACAGGCATTTCAATGGAAGTAATTTCAAATTCTTTAATAGTAATAGGACGTGCTTCTAATTTTACTTCTTTACCTTTTCGTGCAAGCTCATACACTCTTTTACCATCAATTTTTATAGCGGAGTGTGCCGGTGGCACCTGCATTATTTCGCCGGTAAATGGCTTGGTGGCAGCGTATATTTCTTCCGGTGTTATTTGCGAATAATCTTTAAATGATACCGGCTCACTCTCTAAATCATAAGTGGGAGTAATAGCGCCCAGTGTTATAGTACCGGTATATTCTTTTTCCTGCGCCATATACTCGTTAATCTTCTTAGTAAACCGCCCGGTACACACAATCAAAAGCCCGGTGGCCAAAGGATCTAATGTGCCTGCATGACCCACCTTTTTAATTTTCACTAAATAACGGATCTTTCTTACCACATCAAATGATGTCCATTTCAATGGTTTATCGATTATTATAACCTGTCCTTCATCAAACTTATTTTTATATATACGCTCCACTTTTTTTTGCGAATGTATTTATAATTAATTATATGGTAAGCGGTAGGCTAATTAGTTGAAAATTGAGAGTTGAGAATGCTTTATGATTTAAGCAAAACTTTAACCACAAGGACCACAAAGGAAAACACTATGGGCACAAGGGAAGGCTGAACAGTTACCAATCCTTGTGTGCCTTGTGCCTTCCTTGTGTACATTGTAGTTAAATAAATGGAGAATTGAGAATGCGGTATAATTGAAAGTTGAAAAAATTGTGGAGATTACGATTATCCGCTTTGTGTGCGGGCCTCCCTTCTCCTTTGGAGAAAGGCTGGGGATGAGGCAGCTCAATAGCATTCCTACCGTACAAGTGAGTGACACAACGATGCTTAATAGTAGCACTACCGCCGGTTACATAAAAGTTATGAGTTTTGAGTTATGAGTTATGAGTTATGAGTGAGATCTAAAGCATTTCAAATTTCAGATCTCAAATTTCAAATCTGTCAGTAGCACTACCGCCGGTTCCAAAAAAATAAATAGGTGCATCAAAAGCAATGCAATACTATTTGAGTCATACTTAAATTTCAGCTATTATTAATTCTTCATTATTAATTATTAATTATTAATTGTTAATTACTCACCGGTGATCTAAAAAAATTAAAGCCCAAACGAAAGCCGGTATAAGCCGCTTTGCCATATTCGAAGCCCCAAACGAAATCAGTTCTTAACACACGAAAAATATTTTCCAAACCCACAGAAGTTTCAAAATAATTGCTTTTCATATTTATATAAAAACCATTTGCACCTCCTACAAGATACCAATTGAGTTTTCTGAAAACCGGAATTTTATTTGTTAGAAAACCATTGAAATGATGCTCTACATGCGCTTCTCCGTATAAGGTGGCAGTATTGCTGAATTTATAGTATGGCAATAACAAAAACCTGTTGTAATAATTACTTACAACAGTAACCTGGTTGCCGTTAAAATGCTTATAATCCGGCACCTGAACACTTTTCGATTTATAAAAACCACCTGTTGAAATATTATATTTTAATGTTCCCGCGAGCTTAAAATTTAAATCATCACTCACTGCAACAGACCATTTTCCATAATTAACATCGCTGCCAAATAAACCTTTAACACCCATAATAACACCGGCAGAAAACATAGGATATTTAGAGCCTAACGAAAATTTGCCTGTGGGAAATTCTATGTATTTATTTCCCGGTTGCCAATTCAATCCGAATGATATAATGGATGCCTGATGACGCGAAAAATTTTCCGTCATCAGGTCTGTAGGATAGTTGGGCGTGTATGAACGATTAGGCCAGTTTTTCCACGATTGATCCGTTGTGTTCTCCAGTGGAATTCTGTCTTGGTATTGAAATGATATAATGGCTGTAAGTCCGTCTGCTAGCGTTTTTGAAAGCCTCGCTTTACCTGTCCACGCTTCATAAATTTTCATGTAGTTGTGCTCCCATATAAGCGATGACAACGCATTATACAATGGATCAATAGGATTGAGGTTGTTAAACTGGTAAACATTTTTTCCGCCGGACAGTGCAATAGTCCATGGATATTTTTTCCCCGAATTATAAGTAACATCAGCAAAGGCGTTCAGGTGTTTATTACTGAAGCCATAGCGCAATTGCGGACTAATACTAATACTCCGGCTTCTGTTAGTTGAATCGAAACGTTTAGTATAAGTTACTCTTGCATTTACCAACCAACCTTCAACAGTATTGAAACTAACGGATTGAAGTAACGGATATATTGTAAGAAAAGATCGTGATTTTTCGTTGAAAATATTTTGTCCTAAAATCAAAACGCCCTGAATAGTAGGCCTGCTGCGAACTCTGTCGAGCGAGTCGAGATAACGCGGATCCTTTCGCAATTGTTCCAAGCTATCTTTTTTCGCATAATCTTTCAACTCCTCAGTTTGCAAAGGCACAGGCCTTACGGTATCCCAATACTGATCGTCCTTTTGATTGCTTCCCTCTTCATACTTCAATACGGTATTGTCGAAATATTTTTTTTCAAACACAGGATGCAAATCAAATTTTGAATAAACGTTCACAAAACTTCCATACATGTCAAATCCAAAAATTTTTATGGAAGGATACACTACCTGCGCCTTTATCACCCATGCGTCTTTTTCAAACGGCACATACAACTGGTGAATTCGAAGTGTGTCGAGAAACTGCATTTGCGAGGTTTTGGTAAGGTCAAGCTGCAAGCTGTGAATACGCCAGTCGCCATCAGTTATATTTATGTAGCCTGAAAAAAGCGGCTCGTACTTTCTTTTTGGAATTACTTTAATGTGATTGATCTCTTTGCCGTCTTCTATAAAGCTGCCTTCATATTTGTATCTGTAAAAGTTAAGCGCATTATCGGAGATGGGAGAAATGAATCCACGCGGATTTAAGTTAGGGCCGAAATCTACAATGTTTTTGTAGAATGTTACAAACTGCGGAATAGTAAGACCAAATCCGTTTTTTTGTCCGCTTACTTTTGTTGATAAAACCTCCGCTTTTATTCTATCATTTTGCGACGAATATTTCGTAACAGATTCCGACAAATAAACCATCTTTTTCTTGCTGGTATCTCCATCTTCAAAATCAATTTTTTGCCCCATGATCTTATCGGGATAATCTCTTAATTGCATTTGTCCTTTCTGATATACTTCGCATTGAAAAGTATCGAGTTGTTGCAAATAATAAGGTCGCTTTTTAATAGCGTTCCTGATTATTTCATAAGCAGGATCTTCCGCGTTTTGAGTTACCACTACTTCCGGTAAACTTAACTGCTGTTTCGATAATTGAAAATTCAATTCAACATCGTCTTTGCCGATTGTTACTTCATTTTCTTTTCGTTCGTAACCAACATACCTGCAAACAATAGTATAATTGCCCGGACTAAGTTGTAATAAATATTTTCCCTCATTATTGGCAGAAGCGCCTATAGTAGTGCTCTTTACAAGAATAGTAGCATAAGGCAATGCATTTCCGTTTTCATCGGTAACGACACCGGTTATCTTTCCGGCAAGGGCATTTACAGATAGATGTATTAGGAGTAAACTTACAACAAAGCGCATGTGAATTGTTTATACCTAAATATAACAGAAAACCCGTAGAGTAATTAACAAAGGCTTTTTTAGCAAAAAAATTTTGGAAGGTTTAACATATTAAACCCACTTATCACTTTTAAATTTTGAATTTCTCCGCTATCTCAAACACTCAATCAACATTTGCACTTCATCCGAAGTATTGAATGCATGCAGCACAATACGCAGCCGTTCCTCACCCTTAGGCACAGTGGGTGATAATATAGGACGAACATCAACATTATGATGCAGTAGTTTTTTTGCGAGGTTCTTTACAGCTTCATTGCCCGGAACAATAACGCCTTGAATTGGTGTGGTCGATTTCAATTTTTCGAATTGCAAATTCGTTGATTGAAATAAATTGATCAATGCCATCAAACGCGATCTTTCATTACGCAGTTGCGGAATCAACTCATAGCTTTTCCGGATGGCATCAACTGCAGACTCGGGCAATGCGGTAGTATAAATAAATGAACGTGCATAATTGACAAGATAATTCCGCAACACCTGCGAGCCCACAATTACAGCGCCATGCACACCCATTGCTTTTCCGAAAGTGTACACCCTTGCAAAACATTTTTGATGCAGTTGCCAATGCTGCGCCCACCCTTCTCCTTTTTCACCAATCACACCAATGGCATGCGCCTCGTCTATTATAAGATTTGCATTATACCTGCTGCACAAATGCACCAAGTGATCCATTGGCGCCGAATCGCCATCCATCGAAAACACAGTTTCCGTTACCACGAATACATTCCCTTTCGCAGCAGCCAGTTTCTTTTCCAAATCATGCATATCATTATGCGCAAAAGAAAAAGTTTGTGCAAGACTCAGTCGCAATCCATCGCGAATACTGGCATGAGATAAGGCATCATAAATAATAGTATCGCCTCTTTGTGCAATGCAGCTAAGCAAGCCCAGGTTTGCATCAAAGCCGGAATTAAATATCAGCGCGGCTTCTGCTTCGTGAAACAAAGCCAATTCCTTTTCCGCATTTTCAATCATCTCATAATTTCCTGCAAGCAAACGGGAGCCCGCAGAGCCGTACTTCAAATCTACCGAAGGTGTAATAAGCTTATTGGTTGCAATTCCCAAATAATCATTCGAGCAAAAATCAACCATACCTTCAACCAGCTTCAGTGACCGATAAGCGCCGGCAGCTTTTCTTTCCTCCAGTTTTTTATTAAGAAAATCATCTTTCATAATAGAGCAAAGATAATATAGAAGTCAAAGATCAGTTGAAAATTGAAAGTTGAAAGTACTATAGTTATTAGTAGGCAGTAGGCGGTTGGCAGTAGAGAAGCTGTATTAAACAGGAATGGTTGGGAGTTGCCGTTGTTGCGTGTGTAGGGTGGCCATCGTGCGAAGGCACACCAACAACCAATGAAGAAGCAATTTGCCGGTAAGGCACAAGCATGGTTATACACTTGGCTCAGCTACCACGCTTGCGCCAGGTGCGGGATAATTAACTAAAAAACTGTCTACTTTTTTCAGGACGTGACAGCATAAGATGTATACATGACAAGACAAGCTCCACTCATTACTCATAACTCAATACTCATAACTTTTATTTTGGAACCAGTGTTTAAAGCACTCTCAATTCTCAACTCCCAATTCTCCATTAAAAAAAGTTGCCATAAAAAACTACTGATGAAGTGATTGCGACGCAACGATGATGCCATGAAAAGCTGAAGCCGGTATCCAAAAAATACTCATTCAATGCTGCCCACCGCCAACTGACTTCTGGCATCTTTTATTTAGATTTACAAAAAAAAATTAAACAATGCAGGTTCCAGTTATGGCTGAAATGTTTGCGAATGGACAAACACCGGATATATTATTTTGGGTTGGATGTGCAGGAAGTTTCGACCAGCGTGCAGAAAAAATCACAAGAGCTTTTGCTACTATATTAAATAAAGTAGGCGTTAATTACGCAGTTTTAGGTAAAGAGGAAATGTGCACCGGAGATCCGGCACGCCGCGCCGGCAACGAGTTTATGTTTCAAATGATGGCATATCATAACATTCAAACACTAAATAATTATGGCATAAAAAAAATAGTAACTGCTTGCCCGCATTGCTATAACACATTAAAAAACGAATACCCCGACCTAGGCGGAAGTTATGAAGTAATACACCATTCCACGCTATTGCAACAATTGATTGATGAAGGAAAAATAAAACTTCGTGAAGGCGGTAGTTTCAAAGGAAAAAAAATAACCTACCACGACAGTTGCTATCTTGGCCGCGCCAATAACATTTATGAAGCGCCACGCAAAGTGCTGGAAGCTTTAGACGCGGAACTGGTTGAAATGAAACGCTGTCGTAGCAATGGTTTATGCTGTGGCGCCGGTGGTGCGCAAATGTTTAAAGAGGAAGAAAAAGGAGACGTACGTATTAATACCGAACGCAGTGACGAAGCATTGAAAACAGGCGCGTCTGTGGTGGCCGCGGCCTGTCCTTTCTGCAACACAATGATTACCGATGGTATAAAAAACAGGGAAAAAGAAACCGAAGTTAAAGTATTGGACATAGCGGAACTCGTAGCAAAATCGATGCAAGACTAATGACCTCATGCCGCGCTGATGCCTAAAATTTTCATTGACAGGTACTGATATTTTAACTCAGGCTCTTAAACTTAAACCCATGAAAGTGTTATCAATTATACTATGAAAGCATATTTTTTTAGTGGTTTAGGTGCCGATAAAAGAGCATTTAAATATATTGAACTTCCCGGCAATTTTGAAGCTGTTCATATTGATTGGATTGAACCAGCAAGAAATGAACCAATTGAATCATATGCCGCGAGGCTTGCCGGAAAAATAGATACATCCGAAGATTTTATATTGATCGGACTTTCCTTTGGCGGTATAATAGCGTGCGAAATAGCCAGGATGCTACCTCCTAAAATGGTGATCATATTTTCCAGCATTACTACAAGAGCAGAAATGCCAACGCTGTATAAACTGGCCGGCATGTTTCATTTGTACAAGCTTCTTCCGTTTTCATGTGTAAAAAAATCATACCGGTTTCTTTATTGGGTATTCGGACCGTTAACAACAGATGCCCAAAACCTGCTAAATACAATTATCGGGGATACAGATCCGGAATTTTCAAAATGGGCTATAGGTGAAATCGTTCGATGGCAGGTAAATGTAAAGCCGCCCAATTGTTTTCAATTTCATGGTAGAAAAGACAAAACTTTTCCAAAAAGCAAAGCTGATTATTATATAGAAAACGCGGGGCACTTAATGGTATATACTCATGCAGCGGAACTTAACAAAGCGCTTGCAAAAGTATTATCTGAAAACATCGCATTAAAACCTCATCATACCAAACCACACTAAACTTTCCAAAACATTTTACTATCTATTACACACATATCCAATTTCCACATTTTTCGCATCATCGCAATTCACTATTATCTTTGCGCTATGAATCTTGAATACAAAAACTTATTACCAACCGGTTTCGCTGCTAACTCTCGTGTTTGGGTTTACCAGTCTAATCGTTTGTTTACAATAAATGAAGCTTTGCAGGTGGAGAAGATCCTGGAAGATTTTGTAAAGAACTGGAACTCGCATGGAGCACCGGTAAAGGGCTTCGCTACTATGTTTTTCGGACAATTCATAGTGTTGATGGCAGATGAAACCAATGTGCACGTAGGCGGATGCAGCACCGACAGTTCTGTACATGTGATAAAACAAATTGAACAGGCATACCATGTAAACCTGTTCGACAGGCAATTACTCGCTTTTATAGTGAAAGACAAAATACAATTGCTTCCTATGCCACATATTGATCATGCGGTAAAAAACGAATTCATTACAGGCGACACTTTATATTTCAATAATACAGTTCATACAAAAAATGATCTGGAAAATAACTGGATCATACCTGTAAAAGAAAGTTGGCTGGCGAAGAGAACAATGAGTTTTGAGTAGGTACTTCGAGCCTCTTTCATTTCCGTACATTTCAAGACGGGTTTTCAATGTTTCAGTAAAGAAAGAATTATGTGCGATGGAATTCATAATCTCTGAGTCATTACACATAAACTTTTACCGTGAATTTCAGCTTAAATTTTCAGAATTATTATTTTGGAACCAGCAGCATCGCCCTGATTAAGCATCCGTTGCGTCGCTCCGTTCAACGGTAGTAATTCTATTGGCCGTTTCAGAGGTTTCATATCTTACTACTCACAAAGAGACTATTTGAAAAACACTTTTTTTATTTACACATTGCTCCAACATTCGTTAACTTTTAAAATCGGAAGTATCTTCAGCACTATCACATTTCCACGTTATTATGATTGTGCGATACACAAAAGCAAAGCCTATCCTATCATTTTCAAATTTTCAAATTAGCACATTTTCAAATTAATTTCCGTTTTTTTTGCATAATTTGACCGCTTAAAAAGATATTTCGTAATGTCCAATTCTTTGTTTCGTAAAAAATCGATAAGTAAAATAATGAGTGAAGCCGAACAGGGGTTGGGCGATGGTCATGAAAGCGGCGGGCTGCATAAAATACTTACGGTACGCGACCTTACATTCATGGGAATTGCCGCTGTAGTAGGCGCGGGCATATTTTCAACAATAGGATCCGCGGCATTCAATGGCGGGCCGGGCATTTCATTATTATTTATTATAACCGCAATCACCTGCGGTTTTTCTGCTTTATGCTACGCCGAGTTTGCCAGTCGCGTACCCATAGCAGGAAGCGCATACACTTACGCTTATGTATCGTTTGGAGAGCTGATCGCCTGGATCATAGGCTGGGCACTCATTCTAGAATATGCCATCGGCAACATCGTAGTGGCCATTTCATGGAGTGGTTATTTTGATAACTTATTGGAAGGAATTGGAATTCACCTGCCCGACTGGTTATTAACCGATCCTTTCACCGCGTTTAAAAATTTCACCCACGCAGGCAACGAGCTTGCATCCGGCAAAGCGCTATCGGAAGGAATGCGTCATCAATATGAAGCTTATATAAATGCATGGAACAACGCACCCATTATAGCAGGAAAACATTTCTTCATCAATCTGCCCGCCTTCGCCATTGTAGTGCTTATTACAGCGCTGGCATATGTAGGTATTAAGGAAAGCAAACGTAGTACAAACCTTATGGTAGTATTCAAATTGCTGGTAATTGTACTGGTAATTATACTGGGATTTGTTTATGTAAAACCTGATAACTGGCACCCGTTTATGCCAAATGGTTTCGAAGGAGTATTGGCAGGCGTATCGGCTGTATTTTATGCCTACATTGGGTTTGACGCCATTTCTACAACAGCCGAAGAGTGCAAAAATCCACAGCGCGATCTTCCAAGAGGTATGATCTATTCACTTATTATTTGCACCATTTTATACATACTCATCGCCCTGGTATTAACCGGTATGGTTAACTACTCCGAACTTAAAGTACCCGATCCGCTTGCATATGTTTTTCATAAAATTGATCAAAAATGGCTCAGCTATATAATTTCCATAAGTGCCGTAGTAGCTACAACCAGTGTACTGCTTGTGTTTCAGGTGGGGCAACCGCGCATTTGGATGAGCATGAGCCGCGACGGATTATTACCCAAAAAATTTTCAGAAGTACACAAAAGATTTAAAACTCCGGCTTTCGCTACTATTATTACAGGCATTGTAGTAGGCATCCCCACGCTCATGATGCCAATGGATATGATGACCGATCTTACCAGCATCGGTACATTATTCGCTTTTGTACTGGTATCCGCAGGTGTATTATTACTACCGGCCAATAATGGTAAAAAAACCGGATTCAGGCTCCCGTATATCAACGGAAAGTTTATCATTCCAATTATATTTATTGTTTTTCTTTATTTTACAAAAGACAGAATTGTTGCTGCCGTTAATAATATATCGCGAGACAACTTACAGGAAGTCTTGTTCCTTCTGTATGTGTTGCTTGGTTTCATACTTTCCATACTAACCTTCAGGCGCTCCTATTCATTGATTCCTATTATGGGCATACTATCCTGCGCATATTTGCTAATTGAAATTCCCGCAGTATCGTGGATGTGGTTTTTTGTATGGATGGCCGTCGGGCTTTGTCTTTACTTTTTGTATGGCTACAGGAAAAGCAAGTTGAAGGCAGATAAAAGTTGATGGTGGGTGAACTTTAGGGATTAGCTTACTTTAATATTTTCAAGCGGTAATTTTATTAAATTATTTTTTGGGGACCGGCGGTAGTGCTACTATTGAGCTTCGGTTGTGTCACTCACTTGTGCGGTAGTAATGCTATTCAGCGAATGATGAGTTTTGAGTTATGGGTAATGAGTGCTTTTGTTTTTGCTTGCAATCAGTGTTTAAAGCATTCTCAATTCTCCACTCTCCATTCAGTAAGCGCTTTCAATTTTCAACCATCAACCATCAACCAATCTGATTTCTTACTTTTGCTTCATGCAATCATTACAACAAAGAGACAATGCCGTTATATGGCATCCATTCTCACCATTGAAAAACACAACTGAACCGGTACCGGTTGTAAAAGGAGAAGGAGTCTACATAATAGATGAAACCGGTAACAGATATATTGATGGAATTAGTAGCTGGTGGGTAAATATTCACGGACACGCACACCCCTACATTGCTGAAAAAATCTACAAACAGGCTTTACAACTTGAGCATGTTATTTTCGCGGGGTTTACTCACTACCCTGCGGTAGAGCTTGCGGAAAGATTGTTACCCCTTTTACCAAATGGTTTTTCAAAAATTTTTTATTCTGATAATGGTTCTACAGCCACTGAAGTTGCTATAAAGATGGCGCTTCAATATTGGTGGAATAAAGGATCCAAAGAAAAAAAGAAGATACTGGCTTTTAATCAATCTTATCATGGCGACACCTTCGGAGCTATGAGTATAAGCGAAAGAGGAATTTTTACCAAAGCGTTTCACGATCATTTATTTGATGTTATTTTCATTGACACACCTACTAATACTAACTTAGGCTCTCTAACACAATTTATAAAAGACAATGCGCATGAAATAGCCGGTTTTATTTACGAGCCGCTTATACAAGGCTCAGGTGGTATGCGTATGTACAATGCAGATGTAATGAATGTACTGCTGCAAAGTGTACAAGATAATAATATCATTACAATAGCTGATGAAGTGATGACGGGGTTTGGCCGCACCGGTAAAATATTTGCGAGCGATTATATTTCCACAAAACCTGATATCATTTGTCTTTCAAAAGGATTAACCGGAGGAACAATGGCCCTGGGCATTACTGCATGCACAGAAAAAATAACCGAAGCATTCAATACAGACGACAGGCTAAAAACTTTTTTTCACGGGCATTCATTCACTGCCAACCCGCTGGCATGCACCGCCGCCCTAGCCAGTCTCGACCTTCTTCAAAAAGATGAGTGTGCTGCATCTATTAAAAATATACATCTTCAGCATCAGTCATTTATAAAAGCGCTGAATGAAAAAAACTATACTGTTGTAAAAAACACGCGATGCACTGGAACAATTGTCGCTTTTGAAATTAGTATAGGCGAAGATGCCTACCTGAATGATGTAACAAAAGGCTTCACAAATGCGATGATGCAAAAAGGCGTATTCCTAAGGCCGTTGGGAAATACAATTTACATTATGCCTCCATACTGCATTACTACAGAGCAGTTGCGTGAAGTGTACAATGCGTTGCAACAATGGATAGAGGAGATTGAAAAAGAATTTGAAAATGTGCTAATTTGAAAATGTGAAAATTCGTTGTGATGGAATTATTTATTAATTTAATGATGCAATAATTCAATGATCCGATATTTCTGATTTCTGCAAAGCTTGCGCAGGCAACCCGCTGAATAGCATTCCTACCGTACAAGTGAGTGACACAACGATGCTTAATAGTAGCACAAATGCCGGTTACATAATTATAAACTCTACAGTTGGCTGTGTCCGGAATATAAAAAGCAAAAGCGATTAGTTACATTTTACTAATCGCTTTCCTATTGCGGCAACCACTCGCAATTAAATTTTTACCGGAACACTCACCTGTGTTTCATCCCACTCTATTACTAAATCGTTTTTACTAACTTTTATTGTCAGTTGTTCCACAACATTATCCGGTTTTTTGACAGGTACCGAAACTTGCAGCACATCCTTATCTTTTATTTTATCATAGTCGTAAGCGCCCCATTGCTTAAGCTGGCTGTTCAAAATAATAGTCCAGGAATCTTCATTAGGAATAGTATACAATGTGTAAGTCCCGGCTTTTACAGATTTTCCTCCAAAAGAAGCATCCTTCTTAAAAGTAATTTGAGTGGCTTCGTCGGCACCGGTTCTCCATACCTCGCCGTACTTTACAAGACCGCCGAATATCTGCCTGTCTTTTTTATAAGGCCGACCATAAGTCACCTCAATATTTTTTGTTGTTACAGTATCGTGGGGGCTTGCCCGCTGCTTCTTTTGAGCGAATGCCGGGAGCAAAAAAAACGAAGCGAAAAATAAAAGAAGTAAGTGTTTCATCACAAAAGTTTTTAGAATAACAATTTACAATCAAAACATAAATTATGCCAATAAAATCATATAAATGGTAATAGAAAAAGATTAACAGATGCTGTTTCCAATAAATGTTAATGCTGCTCCATTTTTTCTTTTAATGCGGCCAAACTGCGTTCCATAACCGGCCCCATTTGATCTTCATATACCATACTGGCAAATTTTTCCCACGGGTACCATTTCACTTTAAAATCAAAATACCAGTGCACCGTAGTTACATTGCCATGCGCGAATAATTGATAGCCGGCTGTAAATAAATCAGTATTCTTTTGTTGCCAACTCGATTTTATAACACTATCGGCAGTTGAGGTAATATCAATAGTGATCTGGTCGGCGGTAAGTGTTGCAGACGAAGGATATTTTTTGTTGCTAAACGAATCAACAAATCTGTTCCATTGCTCCCAGTTCTGAATATCCGACAAATAACGATGAATAGAATCGTAAGAAGCATGTATGTCTATAGCTCTTGAAACTTTCACTTTCGAAGGCATTGCCAGCGAAATAATCCAGATCAATGCAAACAAAGCGACAGCACTAATTAATACGAGTTTAATGATTTTCATTTACATACAAATTGCGAGCTGCAAAACTAAGCGATTTGCCAATCTTCGTATCATTTCCATATTTTGTTTCTTACAAAAATTCCTTAAGTTGGACTGCTAATTGACCTATATGAAACGAACACTAAAACTTACATTACTTATTATTGGTGCGGTTTTGCTTACAATTATTACCGTTTTTTGCTGGCGTGCTTTTCCCATTGTTAGCGGATATGGCGCGAAAAATATGTGTTCCGGCATTTTTCTTTCCGGCCGAAGTGCTGAAGATATTAAAGCCAACGAACTGGCCGACTTTCCGCTTTCATTAGGTTCATATACGGTAAACGTGCTGGATTCTTCTGTAACCGGCTCTGTACTTGGGCTGGCAAAGCGTACGGCAATTTATCGCTCCGGGCTGGGCGCCACATTATTGAACGATATCAGCAAAGAAGATTTCTATAAACAGCCTCGTCCGCATAGGATATTGCATTCATCAAGTGCTGACAGTATTTGGTTTGCTGGAAATATTCCTGGCGACACAATCTTTGCAGACATTGACAAAAAAGCCATTGAAGCAGCGCTGGACAGCGCGTTTGCGGAACCTGGTAAAGAAAAAAACAGGAGAACCAGGGCAGTGGTGGTGGTTTACAATGGCAGGATTGTTGCGGAAAGATATGCGACAGGCTATAATAAAAATACCAGGCTACCGGGCTGGTCGATGTCGAAAAGCATTACAAATGCTTTGACAGGTATACTCGTTAAAGACGGCAAACTGAATGTGAATGCGCCCGCGCCAATAGCGGAATGGCAAAATGATGAACGAAAAAAAATAACAATAAAAAACCTGATGCAGATGTCGGGCGGCTTACGCTGGGAAGAAAACTATAACAAGCCGAGCGACGCTACCAACATGCTTTACAAAGAAAAAGACATGGGAGCCTTTGCCATACAAATACCTGCAGAGCATGCGCCAAATACTGTTTTCTATTATTCCAGCGGTTCGTCCAATATACTTTCGCACATTATAAGGCAGTGTATTCCGGTTGAAGAATATGTTGATTTCCCGGCCAACCGTTTGTTCAAAAAAACAGGTATGAACAGCGCAGTGCTGGAACCCGATGCCGGCGGTACTTTTGTAGGCTCGTCCTATTCATTTGCTACGGCAAGAGATTGGGCGAAGTTTGGCCAGCTTTACCTAAACGATGGCATTTGGAACGGCGAACGCATTTTGCCGGAAGGTTGGGTACAATTCACTACCACGCCGGCCACCACACATCCCGAAGGTATGTATGGCGCCCTATGGTGGCTGAATGCAGGCGCTCCCGGCAATCCGGCGAAAAGGGCATACCCCGGTGTTCCCACTGATTGCTTTTGGGCCGATGGCTACGAAGGTCAAAACATTTGGGTGATCCCCTCTAAAAAACTGGTGATAGTTCGCTTAGCGTTAGAACATGGCAATTTGCTCGATTGCAATAAATTTTTGAGAGATATAGTGAGGGCTGTGAAGTAGAGAGGGCAGAAGTCAGTTGCCGATGTCAACCGCCCACTAAAGTTCCTGCCGTACAAGTGAGTGACACAACGATGCTTAATAGTAGCACTACCGCCGGTTCACAAAAAAATAATTCAAAATAAAAACAGAAAAAGTTAATAATTTAAAACAACAGAAAATGACAGCAAAAAAAGTTGTAGAGGCCTATTCGATAGCCCTTTCGCAAGGAGACATTCAAACAGCGTTTTCGCATTTCAGCCCGGAGGCAAAATGGCATCAACCCGGCAATAATAAATTTTCAGGAACAAAAACCGGACTTGAAGCAATAGGAAAAATGCTTACCGACATGGTGGGCGCAACGCAAGGTTCATTAGCTATTAAACCTACAGGTGCAATGATGGTTAATGGAAATTTTGTTTCCTGCCCGGTTCGTTTTAGCGCTAAAAACGGAGATAAAACTATTGATATGAATGGTAATGATTTGTATGAAGTAGTTGATAATAAAATTGTTCAGGTATGGCTTTTTTCAGAAGACCAGCCTGTGGAAGATGAGTTTTGGAAATAACTTTTTGTAAAAAATTTTAAGTAGTAAAAGAGAGTATTCTGTTGAGGATACTCTTTTTTTGCTTAGCATATTTTGGGTAAAATAATCTTCTTCCTAATTTTTTTCAGATCAATTAAACATTTCTGTTTGAAAATTTGTTCTTTTGCAAGTTCAATGTATGACCAAATTACCTAAGTATGAAAACACTGTCCGAAACATGGTTTGCGGAAGGCTATATTGATTTTGAACTAAAAAAGTATACACTTTTAGCATATCTCCAGGAAGTAAGTAAATATTTCACCCAAAACAAATTGTATCCCCAGCTCGGAGATCTTGTTTTTCATTACAACAATATTGTTGCTTTCAAAGAAAATAAAAGATACCTGCAGGAACATTTTCCCAAAACCCTCACCGGAATTCAAATGGAAAAGCTTCAACTGCTATACAAGCAAATGATTGAAGATGACGAATTGATGCAGGAGCTGGAAAGCATTATCAATTATTCTGCGGGTGAAATGAAAAACGCTATTTCAAGCGGTTCTGAAATATATAAGTTTGTTGAAAACAATATCAGTATTTCGCCAATCGGCCTGATACCGCCGGAACATAGCGAAGGTTATTTTTTACTGAATGAAGGCAGCAATAATACCACACATGTTTACCAGTATCGTTTAAGTTTTTTTGAGAAAAATGAAGACAAGTATCGCACTATTGTTACCGAATACGTCAATAGCTGGGAGCGTAATATGGCTAACACTTACGAAAACATCAAGGCTTCACTTATTGAAACCAATAAGTCGCTTCCTAATCCGGCGGTTTATTCAATTGAAACAGATCTTAATTATCCGTTAGAAGAAACATTGTTACCCATTGCCAAAAGAACGCTGGTAAGGTTTATAAGCAAACCGGCTTGAATGCTAATAATTGGCATGCGGATGACGCTGATTGGACTAATATTCGCTGATATTGAATGCCGTTGCAACAGTTTTGTTTGCGGTGTTTTTTTATGATACCGGCGGCGGTTTTTCATGGCGTCATCGTTGCGTCGCAATCCGTTCATCTGTAGTATTTCATGGCAACTTTTTCTAAGTTGAAAGCGCTTATTGAATTGAGAGTTGAGAATTGTGAGTGCTTTAAGTACTGGGTGCAAATAAAAACTTACAACTTAATACTCATAACTCATCACTTTCTCACCCGTCCGCCTCCCATAAATTTAGAAGCGTAATAACCTTCGCCAAGATCGCTGATTACAACCCCATTATTAACAGAAGCATGTACAAACTTATTGTTGGCAAGATAAACCCCTACGTGCGACACACCGCGTCCGCGAATGTTGAAAAATACGAGATCACCTTCTTTCAGATCTCCTTTAGGAACTCTTTCGCAAAACTGATATTGATCTCTTGAAGTGCGTGGTAATGTAATTCCAAAAACATTCACCAGCAATGCGCTTGAGAAAGCAGAACAATCAATTCCGCTCCTGGTGTTGCCTCCATACCTGTAGGGTGTTCCATACCAATCGTCTATAAACTCAAACAGGCTGGCTTCTGCACCAATATTTTCCACAGCCATGTCCAGCATTACAGCATACTTAAAAATCAGTTTGTTTACTTTTTCAATACTTACGCCATACGACTTGCTATTATCAAGCGTTAAACTTCCGGGTGTAGCTTTCCTGCGTTCTGCAACTTTATTTACCGTAACAGGCTCTATAGAAGATGTGCCGGGCGTTACACTTATGGTATTAATAAATTCCGGTGTTGAATTACTTTTTACAGCAGGGCTTTTCATTGCAGTGCGGGTAGTACTGCAGGAGATGGCCATAACTGATATTATTAATAAAAAAATTGGATTCTTCACTAGATATATTTTAAAAAACATAAATATAATGGCGCAAAAATAAGGCATCTGCATATAAAATAGCCATTTCAGCTCATTTAAATACCTCATTTCGAATGATGATTACCCAAACAATGCTGGTAAAGGCAATGGCAAGAACTCTTATTAAAACTATTTTTCTATGAGATTTATTGCTTTATTTTAATTTTTCTCCACATTTTTTGCAATATCTCGAATCAGGATCCAGGCCGATTTGTCCGCACCGGTGACAACTTTTTTTAGGAGTAACTCTCATACTTTTATTACGATCCTGCAATGCCATTTGAGTGGTTACAATTCCTGTAGGCACAGCTATTATTGAATAACCACAGAGCATTAATAAACTAGCAAGAACTTTACCTACCGCTGTTGCCGGCGAAATATCGCCATAGCCAACTGTAGTAATGGTAACAATGGCCCAATATATACTTTGAGGAATGCTTATAAAACCATTTTTTCCCCCTTCTATCAAATACATAAGCGAACCGATTATAACTGCCACAATAATTATGAATAACAGAAAAATACTGATCTTGCGGATGCTGGAATAAAGCGCTTTAATAATAAAGCGGCCTTCATCTAAGAAATGCCACAGTTTAAATATTCTGAAAATACGCAACAAACGCAAAGCCCGTACTACCATTAAATATTGTGAACCAACTACGAAGAAGCTAATATAGGTAGGTAAAATAGCTAACGCGTCAATAATTCCAATGCCGCTGAATATATATGCGAGAGGTTTGCGAATACATATTATCCGCAAAATGTACTCGATAGTAAAAGTAATTGTAAAGAACCATTCCAGTATGTAAAGGATTTTTCCATATTTCAAATGATAATATGGAACGCTATCCAGCAGTACCACAATAATACTTAATACAATGGCAAACAACAGACATACATCAAATAGTTTTCCATAAAATGTATTGGATTGATATATGATGGTATAAACATCATACTTCCAATCCTTCATCGATTTATGATTATTTTCCATGGCGAAAAGAAGATAACAAAAGTAGAATATTTAGTTCTTTTACACCATGATGCTGTAGGATGCCATAAAAAAACGTGTAGAACCTATTGAATTTTCAGCATTAACCGCTTATCTGTAAATTCTTTATCGAACACAACAGAATCTAATGAATTTCGCTGTTGTACTTGACTTTCAATTGATTTACCGGGCGCAACAAGTAATGGCTTTGAGTTTCCGCTTTCATTATACATCTTCAATGCATGCAGAGTAGTAATAGCGGCAATTAAAAGAAAAAGGGTAAATGAAGCTTTCATGTTTCAACTTTTAAAAAATGAACAATAAGCTTTCTGAAGAGTGGATCATTGAAGCAAGTGGTCACGATTAAATTAAAAAACCCCACACCTGCTCTTCTACCATGAATAACTTGCATGAACTGTTTATGCATAGATCACGCAGGCTTATTATTCACTTTAATTGTAGATTAAACAAAACATATACATTATACATTTCCGTTAATTCACATACTACAAGAAGAACACAGGGTGGGGAAAAAATCGTTAGTCTACGGTTTTTATGAACTAATACTTTATAATGGTTAAAAACATTGAATCGCATCCCAAAAATACCGGAGTAATTCTTTTTTTATTAACCCCAAAAGGGGGTTTTTTTGAAAAGAGATTGTACATTTGTTATGTAATGTAACACAGGTTGTTTTGTATAAAATTGTAACCCGGACCACAAGCTGCCACCTATTTACTTTTTTTCCGTAAACATAATTACACTTACTTTTGTCGATAGTTTGTTTTTGATCTTATGACCATTCTTACACTTCACAAATTCGTACCTGCGCTAATATTGATTAGCTCACAATTGAAAACACATCTTTTAACAGCAACGAACAACCGAAAAAAGATCATTGATACGTTCCGATGAAAATACTACAATAAAAGACAGTATATATACCCTGTTGCGTACAGTTATTCAAATAATAATAAAACGAAAATTTCATTTGATTTTTTCCTTTTCTGATACGCATAAGAACCGTAGCTTATGGTGAAGCTGTTTGAATTAATAATAAAATTTTGAGTATGCAGCACAATGGTGCCATGAAATACTACCGTACAAGTGAGTGACACAACGATGATGCCATGAAATACCGCAGCCGATACAACAATTATTAGCCACGGTATTCATCAAGGACAAAATAAAATAACAGATGCTTTTATAAAAGCTGTAGCTCGCATCATAAAAATAAAAGATCACAACTTCACCACGACCAAAATAAAACAACATTGAACCTGGTAAATTCCGCTGCCTGCATCCAAAAAAATTATGCAAACAATTTCTAAGAAAAGGCAAAGAAAAAAACATTGAAATTCCTTAGCTATGATACATGTTCAAATTGTTGATGATCACAAAATGCTTGCACAGGGACTGGAAAAAATGATAAACGAATCGGGCATTGCAAAAGTTACGCATACATTTTTTACGCTTTCTGAATGCAGAAATGTACTTGCGTTTTATCAGCCCGATGTTTTGTTGCTTGACATTCATCTTCCCGATGGAAACGGAATTGATTTTTGTGCTGAAATAAAATCCAGGTATCCTGATGTAAAAGTATTAGCATTTACCAGCCATACCGAGTTGTCCTTAGCAAAAAGAATACTTGGCAACGGCGCATCGGGATTTATTTTTAAAAATGCAGCCTGCGAAGAAGTGATTGAAGGTATTGAAACGGTGTATAACGGAAACGCGTTTTTGTGTGAAGAGCTGGTAGCATTGATGAAAACACAACCTCGCCGAGGCAAATGGCTTACATCAAGAGAATGCGAGCTTCTTAAACTTATAACCGAAGGATATACCAATTTGGAAATAGCCAAAAAAATATATCTTAGCCCGGAAACAATAAAAGGATACAGAAAAAATCTTTTGCAAAAACTGGGAGCTAAAAACACAGCCGCAATGGTAAGAATTGCACTAGATCAAAAACTGGTCTGAAAGCAAATCATTGAATTACTGAATTATTGAATAATGGTGCTGATGTAGAATTAATTACAACTTATTAGTAAGACCAGTTCTTAAGACCTGTTTTTTATTATGAGCCAAGCATTTGAATTACTATGAAGCAGCCGTTGCGTCGCACTCTTGTACTATAGTAATGCTATTCGGCAGTTGATTGCAGGTAGAATCATTGAATTATTGAACCTATTCAGTCACATTTTCACATTTTCACACTCCCGATCTTCCATCCTTTTGCGAGCAATACAGATGTACATGCTGCACAAAATCCGGTTTCCTCATCTGTTGTGTTGCGGCCATCCTCGTCATGCATGTAACAATCTGTAACCGGGCAATGTTTAAGCCCTTGCGTGTGGCCCAATTCGTGAATACACACTTTAAACAATTGCTCCTGCCTGTTCTTTTTTGAAAGTCGGAATGAGGAGGCAATACACGCTTTCCCCGGACAAAAGCCGAGTCCCAGTATCCCCTGGTCTTTCACTTTGTTTTTTGTAGTGCTGATATCTTTATTTGTTATCCCCAATACCACTTCGCCATCTTGCGCATAGGCGCATAAAAAGGTGAGTAAAGAGTCGGCCCTGTACCTGTTGCGCTTTGTATTAAACGCAGTGCGGGGCATTGCCAAAGGTTTTGCAAGTGTTATGTAAGGATATATTTTTTTGATTTCGTTATACACATATTGTTGATCATCTTCGCTTATATCTCCAAGAGGTTGTATTTGAATAACCGTATTTTTACCAGCATCATTTTGCGGTTTGGCATAATGACAAGCAGCGAGGCCAATGCAGAATATTATTGCTACACATGCATACTTCATGGCACTAACGTTTATTGTAAAAACCGTGCTACTCTCTTTGCCTGCATTTGAATTTACAAAATTTATCGCGGCAATCATAGCATTAAGTATTAGAACGTTGAAAGCGAAAGAAGTTTAATTTGGGTGCAAGTTGCAGGATACAGGTTACCGGTTGCCTGTGTTTTGGTACAAGCAACCTTCAGAGGTCATAGAAAAATCGAATGACTGAATTATTGAATTATTGATTAATAAACAATTCCATCTCAACACATTTTCAAATTTTCAAATTAGCACATTTTCAAATTCATTTCCACATTTCTCTCATTTCCACATTTCCACATTATCAGTACTTTTGCCCTTACCATGAAATTTTCCCATTTACATACACACACACAGTTTTCTTTGTTGGATGGAGCTTCGCCAATTTCGTCTTTATACAAAAAAGCGATTGCGGACGGCATGCCCGCTATAGCTATTACTGACCATGGCAACATGTTTGGCGCTTTTGAATTTGTGAATGAAGCCTTTAAAAACAAAAATGAGGATGGTTCGCTGAAAGTAAAGCCAATTGTTGGCTGCGAATTTTATGTTGTAAAAGACAGGCATCAAAAAACATTTAGTAAAGAACAAAGAGACGATCGTTATCACCAGGTATTCCTTGCAAAAAACCCAACCGGTTATCAAAATTTAATTAAGCTTACTTCCAAAGGTTATGTGGAAGGCATGTATAGCAAGTATCCGCGTATTGATAAGGAACTTATATTGCAACATCATGAAGGTTTAATAGCTACCACCTGTTGCATTGGTGCTTATGTGCCGCAAACTATTCTTAACAAAAGCGAAGAAGAAGCGGAAAAAGAATTCAAATGGTGGCTCGATATTTTTGGTGAAGATTATTTTATTGAATTGCAGCGCCACGATATTAAAGAACAGGAGATCGTCAATACTACCCTGCTAAAATTTTCCAAAAAATATAACGTACCCGTAATTGCTACTAACGACAGCCATTATGTGAATAAAGACGACTATAACGCACACGATATTTTGCTTTGCATCAACACAGGTGAAAAGCAAAGCACACCGGGCTTCGATGATTTTGTGAATGATGACGCTCAAATAAAAAACCGCCGTTTCAAATTTCCCAACGATCAGTTCTATTTTAAAACGCAACAGGAAATGACGGAGCTTTTCAGCGACATTCCTGAATCTATTGACAATACCAACATGATAGTGGATCGCGTGGAAGTGCTGAATCTTAAAAAAGATATTTTATTGCCCGCCTTCCCTATTCCGAAAGAATTTCAAATTCACAACGATTCAAATCTGAATCAGTGGGAATACCTCAAACACCTTACTTACGAAGGCGCTAAAATGCGCTATAGCGACATTACACCCGACATTCAGGAACGTATAGATTTTGAGCTGTTCACCATTAAAACAATGGGCTTCGCTGGCTACTTTCTAATAGTAAGCGATTTTATTCGCGAGGGCCGCAATATGGGCGTATTTATAGGCCCGGGCCGTGGCTCGGCAGCTGGTAGCGCGGTAGCGTACTGCATTGGCATTACCAATATAGATCCCATTAAGTACAACCTGCTGTTTGAGCGTTTTCTTAATCCCGACCGTAAATCGATGCCGGATATTGATACCGACTTTGATGATGACGGCAGGCAGCGTGTAATTGATTATGTGGTAAAAAAATACGGACAAAACCAGGTGGCCCAAATTGTAACATATGGTACCATGGCCGCCAAAATGAGTATAAAAGATGTGGCCCGTGTGCTGGACCTGCCTTTACCCGAATCGAACGCGTTGGCAAAACTGGTGCCGGATAAGCCCGGTACCGATCTTGGGCGTGTGCTTACCGCTCCATTAACAGCGAAGGACGGCCCAAAATCTTTGGAAGAAAAAGAAGGATTAGGCCCCGATGATCTTGAAAATGTTAAACAACTTCGTGCTTTATACCATGGCAATGACCTGCGGGCGCAAGTGTTGAAAGAAGCTGAAAGACTGGAAGGCTCCGTACGCAACACGGGCATTCATGCCGCGGGCATCATCATCGCGCCGGATGATCTTATGAATATCCTTCCGGTTTGCTCTGCAAAAGATTCCGACCTGTGGGTTACACAATTTGAAGGAAAACTTATTGAAGACGCAGGCGTTATTAAAATGGACTTTTTGGGGTTGAAAACCCTGAGTATTATTAAAACCGCGCTGGAACTGATAAAGCAAAACCACAATGTGGATATTGTTATTGATGACGTTCCGCTGGACGATGCAAAAACTTTCGAGCTTTACCAACGCGGCGATACCATTGGTACGTTCCAGTTTGAAAGTCCCGGTATGCAGAAATACCTCCGTGATCTGAAACCCGACCAATTCGGCGACCTGATCGCGATGAATGCCTTATACCGCCCCGGCCCTATTGCTTACATCCCCAACTTCATTGATCGTAAGCATGGCCGCGAAGCCATCTCTTATGATCTTCCCGATATGGAAGAATACCTGCACGAAACCTATGGTATTACCGTGTACCAGGAGCAGGTGATGTTGCTGAGCCAGAAACTTGCAGGCTTTACCAAAGGCGATGCCGATGTGCTGCGTAAAGCGATGGGTAAAAAAGACCGCAAAACGCTGGATAAACTGAAACCGCAGTTTATTGAAAATGCTAAAAAGAAAGGACACGATGGCACCATTCTTGAAAAGATATGGACCGACTGGGAAGCCTTTGCGCAATACGCGTTCAACAAATCGCACTCAACCTGCTATGCTTTTGTGGCATACCAGACAGCATATTTAAAAGCGCATTACCCAAGCGAATATATGGCGGCAGTACTCAATCATGCCGGCGCCATTGAAAAGATCACCTTCTTTATGGAAGAATGTAAACGCATGGGACTGAAAGTGCTGGGACCAGATGTGAACGAATCGAAAAAAGGATTCGCGGTTAATAAAAAAGGAGAGATCCGTTTTGGCCTTGGCGGATTGAAAGGTGTGGGCGAAGCCGCCATTGAAAGCCTTTTGGAAGAAAGAGAAAAACATGGCGCTTATCCATCTATTTTCGATCTTATAAAACGAGTGAACCAAAGAACCGTAAATAAAAAATCGCTGGAAAGCCTCGCCTACTCTGGCGCATTTGATTGCTTTAGCGAGCTGCACCGTGCGCAATACTTTAATATGTCGCAGAGCGATAACATGAGCGGACTGGAAAAGATCATAAAATTTGGAAATGTTATGCAATCGCAGGCTGCCAGCGCTACCAATACACTTTTTGGTGATCTGCCATCTGTACTGGACGTACAGCCGCCAAAAATCGCACCTTGCGAACCGTGGGGACTTACAGAACTTCTTGATTATGAAAAGGAAGTAACCGGCATCTTTTTAAGCGGCCACCCGTTGGATAATTTCAGGTTTGAAATGAAGAATTACGGCATTACCCAACTTTCCGATTTTATAGAAATAAAAGATATGGCACAGCCAAATACCGGCCGGCAGTTCAGGCTGGCCGGCCTGGTAGTGGACGCGCAGCACCGTGTAACCAAAACAGGACGCGAGTTTGGCGCCCTTACCATAGAAGATTACAGCGGCAAAAGCGAGTTCATGCTATGGAGCAACGATTACGTACGTTTCAAAAACTTTTTGGAAAAAGGGAAAAACCTCTTCCTTACCGGCGCTTTCAAGCAAGGTTACAAAGGCTTTGAATTTAAAATAGACAATATTATACTGCTGGAAAGCATTAAACCCAACCTTACCAAACAGCTAATATTGGATGTGGAAGCGCGGCACTTGCGAAAAGACATGATCGATTTCATGGAAAAAAATATAAAAAAATATCCCGGCAGGTCTGCCATACGGTTCAACATCCTGGAGCCTAAAAACAAAATAAAAATTGGTTTATACTCCATGGAAGGCACATTTCAAATGAATGATGAAATAGCTACATGGCTGCAAACGCTTCCCGAAATGGAAGTGCAGGTAGTAACAAGTTGAAGTAGTGGGCAGTAAACAGTTGATAGTTGGCAGTAAACCATCAACAACCAACAACAAAAAAACTGACTGTTTGTCTACCCAGTTAGGCTTTTTTAGATAAAAACAAGCATATTAACAGGTGTGGATATGTCAGAGTAACTGTTTTGGGGTAATGGAGTTATTTTTGCTACTCGTTTAAACATTATTTAAAACATATTAAAAACAAAAATTTAATTATAACTATGGCAACAGTATTTACAGATGCGAACTTCGATCAGGAAGTATTGTCTTCAGATAAATTATCAGTAATCGATTTTTGGGCGGAGTGGTGCGGTCCCTGCCGTGCAATAGGCCCGGTAATTGACGAACTGGCAAAAGAATATGACGGAAAAGTGAACATTGGAAAAGTAAATGTTGATCAAAATCCACAAATATCCATTAACTATGGTATTACTTCCATTCCCGCCATTTTGTTTGTGAAAGGCGGAAAAGTGGTGGACAAATTAGTAGGCGCGCAGCCCAAAGCCAACTTCGTTAAAAAGATAGAAGCGCACATTTAATTCTTAAAATGCGTTTATACAAAGCCGTTAGTAATAAAATACCAGCGGCTTTTTTAACACCCACCGCTCAGGAGCATTACTACTGATGAACGGACTGCGACGCAACGATGATGCCATGAAATACTGCTGCCCGGAACATAATATCCCCAGGTGTTGAAATGTTGATACATCGCTGTTAATTAACCGCAACTATTTTTTGTTTTATGAATGAACAAAAAACAAAACAAGTTATATTTGTACCATCTGTGTGCACGATACCAATCGATTAACTCAAATTGCAATAATATAATACTGTTCTTATGAAAAGCTTAAGCGATATTTGTAAAATTTTGAGTTGTAGTTTATATGTTGTGTTTTTAATTGCATGTTCTAAGACAGATGCTCCCAATCCGGAAAACAGCTTGTACAATGGAAGCGTAATTTCATCTAAAGATTCCTCACTCCTGGCAGCTTCAACAACTGTGTTGAATGGCAGCATCGTTAATGAAGAAACACCTGTATTCAATTCATCAACAAGTCTCAAAATAAGCCTGGCTCAGAATACCATCCAGGTTGCATCATTCAGATATGCTTTTATTGTACCTAAAATTGTAACCGGCAAAATAAGTTCTTATGGCTTGAAAATTTTGGGTTCAAAGAAATTTTTTAAGGCCAGTGCATTATACAGAGACAGTGCTGTTGTTGTATGCCTTCCTCCCAATATTAAAGCCGGAGATGTAATAAACGCTATATTTTGGGCTTATGATGAAGAAGGACAAACCAGCAATTTTGTGGAAATAAAAATATACACCGCGCCTACTATTAGTGAAAATGCACAATGGCTACTGGGCAAATGGAACTGCACATCAAGTATACAAAGAACAGGTAAAAAAATACTTATTAGCGATACTACAATATTTAATACCTGGGAACCATCTTATAAAATCTACAGGTGGAATAATCATCTTTGGTGTGAAGTATTTGAAGGCACTTTAACTCACGAAGAAGGCAATTCGAGCTGGAATATTCCAAAACCTGATGATGCTGAGTTTGTAGATTATATTGATCAACGTTTTGTAAAAGAACATTCATATACTTTTTATTCGAAGAATTTTGCCTGGTATTTTTTAGCAGATCACAAAGGAGTTGATTATCAAAAAAGCACTGTTGACAAAATCAAATACCAAAATTGGACTGACACTTCCAAATCAAACGATTTAATTCCATGGAAGTATTATCCTTCAAACAACATGCTCATCTTCGCCGAACCTCAAAATATAACTGAGGACAACCAATATACTCTTGCCTGGTATCCTGAAACGGTTTCAACTAATAACATAGTTTTGTTATCAACCATGACGGAAGATGGTGAGATATATTATTATCGTTTAAGAATGGAAAGATAAAAGAATGTTGCAAACTAATGCAAGCCGGATAGCCTGGCATTTGCAGTAGCATAGCTACAACAAACCCGGGCTACAAAGCTAGCAATTCAAAAGTCAATCAATACATACAATCCATACAATTCTGATAAATATAGACACATCTGTCATTTAGGAAAATTAGGATCAGCCTTCACTTCATTTAACTGTTGCGTATGCCGGTCCGTATGTGCTGAAGTTAACAGCACCAACTGATAAGCATCTGCTTTTCCAAAAGGCAATGCCGCGATATGCGCTCTCAAATCATCGTTGGTAGTTTGTATATAATTGACGAGGATATTCCTGTCTTCATCAAATGCCTGAAGTGTTTCTGCTAAACTTTTATATGGAGAATTTATAGGCTTAAAAGGCTCCGGAGCTTGTGCTTTGTGACTTCTATCCTGCACATTGCTGATTATTTGTTCATCGGTAAAGTCGGGTTTAAATGCACTGTCATTCGGAATTTTCAATGTTTGCTGCACGTATTCAAACAATCCTTTAGACGACAAAGTGATGTGCTGCACGCATTCCAATACTGACCACTTATCGGGCGCCGGTTTAAAATTCAACTGCGCTTCTGATAAGCCTTTCACTGACTCAAATATATTAATTCGTGTTTTATTGAGATGATCAATTGCAAATTTTCGCTCGGCCTCAGTGAGTCCGGCTTTTTTATTAACGATGGTAAAACTGCCTAATGCAAAGGCAAACATAGCTAACAGGAATAGAGATTTCATGGTCATAGTTTTTGTGTAATTAATAACAAATAGAAAGTCCTAAAGCTTTCTTTGCATTTAAAAATATAAAAAAGCTCAGTTTTTATCAACCTGCAAAAAATTTAATTACAAGAGGGCTGCACTTTTTCTGTTTTTTAACCATAAGGGACACGATGGAAGGCACAAGGTGCACAAGGGTGTACGAACTACATTCATGCTTGTGATCTGTATACTTGCACTTGTGCCTTGCGCTCTGGCGCAGGTCTCCTAACCTGTGCCTTCCCGTTACTTGATTGATCACAAAAAAATAATAACTCCGCTATGAAGATGATTGAATTAATTGTATAGGATTAAGTATTTAGTTCGCAAAGGAATATCGTTTACGGATTTCAACATTTCATTTACAAAGTCTTTTTCTTTTTGCTTGTGCAAAAAGAAACAAAAAGCACACCCGCGATCGATGACGGCCCGATCGCGGGGGGCG
>JAVBLN010000020.1:0-35873 GCA_031553495.1 Flavihumibacter sp.
GGTAATAGAAAGAACCTTCTCCTGGTTTGATAATGACAGGAGATTGTGCAGAAACTATGAGTTGCTAATGGAATCTGCTGAAGAAATGGTCAAATTTTCTGCTATAAAGTTTTTATTGAATAAATTTTAAACAGGCTCTAACAATTTTTCTATTTCTTAAACCCAATCCTCTCCCTGTCATCCCATTTACGTTGTGCAGCCTTTTCATCAAGTAGGTTTTCCATTGCATCATAAATTTGATTTAGTTGAGCATCATGGTCACCCAATTTCTCTTTGATTAACTTTAGTTGTTCTTTTAAATCGTTTTGCTGTAACACGATGCGCCTGATTTCTACAAAAGATCTCATTATGGCAATGTTCATACTAATTGCCCTGTCGCTGTTTAGAATGCCGCTAAGCATTGCAACACCTTGTTCAGTGAAGGCATAGGGTAAATATTTACTATGCTGTCCTCTACCTGTTTTTAAGGTCACAATTTGTGATCTTAAAGGTTGGTTAACTTCTAAGGTTTCATTTTGTGACCTTAGGCACTCCCATTCATCTTTAGTAAGTTGAAACATGAAATCTATTGGAAAACGCATGCTGTTTCGCTTTACGGCCTGATTAAATACTCTCGTTTCTATCCATAAAGTGTTGCTAAATCCCTATCCAACATCACCCTTTCACCTCTAATTTCATAAATACGGTTTTGAATAGATTGTATAATCTGCATAGTGAAATTTTTTAGAAATCAAGTTTTATTTTGTTGGCTGCTTCACGTTTGGTCTGGTCAATAATCTTTGCGTAAACCTGTGTTGTTTTCAGTTCCCGGTGTCCTAACATCTTGGATACTGTGTAAATATCCGTTCCATTACTAAGTTGCAAGGTTGCAAACGTATGCCGGAAACAATGAAAGGTGATACTTTTTGTTATTCCTGCCGCTCCTATCCACTGGTATAGATGTTTGTTTTCATAGGCCGAATAAGTAAGATTTTCAAACACTTTGGCTGTTGGTTCTTGAGGGCCACCCAATAAACTATAAGCTTGTTCTGAAATGGGTAAAACCTCTACCCCCTTCGTTTTCTGCTGTTTGAAATGAATAAAATAACCTTGTCCTTTTATGAATTCTATTTCGCCCCAAACAAGCTTTTTAATATCCGAAAATCTCAATCCTGTGAGTGCAGAAAACAAAGCAGCTCGTTTCAGTAACGGGTTATTACATTCCGTTTTTACAAGTGCGTTCAGTTCCTCAATAGTTAAAAAATTTCTTCGGGTTTCGGCCTGTTTTATCGGTTCTATTTTTGCATTCAGGTCGGTTTGCAAATACCCGTCTTTATACGCTTGTTTCAGGGTTGCTTTCAGCTTATTGAAGTAGGAAACTGCTGAATTTTGGGAAAGAGTTGTTTTGCTGCTCTTATAGCTTTTGGTTGTAAGCAAGTAGTCTTTGAAGTTGTTACAAAACTTTTCATCGAGATCTGCAAATTTTAAGTTTCCGTTTGTGAATGTTTCAAGGTAATTATAAGCTGAAATCCAGTTATCATAGTTTGAGGCTTTGCGCATGTCTGCAAGTGTTTTGAAATACTCCACAAAATTTCGCTCGCCAAGCTCTTTTCTTTTCAGTTGTTCTTTTTCGTACCCGGTGTAAACTTCGGGTTTGTTTAAATGGTTTTCCCGTTTCTGCCTTATCTGTTCGGCAAGCTGTAATATTTCTTTGTTATGCTGTTTATCAATGGGGGTTTTTGCCTTATCAAAAAGGTACAATCCTAAAAACTCCCTACGTGTAGGCTTGCCTGTTTCAGAATGAACTATTGCAGGATAAAAGTCCAAGTATAAACTAGTCCTATTACCTGAAATTTTCTTTTCTCTTAATTTAACTTTTGTAGCCATGTGATTGGTGCTTTAGTTAACTAGCTCAATAGGGAATCAATTATTACTTTCGGAACGTATGCATACCATCCTTTTCTTAGCTTAGGTATATTATTCCTCATAACAAGTTCATACAATGCTTTCTCAGAAATTAAATACTTCTTTTGAACTTCTGAAAGGCTGTAACACTCAGAAATATCATACTGCTTTTCTTCGGGTGGGGATTGAGGCATTGCTGGTTGAGCCTGCTCAAAAAGTTTATCAATATCGGAACGCTTTACTCTTGTAACCCTTTGTCCTAAATTCACAGCTTTGATTGTCCCATTTTCAATGTAGTAATATGCTGAACGTACTGAACAGTTCAGCAATCGTGCAACCTCACGAACAGTCAAAAACTCCTTTGCTTTCAATTCCTCAATGGGCAGCGTTTTTATCTTCCGGGCCGCTGTTTTGCTTTGCTCAACTTTATCGGTTCTTACCTTTTGCTTGTATGCTGCACTAGCGCACCTGTGCGAACAAAAACGGGTCACTGTGGTTCGAGCAGTGAACTTATTACCGCAATGCTGACAAATCCTTTGTACCTCGATTTTTGAACTCATTTTATATCCTTTAGCATCTTTAAGTATACTTAAGTGCAATTAAGCGCAAAATAAAAAGGGTTAAACCCATATTTTTGTACCTCGCTTATTCAAAGGTACAAATAAGGTACAAAATAAAACAAAACAAACCTATAATATCAAAAACTAAATAGAACTAATAAGCACTAAAAAAGCCTTTAAATAAAGGCTTTTAATTAGTTTTTTATGTTCTTACTATTTCTTTATTTTGCTCGCTTACTTTCCGATACAAAACTTACTAAAAATATAATCCAACTGATCTTCGGTTGTCACCTCGCCGGTAATGGAGCCTAAATAATGTAGGCAGTGACGGATATCAAGCGCCAATAAATCACCGGGCAGTTTGTTGTCCAGACCTGTAATGATATCTGAAAGAGAAGTAGCTACTTTTTGCAACGCGTCATAATGCCGGGCATTGGTTACTATGGAGCCTTCAGTTTGCACATTGCCTTGCAATACAGTATCCACAAGGCGTTCCTTTAGTACATCTATATAACGTTTATCCTTAGCCGAAATAAATAATACATTGGGCAGGTTGCCAAATTCCAATCGTACAGTTTCTTCGTTAGTGTTGTCTATTTTATTCGCCACCAGCAATAATTGCTTTTCTTCCTTTTGTAATTCCTTCACTATTTTTTGCAATTCCGATGCACTGTTCTCATTCACATCAAACAAGTATAGCACAACATCTGCCTGTTGTATTTTTTCGTGGCTCTTTTCCACACCAATAGTTTCTATTATATCACTGGTGTGTTCACGTATACCTGCAGTATCTATAAGCCTGAAAAGAATTCCATCTATATTCAATACTTCTTCAATAGTGTCTCTTGTAGTGCCGGCAATTTCACTAACGATGGCGCGATTTTCATTTAGCAGCGTATTCAGCAAAGTAGATTTCCCTGCGTTAGGTTTACCAACTATTGCCACCTGCACACCGTTCTTAATGGCGTTGCCCAACTGAAATGATTCCAAAAGAGAAACAGTTGACCGGTGTGCGCTTTTCACAAGATCGTATAACCGGCTTCTGTCAGCAAACTCCACATCTTCCTGCGAAAAATCAAGCTCCAATTCTATTAGTGCCGAGAAGCTTAAAAGCTGATCACGCAGTTGCTTTAAATCATTCGAAAATCCTCCGCGTATATTATGCAACGCTGATTTGTGTGACGCTTCGGAATGGCTGGCAATAAGATCCGCCACAGCTTCTGCTTGTGTAAGATCGAGTTTACCTTTCAAAAATGCACGTTGCGTAAACTCTCCGGCTTTGGCCATGCGGGCGCCTTTTTCTATACATGCAGCTATCACCTGTTGCTGCACAAACGGCGATCCATGACAAGATATTTCCACCACATCTTCACCGGTATAACTGGCAGGCGCCTTAAATAATGACAACACCACTTCATCCAAAACTTTGCCGCCATTTTTTAAAAGCCCCACGTGCAACGTATTGCCAGCCTGCTTTTTCAAATCTTTCGAATGAAAAAGTTCATTTACTATATCAATAGCTTTAGCCCCACTCAGGCGTATTACGCCAATGGCTCCAATGCCGGGCGGAGTTGCCAGTGCCACTATAGTGTCATCCCAGCCTGCTAATTTTCCAATCATGTACAACCATTTATTCGCAAAAGTAACCCGACTTTACAGAATAGAAAAAGAGATTAATTTAATTCCGCAGCTGATGCATAAGTTGATGATAAGAATTACAAATGTTGAAGAGTGCGACGCAAGAAAAGCTCCATCAGGGCACTGCTGTCGGTTCCATAATATACTGATTCCAACACTCACGCCATTGCAAATTTCATAATAAACTTCATCGCTAATATCATTAAAAATGAAGCCCCCACATAATTCTACGCAGGGGCTTTATCCTATCAATTAATAAATCATTCTGTATAAAGCCGAAAAACGATTGGTTGTTTTTTGTAGCTTTTCACCTTCATTCCGTTCTGAATTGCAGGCTCCCATTTTCCACTTTTTTTAATTGCCATTTCAGCGGTTTTGCGCAATTCCTCAGGCCCACTAAGTGATTCAATATTACTCACGTTCCCTTCTTTGTCAACTATAAATTGAACTACCACCGTTCCCTGAATTTCCTTTTCAGCTGCATCTTCCGGGTAGTTATTGCTTAATGTTTTCGTCAAAAACCGCATCCATGCTGCCGGGCCACCCGGGTACTGCGATTCAATTTGCACCGATATAAATGGTTCATCATCATCTTTCTTAGGTCTTTCCGGCGCATCAATCACGCCCCTCCTATCATCAGAAATCGGAGGAGCAACAATCCCTAAATCCTTTGTACCTTCTTCATTTCTTGAACCAATTTTTACATCATCCAATTCCGACACAATGGGCGGTCTTTCATTTTCTTTCACTTCGTTATCGTTCACAATTGCAAGAGTCGTAAACTGCCGCATCTCAATTTTTGGCGGCGGTTCTTGTGGTGGCGGTGGTGGCGGAGGCGGAGTTTCCTCGTGTGGCTGCTCCATATCTACTTGTTCAAGCTGCACATCACTAACATTCATAACACTCGTTACTACAGGCTTTGAGAACATTGATAAGAAACGACTGCTTCCATATGCAATTCCACACAAACTAACGGTAACGAATAGTGCAATAATAATTCTTTTGTTATAATTTTTCCGTAGATCATAAGCGCCATACACTTTATTTCTGCCATCAAAAATGATATCTAGTATATCCGCATTTAAAATTTTGTTGACTTCCATAATGCAGGTTTTACTATTTAGATTTATATCCTGCACCTATTCCACAAGAATAAAAAAAATTATTTTTTTATGGAAACCATAAAAATCCGCATCACAGTTTTGGCTTGTATAACAAATTCTCACAACGGAAAATTTTGAAATTTTTATTTATGGAACCGGCAGCAGTTCCCTGGTTAGGCTTCTGTTGTGTCACTCACTTGTACGGCAGGAATGCTATGGAGCAGAGGCTGGTCGCAAGTTTCAAGTTGCAGGTTGCCAGTTGCCGGTGTTGGAGTATAGGCAGTACTATATGAAAAAGCTGTTAGTGTGAATAAAGCAGGTTGCTAATATTGCCAACCTGCAAAAAAATAACTGTCTACTTTTTTCAGGACGTGACATAGCTTTTATAGCAACAAAAGGATTCTTTTTGGTTGTTGGTGTGCCTTCGCACGGTGACCACCCTACACACGCAACAACAGCAACTCCCAAATATTCTTGTTTAATTCAGCGCCGTTGTCCTCTGACCTCTGATTTCAGATTTCTCTACTGCCAACTGCTTACTGATATCTGACATCTGATCTCTGTATAAAACACTTTTAAAAATACATATACTGTATCAGCAACTGAGGAAATATACCCAACAGTATTATTATACCTGCCAATATTATTAATGTGTATTTAAACCAGGGTGTAATAGTGGCGGTTTCGCCATCGCCATTTTTAAAATACATTGATTGTATTACTCGAAAATAATAATACACACTTACGGCAGCACACAACACCGCGAAGATCACCAGCCACAGATAACTACCGCTCTTTACAGCGGCTGCCAACATGTAGTATTTAGCAAAGAAACCTGCTGTTAATGGAATGCCGGCAAGCGATAACAAGAAAATAGTATTAGTGGCGGCCAGCACAGGTTGCGTTTTTGCCAAACCATTATACCCTTCGTAGGTGTAATCTTTCATTTTAATTAGTATGGCAAAAATGCCAATTGTTGCCAGGCAATACGCCGCGGCATACAAAATGAGACCTTCTTTTGCAAGGTCATTAAAGCCAAATAACGCGAACAACATAAAACCCGCCTGCGCTATAGACGAGTAAGCCAGCATCCGTTTTACGCTTTGCTGAAATACCGCAGTAATATTTCCGATGAACAACGTAAGCAATATAGTAATGGCTATTACCGGTTGCCAGGTTCCTTTCATCAATCCGTAGGCTCCATCAAATAAACGGATGAATGCTATAAAAATGGCAGCTTTCACTATAGTAGCCATAAATGATGTGAATACCGACGGAGCGCCGTCATACACATCGGGTGTCCAAAAGTGAAATGGTGCGGCAGACACTTTAAATGCCATTGATATAAACAACATCAGCAAACCTGAAACCAGCCATATATTCATTTTAGGATTAGCAAGTAAAGGCTCAATTCCATTCAGCATAAACGTGCCTGTAGCGCCATAGATCAATGTTATTCCCATCAGCATTATACCGGTGGAAAAAGTTCCCATCAGGAAATACTTTAGAGAAGCTTCGTTGCTTTTTAAATTACGTTTATCTGACCCTGTTAGTATGTACAACGGTATGGAAATAATTTCAATTCCCAGGAATAAGATCAGCAAAGTATTAAAGGAGGTAACAAGGGATACACCGCATAAAATAAAAAAGATCAATGCAAAATATTCTGCTACATAAATACCAACATTTTCAATATCGCGGCCCGACAGCAACACATACAACAATGTTGAAGCAAACATGATGCTGTTTACCAATAATCCATATTGGCTGAAAGCAAGCATGCCATGTACATTCACGTAAAAAAGCTGAAATCCGCAGGTTTCGGCAATATTAAAACCCAGTAAAATGAGTAGTCCGGCAATTGCCACATAGCGTATAACTGATGTATTTTTTGTAAATACTCCACTATACATCATAACAACACCAAGAATAGCAGAAATAATAATAGCATTCATAATTTTATAACTTAAAAGTCTAGATCCAAAAGTTACTTCATTAACTAAAACTTTTGAATATCACTTTTCTACTTTTATTTTTTATTTCAATGTCAATGTCATTTTTCCCAACAATATATCTGCCAACTGATCGGTTACACCTAACATTGGATTAGGGAAAACTCCAAACAGAAATATTACAGCCACAATTATTATCAATGACACTTTTACCGGGAAACTGATATCCGTTGCAGAAGCGGTAAGTGCATTGGTTTCCCCAAACAGCACCCTCTGTAACATTCTTAATGTGTACACCGCAGCCAAAATAATGGTTAACCCTGCGGTTGCAGTAAATGCAATACTATATTTTGTAACGGTTGATGCAAACACACCGTTGAACATCATAAACTCGCCCACAAATGCGTTGGTAAGCGGGAGCGCAATATTTGCAAGCGAAACAATTACAAACAAAATGGATAATACTGGAGCTTTCTGTGCCAAACCACCAAGCTGAGATATTTTTCGTGTGCCAAATTTTTGTTCGATAGCATTTACCACAACCCACATTCCAATAATATTAATACCATGATTAAACATTTGTATCATAACGCCCTGCATGCCGCTCTTTGTAGTTGCAAATAACGCTACTACCATTAAACCAATATGTGCAATAGATGAGTATGCCACCAGGCGTTTTAAATCGTCCTGCTGCATAGCAATTAACGATGCGTAAAGCATACCAATAATAGCCATCCATGTTACGGTATCTCCCCATTGGTAAAAGCCGAAAGGTAATACCGGTGCCACCCAGCGAATTACGCCGAATACCCCCATTTTAACCATTACGCCACTCAATATCATTGTGGCTGCCGTAGGAGATTGTTCGTAAGTATCGGGCTGCCATGTGTGGAATGGAAATACCGGCATCTTAATAGCAAATGCGATAAACAACATCCAGAAAAGAAAACTTTCCGTGCGAGCATTTAAATGAATGTTATAAAATGCTTTTATATCAAACGACTGGCCGGCCTGGAAATACAAATAGATCAACGCTACCAGCATAATTAACGAACCTACAAATGTGTAAATAAAAAACTTGAACGTAACTTGAATTCTTTTTTCGCCACCCCAGTGTGAGCAAAGAAAATAAACAGGGATAAGCGCCAACTCCCAAAAGAAATAGAACAATAACGCGTCCATTGCCATGAACACACCCATTAAGCCGGCCTGTGTTAACAACATCAGAGCATAAAACCTGTTGGTTTCTTCATAACGGTTGTTTGCCGTGGCAACAAAAGCTATGGGAAAAGACAGAGCGGTAAGGAGTGTAAGTACCTTACCCATGCCATCAATTTCCATATGAAAACTGCTGCCCAAAGCAGGCAGCCATTCTTTGCTTATTGCAAGGCAGGCGCTACCATTTGCACAGGTAAAACTATATAAAGTAATAGCCAGTGTAACAATACCTGAAAGCAAAGCAAACGTTTTAACGCTGTTTTCATTTTTCAAAGCAAACAACGCAAGTCCGCTAAGCAATGGAATAAGTAACAATAATACAGGAACCATAATTATTTTTTCAAGTCAAAAACGAATGTATTTTTTCAATGTGGGAAATGTGAGAAATGTGGAAATGTGATCTTTTATAAAACCGTCGATTAATTATACTATACGCAGTATAAATTTGCGAATGAATGTTTCTACTTGCTGAATAGCATTACTGCCGTACAAGTGAGTGACACAACGATGCTTAATAGTAGCAATACCGCCGGTAACAAAAAAACATTGCATAAAATTATACTGCCCAAAGTATATTTTACATTTCTACAAATCAGGCAAATCGCACACCATTTACTTTAAAGAACTATTCATAAAAATTCAGAAACGATATTCTTCCGCATTTCCAAACTCTCAATTATTTTTCCAAAAAGAACTGTACTACAAAAAATAAAATAATACCAATGATCATGAATAATACATAGCTGCCTACCTGGCCGCTTTGCAACAAACGTAATTGGCGGCTTCCATACTGTACACTTCTTCCCACGCCATTCACAATCCAGTCTATTATCGATTTTTCAAAAACATTATTAAATATTCTGCCCAAGGCATTTATTGGTTTCACAATAATGCTGTCATACAATTCATCCACATACCATTTGTTTGCCAATACTTTTCCAAAACCCTGCGGCTCGGCCAGTTCCGGCTTTTTGGCAAATTTTGCCCAGGCGAATACCACTACAATCAAAATCAGCAAAGAAGATACACCTGCAAGCATCCATTCTGTGCTATGCGATATTTCGTGTTGAGGCATCACCTTCATTGATTCTGCAAATATGGGTGCGAGAAAACCATTCAATGAATGTGCATCCGGCATAATAAATTCAGGTATGCCCACAAAGCCACCTGCAAATGCAAGTATGGCAAGTAGAATTAAAGGAATGGTAATAGCAGCCGGACTTTCATGCAGATGATGTTCCTGCTCGTGTGTGCCACGGAATGCGCCACGGAAAGTGGTTGCATATAAACGGAACATGTAAAAAGCTGTTAGCAAAGCGCCAAACAAACCAATCCAATACAACACCGGGTTTTGCATATAAGCATGCGCCAAGATTTCATCTTTAGAAAAGAAACCTGAAAAACCGGGAATACCCGCAATAGCAAAACAGCCTATCAAAAATGTAAGGTGTGTCCACTTCATGTGTTTTCCAATACCGCCCATTTTGCGTATATCCTGCTCGCCACCCATCGCGTGAATAACACTTCCAGCGCCCAGGAACAAGAGCGCTTTGAAAAACGCATGTGTCATAACATGAAATACAGCACCGGTATATGCGCCCACGCCTAATGCCAGGAACATATATCCTAACTGGCTTACTGTGGAGTATGCCAATACTTTCTTAATATCATTTTGCTTTAACGCGATGGTTGCGGCCAGTATAGCAGTGGCTAAACCAACGATCGCCACCACATGCATAGTAGACGGAGCAAGCGTGTATAAAATATTGCTGCGTGCTATCATGTAGATACCAGCGGTAACCATGGTAGCGGCATGGATGAGTGCGGAAACCGGCGTGGGACCGGCCATTGCATCGGGCAACCATGTGTACAACGGTATTTGAGCGCTTTTACCTGTGGCGCCTATAAACAAGAGTAAAGTAATTACTATAAGATCGGTTTTACTAAATACCGAAACATTGGAAAATACATCAGTATAATTCGCGGAACCTGCTTTTGAAATGACCCAGAAGATGGCGATCAGAAAACCCAGGTCGCCAATTCGGTTCATGATAAATGCCTTGTTAGCGGCATTGGTATAAGAGGTGTTTTTAAACCAATATCCTATCAGCAGATAAGAACATAATCCAACACCTTCCCAACCAATGAACATGATCACATAATTTGCACCCAACACCAGCAACAGCATTGAAAACACAAACAGGTTGAGGTAAGAAAAATACCTGGCGAAATGAGGACTCTCCTCCTCATGCATATAAGAAGTGGAATATAAATGAATCAGGAAACCAACGCCGGTTATAATAAGCAGAAATAATGACGAAAGCTGATCTACCTGGAAGGCAAATGGTATGGAAAATTTGCCCATGTTTATAAAATCAAAATAACTTATTACACCGGTGTGGCCATTCTTTACATCAAAAAATACAATAAGGCTTACTATAAAAGAAACAAGTACGGTGCCACACCCAATAATACTTGTTAATGACTTAGACAAATAGTTTCTGCATAAACCATTTAATAAAAATCCTACTAGCGGAAGCAGTGGTACTAAATAAATTAAGTTCATATAAGTCAAAAGTTAAAAATCAAAAGTCAAAAATGATTCAGCGTTGAAGCCGTTTTTGAATTTTTAATTTTGAATTTTAGTTTTTAAGTCGGTTTAAAAAATTGATATCAACAGAATGCGTATTTCTATACAACATAACTATGATTGCCAGCCCCACACTCACTTCCGCAGCCGCAACCACCATTATAAAAAACACGAACAACTGTCCGTCGATACCACTGGCCATTGCTTTTGTAGTATCTGAGATGTATGCAAGGTGATGCATTTTAGAAAATGCCACCAGCAATAAATTTACCGCATTCAGCATTATTTCCACGCACATAAAAATAATGATGGCATTCCTGCGGGTTAATACACCTGTGATACCAATACAAAACAAAGCGATAGCTGTGATGATATAATAATTTATAGGCATAGTACAATTTGAAAATTTGAAAATTTGAAAATTTGAAAATGATTTTAAAAACAAATGCTCATTTTACAATAACCGCCCGAACTAATTCATTTTCAAATTATCAAATTAACACATTAATTTACTCTTTCTTTCCAATTACAATAGCGCCCACCATAGCGCTTAAAAACAAAACACTGCTTATTTCGAAGGGCAGCACATACTCGTTAAACAAAGCTTTACCCAGGTTTTGAATCAATCCTATATCACCGGTAACTAACTCGGCTGCCTGGGTTTTGGCTTCAGCGTTTTTCAAAGCTGCTACTATTACAAGAAACAAACACAAGCCCGCTATAAAACCGGCAAATTTTAAGATCTTGCTTTTTTGCGGTTCTATTTCGGTATTAAGGTTCATTAACATGATCACAAACAGGAATAATACCATAATAGCGCCTGCATACACAATAATATTTACAACCGCCAGAAATTGCGCATTCAGCAAAATGTAATGTCCCGAAATTGCAAAGAAAGTTGCAATCAGGCAGAGTACACTATAAATAGGGTTTTTGCTAAGCACTACACCCAGTGCACTTCCCAGGGCCATTACCGTTAAAATCCAGAATAATATTTGTGAAATGTTCATAATTAGTGAATTTGAAAATTTGAAAATTTGAAAATTTGAAAATGGATGACTACCATCTCTTAAAAATTCAATTCTCTAATTTTCTATCTATAAACAAAATGTTATTAATTAAACCAATTTAAAAAGTCCAATACCTCATTTTCAAATTTTCAAACTCCCACATTTTCAAATTGTTGAATCTCCTATTTTTTTACAGAAGCGTTCCTCTCTCCCACCGCTTTTGCATACAAATCCGGTTCTTTATTGGGATCGGGTATCAACAGGTCGTCTTTTTTATATATAAATTGAGCTCTTGTATAATTGGAGGGTGTAAATGTCTGGCTAAGGTAAATGGCATCTTTAGGACAAGCTTCCTCACAAAATCCGCAGAAAATGCAGCGCAACATATTTATTTCATAACGTGCGGCATACTTTTCTTCCCGGTATAAGTGCTCTTCGCCTTTTTTGCGCTCAGCCGCTTCCATGGTAATGGCTTCGGCCGGGCAAGCTAAAGCGCATAACCCGCATGCGGTGCATCTTTCCCTGCCTTCTTCATCCCTGTTCAATATATGCAGTCCACGAAATACTGAACTAAATTCCCTCTTTTGTTCAGGGTATTGAATGGTGGGCTTCCTTTTAAAGAAGTGTTTCAAAGTGATCATCATACCCTTAAATACATTCCAGAGATAAATCTTCTCCAGTAAGGTCATTGGTTTGCGATCAACCGGTTTTACCCTGTTTGTTAATGATTGCATGATTTATAATTTCACCGCAACTATAATTGTTGCGCAAATATATTTTTTAATTAATTAAAACTCTTTACTTCTGCAATAATAATGCTATCACCGCTGTAAGTATCATATTTACCAAAGCCAGTGGTATCAAAGCTTTCCAACCCAAACGCATCAACTGGTCGTAGCGGAAACGCGGAACAGTCCACCGGATCCACATAAATGTAAATATAAAGGCACCTACTTTTATCAATAGCATGATCACTTGCAGCAAGGCCGCCCAGTTGCCAATACTTTGGTATAGCTGAGCATCGTTTACAAATGGTATATCATAACCCCCAAAGAACAAAGTGGCCATAATTACACTGCTGATAAACATATTAATGTATTCTGCAAACAGGTAAAATCCAAGCTTCATAGATGAATATTCCTGGTGGTAACCAAAGTTCAATTCGCTTTCCGCTTCTGCAAGGTCGAATGGTGTACGGTTACATTCCGCCAGTGCGCACACAAAAAATATGATAAAGCCAAGTGGCTGAAACCATATATTCCAGTGATGATTCACCTGTTGTTCCACTATATCGCGCAGGCTTAAAGAGCCGGTAAGCAACAGCAACGAAATAAGTGATATACCCATCGCCAGCTCGTAAGATATCATTTGCGAAGCGCCACGCAACGCCGCCATCAGCGAAAACTTATTATTACTGGCCCAGCCGCCAATCAACATACCATACACACCCAGGCTCACCACGCCAAACACGTACAGGATACCAATATTAATATCAGCAATTTGCAGTTGTACTGTTCTTCCCATTATTTCCAAATGGCCACCCCACGGAATTACCGCACTGGTCATCATAGCCGTAAGCATTGCCAGGCCCGGCCCCATAATAAACAAAAACCTGTTGGAAGAATTTGGAATAATTTCTTCCTTCATAAAAAGTTTCATACCATCTGCCAGCGGCTGCAAAATGCCAATAGGGCCTGCCCTGTTAGGGCCTCGCCTGTCCTGGATAAATGCCGCCACTTTTCGCTCGCCCCAAGTCTCATACATTGCAATAACCAGTGATGCCATAATCACTATAGTGATCAGTGCCACTTTTTCTATAATCAAAAACCAATCGATTGCTAAGAGTACCATAATATTTTGTTAAGTCAAAATTCAAAAGTAAAAAGTAAAAATGCGCCATTCCGTAGTCTCATTTTTTCTTTTAATCTCTACTCAATTTGTTATATTTTCTTTTATGTTTTCAGCCATAGAATAAGCATTAAGCATCGTTGTGTCACTCCCTTGTACGGTAGTGCATATTTCGGCTAAGCCAACGCACAGCTCCCGGTAATGCAACAAGCTTTTCCTAAAAGCCGCCCAATAGATATTCTACAGTTGAACGGAGCGTCGCAACCAAAGCTCCATCAGGGTTCTACCGCCCGTCTCCAAATACTTCCTTCAAAAATCGCGCTCACTAATATTTTCTTATTCAGTTACACTTGCAACAAACTATTCTTTCTTAAAATCGTCCGAATGCGCAGGCCCTTCTATTTCACTAAGGTCCACGTCAGGGTCGTTCACGCCGCTTACGGAATGAATATCCATCAGCAGTTTTGGCTTTTTGCCCATTACTTTATCAATTGTTTCCGCGGGTTTTATAATGTCCACATATTGCCCCTGCGAAATTACCGAATGCCGGTTCACCTGCGACGGGCCTTCAATTATCCAGTCGCTCACTTTCTTTCTTTCAAAGCGGCATGTGTTACAGATCCAGTCTTCCACTTCACCCCACTCGTCTTTGCGGGCAGTAACGCGGAACACTTCATCACCACGCATCCACAGCGTTACTTTACCGCTACATTTATCGCAATTGCAATGCGCGTCCACAGGTTTTGTAAACCACACACGGTTTTTAAACCTGAATGTTTTATCTGTTAGCGCGCCCACCGGGCACACATCAATCACATTTCCTATGAAATCATTATCCAGCGCTTTCTCGATGTATGTAGCAATTTCGGCATGGTCGCCCCTGTCGAGTATACCATGCACACGCTTATTGGTTAGCTGATCGGCGGTAAACACACAACGGTAGCAGAGTATGCAGCGTGTCATGTGCAACTGAATGTATGGGCCGAGGTCGTGCTTTTCAAAAGTTCTTCTTGGAAATTCGTAGCGGGTGCCCACTTTACCATGTTCATAACTTAAATCCTGCAAGTGGCATTCGCCGGCCTGGTCGCAAATGGGGCAATCCAGTGGGTGATTGAGCAACAGGAACTCCACTACACCGGCACGTGCATCAATCACTCTTTCGCTGGTAATATTTTTTACCACCATACCATCCATAACTGTGGTGCGGCAGCTAGCCACAAGCTTGGGCATGGGCCTGGGATCAGCCGTTGATCCGGCGGCCACTTCCACCAGGCAGGTGCGGCATTTACCACCACTTCCTTTCAGCTTGCTATAATAGCACATTGCCGGAGGGGCCACATCACCGCCAATTTTGCGTGCAGCATTCAGGATAGTAGTACCCGGCTCCACTTCTATAGTGATGTTATCAATTGTTACCTTAAAAAGTTTTTGTTCTTCAGCCATCTTTATTTTGATTTCACGCAAAGGCGCAATATTTGATTTCACGCAAAGCTACATAAGGAGCTAAGGCGCAAAGTTTAATTTATGTCTAGCAAAAATCAGCATCTACCAACTCATAGTTCTTTTCAATCAATAAGCCAATCCAGCCCTTTAACTTTTCAACATGCCTGTTATTAACGCTATTAACTTTTCTAAATAATTTTTTCAACTCCTCATTTTGCAAACTCGTCATTCTTTTGGTTATATTTTTCAAAGCTTCCAAATCATTTTGTAACCCGAACTCCTGTATATTTATTTGCTCATTTTCACAAATACATAAAATCCATCTTTCCAATGCAGGACAAATCTGAATTATATAGTGATGTTTCACTGTATGTTTCCATAAAACCAAAGAGCCTTCGATTTTTGCAACTTCCTTAAACTCCTCTAAGTATTTTAATGCTCACTTATCCTTATCTATTATCCCTAACGCGAATTTATCTTTAAACACGCTTTGCATTCCTTTCGCTACTTCATTGCAACTCTTCTTATGATTATAACCTCTTTTGCAAGGAACCAGTGTTTCAATCAATAATGTATCCGCATAGCACTCAGGCATTATTGACTTCTCCATTCTTCAAATAACTTTCTATATTAAAAAATAAATCCACTCCGTTATTCTTTATTTCATCCATCTCACTATCGGACAACCTCTGTATTACAGTTTCTCCATTTTTATAATCAACAAGATATATTGCAAGGTTGTCAAATGCCTCATCTAAAAATGTATTCAACACATCGGGACTATGTGTTGCTATAAAAAACTGATTTGTTTTATCAAACATTACATCTGCTGTAAAATCTCTTATATAAGGTGGAAACATGTGCGCTTCCGGCTCTTCAAAAAGCAAGACTGTATTTTCATTACTTTTAATAGCAGCCTTATAAAATATCAATCGCTGTAAAGTGTCAGCAATCAAATTATATGGTAAAAGGGCAATTGAATTATCTTCATATAACTTAGTTATTTTCAGAGACTGCGATACCTTATCAAACACCAACTTTAATTCATATCGTTCAAATAAATCTGATACAGCCTTTCGTAATTCATTATTCTTACTCAATACTTCCATTAGGTTCTCGCCAAAAGGAAAAAAAAGATTTGCTGAGCCATCAAACATTTGAGATAAAGAACGTTCTCTATTTATAGTTCTTTTCTTATCAAAATGATACTTCTTTACATCTGGTATTTCATACTGCACAATGTCTTTATCAAATTCATCAAATCTTTCAACTTTTTCCGCGAAACTTCTTGTAATTGCAAATTGATTATCAAAAGACAACTCAATAACTTGCTTGCTATTATAATCAAACGATAAAATCAATTTATCATCTCTTTGAAAAATGTGAGGATAAAATCTAAAACAACATTTATTATTCAAACAAACTATTGAACTAGTATTGTTATCGCAATCAAAAAATACATTCGAAATAGATTCAACTCTTATTAAATCACTTAGGTACGCGACTCTTTTTACATCAGTATATTGAAAAAAACCCACACTACCAATCGCTTCCAGTATATTACTCTTACCAACATTAGGATAACCAATAAATAAATTTATTTTCCGGCACCCTTCAATAAATTGTTGCCGAATAGATTTAAAATTACTAATCTCTATATGGTTGATAATGTTTTTCAATTATGATTTTTATATTAAAATAAGCTTGTCTCTTTGCGCCTTCGCGTGAAACCGTTAAGCCACCACTTCTCTCGCATCCGCATAATGCGCCAAGCCAAAGTTTTGCTTTTGGCTCAACTCCGGATTGTTCACATGCCACTCAAACTCATCACGGAAATGCCTTATAGCAGCCGCTACCGGCCATGCAGCCGCATCGCCGAGCGGACAGATCGTATTGCCTTCTATCTTTCTTTGAATATCCCAAAGCAGATCGATATCACTCATTTTACCTTTCCCGTATTCAATGTTCTTTAGTATTTTTTCCATCCAGCCGGTTCCTTCGCGGCAGGGTGAACATTGCCCGCAGCTCTCGTGGCGATAAAAATGTGCCAGCGACAAAGTATGGCGTACCACGCACTGATCTTCATCCAGCACAATAAATCCGCCGGAGCCCATCATGGTGCCGGTAGCAAAACCGCCATCAGCAAGGCTTTCATAGTTCATTAACCGAGGCTCCCCTTTAGCTGTTTTCAGCAGCAGGTTGGCAGGCAATATAGGAACTGAAGATCCGCCCGGAATACAGGCTTTCAATCTTTTACCATTCGGAATACCTCCGCAATATTCATCACTATATATAAATTCTTCCACACTGATGGTCATGTCAATTTCATAAACGCCGGGCTTGTTGATATTTCCACAAGCCGAAATCAGTTTGGTTCCTGTCGATTTTCCCACACCAATTTTCGCATATTCTTCACCGCCCATATTCATAATAGGAACTACAGCCGCCAGCGTTTCCACATTGTTAACAACGGTAGGCCGGTCCCATGCGCCTCTTACGGCCGGGAATGGCGGTTTAATGCGGGGGTTGCCGCGCTTACCTTCAAGGCTTTCCAGCAAAGCTGTTTCCTCGCCGCATATATAAGCGCCGGCTCCACGGTGAACATAAATTTCGCAATCAAATCCGCTTCCCTGTATATTTTTACCCAGCCAGCCATTTGCTTTTGCTTCGGCAATGGCTTGCTCCAGTATATCCGGAATCCAGGCATATTCGCCCCGGATGTATATGTACGTAACGTTGGAACCCAACGCGTACGATGACACAATCAGTCCTTCAATTAACAGGTGTGGCAAAAACTCCATCAGGTACCTGTCTTTAAAAGTTCCCGGTTCGCTCTCATCCGCATTGCAAACCAAATGACGGGGAACCCCTTCGGGTTTAGCAATAAAACTCCATTTCATCCCAGCAGGGAAACCAGCGCCACCGCGGCCACGCAAGCCACTCTTCTTTACTTCTTCCACAATATCCGCGGGTTGCATTTTCAGCGCTTTTTCAACACTGCGATAACCGCCTTCACGACGATACACATCGTAATAACGGATGCCTTCCACATGTGCCTTTTCTAATAATAGTTTTACTCCCATATTTTTGAAGCTTACAGCTTATTATTTAATTATGTTATCAACAGTAGTTCTTTACTCATCTGTTGTTGTGTCACTCACTTGTACTGTATTAATTCTATTGATCATTGGTATTCATTTCCAGCTACCCTACGCAAACAAATGTTCCTCTAAAAAATCAACTAAAATTTTTAAAGAATAATTCCTCTCCTTATCTAAAACCCAAATACCTTCATCAAGATAATTCCTGTTTGTTTTTTTCTTACCATAATCAATGTCCTTATACTCACTAAATAAATCAACATAGGAAAAAAGATACCCGTCTTTAGAAGGCAATTTCAATTTTAAATTTTGCCCTTTTGTTTCGAAACAATTTATCATTTTTTGCCAGCAATCATCAAAAAACAAAAAGTCGCTTTTAAAACAGGTTCTTACCAAATCTTCCAATTCTCCATCATCTTTATTGTTTGGGAGAAGGAAAATATCAAATACAACATTCAGTTCCTTTTCCAAGTGCTGATACTCTTTCAACCTTTTTACAAGCCCCCCACCACTCTCTTTATAATCCGCATCAAAAATGAGTATATTCTTTGCTTTCACGGCTTTTCTTGATTCACTGCCTAATGCCGGCTGATTTCTTAAATTGTCTTTGCCCTCAGTTACCACAATCAATTCCTTTACTTCCTTTTCCTCTATTGCAAAATATTTTTTCAATAGTGCCTCTATAAAATTTTTATCCGACTCTCCCTCACAAAATATTTTAGCGCCCTTCCTAATTTTCATAACACAGATTTATTATAATACTTCACCACCTCTTAAATTCACTTCCGATTCTATTCCTGTTTGTATTTGATGAATGTTGTAAGAAGAAGCAAAAATCTTCTTTTCGCCATCAATTGTAGCCTCTGACAATTCAATCAGCCGTATATTATTTCTCATTTCCTCATCTTCATCCGCCGCTTCAGCAAATGCCTTAATACAGTCACTACTATGCGTGGTTGCAAACAACTGAACACCTGTTTGCCTTGCTAATTCAAATATAGCTTTCCACTCTTTCTGCATTCTTGAATAGTGTATTCCTGTATCTATTTCATCAATCATTAAACGCGTTTCGCCTTTCTTTTTCGCATATAAAATTTCAATTATATATCGGAAAAATTTTTGCACTCCATCGCCGTACTGCGTTAATGCATTATATTGCCTGTCTTGTTCTGTAGCAATCGCAATTAAAATTCGATTTCCAATCCTTTTTAAATTATAATCCAGAATATCGGGTATAAATATTTTTAAAAGTTCAACTACTCTTTCTTTCTCATCATGATCTAAATCTGACGCTTTTCTTTCAATAATTTTAACATAATCCTTTAAATCGTCCCCATAACTAACATTGAATGCAATATATGGCCAATAGCTATATATTCCTTGTCTCCTTTCAATATCATCTAAATACATCCACTGCAATTCATCAGCATTGCCGTTCTTTTTAAACAGTATCCAATGCTTTACATTATTAACAAATTCGCTATACTGATCCTTTCTTAATAAGAACATCTTTTCATTGAGATCACCCAATTGTTTATGCTCAAAAGATCGTAATTCTCTTCTTCCATCAATTTCAAACTCTAATTCAAAAGGTTTATGGGCGTCATATAAAAGTTTATCCAAAAAAGATTCTTCAGGCATCTTAATATCCTTAAAATTGACACTCTCAAAATCTTTCGGATGTATATGAATATCTCTCAAACATAACAATCTATGTAAATGACTTATCCACCTTAAATTATCCTCACTAAACAACAACGCCTCTAACAAAGTAGTTTTGCCCACATTGTTGTCGCCTGTTATCAGGTTTATTTGCCCGATATTCTCAACAACTAAATGGTTGAACTTTTTGAAGTTTTTAATTTCCAGCCTTGTTATATGTCCATTGTTCATAAGTGCTTCCTCCAACATCAACTTTATAGATTTCCGCCATTCTCCTCGTTCAATAGCATTACTACAGAACAAGTGTGCGACGCAACGATGCTTAATAGTAATACTACCGCCGGGTTACAAAATAATACCTGCCTAATTCAGCATGCCGGCATTTTTTCTGCATTCGTCCACTATCGCGTCCACTTTTTCTTTGGTAAGATGCTCGCGATAATGTTTTCCAAGCTGCATCATTGGCGCATAACCACAGGCGCCAAGGCATTCCACCGTTTTCAAAGTAAATAATCCGTCCGGAGTGGTTTCGCCTACTTTTATATTCAGTTTTTGTTTGATGTACTCAATAATTTCCTCGCTTCCTCGCAGCATGCATGGCCCGGTTTGGCACACCTCAAACACATACTTGCCAACAGGTTTTAAATTATACATGCTGTAAAATGTGGCTACCTCATACACTTCAATTGGTTCTAGTTGCAGCAAGCCTGCCACATAATCCATCGCTTCCGTGCTAAGCCATCCGTACTGTTCCTGCGCCAGATGCAGCACCGGCAGTATAGCGCTTTTCTGCTTTCCATCAGGATAGCGTGCTATGATCTCTTTTACTTTGGCCAATCTTTCTTCTGAAAATTGTGTCATTTTATTTTGAAAATTTGAAAATTTGAAAATTTGAAAATGACAGCAAATTCTGTCAAGTTCCTCAAGTTCAAATTCAAAGACTTTATTACTATACTGGTTTCAAAAATCTAAATCAATAACGTAAACTAATAGCTGTTCACTCCCATCGAATATGCCTGGTAAAAGCCATTGGTTTTAATTCATGTGATAATTGCAACGCTCATTTTCAAATTATCAAATTATCACATTTTCAAATTGTTAAGCGTCCATTTCTCCTGCTATCAGGTTTAGCGAACTCATGGTAATGATGGCATCCGCGATCATTCCTCCTTTCGTGAGTTCAGAATATGCCTGGTAGTAAATAAAGCAGGGCCTTCTGAAATGCAATCTGTATGGCGTTCTGCCTCCATCGCTTACCAGGTAATAACCTAACTCGCCATTTGCGGCCTCTATGCTGTGATAGACTTCTCCTTTCGGCATTTCCGTTTCTCCCATCACTATTTTAAAATGCCAGATGAGTGCTTCCATTTTTGTATAAACATCTTTCTTTTCCGGCAGGTAATATTCGGGCACATCGGCATGGAACACTTCGGCATCTTTCCCTTTAAACTCTTTCACTTTAGCATATGCCTGGTCTATAATGCGCAACGATTGCCACATTTCCTGGTTTCTTACAAGGTAGCGATCATAGCAGTCGCCTGTGGAGCCTACCGGCACTTCAAAATCAAATTCTTCGTAACTGCTGTAAGGGGTATGTACACGCACGTCATAATCAACGCCTGCTGCTCTTAAGTTAGGGCCTGTAAAACCGTAATTAAGCGCTCTTTCCGCATTTATAGGGCCTGTGCCTATAAGGCGATCCATAAAGATCCGGTTACGTGTGAATAGTTTTTCGAATTCGTTCAGCACTGCGGGATATTCTGCTAAGAACTTTTCCAGCTTGGCAAAGGCGATATCGTTAAAGTTTCTTTCAAAACCGCCTATGCGGCCGATATTTGTAGTAAGACGCGAGCCGCAAACTTCTTCATATATTTCATAGATCAGCTCACGGTATTGCATTACGTATAAAAATCCGGTATAAGCGCCGGCATCTACACCCACAATGGAATTGCAAATGAGGTGATCGGAAATGCGGGCAAGCTCCATTATTATAATGCGTAAATAATCAACACGTTTTGGGGTGGTTATACCCAATAGTTTTTCGCAGGTCATGTGCCAGCCCATATTATTGAGTGGCGACGAACAATAATTCAACCTGTCGGTAAGCGGAGTGACCTGATAAAGGGGACGACGTTCCGCAATTTTTTCAAATGCCCTGTGAATATATCCTACTGTTTGTTCAGACGAAAGGATGCGTTCCCCATCCACCTGGAGAATATTTTGAAATACACCATGTGTAGCCGGGTGTGTAGGCCCAAGATTCAGTGTATTAGTTTGCTTTTCTATTGAACCATCCGGCAGTACAATATGATTTCCTTTTTTGTGTGTATGTTGCAATTCAGACATAACCTAATTTGAAATTTGAGATTTGAAATTTGAGATGCCCTTACTTCAAATTCTCAAATAATTTTATACTTACTTATTTATTCAAGTCACACTTTCCACATCCCATTTTCACATTTCCACATTCTAAAAGCTTCCACCTCTTCCAAACATCTCATCATCTTTATCTGATCTTGACTGATCTTCCAACGGATATTCCTTACGCATTGGGAAATAATCCATTTCTTCCACATTCATAATGCGTTTTAAATTGGGGTGACCAACAAAATTTACCCCAAAAAAATCATATGTTTCTCTTTCCAGCCAATTTGCCGCTTCAAACAATTTAGTAGCGGTAAAAATATCCGGTGTATTTATATCGGTATAAACTTTGAAACGAATGCGCACATTATCAACCATGTTGTGCAACAGGTACACTATGCACAACTCCCTGCCTTTATTATCTGGGTAATGAATTGCACAGAGATCTGTAAGGAAACGGAATTTTAAAACATCATCATCATACAAAAATTGCAGCACTTTCAAATTCATTTCCTTAGGCGCTTCAAAAGTGAGCATACCATAGGGCGATTCAAAGCCTGTAACAGCTTCGCCAAATTTTTCCGTCAGCCTTTGCTTTATATATTCTTGTTCCATGATCTTTTTATTTGAAATCGGAAATTTGAAATTATCTGCACTTTTCAAACTCCATACTGAAACATCCAATTCTCACATTTCCACAATATCCATGTGTTCTATTCAATTCCATAGCTATTGAGCAAAGCCTTATACTGTTCACCTGTACGCCGGCGCAGGCTTTCTTTTCCTACCAGCTTCTGAATATTCATAAAACCATCAAGAATAGCTTCCGGCCTAGGCGGGCATCCCGGGACGTACACATCAACAGGTATTATCTGATCAATGCCCTGCAAAACACTGTAAGAATCAAAAATGCCACCTGAACAGGCGCAGGCGCCAACCGCCATAACCCAACGTGGTTCAGCCATTTGGAGATACACTTGCTTCACAATTGGCCCCATTTTCTTCGCAATCGTTCCCATCACCATCAACAAATCGCACTGACGAGGAGAGAATCCAACCCTTTCAGCACCAAAACGCGCAAGATCGTAATGTGACGCCATGGTAGCCATAAATTCAATTCCACAACATGAGGTAGCAAAAGGTAAAGGCCACAAAGAATTTTTTCGTCCCAAACCTACCACACTGCTCAATTTGGTAGTAAAAAAACCTTCACCTGAAAACCCAGGAGGTGCATCTACAATATTAATTGGCTTACCACCTTCATTTTTTACGTTAAATGATACAGGACGAGACATATTATTATTTCTTTTAAGCACCGGCAAATATTAATTACTTATAATACATATTAACACCAGCGTTACTTTTTTAGTTGCAAAACAATCTATATAATAAAGCTTTTAAAAGAGCTTATTATTGTTTAATCTTCCCAAGTTAAAGCTCCCTTTTTTGTTATATAAATAAAGCCTAATACAAAGAAAGTTACAAACATTAAAACTGCACTTAAACCGTGCCACCCTAATTCTTTGAAATTAACCGCATATGGGTAGAAAAATATTACTTCCACATCAAACAATACAAATAAAATAGCCACCAGAAAATATTTGATTGCTATAGGCTGACGTGCATTTCCAACACTTTCAATGCCACTTTCGAAGGTTTGAAGTTTGTCGCTTGTTTTTCTTTTAGGGCCCAAATAATTAGTAATACCTAATATAAGAGCCACCAAAACAATTGCAAAGATTAGCTGCAATGCAATGGGCAGGTAGTTAGAAGAGGTGTTTGTAACTACTGAGGTATTTGCTTGTAAAAAAAACAAGTTCATAAGTTAGAAGTTTCTTAATGCGCAAAAATAGGTTAGGCAAAGATAAAAACCTCATTATTACGAAATAATCTGCCTAAAAGAGGGGTATTTTTTATTTTCCCGGCAAAAAAAATATTGAATAAAATTTAAAATAGTATGGAGCAGAAAGTTTCAAATTGAATAAACCACAATATTTTATATAAGTTTGGCAATGAAGGTGGCATAATTTTAGTTGAGGAGAATAAGCCCCTCCTTAGAGGATTAACTCATGTAGGTATAATCTACTAATCTTATACATTTTTACACATCACAGTCATTATTGTAAGAAAGGAGGAAATTTATGGGCCCGGCTAAAAATAAATATTTAGCTTTAGTTGCGTCGCTCCGTTCAACGGTAGAATATCTATTGGGCGGCTTTAGAAAAAGCTTGTTCCACTACCGGGAGCTGTGCGTTGGCTTAGCCGAAATATGCACTGCCGCACAAGTGAGTGACACAACGATGCTTAATAGTAGCACTACCGCCGGTATAAAAATAAAAAAATGCATAAATTACCTTCAAATTATAATTTTTCAAACAAAAAATGCCACCCGGTTGGGTGGCATTTTGATTTTATTGTATAAAATTAAAAATCGTTTATTTGGCAGTTTGCCCACCACTTGTTTTAGTGGAAGTGCCTGAATTTCCATTTTTACGGGCCGGCTGAGCGGGCTGTTTGCCTGCCTGCCTTAAAGTTTTGATCAGGTTCGCGGCATCTTCATTACCGGGATCAACAGATACTACTTGCTCCAGATAACTTATAGCAGCTTCCCTATCTTTCATTATATCATTTGAATAAGAGGCTAGATAATATAATGATGAGATAATCAAACTTTTCAGTTTTACAGAATCTGTTTTTTTAGCAATTTCTACAAATTTTATATAATCAGGTACAGCCGCACCTTTCTCCATTGTTGTGTCCATAGCCTGGTGTGAACGGGCAGCCCAAAGGTATCCGTAAATTTCATCAGGGTATTGTTCTTTATATTTCCCGAAAATCGCAATTGATGAATCATATAGTTTTGCCTGGTAGTAAGCATAACCATAGTTATACAGGTCGGTTTTTGTAGATTTCGGATTGGTATAATAAACTTTTCCCAACCATCTTGCTTCCTCACTGCGGTTACCTAACTTCTTTGCCAGGTTTGCAGCGCTTTCCATTAATTCCAATTTGCCTGTTAAAGCGGTATCCGCATCAACTGCTTGTTCATAGGCTTTTAACGCTTCAGTTTCGTTACCCGGAAATTTACTCAGCAGCTCAGCTCTAAAAGCATAATCTTTAGGCACAAAATCATCAGCTTTTTGTTTTGCAAAATATTGCTCCATGTAATTTTTTGCCTCTACAGAGTCTTGTTTTTCCTCGTAGCAATAAGCGATGAGTTTGTAATAGCGAGGATCAGCCGTATTTCCAAGCTTTGAAATATGTCCTTTTGCGGCGTTTATGGCTTCGTCATATAATTTTGATGCATACAGAATACTGGTTCTTTCATAATCATTGCTTGCATCCGGATCTGAAACTGACAGGAATTTATCATAAAATTCTTTTGCTTTATTGATATCCCTGTTAAACCAATAATAGTAAAGCTCATAATAAGCCGGTGCAAAACTGGGATCCATCTGCACCGCATCTTGTAAAGCAGGCAGATATATTTCTGTATTGCCCTGAGTCATGTACAATTTTGCTATCTTATATTTTGCTGCAGCAAGTTTCGGATCAAGGTTAAGCGCTTTTTGATAAGCCTGTACCGCTTCACCACCTACTCCCAGTTTGCGGTATGCGTCTCCAATTACAACCCACACTTCCGGACTATCAAACTTTTTAGTTTGAGTGAAGGGAGTTAATTTTTCAATAACAAAATTCGCGTCTCCATTTTTAGAATTTACAATGGCATGCCCAATTGCAGCCATTATTTGCGCATCTTTATCTTTTGTCAGGTTAAGCGCAGTTTCAAAACGCTGACGTGCATCATCTTTCTTGCCCTCATTTAATTCAATTTGCCCCATGCCCACCAACATGGCAGGCGCGTTATTGCTTGACAATAACCCTTTTTGATATAAAGCTTTAGCCCCGGCAGTATCCTTCAACTCAAGTAATGTTTGGCCAAGCCAATACGTTGCAGTCACATCATTCGGGTTAGCAGCCAGCGCTTTTTCCAATGCAGCTTTCGCACTATTAAACCGGCCATAATAATAAAACTGTTTACCCTGATCAACACTTTGTGCAAACAAGGAAGTAATGGCCATAACCGATGCCACTGCGACGCTTAAAGTAACTTTTTTCTTCATTGTTTATTTTTCTGGTTAACTAATACTTAAATTTATAAAAAACAATTTGGTTTTATTTTACAATTGCGCATTTCTTACTTCAAATGGCATTTTTGCAGGCCATAAGTAAGCCCGTCTGAATATCAATTGTCCTCTTTCATAAAGCAGGAAATTAGCAAATCCGCTTCCTAAACCTTCATAGTTTTCTTTCAATACATAATACAAACCGCGTACCAATGGATAGCGCCTCATGGCGATATTTGCCTGATAAGGCTTCACATAGGCATTCTCGGAGCATATTTCGCACTTTAAAGATGCAATTTTAACTTTTTTCATAAAACTAAGCTGTACTGTATCTTCAGGATTTCCAATCCAGCTTACACCTACAAAACCCAATCCGTCTACATTATTAGATACGTAATCAATAACGCCCTGACTACTTGTTGCAGCAGCTACATTCTTTCCCATAGGCTGACCACGCAAAATGGAATCCATAGCATAGCGAACTGTACTTGTAGCAGACAATCCGTCCATTACCGGCTTCAATTTATAACCACTTGTTCCTTTCAAAATTGAACGGATATCAGTAAGATCGAAAAGTGAATCCTTAGCATGGTTGTTTACAATCAATGCAATGGCATCAAAAGCAATTCTTGCCTGAAAGGGCGAAAATTTTTCCCTGTTTTTTATGATGGTGTATTCCTCATCGGTTAATGCCCTGGTTATAATCACCATTCTCACACTATCATAATTAAGATCTTTCAGGCATTCAGCTTCGGGTTTGTAATCTGCTATTATCTTCGCGTTGGGATAAGAAGCTTCGAATACCTTAATTTGCGAATCTATTACCGGTTTAAAAGATTCGTCTACACTTATATGAATAGTACCGCTTGTAAGCGTATCTGTGTTATATTTTATATTAGCATTGTTGCAACCCGCCAGAAAACAAAGCAGAAAAGTTGCAATCCATGCTGCTGTTAACTTAATCTTCCTTATACCCATATTTATATTCATTCGAAATAATTCTTTTTGTAACCCCTGTAAATTCTAAACCCGCCATACAAAATACACATACCTGCAAAGAAGTACTTGAAAATTGGATCCAGTGTAAAATTAACTCCCAATTTTTCTGAGAAAGCAAAAAAGAATCCGAAACATAAAATGATTATACCCATTCCATAATCAAGAATGGATCTCATTAAACTATAATTCTTTGCCTTCCGATCTTCAAAATTATCATCCATTGGGTTATAAATTTATTAGAATGAGGCAAGATAATGAAAACATATGTTTTCTGAACGCTTAATCTTCAAACTCATCTACATTTTCCAATTTCCACCCTTTTCTACTAGATGAGTTTCCTTTTCTATTGTAATCCATTTGTTTATTACTCCTTCCACTCAAAAATCAGCATCGGTAAAATACATTTTCAAACTATCTTTTAAAACTATTTTAACATATTCAAAAAAGATATCAGAACCCCAGAGATCAGAAATAAAAGTGTTGTTTTACCAAGGTATCTGCTATTTTTTTGTCTTGGTGAATACCTCAGTTAATTATTGTTATACCGGCAGCGGTATTTCATGGCATCATCGTTGCGTCGCATTTCGTTCATCTGTAGTTTTTCATGGCGACTTTTTCTTAGTTGAAAGTGCCTTATGCACTGATTACATGCATAAACAGCAGCAACAACTAACAACCATCACATTCCATCACTCAGTTTGAGTTTGAAACACCACCGGCAACGTCATAAATACATTTACTGCCTGACCGTTTTGAGATGCAGGTTTCCAGTTTGGCATTTTTTTCAAAACACGCAACACTTCCTTATCATATTCATCACCGCCAGAGTTCATCACTTCCCAACCGGTAACCGCACCTTGCTTATCCACTATAAACCGCACTACTACTCTTATCACACGCTGTTCCTCATCAACCATTGGCCGCAAATTCTTCAGCAAGAACCTGGTCAAAGCACTTTGTCCGCCGGGAAATTCAGGCATTTTTTCCGCCTTCTCAAAAACACTATTATCATCAGCAGGCGGAGTAGCCTCATGGCCTGTTCCACTTCCTATACCATTTCCACCGCCGTTTCCGGCAGGTTGCGCAATATTATCAATACCCAATGCACCTTCAGTTGTTTGAGTGCTAATCAATCTTCCTTCCAACTCACTCACTTTCGGCACCTCAATTTTAGTAACCATTTTATCAGGCACAATGGCAATAGTAGTGTTTTTTATAGTTGCCGCATTCAATTTTCTAGCGCCGGCATTTACTTTAGGTTGCACAACCGGTGCAGGTTTTTTCATCACGGGCCTATAAGTTGAAAGCGTAGGATCTTTTGGCAATACAACGATTTTGGCCCCTTCAGACATTTTTGGTTTGGGTTTAAATGACAAGCACACAGCAAACACTATTACCCCAAAAAACATTATTCCCAAAGCTGCTAAAAGCCTTTTATTATAATCTTTCCTCAACGCATATGCGCCGTACTTTTTGTTTCGGTTTTCGAAAAGAATATCCAGCATATCACTGTATAATATTGTATTCGCGTCCATATCTGTAAGTTTTCATTTGGAAAAATTCTTTTTACTTGAAAACCAGCGCTGTGTTCCGCTTATAAGATTCGTGGATTAAATTTTTCCATAAACTGCTTCACTTAGTATGCAGTTGGCAGTTGGCAGTAGAGAAATCAGAGATCAGAAGAAAGTGTCTTGTGTCTTGTCCTGAAAAAAGTAGACAATTTTTTTAGTTGTTTATCCCGCACCTGGCGCTAACATGTCGAACAGCACCGTTGTTTAACCACAAGGGGCACAATAGGAAGCACAAGGCCCACAAGGGTTTGATGAATTGTTACCAACCCTTGTGTGTGTGCTTTCCTGGTGAACCTTGTGGTTAAAATAAACTGAGAATACTTTAAACACTGATTGCAAGCAAAAACAAAAGCACTCATTACTCAAAACTCATAACTCATAACTTTTTAAATAGCATTCCTACCGTACAAGTGAGTGACACAACGATGATGCCATGAAAAACTACCGCCGGTCCCCAAAAAATACTACGAACCATTAACCTGCCGAATCCAAATTCAGATACTATCTTTGCGGCCATGAACATTTTGATGGTGTGCCTGGGCAACATTTGCAGAAGCCCGCTGGCAGAAGGAATTTTACAAAACAAAGCTACAAGCGCAGGCCTCACATGGTATGTGGACAGCGCGGGAACCAACGGTTATCATGTGGGTGAAGCGCCGCATCCATTGTCGCAAAAAGTGGCATTAATTCATGGTATGGATATCAGTAGTCAACGGGCCAGGAGATTTAGAGCGGAAGATTTTGATAAGTTCGATAAAATATACGCAATGGCTGAAGATGTGGTGGATGATATGCACCGCCTTGCAAAAAATAAATTTAACAAGAACAAAGTTGACCTGCTGATGAATGAGCTTTACCCCGGAAAAAATATGGATGTACCAGACCCATGGTACGGAACAGAACCGGGATACCACAAAGTATATGCATTGATCAATGATGCATGCGAAGTGATTTTGGAAAAATATATTCATCAGTATCACGTGTGATGGCTGAGCCTTTACGCTTGTTGCAAAATATTCATTACAAATTTTAATAAAAGAGAAAACGCAAATAATTATTAATGAGCAAACCTTCATTACCACAGGGAACCAGGGATTTTGGCGCAGAAGTAGTTCGCAAACGCAATTATATTTTTAATACTATTCGCAACATATTTGAATTGTACGGGTTTCAACCTTTGGAAACACCGGCAATGGAAAATCTTGAAACGCTGATGGGCAAATATGGCGACGAAGGCGATAAACTTATTTTTAAAATTTTGAACAACGGCATTAGCGATTCTGAAAAAAACATTGAAAAATCGAAAGCAGCTTTCGAAAATATGTTGCTGGGCAAAAATGATAAAAACCTTACGGAACGTGCCCTGCGCTACGATCTTACCATTCCTTTCGCCAGGTATGTGGCTATGAATTATAACCAGCTTCCCATGCCGTTCAAGCGCTACCAAGTGCAACCGGTGTGGCGCGCCGATCGCCCGCAAAAAGGCCGCTACCGCGAGTTTTACCAATGCGACGCCGATGTAGTGGGAAGCAAAAGTTTGCTGAATGAACTGGAGCTTACCAACATTTACGCTACTGTTTTTGATACGCTTGGCATTGCCGTGGATATAAAGATCAACAGCCGGAAAATATTAACCGCACTTGCCGAAATATGCGGCGGCGCCAATAAAATGACCGATATAACTGTGGCCATTGACAAGCTTGATAAAATTGGTATTGATAAAGTAAAAGAAGAATTGCAACAACGCGGATTGAATAATGAGCAAATCAATACCATTGAAAAGTATCTGAATATTGCCGGAAACAGTGAAGAAAAACTGCAAGCGCTTTCCGCACTATTAGGAGAAAATGAAACCGGGAAAGCAGGTATTGCAGAAATAAATTACCTGCTGCAAAACAGTGCTATAACCACTGCAAAAGCACAGCTTGTAGCAGATTTTACACTTGCACGCGGATTGAATTATTACACCGGTGTTATTATAGAAGTAAAAGCTAAAGACGTGCAAATGGGCAGCATTGGCGGCGGGGGAAGATACGACGACCTTACCGGCCTATTTGGCGTACCAAATGTTCCCGGTGTGGGCATTAGCTTTGGTGTGGATAGAATTTATGATGTGATGGATGAATTGAAACTATTTCCTTCCGGCGTGCATACCGGCACACAAGTGCTTTTCTTTAACTTGGGCGAAGCGGAAAGCAAAGCGGCCTTTACATTAATGCAGCAACTGCGTGGCAGAGGTGTTAGCTGCGAGCTGTACCATGAAAGCAGCAAATTTGACAAACAGTTTAAATACGCCGAAAAAAAATCCATTCCATACATTGTGATACTTGGCAGCAAAGAACTGGAAGAGGAAAAAGTGAATGTAAAAAATTTAGCTACCGGTAATCAACAGACGATAACATTTGACGAGTTGGTAGCGAATGATTTTTAAACACCCGGATTTAACCGCGGGTTTTTAACCACAAAGGCCACAATGGGATGCACAAAGGGACACAAGGGTATTGCATCAATCTTTGTATCCCTTGTACTATCTCTGTGGCCATTGTGGTTAACCTTCACTCTCTTTTCACACCGCCTCCACAATCATAGCGGTTCCCTGCCCTAACCCCACACAAGCGCTAGCAAGACCATAACGACTACCGGAACGGCACATTTCATGCACAAGTGTAGTAACAATGCGAGCGCCACTGCAACCCAAAGGATTACCCAATGCAATAGCACCACCATTTACATTCACCTTGTTATGATCAATATTCAGCTCGTTCATACACGCAATAACTTGCGATGCAAAAGCCTCATTGATCTCAAACAAATCAATCTCATTCACAGAAAGTGCTGCCCTTTGCAAAGCCTTCCGCGAAGCCGGAACCGGCGCTATGCCCATAACAGCAGGATCTACACCTGCTATCGCCATAGACACGATCCTGGCCATAGGCCGCAATTGAAAAGCTTCCACAGCTTCTTCGCTTACTAACAGTAACGCGGAAGTTCCGTCGTTAATAGCGGAAGAATTCCCGACAGTAACAGTGCCGTCCTTAGTAAAGGCAGGCTTCAATTTAGCAAGCCGCTCAAGTGTAACGGATCGCGGTTGCTCATCTTTAATAACCATTTCCGCCTTGCGGGATGCAGAAACATTTATACCGATAATTTCATCATTCCATTTACCTGCGGCCAACGCTTTTTCATATTTAATTTGCGAAGCGTAAGCAAAAAGATCCTGTTCCTCACGGCTGATGTTCCATTGCTTAGCGACGTTTTCAGCCGTTTCGCCCATGTTGTAAGGATAATACATTTCGGCCAGTGCAGGATTGGTAAAGCGCCAGCCGATAGTGGAATCGTACATTTCCTGTTTTCTATTCCAGGCGCTTTCACTTTTGCTCATCACGAAAGGCGCACGGGTCATGCTTTCCACGCCGGCGGCAATATACACATCGCCTTCGCCGCACATAATGCCGCGTGCCGCATCCATAACCGCCTGCATACCAGAACCACACAAACGATTAACCGTATTGCCGCCCACACTAACCGGAAAACCGGCCAGCAACGCAGCCATCCTGGCCACATCCCTGCAATCCTCGCCGGCCTGGTTGGCATCACCCGCAATCACATCCTCAATAGCTTTTAAAGGAATGCCGGCATTGCGTTTCATCAACTCCTTAATGGTATGCGCCAGCATATCATCGGCCCGCACACCGGCCAGTATACCGCCATACTTTCCAATGGGTGTGCGCACCGCATCAATTATATAAACAGGTTTCATAAGGCTGCAAAAATATAAAAGTGCGGTGGTTTAACGCATTTGAATATAGGCGTTGTGCACTTATACTTAGCACGGTATATGCACTGTAGTTTTTTTGGGGGGATGGGCGGTAGTGCTACTATTAAGCATCGTTGTGTCACTCACTTGTACGGTAGTAATGCTATTCAAAAAGTTATGAGTAATGAGTTTTGAGTAATGAGTGTTTTTGTTTTTGCTTGCAATCAGTGTTTAAAGCATTCTCAATTCTCCACTCTCAATTCTCCATTTATTCACGCTCTACAAGGCTTGCAGCACCAGTATAGGTTCAGTTACTGCTGAGATTTCTCGCACGGTTTGTGTATTATAAGTTGCGATATTTCATTTAAATAACTTTATAGATCCGTGCTCGAAATGACGGAGGAGATGGGTGCCAGAATTTGGATTCATTGGATTAAAGGATCTATGGATTGGAAGATGGGGGCAGTTCCACTGTTCCGAAAGGCATGATGAATTGCAGGGAAATAATAAGAGCAGAAGCGATGTGCTTCTGCTCTTATTGCTATGAAAAAATTCCTTTCATAAAAGTTACATCATCTGCATTCTCACTCTCCATTAGTTTAAAATCATTTGTTTTTTCTTCACTATTTCTCCTTTCTTGTTTTTCAGCACCAGTATATATTGCCCCCTGCGTAAATGACTAACCTGCACCTGCATTTTCTTGCTGCCTTTGTATGCTTTTTGTGTAAGCACAGGTTTGCTATTGTATAGATCGTACAATTGTATTTCGTAATCTTCTTGGGTAGTTTCTGCGGTATTTATGTTAATGGTGGAGGCGGCAGGATTGGGGGAGGCGGAGAGTTTACTTTCAATCACCCATCCTTTGCACTCCTTGCTTTCAATATCATCCTCATACATTATTTCTCCACACGCATTGATTAACTTGGCCCTTAGAACATAATATCCTTTTGGCACATATCCAAATTGCATATAGCCATACAGCCTATACAATACAGACATTTCAGGCGATTTCAATAGCAAAACCTCTCCTATTGTAATTGAGGGATCTAAAATCTGCACTTCATTTCCTGCCATTGTAGAACAGAAATAGCCTTTACCTCCTTGACCATTAGTTATACTAATTTTATCGCGTGAAAGATCAACCAATCCTACATTAATATTTTTAACAGGTTCTGAAGTAAGCCCACAAGCTTTTGCAGTAGGGTTCAATATCACATGACCATTTCCAATTCTTGTTACATTTAATGTATTGCCATTAGCAATATATGATACGAGTCCAGTTGGTGAAGCACTCCAAGTAACAATAGAATTGCATGGAAGCCCTTGAATACTATAATTGGATGATCCTACACAAATTTTTTCATCCCCTTCAATTAACATTTGAGGCATTGCTATGGAAACATTGCTGGCACCGGCACTGCAATCAAATCCATTTGTTGTTACAGTCGCTGAAATGTTATTTTGTTTGGCGCCACAAACAGGAGTGAGTGTAAGAGTATTGGCAGCTCCGGTAGAATAGTATTCAGGAGCCGCGCTGCCATCGGGCAACAGCCATCCATTTGGTACTGCACCTAAATTCCAAGAGTGGTTGGTAACATCTGTTGTGCTGTTCACATTTTTTACAGTGAAAGTAATAGGTGCAACAGAACCACAAGTAATGGAAACATTAGCTGGCTCAAGAACAAAACCCTGAGGACGGCTAATGTAAATTGGAACAAATGGTTGTCCGTTTGAAAGTCCGGTACCACAGTTATTTGCAGGCCTTACTGTAATCACCCCTCCTGTGTTCAAATCCGAAGTAACTGTGACATTGTTATTGCCAACTATTGGGGTGGTGCCATTTGAGGTTACACCATTCATTGACCAACCGGGAGGCAATATGTATTCATAAGTAGAAATACTACCAAAACAATATGCCGGATTCTCAAAAGCTGTACTCCATTTTACTGCGTCAAAATTAATTGGAACACTTGTTATTTTACACATTGGAGCAATCACATCACTTTTAATATAAATACCCGGACAATTACCTGAAGGTGTATAAATGTTAAGCGATTTGATGTTTTTGAAAACGAAGTCCTTTTGACCTGACCCAATTCTAGTAAGGTAGTTTACTTGAAAAACTTGTTTTTGATTTACATCATTAAATCTTCCTTTAAAGTTAAAGGTAGTTGAGCTATTATCTGAAGCTGTTTTTATATTATAAGCAGACATAGTAACCAAACATCCACCTATACCAGTAGATACATTGGGGTTGTAACCAGGAACAATAACAGTAAAAACAATCTCTGTATTAGGACAAAACTCAGCAGTTTCAAGAGGTGAAATAGTTTGCGCCTGAGCTGTTTTTAATAAAAACAACATTAATATTGTTATAAATGTATTTTTCATATAGTATTATTCTTTTTCTAAATGAATTTGAAAACCTATGCTGGTCTGAAAACCCTTACGTTTATCAAGATAACTGTCTTTTATTTCTTCTTTTTTATAACTGTAACCCACTAGTAGTTCTACCCCAACAGATGTATTAAAATAAATAACCGGACCAATCATTGCAGAAAAGCTATTGATATTTCCTTTGTTCCTTTTTAAGTGGTTAACCCTTCCATATTGATAACAGACATCAGCTAAAATATTAAATGGCTTCTCCGAACTCAAAAGATAATACCTGGCAAATGGACCTATTGCATATCTCTTAGTATTTCCATAGCCACCCCCCGGTGTTGTAACTCTACCCTTTTCTGACGTAAAAGTAGGTCGTAAACCAAATGCAAGTTTATCAACAGCGAAATAACCAATGGAAGCGGCTATACTAATTTCTGTGTATTTCGATTCCGTATAATATGTCTCGCTTTTATGATTATCCTTATGAGAAAACAATGTTCCGGTACCCCCTACTAGCCACGTGTTTTTATCAAGCTGGCTGTATGCTGCGTTTGCAAAAAATAAAAAAGCTATCAGAATAAATGCATAATTCCTTTTCATTTGGTGTGTTTTAAATTGTTGCTATCATTTGTGTATAGGCATTAGAGCTTTCACAAATAAT
>JAVBLN010000074.1:0-11213 GCA_031553495.1 Flavihumibacter sp.
GCTATTGAGCAAGTTATGAGTTGTGAGTTATGAGTTGTGAGTAGGCGAACTTTGTATTCTTTGCGTGAAATAAAAAAACGTTCAATATATATTCAACCGATGAAGTGATTGCGACGCAACGATGATGCCATGAAAAACCGCCGCCGGTACCAAAAAATAAAAACTAACAATTATTAAAAAGTAAAAATTTGGGAAGCACAATTAAAAAGCACTTTCAATTTTCAATTTTCAACTATATAGAATTCCTACCTTTGAAATAATTAATTTGACCCTTTGCAATGCCATATTCAGTACTTACGAAATTGATATTAGCCTGTGTGTTTTTAACAGCAGGGTATATTTGCCGTGGGCAGTTGAGCGCCGATTTCTCTGCCTCCAAATATGAGGGCTGCGCACCGTTGCAGGTATCTTTTACAAACACCACCACCGGGACCGGCGTCAATGCTACCTATAGCTGGGATCTTGGAAACAGCAACACATCCACATTATCCAACCCGGGTGCAATCTACACTGCAGAAGGAGTATATACAGTTACGCTTTCTGTGACAAATGAAGGAAAAACTTCCACGCAAACTAAAAAGATCACTGTTTATAAAAAACCGGTTGTGGATTTTACAATGGCCGAAAAAAGAGGCTGCCTGCCATGGAATGCCACATTTACCAGTACTTCTACCACTAATGGTGGCGCATTATATTCCTACGCCTGGGATTTTGGTGACGGCAATACCTCCATCAACTATTCCGCCAATGCATCCCATACTTACACTCTCGAACAAAAAGCGACTGTAAGCCTTACAGTGGTTGATGTTAATGGCTGTTCTAATACTATTGTAAAGAAAGATATTGTGGAAGTGTTGCCTCCGATTAGATCTGATTTTACTACAGATAAAAAAATACTGTGTAAAACATCGGACCCGGTACAGCTTACAAGCAATTGCAGTGGCCCGGGTACTTTAAGCTACGTATGGAACTTTGGCGATGGTCAGAAATCAACCGAAAAAAATCCTTCTTATGTTTTTAACAAAAAAGGAATTTATACTGTATCACTTACTGTGAACAGTTCGCTTGGCTGCACTGCTACTGCTACCTTAAGTGACTACCTGAATGTAGCGAGCTATAAATCGGATTTTGATGATCCGCCTGCAGCGGTTTGCGAAGGTAGCCTGGTATCGCTTTATAATAAAAGTACTCCCTACCCCAGCAATAACCAGTGGTTTGTAGATGACCAGCAGGTATCCTGGTATAGCAGCACGTTGTATCACAATTTTTATACAGCAGGTACATATACAATAAAGCTGAAAAGCATGTTTGATAATTGTGTTGACTCGCTGGAGAAAAAAATCAAAGTGAACCCTACGCCAAAACTTGATGGTTTTATTGCTGAGCTGCAAGGTGAGTGTGGAGCACCCGTGCAGATGAATTTCAAAGATACCACAGCCGGCGCTACGCAATGGAAATGGACTTTCAACTGGACCCATAATAACGATAAAACGGATGCCACCACACAAGCGCCTTCCTATAATTATACTACAAACGGCAACCGGTATGTGCGATTAATTGTAAGCAATGCTTATGGTTGTTCGGCAACTACATCTAAATACATATACATTTATCCTCCTAATGTTGATATTGCTATAAAAAAATCAACAGGAACGACTACACGAAGTAATTGCGGGCCATTCGATGTTACCTTTTATGTGTCGGTGCAGCAACAGGAAATTGCATCATACCAGTGGTTCTTCGGAGATGGAAGTACCTCTACGGAAGTGGAGCCTACACACCACTATTCCAAACCCGGCTCATACCCTGTTTCACTGAGATATACAACAAAAAACGGCTGTTTTGGTATCGCTACTTTAAACGGCAATGTGAATTTATATGAGCAGCCCAAGATCAATGATTTTAGTGTTGATAACACAAATGTGTGCGGTAATAGCAATGTAATTTTTAATACAAACATCTCGGGCTCCGTTCATAAGCTGTTGTGGGATTATGGCGACTCCTGGGGTTATAACGATTATGGCTCTGCTCATTCTTATTCCAGGGAAGGAACATATACTGTTGGGCTAATTGCATTAAACGATGCATGTTCAGACACTTTGGTGAAAAACGATTACATAAAAGTATTGCCACCATTTCCGAAAATATACGGCTATACCACATCATGCAAAGGCAATCATGGTGAAATAACCTTAACACATGCCTCTGTAAACGCGGAAACAGTTACCTGGGATTTTGGTGATGGATCTGCTAAAGTTACTGTTCCCGCAAGCCAGCTTTCAGTTAGTCATACTTATACAAAAACACAAGCCTACAATGTTATACTTACAGCTACCGCCGGCTCGTGCAATTTAAATACAAGTTATAAGGTAAATGTTCATGTAAAACAAAATATGCAATTAGCGCTTGATAAAACAACAATGTGCAGTGAGGGAGAAACAATAACAGGCGCTGTATCCAACTATGAATACCCGCCGGGAAGCTCACCCTACTACTACTATAATCAACAATTTCAATATAGCGACGGTACTTCTTTCTACGGCAACTCATACCCTACACACAACTATAGCACGAATAACACAAAATGGAATTTATCCGGTTTTGATGCTTCAAAAAACGGGCTTCGTGTTATTATAAGATCAGAAATTAATGGATGCTACGATACCAGCAATGTTGTTGCTATAAGTATTAAAAAAGGGGTGGAAGCGGATTTTGAAATTTTGGGTGATAAAAAATGCTACTATGATAATCCCGTAGTTACTTTTAAAGACAAATCCGTAACAAGTACAGGTAAAATAAAATCTTGGGAATGGCATTCCGGTGATGGACAAATGAAAACGTCAACCACCAGAGGCGACATCACTTTTACGTACAAGGATCCGGGTATTTATTACGCCTCGCTCAAAACAACAGATGACCAGAACTGTACCAACAGTTCCAGGTATGCATCAAAAGTAGTACAGGTAAATGGTCCGAAAGCCGCATTCTCACCATATCCCGGAAATGAAGTATACCTGAATACCAGTGTGAATTTTTACAATTACACAAATACCACAGGCTGCGGTTATAACACGCAGTACAATTGGGATTTTGGTGTTAACAATGCCACATCCGTTTCGCAGGGAAGCCCAAGCTATATTTACACCCAACCGGGTAGCTATACCGTAAAGCTGGCAGTAAGCGATCCTGATACAAAATGTTCGAGTACCTACAGCACTGTTATTAAGGTAAAAGAATTCAATTCGGCATTTGCGTTTTCACGTTCATTTATTTCCGGTAGTGGTTGTCCGCCGGTACTTGTAAGATTTTCAAATACATCAATGAATTACACACGTGTGGCATGGGATTTTGGTGATGGCTTTACAGCAGATAATGTGAATTATCCAAGCCATATTTATGAAAAGCCGGGGAAATACTATGTGAAACTAACCGTACATGGTTATAATGGCGATATCAGTACATATATTGATTCCGTTATCATAAAAGAAGCCGCTGCCACAGTGAAGGCAGATGTGTCTGAAATTTGCAAAAATCAGCCTGTAAAGATGGATATTACAGCTACTAACGCCACTTCCTACATTTGGGATTTTGGTGATGGACGCCTGGTAAACGAAAGCAACATATCACAATCGCATGCTTATAATAATGCCGGAAAATATAGTGTCGGCATTATTCTGAAAGATGAAAACGGATGTATGTCATCAGCAGCGCTTTCACAAAAAATAAACGTACATCCCGATCCTGCAATTGATATAAAACCATTGAATCCACTTGTTTGCCGTGGCAAGCATATAACACTTAACGCAATCAGCAATGCGGTTTCCTATTCGTGGCTGCCCGACGACGGAAGTCTTGATGACATCACCAAAGCTTCGCCCTCAGCATCGCCGTTAAGTACTACTACTTACAAAGTTTTGGTAAAAGATGATATTGGTTGCAGCAATCAAAAAGAAGTGACGGTGCAAGTGGCGCAGCCTATAACTGTAAAAACCGGCAACGATACTGCGGTGTGCATTGGTAAACCGCTGCAACTTACAGCTAGTGGCGCTACAACATATAAATGGATCAACAATACAGAAGGATTAAACAATACGGATGTTTCAAATCCTTCTTTAATAGTATCAAAATCCGGAATATATACTGTGAAAGGATTCGATGCTTATAATTGCTTTACTTCAGAAGATAACGTAAACGTACAAGCGCTTTCATTACCAACAGTAAATGCCGGCCCCGATGTGAAAGCACTTTCAGGTACAACCGTTCAGTTGAATGCGCAAACAAGTGCCGACGTAGTAAAATGGGAATGGACTCCCGAAAAATATTTAAGCTGCACCAATTGCCCTTCACCGGTGAGCACGCCTTTCAGCGAAATGACTTATAAGATTACTGTAAGCAACAAAGATAATTGCGAAGCGTCCGATGAAGTGGTGATAAAGCTGGAATGCGAAGCAGCAAGAGTGCGCATACCAAACGTGTTTACTCCAAATAATGATGGCAACAATGATGTATTTTCCGTTAAAGGAATTGGCATTATAAAGCACCTTGTAATATTTGACAGATGGGGTACCAAAGTATTTGAGCGCAATAATTTTATTGCCGCAGATCGCTCCAACTGCTGGGATGGCACAAAGAACGGTGCTTTGCTTCCTTCGGGAACTTATGTATACTTCCTGGAAATGCAATGCGAATCTGGTGAACCTTTTAGTATGAAAGGTACTGTAGTACTTGTGAGGTAGTTGAAAGTTGAAAATTGAAAGTGCTGAGTGATTAATAGCGCTTCCTAAATTGTTAGTTTTTAATGATTGTTAGTTTTTATTTTTGGGTACCGGCGGCGGTTTTTCATGGCATCATCGTTGCGTCGCAATCACTTCATCGGTAGTAATGCTATTCGTCGGCTAAAATATTTCAGGCTTGTCGTTAGCCAGATGTCCTACACCTTTGAGGTGTAGGACATCTGTGTTTTTGTCATCTCTTGAAAAAACCACAATGGGTGTGAGATTAGTTGAAAGTTGAAAGTGCTTTTTACACTGATTGCAAGCAAAAACAAAAGCACTCATTACTCATAACTCATTACTCATAACTCATAACTCATAACTCATAACTTGCTGAATAGCATTTCTGCCGTACAAGTGAGTGACACAACAGAAGCCTAATCAAGGCTCTACTGCCGGTTCCATAATAACCTCTACATTTACTACTGCAGCAAAGCCTATATTTTATCGCACTTTTTAAATCTTACTACGATTTTCAAAATTTCAATTGCATAATTTAGCTTTGCAACCAATATAACTGAGACACATAGCACATAATAATTAAACGAATCTAAATATTATTGAGAAATGGTTTATTTAACTAGGTCCAACTGGCTGATGCAGAAAATGTATCCTAACTATAGATGGAATATGCCAAAAGACGGGAAGAAAATCTACCTGACATTTGATGATGGGCCGCACCCGGAAATAACTTCATTTGTGCTTGATGAGCTGAAAAAATTCAATGCAAAAGCCACATTTTTTTGTATTGGGAAAAATGTGGTGGCACACCCTGAAACGTACAAACGCATACTTACAGAAGGCCATGCTACAGGAAATCATACACATAACCACCTGAACGGATGGAAAGTGAGCGACAAAGAATATTTTGACAATATAGTAGCAGCGCGAAAAGTGATTGATTCTAATCTCTTCCGGCCTCCGTATGGAAAAATAACTTCGTTTGCCGGAAAATTTTTACGTGAAAATACTGATTTGAATATCGTAATGTGGTCGGTACTTAGTGGAGATTTTGATATACATATTACAGAACAACGCTGTCTTGATAATGTGTTAAGAAGCGCCAAAGAAGGAAGCATTATTGTATTTCATGATAGCGAAAAAGCGTTTGTGAGAATGCGTTATGCTCTGCCATCTGTGCTGAAACATTTTTCTGAGAAAGGATTTCAATTTGAAAAAATCGTATTGCACAATAATCACTAAATAGATTGAAACTTTTTTACGTAAAAACACTTCATATAATAATTTGGGCCGGGGTAGAAACCCTGGCCCGTTTTTAATCCGTACCCTATGAAAACTGATTTAAAGGTATAATATATTTTTTATTAATGCAAAGTAATTTCTATTTCAATCTTCTATTAAATAATTATAAACTTTTTTATACCGAAAGGTACATAGCCGGCGTTAAATAAAAAAAAATTATCTATGACAAATTTTAAAACATGTATTTTTTAATAAGTTCTAAGATGAAATTTGCGCTATGATTATTGACACTCATACACACCTCTACAGCGAAGAATTTAAGGACGATATAGCCGAGGTTTTGCAGCGTGCCGAAAAAGAAATGGTTCAAAAATTTTGTTTGCCTGCTATAGATAGCGAAACTCACCAGGCCATGATAGCTTTGGAAGATGCCAACCCGGGAAAATGTTTTGCAATGATGGGGCTGCACCCCTGCTCGGTAAAGGAAAACTATAAAGAAGAATTGGCTATAGCTGAAAAATGGCTGGAAAAAAGAAAATTTGTAGCAGTTGGAGAAATTGGACTTGATTATTACTGGGATAAAACCTTTGAAAAACAACAAGTTGAAGCCTTTCAACTTCAGATTGACTGGGCCTTACATTATAAATTGCCCATAGTAATACACACTCGCAATGCAATACAAGATGCTATCAATATTGTAAAAAATCGACAAAATGGATCGCTTTCTGGAATTTTTCATTGTTTTTCAGGAAGCCATGAATCAGCGAAAGAGATAATCAAAGCCGGGTTTTATTTAGGAATCGGAGGTGTGCTTACCTACAAAAAAGCTAATTTGCCCGAGGTTTTAAAACATATTGATCTGCAACATATAGTGCTGGAAACCGATGCGCCATACCTTACACCGGTTCCGTTTCGTGGAAAAAGAAACGAAAGCAGCTATTTGAAATATGTGGTTGAAAAGCTGGCGGAAGCAAAAGAAGTGAGCGAGGAAGAAGTTTGTGAAATAACAACTGCAAACGCTCAAAAAATTTTCGGATTGTAAACGCTGAAATAGTACCTTTGCAACCCAAAGAAAAGGAGACGTGTCCGAGTGGTTGAAGGAGCACGCCTGGAAAGTGTGTATACGGGAAACTGTATCGCGAGTTCGAATCTCGCCGTCTCCGCTAAAAAGATAAATTAGATTAAGTAAATGTTCGTAAATCATTGATTATACGAACATTTTTATTTTTAAGTGATTTAAACATCTTCAGAAAAATCTACCCACCTTACGAATAACAAGAAATTTTTCTTCTTTTATTTCCCCAATATTTAAAAGGCATGGTTAAAGCTGCTATGCAAAAACAAACAAACATTCCAAGCCCAAACATTAATCCGCCTGGCGTCATCCCATCGAGGTCGGGTTTGGCTAAATCGGATAGCGCTGCTAATATCATATAAAAAGAACCTAATCCCAGTATAATTGCCAAAGCTATTGATATGGCTTTACTTTTCCAGAAAAACTGCCCCACTAAGCTTGCAAACAGAATAACCACCAGGCAGAAAAAAACAATATTTACTGGATGTTGAAAAGAAACCCGAATATTTCCGGCTATTCCTGCTAAAACTATTCCCAACCCGATAATAAATGCAGCCTCTTGCCAAAACGGAAGAATCCTTTTGAGTAATTTTTTCATGACTTAAGTATTAAAGCATTAATAGTGTAAACAATTTCTCCCTATATACTTGCTCATAGGTCTTTATGCCGACCAAAATCTTTCTATACAAATATAAATATTTCCCCTCTCCCGTTGGATATTATATTCGCTCAAACCCACGCCATTATTGGCGTTTCGGCTCATCTTACGCGTTAGTTTCATCAACAGCTATTTATTTTTGATACCGGCATTTGTAACTCCGGTTAAGCATCGTTGCGTCGCATTACGTTCATCGGTAGATATGCTATTGGGCGGTGGGGTTTAATGAAGAAGAACCTCATTGATTGTTCCGCTCAAACAATCAACCATTGTTAGTATTACGTATATTCTTGCTTGTTAGCTAAGCTATTGACATTATTTTTGTTATATGTATTTGCACTTAAATTATACATTCATTGTTATAAACGGTTCTACTTTTCATTTGCTTTTTCTCGATTTCAAACATACACTTTAACTCAAACCTTACGCAAACGTTTGTTCGGTATTACTAAAAATGAATTACTTACATTTACTAACATACTAAAACATCCATTATAACTTTTACCAAATTTATTATATGCAGTTTTTAATCAAGTCAATTTTACCAAAGCGCCTATTAGAAATTAGTTAGTTCATAAACAAAGAGCAAACTAAACCAGAATTGTAAACTTATTGACAACATTCCATAAGATTCCCTTTTTACAAGCAACTTGATGCTATGGACTGTGGCCCCGTAGTGGGCAAGAGCTTTGCAATTGTAATAGTAAAGACGAATGTGACTCCGGTCAGATTTGTGGCGCAGATTGCGATAGAAGTTCTGGCAAATGGGGCCACTGTACTACACAATAAGGTTGAGTTTGCTTTGGAGATGCATTATAAATACAGGCGATTATTCAAGACTTTGAATAGCCTGTATTAAGATATATACAAATTATACAAAGGCGAAAATTAGAACAATAGCCGTTTTCTATCTGCCATTAAAAATAAACCTGCCGATTAATGAAAGTTACAAACACCATAAAACAAGCATCCGTACTGGTATATTGTTTACTGACCGGCTTAATATCAGCAGCCAACTTTAATAACGATGTAATGGATAGCATATACAAAATAGTAGTATCCGTTAACAATAAAGACACAGGAACTATCGAATTACTTTATCCAGAAGGGTCTAAAACTGCCTTATTGAAAAATGGAAAAGCAGGTTTCTTGATAAATATAAAAGAAGTATGCCAGATGCGTTTACTTACCAAACACAACATAGTACATTGGGATGAGCCATCGATAATTACATTCTTAGCTGAGCCATCAGACATCACGATTAGCTTTTCACTTGTAAATGATACTCCTGTTAATATTCATATAACAGGCTCAAAGATTCAGGCAGAATACGAAAACTGGCAAAAAAAGAATGCCATTCTCTTAAATAAAGCTGAAAAAAACTGGAGCGCATCTTCTGCACTTATGAAAAGAATAAAAGATAATGACAACATTGAAATCAGGAAAAAAGTGGATGAACTAAACGCAAAATCCGATTCAATTTACAAAATGATTGAAAAAAGTATTTGCGCATATGTGAATGAAAATAGAGAATCAAATTTAAGCGGTTATTTGTTATTTCATTACAGAAAAAAAATGAACACTGACTCACTTTTAAATTGTTATTTAAAGCTCCCATCATCTTCAAAGCAAAACCAATTTGCTAAAGTAGTTTTTGATTATTTGTTTATTCGAAACAACAATGGTTCCAGGGAACCCTTGTCGAAGACTTTAATGTCCGAATTCAGTAAAGCAAAATCGTTTTATGATTTTTCCCTTTCTGATTTAAATAACAGAAAAATTAAACTTTCCGATTTCAAAGGGAAGCCTACATTCCTGTTTTTCTGGGCTACATGGTGTGGCGGATGCCACAAAGCAGCTCCTGATATGAAATCGTTGATCAATAGTTTTAAAAATAGTAATATAAATTTTATATCCGTTAGCATTGATACAGACTATGATATGTTTATTAAATCAAAGCGCAAAATAGAATTGCCTTGCACCACATTGATTGATACTCAAAATACGCTCCGCTATTACTTCCAGTTTTTGTACGTACCTCATATAATAGTACTGGATGCCGCGGGAAAAATAGTATATGCAGATAAACAATCCGAAGAAATAAATACTGATTATAAAGTTCTCGTATCGAAGGTGCTTAAAGAACACAATAAAAACAAATTAAAATGAATTACTACCAGTTTAATCACCAGGTAATGCTCAGACATTTATTTGAAAGAAGCCAGGTTTTACAAATAAAAAAATAGTTATGAAACAACACTTTCTTCTTCTACAACTATTATGCATAATAACAGCAATTACACATGCGCAAAATGTAGACATATCCATATTTAACAAAGATGCCCTCAATGGCTCCGAGATTACATATGGCAGATCACTCGATGGCAAACCCATACACTATCTTGAAATGATTGACAAGACGGCGTTTTACAATGGAGTCGCGCATATACCCTTGAATATAGATTCTACAATGTTAATATTAATTGGTCCTAGTCCTTATATGCCTAAACTAAGACTGGTAGTTTGTCCGGGAGATACCGTTCTGCTACAAGTTGATCATGATAGCATATCGAAAAAGACAATTTTGGTCTTTAATGGGAATAACGCTAAAGGTTCTGAAGTGTATTATACCAGTAATTTATTTCTTGGCAGCCGTTTAGAAACCGATGTTTATCACATGCTAAAGAATGCTAACAACTTGAATGATGCAATAATTAAAGCTGAACAATTAAGGACAAATTTGTTTTTTCCTATGGACAGTCTTTTAAAACTTAAAATGATAAGTGATAACTATTACAAGTTTGTGAAACTTGAAGCAGAGGCCGAATTCATGAATGCTATCATAGATGTGGCAGGATTAACTGATTTTAGATATGAAACAGAGAAAAAAAATATTAAATTAAGTAAAGAGGATCTTAGAGAACTTCAAAAAGAATATTGTGAAAAATATGATCCTTTTTCCTCAAAATATAAAAACACATGGTATAGACCATCCAACGCACGCAGTAAATGCAAACTTATACAAAATGGGATTATTGCTCCAACCTTGCAAACAAATCTGGGATTGTGGAAAGATAAAGATATTGTTTATAATTATGCACCACCAGACATTCAAGAACAAATGTTTGCAACCCACAGTATTTTCTCAATGAAAATAGGGCTTTCTAGTTTACCACAATTACAACTTGATTATGAAAAATTTAAGAACGTCTTTCCAAAGAGCGTTTTTTTACAGGCATTTGAAAATCTTCTTTCTGAAAAAAAGAAAAACATAATCGCCGGAACATTTGGCTATTATAATAGTTCAGCCGGTATTCTTACTGTTAAAGGCATAGATACATTAAGTAATTTGCAAAACTTTATAAATTGTAAATTCCTGCACATGTTGACCCACCATTCTTGTTTATGTTGACCCACCATTCCTGCATGCTGACCCGCCCTTAACCAACGTATAATGGTCGCTGTTTTCTCTATGATTGCTGCAAGTTGGCCCACTTCATTCTTG
>JAVBLN010000031.1:0-136398 GCA_031553495.1 Flavihumibacter sp.
GCTATTCAACAAGTTATGAGTTATGAGTTTTGAGTAATGAGAGTTTTTGCTTGCAATCAGTGTATAAAGCACTTTCAATTTTCAACTTTCAACTATAAAGCATTCTCAATTCTCCATTTATTCACATCTCATTGAATTATAGTAATACCTGTACTCCAACGCCGGCAACTTATCGATATTCTCTACTGCCAACTGCTTACTGCCAACTGACCTCTGCCTTCCCTTAATTCAGCAACGGATTCTGTTCTATTTCTTTCAGATCAATGTTTGTGTAATCTCTTATTTCATTATAAAGCGTATCTCTTTCTATGGGCTGGCGATTAACCTGTTTAATAAGCGCTACCATTTCGGCGGTGCTCATTATGGGAGTTTGTTCTTCGCTCCCGGCCATCGAATATATTTTCGTGGAATCATCTATAGTGCCATCAATATCATTTACTCCAAATGCAAGAGAGAGCTGCGCGTTTTTGCGGCCAAGCATTGGCCAGTAAGCTTTAAGATGCGGGAAATTATCCATGTACAATCTCGAAATAGCATACAGGCGCAGATCTTCTGTAACAGATGTTTCAGGCACATGGCTCATATCATTATCCTTATTGCGGAATTTTAATGGAATAAATGTATTGAACCCACCTGTTTTATCTTGCAAGCTGCGCAATCTTTCCATGTGGTTTATACGGTGATGGTATTTTTCAATATGCCCGTAAAGCATAGTAGCATTGGATTGTAAGCCTAGCCTGTGTGCCGCTTCATGAATAGCCAGCCAGCCTTCCGCATCTACTTTGTCGTCACAGATCTGTTGGCGAATTTCCGGTGCAAAAATTTCCGCACCGCCGCCCGGTAATGATTGCAAACCTGCATCCTTCAGAAATCGCATACCTTCGTCAACAGTCATTTTTGCTTTACGGAACATATAATCAAGCTCTACGGCTGTAAAGCCTTTTACATGCAGTTCGGGACGATGCGCTTTAATTTTTTGCAGCAGATCGGCAAAAAAATTCAGGTTCAGTTTTGGATGAACGCCTCCCACAATATGAACTTCGGTAACAGGTTTGCCATCATATTTTTTTACAATGTTCAACATGTCGTCGGTAGTAAGTTCCCAGCCGTCTTCGCGGTGTGCATACAGGCGCGAATAGGAGCAAAACGTACACGAGAACACACACACATTGGTAGGCTCAATATGAAAATTGCGGTTAAAATATGTTTTATTGCCATGAAGTTTTTCACGCACATAATTGGCCAATGCGCCTACAAAAGGCAAACTGCCTTTTTCAAAAAGTAAAACCCCGTCTTCTTCACTGATCCTTTGATTATGAACGATTTTTTCTCCTACGTTTTGAAGCGCTTTTTCTTTTTCGGAAGCAATTATTTTTTCTATGGAAATTGTTGGCTCTGTTGTAATCATATATCGCTTTTAAGAACAGCAAAACTATAATATTACAGGTAAACAGCATAGCTCTTGTAAATATTTTTAGGCACACAGATGACACTGATTAGACTGATCTTCACTGATTTTTTTATGCTTTGGCAAGGCTTTGTAGAGAACTAACCCGTGTGAGCAATCCCCGCAGTAGCCAACACTTTGAAGTGAAAATGTGGAAAATGTGGAAATGAATTTGAAAATGTGCTAATTTGAAAATTTGAAAATTCGTTGTGATGGAATTGTTCAATAATTCAATAATTCGATGATTCAGTGTTTGCTTGTACCAAAACACCGGCAACCGGCAACTGGCAACCTGCATCCTGCAACTTGTAACTTGCCACCGCCCACTAAAGTTCCTACCGTACAAGTGAGTGACACAACGATGCTTAATAGTAGCACTACTGCAGGTCCCCCCAAAAAAAGCTTTGCACATTTTTATGTTGTACAGTATAAAAAAATCTGCGAAGATCAGTTCAACCAGCGTCATCTGTGTGCCATAAGCAGCCGGCACCAATTCGATTTTTAGAACTTTGAATTTTGAATACAGAATTTCACGACTTTTGATAGTTTTTTGGCATTGCCTGTTGTTTACAATATTGATCATTTAATTGTCATATAAACCGTTATAAATGAACATCAAGTTTCGTCTTACCCTGATGAATTTTTTGCAATTTTTTATTTGGGGATCCTGGTTAATAACTATTGGTAATTACTGGTTTGGCACGAAAGAGTGGGATGGTGCAAAGTTTGGTGTGATTTTCTCGACCATGGGCATCGCGTCGCTGTTTATGCCGGCGCTGATGGGTATGATCGCGGACCGCTGGATGAATGCTGAAAAACTGTATGCTTTTCTACATATTTGCAGCGGATTGTCATTATGCCTTATACCACATATAAATGATCCTTCGCTATTTTTTTGGGGCATTTTGATGGCCATGCTTTTTTATATGCCAACCATCGCTTTAGCTAATTCCATTGCTTATACCGGACTAAAAAATAATGGGCTTGATGTTATACGCGACTTTCCGCCTATAAGGGTTTTTGGAACAGTGGGTTTTATCGCGGCTATGTGGATTGTTAATCTCAGCGGAAATAAAAGTTCGGAGAACCAGTTTTATATAGCTGCATTGGCTTCTTTTATATTGGGGATTTATTCATTTACGTTGCCAAAATGTCCGCCATTGGGCAAACATGCCGGAAAGAAATCGTGGAAAGAAGTGTTGGGTTTTGATGCGTTTTCGTTGTTTAACGACAGGAAAATGGCGTTGTTCTTTGTGTTCTCAATGTTTTTAGGGGCGGCGTTACAATTGACAAATGCTTACGGCGATGTTTTTTTAGATGAATTCAGAAAAGTGAAGGAATATGAATCTTCATTTGTGGTAAAGTATTCAACCATTATCATGTCGATTTCGCAAATCTCCGAAACGCTGTTTATTCTTGCTATTCCCTTTTTCTTAAAGCGTTTTGGAATAAAAAATGTGATGCTCATCAGCATGCTGGCGTGGGTATTACGTTTCGGATTATTTGCCTACGGCGATCCTTCCAATTTTGGTGTAGTGCTTATTGTACTTTCCTGTATTATTTATGGAATGGCGTTTGATTTCTTTAATATATCAGGTTCGCTTTTTGTGGAAACCTCTACAAAACCGGAGATCAGATCAAGTGCGCAGGGATTGTTTATGATGATGACCAACGGTGTGGGCGCGGTATTGGGTAGTACCATAAGCGGCTTTGTAATTCAACAATATTTCACGGCTGCCGATGGTACTAAAAACTGGCATTCTATCTGGCTCACGTTCGCAATATATTCGCTTATAGTAGCTATCGCGTTTTTTATTTTCTTTAAACATAAACACACTCCTGAGGAGGTCAAATCATTGAATCATTGATTCGTTGAAAAACGAATGATGTAATAATTATTAGGGGCGACCACAAGTGCCGCCCATACAAGGATATATTCTATTCATTCTGCGTCTACATTTCTCATATGGCCAAATTAAAAACGGGTTGCTCAAAACATTCAAGCAAAGCCCAAACCTCAGCATTTTCAAATTAGCACATTTTCAAATTCATTTCTCGCATTACTCCTCCATTTCTTCTCTCAGCAGTGGCATACTCATGCAATGGAAACCGCCCCTGGCTCTAGATAATTCTGCTGATGGCATTAATATTAATGTGTCTTTTAGCTTAGCGGGATTGATCTCATCGCTTTCTATTTTTTCTATAAGCTCCTTTACATGAATTATGGTAAAACCATTTTCCTTAAAGGCTTCTACGGTTTTATCGTTTCTGTCGTAACCAAGTACCACGCCTTCTTTAATGGCAAGTAAGTTGCAGGAGTCGGTCCATTGTTCTCTGGTATCAAAAGGAAAACGGTTGTTGCCGGAGTAAATGAATTTTACTTTGCTTTCGCATTTCAAATCGTTTTCGCTAATGTCAATTAGAAGGTCTTCAAGATTGCTGAAAAACCTGGGATTCTCCACGTCTTTCTTTTTAAACTGGATGATCTTCAGGCTGTCTTCTTTTTTGTGCCCTTCCAGCACACGCTGTATAGCGTCGGCGTCTTCCATTTTTATGGCTTTCCGCGAAAAATTGCCCAGCATTACCCACATGTTTCTTTTTACCTGGGTAAATACTGTGTCAATATGCATGTAATCCCTTTTTTTAGGAATTTTTACTATGGTAACTTTTTTTACAATATTCTTTTCAAACAAAATATTGGTTACACGATGCGCCGCTTCCATGTTTGTGCGTTCGCTTACGCCAATTAATACATGATCTTTTGAAACCACCATCACATCGCCACCTTCCAGGGTAACTTTTTTTTCATCGGCTCCCGGCAATAGAAAGTGATGTGTAGTATCAGGTATTTCTATAATCTTATCGCGATAATCCGCAAAGAAAGGATGATAGAGGAAAATGTATTTAGCCAAAAGCGATTCTCTTGTCCTGGCTTTTTTAGCAGGTTTGTTAAGTAGTACGTAATCGTTTATAATAATGCCGATATCCCTTGTGAAAATGAAATTGGGTATTGGCGGAAATATCATTTGTTCCTCATTGTTAAGGCTACCTGTTATAAAGGTTTTCGCCAGTTGACCGGCAGGTAGTTTGGTAAGCTCCATTTCAACGCTGTGCGGACAATTTTCAATAGCGCAAACGGAAGCGATCAACTTTAGCTTTATATCATGAATATCCAGAATTTCATTCAGCAGCCATTGCAGTTCTATTACTTTATCTGATTTAAAAAAATCGGGGTTATCAGGTTTGTAGAAGTTGCGGTTATTTTGACGATCGTCTATTTGCTTTAGTTTTCCTTTAATAAGCTTCGGATCCAGAAAGTAAAGCAAAATTTTTGTATAGTAATCATACTCCTTACCCCGAATAGTGTCAAGGTGCACAATGTCTTCAAAAAGCCAGTCCTGCGCTTTACTTGGAACCACTTTGCCAAGTCCGCTATCAGGGCTGTGAACAAGCAATTTTTTTAACGTGCCAATCTCTGATGATACCATCAATGCATTTAATTTTGTAGCCATAAAATAATTTGAGTGGAAAAATAGAGTTCTGCGGATATAAAGAAACCATGTCTTTATATCGGAACGGCAATTCCGGAAAGAAACCCGAAATGATGCTCGTAATAAATGTTTTGAATTTGCAGAACGATAATCATATAGAGCTATAAAAATATAGTTTTTGTTACAGTAAAAAAAATCAGGCATAGATGTTGCTGGTTATCAAAGCCCAATTAGCGGTTTTTCCTAAAAAATCATTAGGCCACCTGGTACCGGATACGCGTTTCTTGTATATATTAGTGCGGTCATATTGAATTCGAAATTTGAGATGCATTTTAACCGTTATGCTTCTTGTTGTTTTAGATTTTTTTGGGGCATCAACTGTAGTGCTACTATTAAGCATCGTTGTGTCACTCACTTGTACGGTAGTAATGCTATTCGGCAAATTGGCAGCGGGCAGTAGGCAGTAGAGAAACCAACAACCAACAACCTATTATAAACCGTTTTTTATACTTTAATCAACCATATGAAAATGGATACCCTGACAAAGAAAATTTTATCTGCAGCATGCTTTGGTATTTTTAGTTTGCAGCTAATGGCCCAGGTGCATAAAGCTCCGGCTTATCCTTTGATTGCACACAACACTTATTTTAGTGTATGGTCTTTTACTGATGAACTGAATGCGTCTGTCACAAAACACTGGACCGGCGCCGATCAATCGCTTACCGGCCTTATTAAAGTAGATAATTCTTTTTACAGATTTATGGGATCTGATGAAAAAGAATATAAAACAGTTTTACCCACCACTGATGAAAGCGCTTATACCTGCAGTTATACTGAAAAACATCCCGGCGAAGGCTGGACGAATACCGCGTTCAACGAAGACAATTGGTTAAAAGGCCCTGCTCCTTTTGGCGACAATAAAGATGCAGCAGCCAATACAGAATGGAAAACCAAAGATATTTGGGTGAGAAGAACATTCAATATAACGCAGCTTCCAACCGGTAAATTGTATTTGAAATTGAACCACGACGATAATATTGAGGTGTACTTAAATGGCACTAAAATATACGCGGTAGTTGGCTGGGTACACAAATATATTTATATACCCGTTGATGAAAATATACTTAAAAAAGGCGCCAATACATTGGCCATACATTGTGCAAACAATGCAGGCGGTTGTTTTCTTGATGCCGGCCTGGTGTCGGAAGTGCCCAATAAATCTAATATTCAGCCTGCTGTGCAAACCGGTGTGAATATGAAGGCAACGCAAACAGTATATAGTTTTAAATGCGGCGCCATTGATTTGAACGTAACGTTTACAAGCCCGTTATTGATGAATGATCTGGAATTGATTGCACGTCCTGTATCATATATTTCTACCAAAGTAGTATCAAACGACGGCAAGCAGCATGATACAAAAATATTTTTGGGAACATCAACCGATCTTGCTGTTGACCAGCCATCCCAACCAGTTGTAACAACGGCTTATACTTCAGAAGATCTCAGTATATTGAAAGCCGGAACCAAGGCGCAGCCTGTGTTACAAAAGAAAGGAGACGACGTGCGCATTGATTGGGGCTATGTATATGCGGCAGTGCCAAAAGAGTACAAAGCGGTTCAGTTTGTGGCTTCACCACAGGAAGCGCTTACTATTTTCAAAACGAATGCCTCTCCTAAAACCACTATCAGTGGCGGCGACAAACATCTTACATTAGCTACCGTACTGCCGTTTGGTAAAGTTGGCGATGATGAAACAGAAAAATATGTGATGATCGCGTACGATGACATTTCACCGGTTCAATATTTTGGAACAAACCTGGAGCCTTGGTGGAAACAGCAAAATACGAGTTTTGAAAAGTTGTTGTCAACTGCATCCGCTGAATATGAAAAAATAATTATTGATTGCAACGCGTTTGATAAAGACCTTTACAACAATGCAGCCAAGGTGGGTGGCGAAGACTATGCCAAACTTTGTGTAATGGCTTACCGGCAAAGTATTGCAGCGCATATACTTGTGAAAAGCCCTGATGGAAAAATGCTGTTCATGTCGAAAGAAAACTTTAGTAACGGCTCCATCAATACTGTTGATATAACGTATCCTTCAGCGCCTTTATACCTGTTGTATAATCCTGAATTATTGAAAGGAATGTTGAACGGAATTTTCTTTTACAGTGAAAGTGGAAAATGGAGTAAGCCCTATGCTGCACATGATATTGGCACGTATCCGTTGGCTAATGGTCAAACTTATGGCGAAGACATGCCTGTGGAAGAAACCGGTAATATGATGATTCTCACAGCTGCAATTGCAAAGGCCGACGGAAATGTGCAGTATGCCCGCGAACACTGGAAAGTATTGACTACTTGGGCAGAGTACTTAAAAGAAAATGGATTTGACCCTGCGAATCAATTGTGCACCGATGATTTTGCAGGCCACCTGGCACGCAACGCAAACCTTTCTATAAAGGCCATTGTGGCCATTGCGGCATATGCAATGATGGCAGAACAAATAGGCGAAAAAGAAACCGCTATTAAATTCAGGCAGGCTGCAAATGATATGGTTAAGAAATGGATGACACTGTCTAACGATGGAGATCACTATTCACTAACATTTGAAAATAAGGGAACATGGAGTCAAAAATATAATATGGTATGGGATAAACTGCTTGGCTTAAACCTGTTTCCGAAGGAGGTGTTCACAAAAGAAGTGAACTATTATCTCACACAGCAAAATGAGTATGGATTGCCTCTTGATAGTAGGAAAACCTATACCAAATCCGACTGGATAATATGGACAGCAACCCTTGCGGATAATCAGAAAGATTTTGAAACGTTTTTAAAACCTGTTTTAAAGTATGCAGAGCAAACGCCAACACGTGTGCCAATGAGCGACTGGTATGAAACCACCAATGGAAAACAAGTTGGCTTTCAGGCAAGAAGTGTAGTAGGAGGGTATTTTATAAAAATGCTTGAAATGAAGTGGAAATGATTATGCGTTGAAAATAATTTGAAAGTCGTAAGGTGTAAATGCCTTGCGACTTTTGTTTTGTGTAAGAAGATGATCAGTAGGGAAGTCAGAGGTTAGGAATATTGTACTGCATGTGGAATAATTTTTTGCATTGATTTTTTTGTTGACCAGCGGTAGCGCTGCTATTAAGCATCGTTATTCAATGGGGTTTGCGTGGTATTAATGAGAGCAACATTTAGTGCGTATGTTACGCTTTGCTGAATAAAGAACTCAAAGCACAAGAGTGCGACGCAACGGCAGTTTAATAGAATTACCACAGCTTGGTTCACAATAAAAAGTACAAACTACATGTTACCTCTGTTAATAAAGGCATTTTTGTTGGATAGGCTGCGAAAGGGGAATTATATCGTATTTCTTATTCTTGTATTTTAAAGTAGTTTTAACCCGGATTTTCAGTATCGCTAATTTTGAAATTGCTATTATTGAACCAACAGTAGAGCCCTGATTTGGCTTTAGTTGTGTCACTCACTTCAACATTTGTAATTCTATTGATCAATGAAAAACTGTTCCATAATCGCGGGTGAAAAGTTGCAGCTTTGTTTAATATAAATTATAAAATCAGCCATCATCATGAAATATTTTGTCCTCTTACTTTTTTCTTGCGGAATATTTACTGCGCATGCCGGTATAAAAACTTCATCAACTTCTCTGCAATGTGAATATTTGATAAATCCTATTGGAATTGATGTAATGCATCCACGGTTGTTATGGAAATTGCCTTCCGAGGAAAAAGGTATTATGCAAATAGCTTACCAACTTATGGTTGATACAGATTCGGTAAGGCTTGTAAAAGGAATGGCTAATATGTGGAATAGCGGAAAAATCAATTCGGCAAGTATGATGATTACTTATAATGGAAAACCATTGCAGTCTTTCACCAAATATTTCTGGAAAGTTATTTATTGGGATAATAAAGGAAAAAGAAATGTATTGCCAATAGCGAATTTTGAAACAGCTATGATGCAACTTTCCGATTGGAAAGGCCTATGGATTAGTGATGGTAAATCAATGAATGAAAGATCTGCTCCTTATTTTCGTAAACAATTAAATGTTTCAAAAGAAGTATTGTGCGCCCGTGCATATGTTGCTGTTGGCGGTTTGTACGAATTATATGTAAATGGCAGTAAAATTGGTGACAGGTTGCTTGATCCAATGTTTACACGATATGATAAAAGGATTTTGTATACTACTTATGACATTACCCAACAAATGAAAACCGGCGCCAATGTTTTTGGTGTTTTGTTGGGTAATGGCTGGTATAATCATCAGTCAGTTGCAGTATGGAATTTTCACAAAGCGCATTGGCGCAACAGGCCTCGGTTTTGTATGAATGTTAGAGTTACTTATACCGATGGAACTGTTGATACATTTGTATCTGATGAAACATGGAAAACTTCATTAGGGCCTGTAATTTTGAATAACATTTATACCGCGGAACATTATGATGCACGACTTGAAATGCCGGGTTGGAATACCGTAAGATTTAATGATGCTTCATGGAATAACGCTATTGCGAAAACCGCGCCATCTCAAAAAAATATTGTATCACAACAATTGCATCCGGTTAAGGTAGTTGCTAAATATAAACCTGCAAAACTTGACAAAAAAAGCGACACTTGTTATGTGTACACATTTCCTAGAAACATGTCCGGGGTAACAGCCTTGCGTGTAAAGGGCAGTGCGGGAACGGTGTTGAGATTGAAGCACGGTGAAAATTTAAATGATCAGGGATATGTTGACATGTCGAATATTGACATTCATTACAGGCCTAACGATGATAAAGATCCATTTCAAACTGATGTTGTTATACTCAGCGGTAACGAAGTTAATTTTATACCGAAGTTCAACTATAAAGGATTTCAGTATGTAGAGGTGCGTTCTTCAGCGCCGGTTCAATTGACTATGGATAACCTTGTTGCCTGTGAAGTGCATAGCGATGTGCCTGTTGCAGGTACGATCAGCTCGTCAAATGATATTTTGAATAAAATATGGAAGGCCACAAACAATTCATATTTGTCTAACCTGTTTGGATATCCTACGGATTGTCCGCAACGTGAAAAGAACGGATGGACAGGAGACGGCCATACTGCTATAGAAACCGGTTTGTATAATTTTGACGGCATCACTGTTTACGAAAAATGGATGCTTGATCATAAAGATGAACAACGTGCCGATGGCGTGTTACCCGCTATTATACCAACCGGAGGCTGGGGTTATGATTGGGCGAATGGCCTTGACTGGACAAGCTCTGTAGCTGTTATACCCTGGCAGATATATCAGTTTTATGGTGATAGTAGAATACTGTCAATAATGTATGATAACATCAGGCGTTATGTAGATCATGTGGATTCCATAAGCCCGTCAGGTCTTACAAGTTGGGGGCTGGGTGATTGGGTGCCGGTGAAAACCGTGAGCAATATAGAGCTTACATCATCTCTTTATTTTTATACAGATGCTGATATCTTGTCAAAAGCCGCTACTTTATTTGGAAAACAACAAGATGCCGTTAAATATCGGACACTTGCCAATAAGATAAAAGATGCAGTCAATAATAAATTTCTTAATAAAGAAAATGGTATTTATTGCAGAGGCTCGCAAACTGAACTTTCCGCAGCACTATATTTTGACATTGTTCCAACGGAATTAAAGAAAAAAGTTGCACGTAACTTATACGATTCTGTTGTTGCTAACAATTATCATTTGGATATTGGCCTGCTTGGAAGTAAATATCTGCTAAATGCGCTTAGTGATAATGGTTATGCGGATGCTGCATATCGTATTGCCACGCAAATGAATTATCCTTCCTGGGGATATTGGATGATAAATGGCGCTACCACTTTACAGGAAAACTGGCCCATAGGAAATGAAAGTAAAACAGACGCAGCACTGATATCACGTAACCACATCATGTTTGGAGAAATTAGCGCATGGTTCTACAAAGGACTGGCAGGTATTAAAATTGATGAAAGCCAACCGGGCTTTAAACATATTCTGTTGAAGCCAAATTTTGTGCAAGAGCTTGATCGGTTCCAAGCGATTCATAATTCACCTTATGGCAATATTGAATCAAAATGGTCAACAGTTAATGATAAAATAGTGTATACCGCAGTTATACCGGCTAATACAACAGCTTCCTTGTATATTCCAAATTCAAAGAACGGTATTGATTATACCGTAAAATCAGGCGAGAACATTACACAACTAATCGAAGGCGAATACACAATTATACACTTGCTGCCCGGAACACACAAGTTTACGCTTAATAGAAAGTAAATATTGCGAACGGGTTAAGACTTGTTGTAAGATGTAAAAGAAATAACCTGTGATATGAAGGAATTTCCGGCTTCTTTTCTCAATGGTCGAGATGACATGAATCAGTCAAATGATAAATCGGCATTTTTACTTTTAATTGATAAATCGTTTTATAGATATTTGTACAGTAGTAGTAATATAGCCGGTAACGAAATAGCAACACATAATATTATCATGCTTGAGGTGTAATAATTATTTTTACTACCTTCCGCAAAATCTTGAAAAACCAAACAATGAAAAAAAGATCGTTTGTACTGATAGTTTTATTATTTGCAGGCATATTTTCTTTTGCTCAATCTTTTCGTATTGGAACCTACAATTTGCGCAATGCAAACAGGGGAGACTCTGTAGAAGGAAACGGCTGGGGGCAGCGATTGCCTGTGGTTGCCTCTCTCATACAATTTCACGATTTTGATATTTTTGGAACGCAGGAATGCCTTTCTCATCAATTGGAAGAGCTTGTTGCTGCCATGCCCGGCTATACATATATAGGAGTTGGCCGTGATGATGGAAAACAAAAAGGCGAGTATTCAGCGATCTTTTATAAAAAGGATAAATTTGATGTGCTTGAGCATGGCGATTTTTGGTTATCTACAATAACCGACAGGCCAAATAAAGGCTGGGATGCCGCATTGCCGCGTATCTGCTCCTGGGGAAAATTTAAAGAAAAGAAATCCGGAAAGATGTTTTACATGTATAATCTTCATATGGATCATATTGGGGTGGAAGCAAGAAAGGAAAGTGCAAAATTGATTTTGAAAAAAATACAGGATATGAAAACCACAGTTCCTGTAATTCTTACCGGCGATTTTAATGTAGATCAAAATAATGAAAGTTATACATTACTCAATACTTCGGGTATCATGAGAGATGCATATGAGCTTTCTCCCATTCGTTACGCAACAAATGGAACGTTCAATGCTTTCAATACCAATTCGAAAACTGATAGCCGGATTGATCATATTTTTTTAACGAAAGAATTTAAAGTGTCGCGTTATGGAATATTGACCGACACTTACAGGGCACCGGCGAATGATAAGAATGAAACCGCGGATTCAGCAAATTTTCCCAAAGAAGTATCGTTGAAAAAATATATTGCAAGAGAGCCTTCAGATCACTTTCCGGTGTTGATTGAAGTGACGCTGGAAGGGAAAAAGCGAAACAAAAAGTAGCATACAAAAGATAATCATTATTAACTATTGACCTCGTTTATTACCAAAAAAACAACTCGACAAAAACACACGTATGAAAAGAAGAAAGTTTATTCAGAACGCAGGGATCCTCGGAGCAGGAGTATTGGTGAACAAATGGTCCATCGCTTCCGGAACCGGCAATGAGTTTCCTGTAGTGCGTACGCCTCTTGAAAAACGTCATTTTCAAAGTAAAGCCATTGAAAGCGCGATCGCGGAATTTAAATCCAAATCAAAAAACAAAGAGCTTGCCTGGTTGTTCGAAAACTGTTTTCCCAACACATTGGATACTACCGTTACGCACACTACCAAAAACGGGCGTCCCGATACTTATGTGATCACCGGCGATATTGATGCCATGTGGCTGCGCGACAGCAGCGCCCAGGTTTGGCCTTATATAAATTTTGTAAAAAATGACAAGCCTTTGCAACAATTAATTGCAGGCGTTATCAACAGGCAGACATTTTATGTGTTGAAAGATCCGTATGCCAACGCGTTTTATAATGATGAAAACAAAGTGGGCGAATGGTCCACAGATTTCACCGATATGAAACCCGGCGTACACGAGCGCAAATGGGAAATTGATTCACTTTGTTACCCCATTCGCCTGGCATACAATTATTGGAAAGTAACTGGCGATAGCGCGCCATTCGATAACAACTGGAAACAGGCCATACAGGTTATATACCGCACATTCCGCGAGCAGCAGCGTAAAAACAATTTGGGGCCATACAAATTTCAGCGCAAAGCCGCAGCCCCTACCGATTCGCTGCCTATGGACGGCTACGGCTACCCGGTAAATCCTGTTGGGTTGATTTGCTCTTCATTTCGTCCAAGCGATGATGCAACCGTTTTTTCATTCCTCGTTCCATCAAATTTCTTTGCAGTAATAAGCTTGCGCGAAGCTGCTGAAATGGTTACGAAGCTTCATGGCGATTCCGTGCTTGCAGCCAGTCTTACAGCCTTAGCAACCGAAGTGGAAAACGCTTTGAAAAAATACGCAATCGTAAATCATCCGAAGTTTGGAAAGGTTTATCCGTTTGAAGTAGATGGTTTTGGAAATAACTATTTTATGGATGATGCCAATGTGCCAAGCCTGCTGTCGTTGCCATATCTGAATGCCGTTAAGAACACAGATCCGGTGTACGTAAACACACGCAAAATGATTCTGTCGTCCGAGAATCCTTTCTTCTTTAAAGGAACGGCTGCCGAAGGTATTGGCGGGCCACACGTAGGACAGGATATGATCTGGCACTTAAGTATCATTACTCGCGGTCTTACAAGTACAAGCGATGCGGAAATTAAAAAATGTATTGAAACCTTAGTGAAAACCCATGCAGGTACAGGCTTCATGCACGAAGGGTTTAATAAAGACAATCCCGCTAAATTCACACGCTCATGGTTTGCATGGACCAATACTATTTTCGGTGAATTTATCTGGAAGATCTATAAACAAAAACCGCATTTGATTTAAATACGTTTTGTATTTGGTGCTGTTTGAGAAGTCTTTCAAACAGCATCAAATCTTGAATTTTATAAGTGATTTTTTTTGAGACCGGCGGTAGTGCTACTATTAAGCATCGTTGTGTCACTCACTTCAACGTTAGTAATTCTTATCATCAATTAATAACTACCTGATAAAATTCAGTTAAAGCAATTCATTGATCTTTTTTTATTCTGTTATTATAGCTGCTTACGTGTGTGCGAGACTGTTACTATAAAATAATTAACCATGAAAAGAAGTTGTTTGTTAGTTGTATTGGCGCTTATTTCCATTGCAGGTGTTGCTCAGATCGTTACTAAGGTAACGGAACCGGCAGAATGGGTGAACCCACTGATGGGTACACAATCTAAACCCAGCCTTTCCAATGGTAACACATATCCCGCTGTAGGAGTTCCCTGGGGTATGAACCTTTGGACACCCCAGACAGGCCCTAACGGAAATGGCTGGGCTTATACTTATGATGCCGATAAAATAAGAGGGTTTAAGCAAACCCACCAGCCATCCCCCTGGATGAATGATTATGGCATGTTTTCTATTATGCCTGTAACCGGAAAAATGAATTTTAAACAGGACGACCGCGCAAGCTGGTTCTCGCATAAAACAGAAATTTCCAAACCATATTATTACAGTGTTTACCTTGCCGATGCTGATGTTACTACAGAGCTTACACCTACGGAACGTGCAGCTCAATTTAGGTTTACATTTCCGCAAAGCGATAGCTCTTTCCTGGTCATCGACGCGTTTGATAAAGGATCTTATGTAAAAGTGATCCCTGCGGAGAAAAAGATCATAGGATACTCTACCAAATATACTTATGGCCCTTTGCCCAACTTTAAAAATTATTTTGTTATTTATATTGATAAGCCTTTCATCTTATCCAATACATGGAACGAAAAAGGCCTGGCGGATCAACTTGAATTGCAATCAGATCAAACAGGTGCCGTTGTTGGTTTTAAAACTACGAAAGGAGAAAAAGTAAATGTTAGGCTGGCTACTTCATTTATCAGCATCGAGCAGGCAGAACTGAATTTGAAACGCGAATTAGCCAATGATAATTTTGAAACCACTTTGGCAAAAGCGAGAACAGAGTGGAACAAAAAACTAGGTGCTATAAAAATTGAAAACGCCCATGTGGATGATGTGCGCACTTTTTATTCATGTTTGTACAGAACCTTATTTTTCCCTAACAAAATGTATGAGCTGGATGCCAATAACCAACCGGTGCATTACAGTCCGCATAATGGTAAAATACTGCCGGGGCGCCGGTTTTCGGGTACCGGTTTTTGGGACACCTTCCGGGCATTGTATCCATTCCTGAACCTGGTGTATCCTTCCATTAATAAAGAAATGCAGGAAGGTCTTGTGAATGATTATAAAGAAAGCGGCTGGCTGCCTGAATGGTCGAGCCCGGGTTTGGCGCAATGTATGATTGGAAATAACTCTGCTTCCGTTGTGGCCGACGCATATTTGAAAGGGTTGCGTGGTTATGACATCAACACGCTATACGAAGCGCTCATTCACGGTGCCAATAACGAAGGCCCCAACAGTTCTGTAGGAAGGTTTGGAGTTAATTATTACAACGAACTTGGTTATGTGCCTTACGATGTAAATATCAGGGAAAACGCTGCCCGTACACTAGAATACGCTTATGATGATTTTGCAATTTATCAACTGGGAAAAGCATTGGGAAAACCTAAATCGGAAATTGACCTGTATGCGAAACGCAGTCAGAATTACAGAAACCTGTATGATAAGGAAACCGGATTAATGCGTGGTAAAAATAAAGACGGAAACTTTCAGTCGCCATTTAACCCATTCAAATGGGGCGACGCGTTTACCGAAGGTAATAGTTGGCATTATTCCTGGTCTGTTTTTCATGATGTGCAGGGTTTGATAAACCTGATGGGTGGTGATCAGAAATTTGTAAACAAGCTTGATGCTGTTTTTCTTTTGCCACCGGTATTTGATGAAAGCTATTATGGAAGTGTAATTCATGAAATACGTGAAATGCAGATAGCGGGAATGGGGCAGTATGCGCACGGCAATCAGCCTATTCAGCACATGATATACTTGTATAACTATGCCGGCGCGCCTTGGAAAGCGCAATATTGGATCCGGGAAACTATGAACAAATTGTATAAAAGCACGCCGGACGGTTATTGCGGCGATGAAGACAATGGTCAAACTTCCGCATGGTATGTATTTTCCGCTTTAGGATTTTACCCGGTTACGCCGGCCACAGACCAGTATGTTGTGGGAACTCCATATTTCAAAAAAGCTACTATTCAATTAGAAAACGGAAGGCAAATTGTTATTAATGCTCCTAATAGTAGTAATGCAAACATGTACATCAATAGTGTAACACTTAACGGTAAACCATACACGAAAAACTGGTTCAGCCATACAGAACTGGTAAAAGGCGCTGTTATCAATTTTAATATGTCGGCAACTCCCAACAAGCAGCGCGGCATATCGAAAAGCGACCTGCCTTATTCTATGACTAATGACAAGTGAGTTGACAGTAGGCAGTAGAGAAGTCAGTTGGCGGTGTTGGAGTGCAGGCAGAACATTATGGAAAAGCTGTGGTGATAATGCTGGTTGCCGGTGTTATTGCCAACCGGCTAAAACGCTCTGCAAGGCTTGTAGCCTTGCAGCACTATACTGTTGCTTTTAGCACCAATTGTACGTTACCCAACTGGCGCAGGCCTCCCGGCCTGTGCCTGATCGTTACTTATTTTATCAGAAGGCAATGTTATAATCAAAAAACTTTTTTTGGTTATCAGTCAAGTAACAAATAGGAAGTCAGAAATCAGAAATTCCTCTGATCTCTGACTTCTGATTTCTTAGTTATTGTTCAAGTAACCTGTAGGCACAGGTCAGGAGACCTGCGCCAGTTTGGGAGCACTCTATACTCACAACCAGCTCACTAGCATTCCTACCGCACAAGTGAGTGACACAACGATGCTTAATCAGGGCTCAAAAGCCGGTTCCATAATAAAAACCTTCCATTGCGGCATAACTGATTATTTGATATCAATCTCTTAATGCCAGCACAGGTATAAATGTGTTATGAACCAGCTTTTCGGTATTGCTGCTTCTGAACAGCGAGGTGAAAAATGAACGTTTGCGGGGCACCATCATAATTAAATCAATCTTTTGATTTACCGAAAATTTACTGATCGCTTCCACAAAATTTGATTCATGTATAAATGCGAAATTGGTTTCAAAACCGTTCAATGCTTTGGTGATGGCCGCTTTTTTGTCTTCTATTTCGGAGGCGGAGCCCGGCTCGTTTTCTGTTACGGAAACTATATGAACTTTTGGATTGAATAATTCCAGGATTTCGCGAATATGTTCAAATGGAAGTTTGTGCTTTTCATCGCCGAAATCAACTGCCAATACTACATCGGAAATACCATGATAAGTGACGCCGGTAGGTACCGTAAGCACAGGAATATTTCCAGAATTCACAATATTGATCGCGTTTGTGCCCATCAACAATTGCTCTGCAAGGTTATCGTCTGTTACGCCCATCACTATCATTGTCGCGTTCTCTTTTGCAAAAAGAGTTTCGATACTTTCCAACAATGAGTCGCCCATTTCCGCAATGCAGGTAACTGTTATATCCGGAAAAATACCTAGCAGGCCATTCTTTAATTTTTCAAGCGCCACCATACGAACCTCATATCTTGCCTGCGGATCATTTACCAGCGGGGTACCATCTATTCCGGCAGGAATTTTTTCATACACATGAAATAGAATTAACCGGCCTTTTAGTTGTTGTGCAATATTTCCTGCATATACAGCGGCATTTTCACTAATGCCTGTAAAATCGATGGGAACAATTAAGGTCATCATGATTAATATTTTTTAAATGGTATATAAAAGTTAAAACAAAAAAATGTAATACAGTCACATGTTTAAATATTTGTGATTTTTATATAAATCGGTATTTAAAACAATGGTATGTGTTTTGCCATAGTATATTTGTAATATTAAACGCATAAGAGATATGAAAAATTTTAGGTCAATTATTGCCACATTCGTTATTTTATGTATTTCAGCAGGCATGGTAAATGCACAATCAAGATCGGGACAGCCCGTTACCCCAATGAAGGTAGGTTCTACAACACTTAATTTGGGTATTGGAATTGGAAGCACATATGACGGATATGATTATGGTAATAAATTTGGAACAAAAGCCGCTTTGGAATTTGGCTTATGGCAGGCTGGCCCCGGAGTGGTTACCCTGGGTGGTGAAGTAGGTGGTTCTTTTACAAGCGGAGATCTTTTTGACAACGATGATTATAAAGCACGCACAATAGTTGTTGCTGCCCGTTCGGCCTGGCATTTCGGATGGAATGTGAGAGGCCTGGATACTTACGCCGGTGTTTCTGCGGGTGTTGGATTTGAACATTACGATTATAGAGTAGGTAATGAAAAGAGAAGTAATGATAAGGCAATTCCTGTATTTGGTGGCTTTGTAGGCGCTTCTTATTTCTTTACACCCACTTTTGGTGTAAATGCTGAAGCCGGTTATGATATCACCAACATACAGGCAGGGGTTATTTTTAAATTCAAATAAATTTCTCTTTCTGCAAAAAGGTGACTGATAATCAATTTGTAATTGATTTTTGGTCACTTTTTTTATTATTGAATCTTGAGTGCTTCTCACATTTCCACATTCAAAAAAGTTTGTAATTAGAATCTGTTTGAATTTATATTTTTGATACCTGCATTAGTTTTTCATGGCATCATTGTTGCGTCGCATTTCGTTCATCGGTAGTATTTCATGGCATCTTTGGGTTTATAAGCAACATTTCACAATTAACTCAAACAGCTTCTTGAATCATGAACAAATCCCCTCATTCCAGCCATTTTCAAATTTTTGAATTAGCACATTTTCAAATTAGCTTCCCACATTTTCCCCTACCTTTGCGCCCTTAAAAACACAGGCAGCCGTAATTTTCGGGTGCGCAGGCTATAAAAAATGAAATACGAAAAGGAAATTAACAAGCGTAAAACGTTCGCGATTATTTCGCACCCCGATGCCGGTAAAACCACACTTACTGAGAAATTGCTGTTGTTTGGCGGTGCTATTCAAACTGCCGGTGCAGTAAAAAGCAATAAAATAAAAAAACATGCTACCAGCGACTTTATGGAAATTGAACGGCAACGTGGAATTTCTGTAGCAACTTCCGTAATGTCGTTTGAATATAATAACATACTCATCAACTTGCTAGATACGCCGGGCCACAAAGATTTTGCCGAAGATACATACAGAACGCTTACAGCTGTAGATAGCGTTATACTGGTGGTAGATAGCGTGAATGGGGTGGAAGATCAAACCCGCCGCCTTATGGAAGTGTGCCGAATGCGCGATACCCCGGTAATTGTTTTTATTAATAAAATGGACCGCGACGGTAAAAACCGTTTCGATTTGCTTGAAGAAATTGAAAAAGAACTGAGCATTTTGCTTCATCCGATGACCTGGCCCATTAACAGTGGTAAAGATTTTAAAGGTGTTTATAATTTGCACGATAAAAATCTTGTACTGTTTACAGCCAATACCAAAGCAAGCGATGAAGACCTGATAACGATAAGCGATTTAGGCGACAAAATGCTGGAGGAAAAGCTTGGCGATCGTGATGCCGAAACACTTCGTGAGGATGTGGAACTGGTAGATGGCGTTCACGGTGAGCTGAATGTGGATGATTACCTTGCCGGCAAAGTAGCGCCTGTGTTTTTTGGAAGCGCGGTAAATAATTTTGGTGTAAAAGAAATGCTGGATACCTTTATACGCATAGCTCCCGAACCACGCAGCAGGCAAACAACAAAGCGCTTGCTGGATGTGGGTGAAGAAAAAATGAGTGGTTTCATTTTTAAAATTCACGCCAACCTGGATCCCAAACACCGCGACCGTATTGCGTTTATGCGTATCTGTTCTGGAAAATTCGAACGCAATAAATATTACCATCACGTACGGCTTGATAAGGATGTAAGATTTAGCAACCCTTATAGTTTTCTTGCCCGCAGCAAGGATATTATTGAAGAAGCATATCCAGGAGATGTTGTGGGTTTATTTGATACCGGAAACTTTAAAATTGGTGATACGCTAACAGAGGGTGAAGATTTTTATTTTACAGGCATACCTTCTTTTTCTCCCGAAATATTTAAAGAAGTAGTGAATAAAGACCCCATGAAAACCAAACAGCTTGAAAAAGGGTTGCTTCAACTAACAGACGAAGGCGTGGCTCAATTGTTTACGCAGTTTGGCGGAAATAAAAAAATTATTGGTTGCGTGGGTGAACTTCAATTTGAGGTTATACAATACCGTTTACTTCAGGAATATGGCGCCAGCGTTGAGTTTAGAGCGCAACCTTATTACAAGGCATGTTGGATTACCAGCAATGACAAAAAGAAATTGGACGATTTTACCCGCTTCAAATCCGGAAACATTGCAGAAGATAAGGATAAGCACTTGGTTTACCTTGCCCAAAGCGAATGGTTCCTCAACACTGAACGTCAAAACAATCCCGATATTGAGTTTCACTTTACCAGCGAAATTCATAAAGAAGGGTAGGAGAGTTGAAAATTGAAAGTTGAAAGTTGAAAGTTGAAAGTGTTGGCGCATCGCTCCCATTTTCAAATACACCCTCTACATTTTCATATTTCCACATTAATTTAACTGATTTCATTAAATAATCTTTTAACTTCGGACGCTTATTTAAATAATTAGATCATTCAATAAGTGTACGTTTTACAGTCATTGTATTTTAGCATTTAATAAAAACATTCGATAAGATGTCAACAACAATCTATCCAAATGATAATTCGGAGCGTCAGAATAACAAAGTGATAGCTGCCGACATGAGTACCGAAAAATTAAAAGAAATCGCATCGCAGGTTCGGCGGGATATAGTTAGAATGGTACACGCCTGTCAATCCGGCCACCCGGGCGGATCGCTGGGTTGCGCGGATTTTCTTGTTGCTTTATATTTTAAAATAATGAAGCAAAATGAGACTTTCCAGATGGATGGCGTTAATGAAGATCTTTTTTTCCTGTCAAACGGACATATTTCTCCGCTTTTTTATAGTGTTTTGGCAAGGGCAGGTTATTTTGAGGTAAAAGAATTGGCCACATTCCGTAAATTGAATACCCGCTTGCAAGGCCACCCCACCACACACGAGCATTTACCTGGCGTAAGGATCGCATCAGGATCACTTGGACAGGGACTTTCTGTAGCCATCGGAGCTGCGCTTACCAAGAAGTTAAATAAAGATAACTCGCTTGTTTTTTCATTGCATGGCGACGGCGAATTGCAGGAAGGTCAAATATGGGAAGCAGCTATGTTTGCACCCCACAATAAAGTTGACAACCTGATCGCCACTGTTGATTATAATGGTCAGCAAATTGACGGGCCAACTGAAAAAGTTCTTTCATTAGGTAACCTGAAAGCTAAGTGGGATGCATTTGGCTGGGATGTATTGGAAATGAATGGAAACGACATGGAAAGCGTGGTAAGCACTTTGGAAATAGCTAAAGCCCGCACAGGACAAGGCAAGCCGATTTGTATATTGATGAAAACCGCAATGGGCGCCGGAGTTGATTTTATGATGGGCAGCCATAAATGGCATGGTGTAGCTCCAAATGATGAACAACTCGCAGCCGCTTTGGCACAATTACCTGAAACACTGGGAGATTATTAGAATAATTGATGGTTGTTAGACTTTAGTTAAAGCGTTTACAACTAACAACCGTCAACCAACAACAACTATAAAAAATGAAAAAATATTCATATACTGACAAGAAAGATACACGCTCTGGTTTTGGAGCAGGATTATTGGAAGCAGGACGCCGTAACTCCAATGTGGTAGCGCTTTGCGCCGATCTTGTAGGCTCCTTGAAAATGGATGCTTTTATAAAAGAATTTCCTGAACGTTTTCAACAGGTAGGCATAGCCGAAGCAAATATGATTGGTGTAGCGGCTGGCATGACCATCGGTGGAAAAATTCCATTTACAGGAACATTTGCAAACTTTTCAACCGGCCGTGTATATGACCAGATCCGTCAGTCTGTTGCTTATTCCGATAAGAATGTAAAAATATGCGCATCACATGCAGGTCTTACTTTAGGTGAAGATGGCGCTACACACCAGATTCTGGAAGATATTGGCCTGATGAAAATGTTGCCCGGAATGACAGTGATCAATCCTTGCGATTTCAATCAAACCAAGGCCGCGACTATTGCTATTGCCGAGTACCAGGGGCCTGTATATTTACGTTTTGGACGTCCTGTAGTTCCTGTTTTTACAGATGCGGATCAAAAATTTGAAATAGGAAAAGCCTGGATGGTAAATGAAGGAAATGATGTAAGTATTTTTGCTACAGGTCACTTGGTGTGGGAAGCGATCAAAGCCGGCGAAATACTGGCTGAAATGGGAATTGACGCGGAAATTATTAACATTCATACCATTAAGCCGCTTGATGAGGAAGCAATACTGAAATCTGTTGCAAAAACAAGATGTGTGGTAAGCGCTGAAGAACACAACCGCCTTGGCGGACTTGGCGATAGTATTGCACAGGTATTGATCAAAAACGATCCTGTGCCAATGGAATATGTTGCCGTAGATGACAGTTTTGGCGAAAGTGGTACACCCGCCGAATTGATGAAAAAATATGGCCTGGATGATGAGCATATTGTGAAAGCGGTGCAAAAAGTATTACAACGCAAAGGAAAATAATTCATAACTAAAACCTACTTTTCAGTAGGTTTTTTTGTTTATAACATTACAGGTATATTTTGAAGTAATTATTATGAGACAAGCTGTATAGCCCTGATTGGGCTTTGGTTGCGACGCTCCGTTCATCGGTAGAATATGAATCGAATGTAGAAATGTGGGGCTGTAAGAATGAATTTGAAACTGCTTTCTGACATCTGTTTTCTGATTTCCCTACAGCCCTCTGCCTACTGGTTACTGCCCACTAGAATTACTACCGTACAAGTGAGTGACACAACAGAAGCTTAATAGTAGTAATACCGCCGGCAACAAAAAAATTATTACATAATATTGCACCGCCCTAAAAATTCACGGAAAGCAATTATCTCAATAAAAATATTACTATGGTAAGAGCAAAAGCATTTTTATTTGATTTGAATGGAACAATGGTAGATGATATGGAATATCATGTAATAGCATGGGAAAAATTATTGAACGAAGATTTAAAGGCAGGGCTAACGTTGGAGGCTATACGAAAAGAAATGTACGGCAGAAATGATGAAGTAATGATCAGGATTTTCGGAACATCAAAGTTTACAGTGGAGGAGATGTTTGCTTTATCTCATGAAAAGGAAAAACGTTACCAACAGGCGTTTTTACCGCATTTAAAGCTAATCAGCGGCTTACCTGGCTTATTGGAAAAGGCAAAAAATCAAAATGTGAAAATGGCTATCGGAAGCGCTGCTCTTCCGTTTAATGTGGATTTTGTGCTGGACAATCTACACATTCGCCATTATTTTCAGGCAATTGTTACAGCACAAGATGTGAAGATGAGTAAGCCGCACCCTGAAACATACCTGAAGGCCGCCCGATTGCTGGGTGTTGAACCTGCTGATTGCATTGTGTTTGAAGATGCGCCTAAAGGGGTGGAAGCTGCAGAAAATGCAGGAATGAAAGCAGTAGTGTTAACTACCATGCATGAGAATGACGAGTTTAGCCAGTATGAAAATATTCTTGGGTTTGTAAAAGACTATAATGACCCTGTAGTTGCCAGTTTATGCTAAAATAATTTGGTCTGTTTCAATAAAATGCATGTCTAAATAAAGCGTCGAAACTGAGCGAAAAATTAATAAAAAAAGTCCCGATATAGACATATCGGGACTTTTGGTATTTGGAATTGATTAGTTTCTAAATGCAAATATATATAAAAATATATACTTGAAGGTTTTCTTACAGTTAATTTTTTGAATATGTGTAAGTCCTTTCAGTTTTGATATTGGCTTTTTGAACAGGGGCTTCCACCTGGCTTACTTTTTTATCTTCAGCCTTCGCCTCTTCATCATCATTATGTATTTGAGCCAAAGTAGGCGCAATTACCAGTGACACAATCGACATGAGCTTAATAAGAATGTTCATTGACGGGCCGGATGTATCTTTAAATGGATCGCCTACGGTATCGCCGGTTACAGACGCTTTGTGAGGTTCTGATTTTTTATAAAAAACTTCTCCATTTATTTCAGCGCCTTGTTCAAAAGATTTTTTTGCATTATCCCAAGCTCCGCCTGCATTGTTTTGGAACATACCAAGCAGTACCCCGCTAACAGTAGCGCCGGCCAGGAATCCGCCCAATGCTTCTGGCCCTAATACAAAACCCATAAATAACGGCGCCAGCAAAGCTATAGAACCCGGAAGTAACATTTTTTTAATAGAGGCATCGGTGGAAATAGCTACGCATTTCTCATACTCTGGTTTGCCTTTTCCTTCCATAATGCCGGGTATAGTTTTAAACTGGCGGCGAACTTCCTCTACCATACTCATGGCGGCTTGTCCCACTGCACGAATTGCCAGTGAGGAGAATATAAATGGTATCATTCCGCCTATAAACAGGCTTGCCAATACTTTTGCTTTGTAAATGTCAATACCCCTGATGCCGGCCACGCCTACAAAAGCGGCGAATAATGCTAAGGCGGTTAAGGCTGCGGAAGCAATGGCAAATCCCTTACCGGTAGCGGCAGTGGTGTTACCAACCGCATCCAGCACGTCTGTTTTTTCACGCACTTCTTTTGGCAGTTCGCTCATTTCGGCTATACCGCCGGCATTGTCTGCAATCGGACCAAAAGCGTCAATTGCCAGTTGCATGGCAGTAGTAGCCATCATACCGGCTGCTGCAATGGCCACACCATAAAGGCCGGCAAATGCATATGAACCGTATATACCGCATGCCAGCACAATAATCGGAAGTGTAGTGGATTCCATACCCACGGCAAGTCCGCCAATTACGTTTGTCGCATGGCCTGTGCCGGATTGTTTTACAATACTCATAACAGGCTTCTTACCCATTGCCGTATAATACTCGGTTATAATACTCATTAAGGTTCCCACTACAAGTCCTACCATAATGGCTCCCATTACGCCGCCGCGTGTAATAGCTATAGCACCTTCTCTTAGTTCTCCGTTCAGGAAGTCGCGTTTCAGGTACATTACTTCATCGGGAAGAATAAAATACACCAGGCCGATACTTGCAATGCCGGTAAGGATAATGGAACCCCAGTTGCCCATGTTCAAAGCTTTTTGAACGTTGGAAGTATTTACACCTGCGGATTCTGAAATACGCACAAAAAAAGTTCCTATTATAGAAAAGATAATTCCAACGCCGGCAATCAGCATAGGAAGCAAAATAGGAGAGTAGCCATTAAAGTTGTCATGAGCAACGGTTTCTTGTCCTAAAACCATAGTGGCCAACACAGTGGCAACATAAGAACCGAACAAATCGGCGCCCATACCTGCTACGTCACCCACATTATCACCCACGTTATCTGCAATGGTTGCAGGGTTGCGGGGATCATCTTCGGGAATGCCGGCTTCCACTTTACCAACAAGGTCTGCGCCTACGTCTGCGGCTTTAGTGTAAATGCCTCCACCCACACGGGCAAACAACGCAATCGATTCCGCTCCCAGGGAAAAACCAGTTAATACTTCGATAGCTTTGATAACCTCATGATCATTCGCCATAGCTCCGGGAGCAAATATGTGAATCAGGATGATGAATAAACTACCAAGTCCGAGTACAGCAAGACCGGCCACCCCCAGGCCCATTACAGAACCTCCCGTAAATGACACTTTTAGTGCTTTGGAAAGACTTGTTCTTGCCGCGTGTGCTGTGCGCACATTAGCTTTAGTAGCCACACGCATACCAATAAAACCGGCTAATGCGCTGAAGATAGCGCCGAAAACAAAAGCTATTGCAATTGACCAGTGTGATCCCGGATTTCGGCTTCCCATAAATCCTAGCAATAATGCTGCAATTACCACAAAATAGGCAAGTATCTTATATTCCGCTTTCAAGAATGCCATAGCACCTTCGGCTATGTATTTGCTTATTTCTTTCATTCTCTCAGAACCGGCATCCTGTTTGGAAACCCAAATGAATTTTACTACGGTGTACAAAAGGCCTAAAGCGCCCATAACCGGAATCAAATAAATCAATCCGTTCATACGTATTATTCGTTATTTTATTGTGTTAAAATCGGTATAAATATAGGCTAAGCAGATTAAGTAGTAAAAAAAACTATTGGTAATTTTCTTTTTGATTTATAACTCATTTGAACATTTTAGGAAAAAATTATTGCGGGTAATTGCTCCAATACTGTGGTGATACATGTTTCAAGTATACAGAGTGTAAGACTACATACTAAATTCAAAACTGATTTTATGGAGATATAAGTTAAATGACAGTCTCGTCATTAACACAGAAAACAGCTTTTGCATCGCACGGTACAAAGAAGTGTAGTGTTTTTTGGGACCGGCGGTAGTGCTACTATTAAGCATCGTTGTGTCACTCACTTGTGCGGCAGGAATGCTATTGAGCGAGTGGGCAGTTGACAGTAGGCAGTGGGCAGCAGAGAAGTCAGATATCAGAAATCAGATTGCTTATGCGATCACAACTTCATTTCTTTTTAGATGGTTGTTGGGTACTACTTTATACCGTAGCAAATGTTTTTAATTATCTTCTCCGCGTGGATACGTGAGTTTTCAATAAACCACACATGAGTATTCATGCCGCCGCATACTACACCGGCAAGGTATATGCCGGGCATATTTGTTTCCATGGTTTCTTCGTTGTATGTTGGTTTCATAACGTCATCGCAGGAAAGTGTGATGCCCGCGTTTCCCAAAAAAGCGAAGTTGGGTTGATATCCGGTCATAGCTATTACGTAATCGTTTGGAATAGTAATATCGCCCTGCGGCGTTCTTATATCAATTTCATTATTTCGTATATTCGTAACCGTTGAGTTAAAATAAGCTGCTATACAGCCTTCCTTTATTCGATTTTCGATATCCGGTTTTACCCAGTATTTTACACGTTCGCCAATCATGTCATCTTTTATAATCATTGTTACTTCAGCACCTTTCCTGAACGTTTCCAAAGCGGCATCCACAGCGGAATTGGCGGCTCCTATAACAGCTACTTTCTGCATGGCGTAAAAGTGCGGATCTTTATAATAATGCGTCACTTTGGGTAGTTCCTCTCCCGGAATATTCAGCAGGTTAGGTATATCATAAAATCCGGTGGCTATAATAATGTTGTTAGCTACATACCTTTTTTTTGAAGTGATTACTTCGTAAGTATGTTCGCTGAATGGTTGTATGCCTGTTACTTTTTCCTGCAATTGGATATTCAAATGATTTGATGTGGCCACGCGGCGGTAATATTCCAGTGCTTCAGGCCGTGTGGGTTTGGTGTTAGTGGAGACAAATGGAATTCCGCCGATTTCAATTTTATCCGATGTTGAGAAAAAAGTCATATTCAACGGATAGTTATACAGTGAATTTACAAGACAACCTTTTTCAATAACTACATAGTTGAGGTTATGCTTTTTTGCTTCTAACGCACATGCCAATCCTATAGGGCCGCCTCCTACAATTATAATGTCGTATCTTTTTGTCATTCGTTCTTAATAATTGGGGAAGTTGTAATGTACGAAAAATATGCCCAGGTAATTAATAATTAATAATGAATAATTAATAATAGGGTGCGTGTAGTATAAGGTGTCACGTCCTGAAAAAAGTAGACAGTTTTTAGGCCGACTGAATTCAACATGTCAGCGCCGCAGTCTTCTGACCTCTGTTCTCTCTGCTGCCCACTGCCAGCTGCCAACTGCCATCTGACGTCTCTACTGCCTGCTGCCCACTGTCAACCGCCCATTAAAGGTACTACCGCACAAGTGAGTGACACAACGATGATGCCATGAAAAACTATGGCCGGTTCCAAAATATTAACTCCATAACTTTTGAAGATTTTCGTGTATGCGGGAAATTATATTTCCATCGATGTTTATCAGTCGTTATTATACTTAAAAATTGTACATTGGCGCTTAAAATTTTTTGTTATGTCATTACCCCTTATTGTTGGGATTGTTGTCCTGTTATTAGTTTTATTGGGTGTGAAAACCGTTGCCCAGGGAACAGTGGGTGTGGTTACCCGTTTTGGGAAATATCAGCGAGTGTTACATCCCGGATTAAATTTTATTGTTCCATTTCTTGATGTAGTTTCTAAAAGAATTTCTGTTCAGAACCGCTCGGTGGAAATGGAGTTTCAGGCGGTAACTGCTGATCAGGCAAATGTGTATTTCAAAAGCATGTTGCTGTATGCAGTGCAAAACGAAGGTGAAGAAACAATTAAAAAAGTAGCGTTCAAATTTATTAGCGACAGGGATCTTATGCAGGCGCTTTCCCGTACTATTGAAGGTACTGTGCGTTCTTTTGTGGCTACAAAAAGACAGGCCGAAATATTGGCATTGCGCCGTGAAATTGTTGAATACGTTAAGGAACAAATTGACCTTTTATTGGAAGAATGGGGCTATCATTTGATCGATTTGCAAATAAACGATATCACATTCGATAAAGCTATTTTGGAAAGTATGAGTAAAGTGGTGGCTAGTAATAACCTTAAGGCTGCCGCGGAAAACGAAGGCCAGGCTATGCTTATCACGAAAACCAAATCCGCAGAAGCAGAAGGGAACGCTATAAAAATTGCTGCGGAAGCAGAACGTGAAGCCGCAAGACTGCGCGGGCAGGGCGTGGCACTATTCCGCGAAGAAGTGGCAAAAGGTATGAGCCAGGCTGCCGCTGAAATGAAGCAGGCTAATCTTGATACAAACGTTATTTTGTTTAGTATGTGGACAGAGGCCGTGAAAAATTTTGCCGAGTATGGAAAAGGAAATGTTATTTTCCTTGACGGAAGCCCTGATGGCATGGAAAAAACCATGAAACAAATTCAGGCTATGATGCTTAAGCAAAGCGGCACTTAATAATATTTTTTCAAGGTCAGGATCCGGAAGTATGAAATCAACTTGCCGGATCCTGACTTTTGTATATAGAAGTTGTTTGAGTAAAATATTTTGAATACCGGCAGTAGCTTTTCATGGCGTCATCGTTGCGTCGCAATCACTTCAACTGTGGTATTTCATGGCAACAGGGGGCCTTAGTACAAAAGACCGGATTAAAATGTTAACATAAACTGAATATTTAATTTATCAACAATTGATTCAAATTTTTCACGTTGTGCATGGAAATTAAGCTTCTTTAGTTTAGTTCTTTTATTTTTGTTCAAATAAAAAATAAAAAGCCTTACATGAATATTTTGTTATTGCAGATCACCGATACGGCAAAAAGACTGATCGATTCAACTCAAAATTCCTCAGCAGCAGCAGTACCCACACCGCAAATGAATTTATGGCACCTTTTATTACAAGGTGGAGTTTTAATGATTCCGCTCGGCATATTGCTATTGCTTGCTATTTATTTTTTCTTTGAAAGATGGATTGCTATTAACAAAGCAAGCAAAATAGATCCCAATTTTATAAATATTATTCGGGACAATATTTTAACCGGAAATGTTACTTCTGCACGTGCGTTGGCAAAAAATACTGATAATCCTGTGGCCCGCATGATTGATAAAGGCCTTCAGCGAATAGGCAAACCCATAGATGCCATTGAAAGAAGTATGGAAAATGTGGGAAAGCTGGAAATGTATAAAATGGAACGCAATCTTTCCGCATTGGCATTAATTGCCGGCATAGCGCCTATGTTCGGGTTTTTGGGAACAATTGTAGGTATGGTGCAATTGTTTTATGGTATTTCATCTACAGGCGAATATACACTTAGCACCATTGCAGGGGGTATTTATGTAAAAATGATCACTTCCGCCAGTGGACTTATTATTGGCTTAATTGCATATGTGGGCTATAGCTTCCTGAATGCGCAGATAGATAAAAACGCAAACAAGATGGAAGTGGCTAGCGCCGAGTTTCTTGATATTTTGCAAGAACCCACAAAATAGCAATGTGAGATAACAGGTTTGTTTGCCAAAGCGTAATATCCGGTTTTGGCCAACAAGTGAAAAGGTTACATTTTCAAAAACTAAAAAATGAATTTAAAACGTCGATTACGAAGCCAGGCAGAAGTGCAAACGGGAGCACTCAACGATATATTGTTCATTCTTTTATTGTTCTTTCTGATCATTTCCACATTAGCAAATCCTAATGTAATAAAGCTTTCGCAGCCTAAAGCTAAAAGCGATACAAAAGCAAAGCAAACGGTGGTGGTTTCCATTGATGTGAATAATAACTATTATGTAGGTACTTCGAAAGTGACACTGGATGAGCTGAAAGAAAAATTACAACCTGTTCTTGCAAAGGAAACAGATCAACCCTCTGTAGTAATAAATGCCGATAAAGTGGTGCCAGTGGAAAATGTTGTAGCTGTTATGCGTGTAGCTCGCGAATTAGGTGCCAGAACCGTTTTAGCAGTTGACAATAATGCGAGGTAGATGAGAGTTGAAAGTTGAAAGTTGAGAGTTGAAAGTGCTGAATGAATGGAGAATTGAGAATATTGGAAGCGTTGTTCAAAAATGTTTGAGGCGTTGTTCAAACATGAAAATACAATATCAGTATAAATAAAAGGCCGCTTTTAATCAAGCGGCCTTTATTTATAACAACTTTCAACTTTCAATTTTCAACTGCTTTAGCTTTTCCTTTTGATGGCGCAGCCTACCGAACGCGATTCCTTTACCGAAACATCTTTACCGGCAAGCGTTTCATTAATGGCTTCCTGCAGGTGCTGGCGGGTTACTTTGGAATCGTCTCCTGGGCTATCATCAATAGCTCCATGATATACCAGTTTTCCGTTTTTATCAAACAGGTAGCATTCCGGAGTTCTGTTGGCACCAAAGGCATCTGCAAGTTCGTTGTTGCTGTCTACCGCATAAAACCATTTGTAATTTTGAGCTTTGGCGTATTCTTTCATTGAAGCAAAAGAATCATCACCGGAGCGGTTGCCTTCATTTGAGTTCAACAATATAACACCAAGTTTTTTGTTTTGAGCATATTCGCAAATGTTCTTAGTGCGTTGCTGATTTTTTATTACATATGGACAGGTATTACAACTAAACATTACCAGCAGGCCGTTTGGCTGTTTTACTTCATTTAAACTTACAACTTTACCCGATACATCTTTCATTTTAATGGTAGCTTTTGGTAAAGCGGCGCCTAAAGGCAATCCATTTTGCGCAAAAGCTGCGGCGGTTAGAGAAAAAACAGCCAGAAGCAATGTGAAAAATCTTGTTTTCATAAAAATGAATTTTTTAGGTAGAATAAAGTTAATCAAAAAAAGCGACTTTTCTATAGTTTAATAGATATGTGCAATAATTAATTTATTGAAAATTAATTATTAATATAAGATAAAAAAAACTATTAAATTGTTTTACTTCTTTTTCATGCTCAATTCCTGCTCTTCTTTATTACGGCGGGAAGCGATTATTTTAAGCGATTGAATGCTCACATTTAACTCATAACCAATCAAGAGAACTAATGAGTTTAAAAAAATAAGCATCATTAAAATGAGGATGGTTCCTATTGAACCATATATTTTATTGAAGTTTCCGAAGTTGTTTACCCAGTATGAAAATGCAACTGTCAATAAAATTGTGAGTATGGTAGCTAAAATACTTCCCGGGGTGTTAATTTTTGATCGCTTTTTGGTTGCCGGTGCATATTTGTAGATAAATGAAATGCCATAAAAAAACAATGCAATTATTATAATCCAGCGGACTGTTTTTATAATGAATATGGTTAAGAAATCCGTGTGGTGCATATGAATTGCTTTCAGCAGCCACTTCAAAGCCGCACCTTGCGTTATGAGCAATATAATGGTGGCTATTATCAAAAACATAAGTAGAACAGTCAGCTTCAATGCTACCCATCTTTTTTGGAAAAAATTTCTGCGTGTGGAATGTATAAGCGATCTGTTAAATGAACGCATTATTCCAATCATAGCGTTGGATGAATAAAAGAGTGCCAGCAAAAAGCCTAATGACAGCAAGCCTTCACGAGGTGTGTTTAAGAAGTCTTCCAGGAAACTTTTTATGAGTAAATAGGTGTTTTGGTTGGGGGTAATGTCCTTAGTAAGCAATAGCAATTCTTTTGTAATTTGCTTTGATACAGGCATGTAGGGTATAAGTGTGCAAAGAAAAATGGTTGCTGCCGGAATTGCCATAAGCAGGTTGAATGATATGGCGGCGGCTCTTTCGCTTAGGCCTACTTCTTTCACCCTGCGAAAAAAAAATGCTACCACATCATACAGGCACAATCCTTGAAAGCCGGGCAATGCCAGCTTTTTACTTTTTTCTATTAAAAAGTTGATAGGTTTTGTGCTTATAATAAGGCGTTCCAGTTTCGTCATTTTTTTATTAAGGGTAATTGATTTTGTTTTGGTTGTTGGTTGATAGTTATTGGTAAGTCAAAGTTCAAAAGTCAAAAAGGGCATACACAATAGTTGAGTGGCGTTTTTTAAAAGGTATTCAATTTTTTGTTGAAACAGTAAAACAGGGTTCAGACATCAGAAATCAGAGCGCTGCTGCCAACCCGCTGAATAGCATTACTACCGCACAAGTGAGTGACACAACGATGATGCCATGAAAAACCGCTGTTCGTAACCAAAAAAATACTTAAATCTAACAGTTGCTAAATTGAGTCTTTAGCGGCTTTTTGCCTGATCCTTTTCTCCAATGTATCTAAAGCCTGTTGATATTCTTTGGCATATTTCAGGTGTTCTTCATATGTGGCAGCGAAGCTATGATAGCCCGAAAAATCGCTTTTGGCCACAAAAAACAAATAATCTGTTTTTGGAGCGTTTAACACGGCATCTATGGTTATGGCAGACGGCGTACAAATGGGACCCGGCGGCAAACCGTTTACCTTGTATGTGTTGTAGGGAGATTCCACCGCGAGGTGTTTATTATATATTCTTTTCAACGAAAAATCGCGCAACGCAAATTTTACGGTGGGGTCTGCTCCCAGCTTCATGCCTTTTGCCATTCTATTTAAATAAACGCTCGCCATATTGCCCTTTTCGTCGTTTTTGTTAGTTTCTTCTTCTATAATGGATGCAAGTATATAAGCGGTTTGTGGTGTTAAGCCTTTTTGCGCGGCAAGCTGCTTTCTATCCTGTGTCCAGAACGAATTATAGGCATTATATAGCTTGATGAAGATCTTTTCCGGCGAGGTGCTCCAGAAGTAGGTATAAGTATTTGGCAGAACGGCTGTCATAATGGTATTGGTGTCCAGGCCATACTTTTTTGCCGAGTCTTCCTGGTTTAGAAAATTCAGGAAGGTAAGTGAATCGCATTCAAACTTTCTACTTACAAGATTCGCTAAATCTTCTTTGGTGCGCAATTTTGTTATAACCAGGTTAACGGGAGTTTGCCTTCCATTTTTCAGCATTTTTAAGATGGAGTATATACTCATGCCCTTTGTAATTTCATAATGGCCTGCTTTCACATTGTCAGGATAATTTGCCTGGCGTGCCATAAAATTGAACAGGGCAGGGAAGTGTACGATTTTTCCGGTATCCAGTTGTTTCAAAACTTGCTGATAGCTGCTTCCCGTCCTTATATTGAGTGAGTGTTTTTTTTCCTGGAATGTAGTGGCAGAGCCAAATACAAGCCATGCTATTATAGCGGCTATCACTAATATGGCCGCCAGGATGAAGAATATAGGTTTACGCATTTTTTATAAATCTCATTAAAATAAATAAAAAAACCCTGTTCGATAAAAAAATTATGAACAGGGAAAATATCAAAATTTTAAAGAAGTTTTTATTTACTAGGCGCCGGTGTTGGCGTTTGTACCGGTGGTTGCTGCTGAACAGGCGTTGCGGCAGGGGCCGTATTTTGTGTACCGGTGTTTATCTGGTTAAGATAGTTTTGGTTGCTGTTTCCCCTGGGAATTAGCACTGTAGAGAATACGCACAATAAAGCGATAGCGATCGCGAATATCCATGTGCCTTTTTCCAACACGTCGGTTGTTTGTTTCACACCCATTAATTGATTGCTGAAACCACCGATATTTCCTGCAAGACCACCACCTTTCGGGTTTTGTACCAGTACTATAAAACCCAATACTATACAAGCCAGGATGATCAATATTACAAATAGAATAACCATATAAGTGAAATTAAAGTTGTTTTAACGCGTCTATTTTGGCTGCAAAGTAATGAGATTTGTTGGGATTGAGCAAACTTAATTTGTTATATACTTCAATCGCCGATGCATTTTTTCCCTGCTTTACCAAAACTTCTGCCATTGATTCTGTTAACGTTTCTTTTTCTTTTATGGAAATAGCCGCCATAGCTTCTACATTTTCATCAAGCGGCACTTCTTCATCCTGCGATGCAGCCGCTTCCTGTATAGGTTTAAGCGTTTTCAACCATTGTGTGAAACTTTTCAGTTGCCTTCCCAGTTTGTCATTTGCCGGCACATTTTTACCCACTTTTATGCCCAGCGAAGCAAAATAATCTATAGTATGATAAGGTTCAAAAACCATCACTTCATCCTGCTCCGGTACATTTTCCTTTGCCGGTTCGGAAGCTTCCATAATCAATGTTGCGTTATTATGCACATCAATTACTTTACTGTCGTCATGTATACTGTCGGCCTGCGTTAATTGTTCTTCTTTTTGCGGTGCAATAATGGCTTCAGTATGAGGCTGAATGGTTTCTTTTTCTGTGGTTTTTGTTATTACCTGTTCATGTTTTGCAGTAGGCAATGCCGGCTCAGGCTCATTTATTACAGGTTGCAAAAGAAATTGCAGCCATAGCGGATTGTTGAAAAACAAAGTTGTTTTATGCAATTGATTTTCAAAATTGCTATGAGCCGTTTGTTGCATTTTTTTTAGTAAAAGAAAATGGCCCAATGCAAAAGAGGGGTTTTCTTCTGTAAGTGACTGCAACTGTTCAAGCGATACATCTTCCAGCTTTTCCCGCTGAAAGATCTCTTGTATGATATTTGATAAATTCATTAGTCTGTATGGCAAGATAAATTTATTTTACCAGTCGGAAAAAATACGGTTAAAAATTTCGTCCGACAAGTTCTTCAATATGTCCGGCATAAGTTGTGCTTCCGCTTCGGTAAGGCTTTTATTGGCGCTAAAATCAAATTGCCTGCTCACATCCGCTTCAAAACTTTTCTTATCATCCAGCCGGTTTTTAAGAACAATATGCACTCCCACATTCAACCTGTTGCTGGCGGCCTGCTGGTTCGAAATACCCGAGGTACTTATGGAATAATCTGTTATATAACCGCTGATATCATAATGCGCTTCATCGCTTGTAATAAGCGTAAGCCTTGTCTGGTTGTTGATCTTTAAGCGCAATGCTTCTGAAAGTTGCGGGCTTAGTTGCGGGTTTATATACCTGGCCCTGTTTTCAAGGTAATTTACCCGTACCGTTTTCACTTCAGGCGGAATGGAAATATCCTTAAATGTGTAGCAGCCGCTAAACAGCATTGCAAAAATCGCTACACAAATGAAAAACAGCCTGTTTGTTTTTTTCATGTTTATAGATTTTAGAGGACACATGTTTGATTGCTACTGTCTCACATGTTTTATATTAATCCTCTGCATTTATTTTTTTCAATTTCAAATTACTTAACTCAAATCTAACAGCAATATAAATTTTGAGTTTTTATTATGGAACCAGCAGTAGAGCCCTGGTTAAGCATCGTTGTGTCACTCACTTCAACTGTGGTAATTCTAATCATCAATTACCAGCAACCCGCAACCCGTCACATCTCCTCAAGATCATACTCCTTTATCTTTCTATACAAGGTTCTTTCACTGATGCCCAGATCAGAAGCAGCATCTTTACGTTTTCCTTTATGTTTATTAAGTGCTTTTGCGATCAGTTCTTTTTCTTTATCCATTATATTCAGCGATTCTTCCACTTCTTCATGATCCTGTATATCATCCTGATTCATAATTACAGGTTGTGCCGAATGGGTAGACGGCGACTGCACATGGATGGCTGTACCTGATGGTTGCAATCCTCCAATAGCGGGATATTCATTTAATAACGAATCGTGCGCAAAAGACGCGGCTGCAGAGGCGCTGGCCGGGTTCTTTAAAATCTCTACAAACATTTTTTTCAGTTCAGTCACATCTTTTTTCATGTCGAAAAAAAGCTTGTATAGAATTTCCCTTTCGTTGGCAAACTCAGGTCCATGTATGCCATGCGAAGATGGAGCCGCAAGCATGGGCAAACGGTTGCTGTTGTTTTGCGGAAGGAAAATTTGCAGCTCACGCCCGGTAATGTTTTTGTCAACCGACAAAACAGAAATCTGTTCCGCTATATTTTTCAGTTCTCTTACGTTACCCGGCCATGTATAATTGATCAGTATATTTCTTGCATCTTCATCCAGTTGTATGGGAGCGGTTTTATAACGCTCTGCAAAATCAACGCTGAATTTTCTGAAAAGCAAAGGAATATCTTCCTTTCTGTCGCGCAATGCCGGAACCCTTATGGGAACCGTATTTAAACGATAATACAAATCTTCCCGGAATTTTCCTTTGTGGGTATACTCCAGCAAATCTTTGTTGGTAGCGGCTATTACCCGCACATCGGTTTTTTGCACTTTGGATGAACCTACGCGGATATATTCGCCGGTTTCCAAAACACGCAGCAATCGTGCTTGAGTTCCGAGTGGCATTTCACCAATTTCATCAAGAAAAATGGTGCCGCCATTCACTGTTTCAAAATAACCTTTGCGATTATCCACCGCGCCGGTAAAGGAGCCTTTTTCATGACCAAAAAGTTCCGAATCGATCGTTCCTTCCGGTATGGCGCCACAGTTTACAGCTATAAAAGGATTATGCTTTCTTGCAGATAAAGCATGAATGATTTGAGAAAATACTTCCTTGCCCACGCCGCTTTCTCCATTGATCAGTACACTCAAATCGGTATTTGCCACCTGCGCGGCCACATTCAACGCGTGGTTAAGCGCTGGTGAATTACCAATGATCCCAAACCTGTTTTTTATACTTTGTATGTCCATGCTTTAGTAATTATTGAATTATTGAGTCATAGAATAATTGAATTTCTAAATCATGTGATGTTCTGTTATATCAATAAATTAATCTACAAGATCCATTTATTCTTTGTTCAAATTTATTTTTTGCACTTCGATCGTAAACCGCCGATGCCATATATTCTACCGATGAAGTGATTGCGACGCAACGATGATGCCATGAAAACTAATGCCGGTACCATTATCAAATCATTGAATTTTTTATTGCTGTTTTCTTTTGTGAAACTCTGAATGATTCAATAGTTTGATCATACGATTTCTCCGATTAATGTTCCGCCGGTTGATTCCAATACTTTTACCATAACATAATCGCCTGGTTTATGAGAACTGTTTTTGGGAAATACCAGCACTTTGTTTTGACTACTGCGACCAACCCAATCCTGATCGCTGCGTTTGCTATTGCCTTCAATCAATACTTTAAACGTTTTGTTTACATCTCCGGCGTTACTTGCCTCCGACAGGCGCCTTTGCAAGGCTACTATTTCCGCAAGTCTTCTTTTCTTAATATCTTCCGGAATATCATCTTCATATCTTTTGGCCGCCAGTGTGCCGGGTCTTTCGCTGTATGCAAACATGTACGCGAAATCATATTTGCTGTATTCCATTATTTCGAGCGTATCCGCATGGTCTTCTTCTGTTTCCGTGCAAAAGCCGGCAATAATATCGGCGGTTATACTGCAATCGGGTAAAATTTGCTTTATGCGATCCACTTTGGCCTTATACCATTCGCGGGTGTAAGTGCGGTTCATAAGCTGTAAAAGCCGGTTGGATCCGCTTTGTATGGGAAGGTGGATGCTTTTGCAAATATTTTCGTGGCGTGCCATTACCTGCAATACGTCTTCAGTTATATCTTTTGGGTGCGATGAACTGAAGCGGACGCGCAATTCCGGCGAAATATTCGCCACCATTTCCAAAAGGTTTGCAAAAGTTACCGCATTTTCAAAGCCAATATCACGGGTATAATAATAGGAATCTACATTTTGTCCTAAAAGCGTAACTTCTTTATACCCTTGCTCAAAGAGATCCCTGCATTCCGCCACAATGCTGGCTGCATCGCGGCTTCTTTCACGACCTCTTGTAAACGGTACCACACAAAATGAGCACATATTATTGCAGCCGCGCATAATGCTCACATACGCCATTACGCCATTGCTGTTGAGGCGAATAGGCGATATGTCGGCATAAGTTTCATCGCGGCTTAATAACACGTTCACCGCTTTTTGCCCGGAGTCGGCCTCCTCTATAAGGGCGGGCAAACTTCTGTAGGCATCAGGCCCCACCACAATATCCACCAGTTTTTCTTCTTCCAGCAATTTGGCTTTCAGCCTTTCTGCCATGCAACCCAGCACACCAACCAGTGTACCCGGTTTTGCCTGCTTGATCTTGCGAAATTCCGTTAGTCTTTTTCTTACTGTTTGTTCAGCTTTTTCGCGAATGGAACAGGTGTTTAAAAAAATGAGATCGGCCTCTTCACAATTTTTCGTTGCGCCAAAACCATCATTATTCAAAATAGAAGCTACAATTTCACTGTCGGCAAAATTCATAGCACATCCATAGCTTTCAATGTAAAATTTTTTCCTGTATAGGTTTGGGTCGTTGACAAAGGGAGCTAATGCCTCACCTTGCCGTTTTTCATCATGAACTTTTTCTGCTACAACATCCGGCATTTTTCAGTTTTTTGTAAGTGTGCAAAAATAGCGAAAAAAATGACAGGATGGCAGGGGAGGGCGGGTTGCCGGTTGCAACTAATCACCATCTTCCTGTATATCATTAAGCTGTTCTGTGGGCGCGGTTACCAGCACTTTGTCAATTCTGAGGGCATCCATATCAATGATTTCAAATTTGAAGCCCTGCCAGATCACTTCTTCGCCGGTTTGAGGAATATGTTCCAGTATATGTAGTATAAAGCCTGCTAAAGTGTTAAATTCCTGCTCGCCTTCATTCATTTGGTCCGTTTTGTCGAAGTGGTGCAGAAAATCATAAAACGGTATCTGTCCATCCACCAGATATGTGCCGTCTCCGCGGTCAATTATTTCATAATCTTCCAGGTCCGGCTGAGGCATATCGCCAACAATAGCTTCCAGAATATCGTTAATGGTAATCATGCCCTGCACACTTCCGTATTCATCCACAATAAAGCAGGTATGAGTTTTAGACTGTTTGAATTTTTCCAGCACTTTGTAGGCCGAATTGTTTTCGGGCACAAACATGGCCGGTTGCATAATATGCTTGAAAAGCACTTTGTCGTTGGATATGTAAAGATCTTTTACCGAAACAATTCCTTTCATATTATCCAATTCGCCTTCGCATATGGGATAAACAGAATGCGGTTCTTTCAATATTTTTTCCTTGATCAAATCTTCATTGTCATTGATGTCGAACCAGATGATATCGCTGCGGTGCGTCATTAGCGAAGAAATGGTTCTGTCGCCTAGGTGAAATACGCGTTCAATAATTTCCTGTTCTTTTTCTTCAATAGCGCCTTGTTCGGTTCCTTCGCTTATTATAGCTTTGATTTCTTCTTCAGTAACCTGGTTGTCATTCGATTTTATATTCAACAGCCTGGTAATGAAATGTGTAGAATGGCTTAACAGCCAAATGAAAGGATGAGTAAGCACACTCACAAAACTCATGGGTTTGGCCACCAGCTTAGCAATTTTTTCCGGGCTTGATAACGCAATGCGTTTTGGAACAAGTTCGCCCAATACCAGCGAAAAATAGGTAAGTACAATTAACACAATTATTGTAGCCACACCATTTACAAGAGCGGGTTTTATAAAACTGAAATGATTAAGGAATACAACAAGGTCGGCCTTAATTTTATCGCCGGAATAAATACCAGTCAATATCCCAATAAGCGTAATCCCTATTTGTACGGTAGAAAGAAAAGTATCGGGGCTATTGGCTAGTTTTAAAGCCTCCTTTGCTTGTTTGTCTCCTTTATTGGCTTGTATTTCAAGTTTTGATTTTCGTGAAGAAACAAGCGCAATTTCAGCCATAGAAAAAAGTCCGTTCAAAAGTATCAACCCCAGTATTATAAAAATTTCCGTCATGTTGTAAAATTGGATCTCAGATAAGTGATGCTAGCTTGGGTAAAATTTTTAAGTAAAAAATCAGATCGCTTTGGTTTGTGCTTTTGTAAACAAGCTATTCTTAAAACTGTACACCACTTCTTAATTTGAGTGAAGATAATATTCATTCTGTTAAAAACTTATAATTATTGTCTTATTTGGAGTTACTAAATGGATAGACGGAAAGTACGCGGATTGTACATGGAAATAAGAGTAAATAATTTGTAATTAGAAATGTAAGGCTCAATTCTCACACTTTTATGGTGTTTTTCCGTTGCTGCTTTTTCTTTATGTAAGAAAACAACTTATATGTGAATAACCCAATTGAAATACCTAGTATAGTGCCTGCCAGTATATCTAAAGGATAATGTTTTCCAACATAGATCTGAGCATACGAAATCAATGCAGCCCAAAACCAAAGCCAGTGCCACTTTTGTAGTTTGAGATTTTTAATAGATAAATACCAGAATGTGGCCAGCGCAAAATGATTGGTGGCGTGTGAGGACGGAAACGAAAACCCGCCGCAGCCAATTAAGTTGCGCAAATAGGGGCGAATACTTTCCGTATCGCAGGGCCGGGTGCGTTCCACCAGGTTTTTTATAATTCTTGAACTAATAAAATCACCCAATGCGAAAGTTATTAGTGTGCATGCGACAAACGCGACAGTATAAGGCTTTCCGTATTTAATAGCCCAAAACAGCATAAATGCATATAAGGGTATCCACGTAATCGGATTTCTCATCAATAACATAAAATTGTCAAGGAAAGAAATACCGCCATCGTGATGGATAATTATGAATAGCCTTTCATCTAATTGTTGAAGCCAATGTAAAAACGACATACACAAATATAATGTGGAAATGTGAGAAATGAGGAATTTGAAAATGTGCTAATTTGAAAATTTGAAAATGGATGTGAAGGCTTGTTTCACTTTTTTAACAAATTTTATTAATGTGGAAAATGTGATTTGCTTTGTGGAGTATAAAAATATGTGCTTTTTTATGGAACCGGCGGTAGTGCTACTATTAAGCATCGTTGTGTCACTCACTTGTACGGCAGGAATGCTATTCTGCGGGTTGGCATTGGGCGGCGGCGCTCTGATTTCTGACTTCTATCTCAATAATTCAATAATCCACTACTTTTGCGTTGCTTTTTAATTTTTCATTAATGAACAGAAATATCCGATCGGAAAAACGCGGCTGTAATATTTACCTGGCTTTAGTGTTGAGGCTCCTGGTGGTTATGCTTGTCATGACCGTTTGCAGATTTATTTTTTATCTTTTCAATCTGTCCATCTATTCACTTACGGCAGCCCATTTGATGGAGCTAATGCTCGGTGGAATTAAGTTTGATATCGTTGCCGTTTTTTATACTAACGCATTATATATACTGGCTTTTCTAATTCCATTTCGTTTCCGGTACAATGTTATTTATCAGCGGGTTTTAAAATGGCTGTTTGGAATTACCAATGCCATAGCTATTGCATTAAACTGCATAGATTTTATTTATTTCCGCTACACGCTGCGCAGAACCACCTGGAGCGTTTTCCAGGAATTTTCCAATGACACCGGCAATACCAGTCTTGGCCTGCATTTTTTTGTTGATTACTGGTATATCGTTCTCATATTTATTACGCTGGTGTTTATTTTGATGTGGTTATACAATAGAATTACCATAGCTCCTTCACGTATAAAGAACAATTGGGTTTATTATCCTGCAGGCTTGTTAATATTGGCCGCAGGCACCGGATTATTTGTAGCCGGTGTGCGTGGCGGTTTTCGATATAGCACAAGGCCCATTACACTTAGCAATGCGGGCGATTATGTAGATGCGCCGGTGGAGATCGGCATTGTTTTGAATACCCCGTTTTCTATTTATAAAACGCTTTCTAAAACCAATCTTGTAAGGGAAAATTATTTTGCTTCGCAAAGTGAACTCGACAGCATTTACAACCCGGTTCATCATCCTGCAAAAGACAGTGCATTCCGAAAAGATAATGTGGTGATCATTATTCTTGAAAGTTTTAGCAAAGAGTTTGTGGGTACATTTAATAAAGGACTTGATAATGGTACTTACAAAGGGTATACACCTTTTATCGATTCATTGATCGGTGAAAGTAAAACGTTCAAATGGTCATTTGCCACCGGCCGAAAATCTATAGACGCTATGCCTTCCGTACTGGCAAGTATTCCATCTATAGTGGAGCCTTATGTATTGTCAGTTTATTCAGGAAATAAAATAAACAGTATAGCCAGTTTGCTTAGTAAAAAAGGTTACGATTGTTCCTTTTTTCATGGTGCGCCAAATGGTTCTATGGGTTTTAGCGCATTTGCACGATTGGCGGGTTTTCAACATTATTACGGAAAATCAGAGTATAACAACGATAATGATTTTGATAATATATGGGGTATTTGGGATGAACCTTTCTTCCAGTACTTTGCCAATACTTTAAATACAAAACAGCAGCCTTTTATGGCTTCCATTTTTTCCGTATCATCGCATGAGCCATTTAAAGTGCCGGCAAAGTATGAAGGCGTTTTTCCAAAAGGAACAGCGCCATTGCATCAATGCGTAGGCTATACCGATTATGCTTTGCGCCGCTTTTTTGAAACAGCTTCAAAAATGCCGTGGTTTAAAAATACCCTGTTTGTAATTACGGCCGATCATGCCGCCGCCACAGTAACGCACGAAGAGTATAAAACCAGCGTGAACGCGTTTTCTATTCCGATCATTTTTTACAAACCCGGAAGCGATCTGAAAGGTATGGATGACAGACTGATCTTTCAAACCGATATTATGCCTTCCATTTTATCGTACCTGCATTATGACGAGCCTTATTTTGCATTCGGATCAAATGTGCTGGGAGAGGATGTAACAAAACAACATTTCGGCGTTAATTACCTGGGCTTTCGCCAGCTATACCGCGGTGAATATGTGCTTCAGTCGAGCGAAACAGAAGCTACCGCATTATACAACTTCGCGAAAGATTCTTTATTGAAAAATAATCTGCTCACAACCGAAACCGCAAAGCGGGACACGCTTGAAAGATATCTTAAGGCATTCAAACAGCAGTATAACAACCGCATGATTGACGATAAACTAACAGTGGAGTGAGAGGCAGTTGAGAGTTGAAAGTGGTTTGCTGAATTGTTACCAACCCTTGTGTGCCTAATGCTTTCCTGGTGAACTTTGTGGTTAATAATTTCTTCTCATTACTCAAAACCCAATACTCATTACTCAAAACTCAACCCTCCGCTTCCGGGCAATCATAATCAGGCGGGGAGATTTCTTAACATCATAATTTCCCAGGTTATAATCGCCATACACTTCCTGGATCTGTAAGTTGTGATAGGAGCACATATCATTAAAATCGCCTAAAGTAAATTTGGCAACTTTTTCAGTGAATTCGAAAGGCTCGTCTTTGGTGTCATCTTCCACAACAACTTTTTTGTAGAAATGATTTTCATCAAACCATTTGGTCAGAAAAAAATTAATACCATCAATTTCTTTCTCGGATTTGTGCACAAGGTGATCTTCGGCGTAATGCACATTCAGGTAATCAACAACCAGTGTGCCGTTTGCTTTAATTGATTGCGAGATAGAGCGAATGGCGTTATAGTGTTCGCGATCTGTTTTGAAATAGCCAAAACTGGTAAAAAAATTAAAAGCGTAATCAAAGTAATTGATCATGAAAGGCATGCGCATGTCATGCAGAAAAAAATGCAAATGCCCGTTTTCCGATTCTTTTGCTTCCGCAATACTATCCGTTGAGATATCCATACCTGTGACATCAAAACCATATGAAGCCAAAAATTTCGAATGTCTTCCTTTGCCGCAGGCAATATCCAGCATTCTGCTTTGTGGCGCGGGTTGAAGTTTTCTAATCAGGCGATCAATAAAAGCCGCCGCTTCATTTTCATCTCTTTTAAAATACAATTGATGATAGTATGGCGAATTAAACCAGTCTTTAAACCAACTTTCCTGTAACTCCATGTTGCAATAATAGTGTTGTAAAAATATAAAAGTGTTTTCATCTTTATTATCTTCTTCGTTTATAAAACCGTTTTAAACTAATCTTTTTATGGTACCGGCGATAGTATTTCATGGCGTCATCGTTGCGTCGCAATCACTTCATCGGTAGTATTTCATGGCAACTTTTTCTTAGTTGAAAATTGAAAGTTGAAAGTTGAAAGTGCTTTTTACATTGATTGCAAGCCAAAATAAAAGCACTCATTACTCATAACTCAAAACTTGTTCAATAGCATTCCAACAGTACAAGGGAGTGACACAACGATGGTGCCATGAAATACAACCGCCGGTACCAAAAATAAATCCATAATATTATCATGCCTGAATTATATAGTAGAATGCAGACTGCATATCACATTCACGGGTAATGTAATGGTGAAAAAAATCAGTATCAAACGTTTCCTTAAAAAAATCATAATTGCTTTGCAAATAATGTGACAGATTTGCTAATTGGTTAGAAAAATGAAATTTTGAAAAAATATAGGATTAATTCTAAAATATTACCCTGTCATTTACAGAAACTTGTGTCTTTAGTAAAGATGTGATTAAATTCATCTGTGATGGCATCAAAGAATGCTTAAATTTGTTCCTCCTTATGTGAATCTACCATCCTTTAAAAAACGTCTGTAGAATTTCCGATTGGATATAAAAAAAAGTAATATTTTAGATACACTTAAATTATACTATTGTGGCATTGATTAAAAGTATTTCCGGAATTAGAGGAACTATTGGTGGCAACCCTTCAGAAAATTTGACCCCCCTCGATGTGGTAAAATTTACTGCGGCTTATGGAAGCTGGCTTATAGCAAAAAATAATGGTAAAAAAGTAGTAATTGGCAGAGATGGCAGAATTAGCGGGCAAATGGTTAGCGACCTGGCTGTGAACACTCTAATAGGGTTGGGGATCAATGTGGTAGATTTGGGATATTCTACAACTCCCACTGTAGAGCTGGCCGTAAAATGGGAAGATGCGGATGGCGGTATCATAATTACAGCCAGTCATAATCCAAAAGAATGGAATGCCCTGAAATTGCTTAATAGTGAAGGTGAGTTTATAAGTGCTGAGGATGGCGCCGCCATACTGGAACTGGCATCCCGGGAATCGTTTAAATTCGTTTCCGTGGAGAAATTAGGTGCATATACTACAAATGATAGTTATATTCAAAAACATATTGATGCAGTTGTAAATTATCCTTTGGTAAATGTGGATGGAATAAAGAACAAAGGATATAAGGTAGTGGTAGATGTTGTAAACTCAACCGGTGCGCTAATTGTGCCACAATTATTGAAGGCGCTGGGTGTGGAAGATGTAATTGTTATAAACGAAGAAATTACAGGCCGGTTTGCTCATAATCCTGAGCCGCTTCCTGAAAATCTTACCGGCCTTAGCGCAGAAGTTAAGAAGCACGGCGCTTCGTTGGGTATAGCTGTGGATCCTGATGTGGATCGTCTTTGTTTTGTATGTGAAGACGGTAGTATGTTTGGAGAAGAATTTACGCTGGTGGCTGTAGCGGATTATGTATTAAGCAAAAGAAAGGGAAACACCGTTTCCAATATGTCGTCTACCAAAGCTTTGAAGGAGATAACATTAAGTCATGGTGGCCAGTATTATCCTTCGGCAGTGGGCGAGGTGAATGTGGTAAATCGCATGAAAGAAGCAAATGCGGTGATCGGTGGTGAAGGAAATGGCGGTATAATAGTTCCTGATCTGCATTATGGCCGAGATGCATTAATTGGTATTGGCCTGTTCCTAAGCGCTTTGGCTCAGCACAAAAATGGTATCAAATCTTTTAGAGCGAAATATCCTGACTATTTCATTTCCAAAAATAAAATTGAGCTTTCTAACAGTGTGGATGTAAAACAGATTTTTGAAAAAATAAAATCTAAGTATAAAAAGCAACCGGTGAACACCGAAGATGGTTTGAAAATTGAATTCGACCAAGATTGGGTTCATTTGCGTACTTCAAATACCGAACCTATTATTCGCATTTATGCAGAAAGCAATTTTGAAACTACCGCGAATAATATCGCTTTGCGATTGATGCATGATATAAAAGAGTTTATGGCGTAAAGAGGAGATATCAGAAGTCTGCTGTCAGAAATCAGAGGTTAGTTGTAAATAATACATCACTAATAATTGTTACATCCGATTTCTGATAGCTGATATCTTACTTCTGTCTTACATTTGCTCCACGAAAAAATGAAAGAAACAAACTACAATTCTGTACGCAGAATATATTTGGATAATGCGGCAACCACACCACTTGACCCGGTTGTGCTTGATGCTATGATGCCTTACCTTACAGATAAATTTGGCAATCCTTCCTCAATATATTCTTATGGAAGAGAAAATAGACTGGCTATTGAGAACGCACGTAAATCAGTTGCGAATATTTTACATGCGCATCCCGCTGAAATCTTTTTTACCTCCGGCGGAACGGAAAGTAATAATACGGTGATCAATGCGGCTATAAAGGATTTAGGATGCACAAGAATTATCACTTCTCCCTTAGAGCATCATGCTATTTTACATGCGGTGGAATATTTTCACGCAATGAAAAATGTAACATTGCGTTTTGTAAAAGTATTGCCGGATGGACATGTGGATTTGGAGAGTCTCGAAAATATGCTTTCTGAAAGTACAGAAAAAACACTGGTTACATTGATGCACGCCAACAATGAAATTGGCAATCTAACGGATTTGAACAGGGTAGGAAAAATTTGTGAAAAGCATAATGCCGTATTCCATTCAGATACTGTACAAACTGTTGGCCATTATTCCATTGATCTTCGCCATTTTCCCGTGCATTTTATAACAGGTTCCGGTCATAAGTTTCACGGCCCGAAAGGGGTGGGCATTTTGTATATAAATGAAAATGTAAAAATAAAACCATTCCTGCATGGCGGAGCCCAGGAGCGTAACATGCGGGCCGGCACCGAAAACGTGTATGGCATTGTGGGTTTTGCAAAAGCACTTGAAATAGCAACTGAGAATTTTGAAAGGGAGAGTAATTATATACAAGAATTAAAAACTTACATGATTGAACAATTGCGTATGCATACTCCTTCAGTAAGTTTTAATGGCGACGCGGAAGGGCACAGCCTGTACACTGTATTAAATGTGTCTTTTCCAAAAACGGAAAAAACAGAATTGATACTGTTCAATCTTGATATACATAATATTTGCGTTTCCGGCGGAAGCGCCTGTGCCAGTGGTGCAGATATTGGATCACATGTGATTCGTGCCATAGATAATAATTCCAGCCAGGTGCCTGTACGTTTTTCATTCAGCAAGCATAATACCAAAGAAGAAGTGGACTGTGTAGTGGATACACTGAAAGGGCTGCTTTAAGGAGAGTGGAAATTTCTTGTAGCGTTTTTTTATTGATGAGTAGAATTACTGCAGTACAAGTGAGTGACACAACCGAAGCCAAATCAGGGTTCTACTGCCGGTTTCCAAATAATAACCTTTAATATTTAGCACTTGAAAATTTGTATTGACGTATAGATCTTCCTGTTAATTCAGATATTTTTCTTTATTGAAAAATTTTGGTTAAACATTTTCGTTTTTCAATCGTCATACATAAAACTTTACTTATTAAAACACATTTTATGAAATTCCCAATTATCGCCCTATCGTTATTTTCCCTGCTCGCCTTTAGCGCCTGCAAAAAAGAAGTTACAGAAATTATTAGAGAGGTTAAACAGGCTTATTCGGCTATTTATACCATAAAGCCCGCCGATTGGAAGTTAAGCAGCACTCATAACAGGGCAACCGTTACTCTGCCAGTGCCCGAGCTTGATGAATATATGAGAGATAATGGAGCGGTATTGGTATATATAAACTTTAATGGCGAATATGAAGCATTGCCTGAAACGTATAACGGACTTACTTATACCGTTTCTCATGATGTGGGCAATGTGTATATTGATGTGTATGAAGCTATTGAATCAGAGCACGGAACAGTAACGAGTTTGCCCAATGTCAACCTTCAGGCAAAGGTTGTTTTAATTGATGCGGATCCATTGGATTAATAGTTTTGATTGTTTTAATTATAAAGCGCAATGCTTTGCAACATTATGTTGCAAAGCATTGCGCTTTTGTTTTTATATGCTTGTGCTTTGAATTTTATTATTTGGAAACCGGCGGTAGTGCTACTATTAAGCATCGTTGTGTCACTCACTTGTACGGTAGTAATTCTATTGGGCTGTAAAGAAATCAGGTGTAAGACATTGACTTCTGATCTCTGACCTCTCAACTGTTTACACGAATGTTAACTAAAATATAAAACTGCATTTCTGAAATAATGTTGCGTGCAATGTGCACATACAAATCTTCGTTATCAAAAAAAATATTCTGCCGATAAAACGTTTTTACATTTTTTGTTGTCATATAAGCGTTCCCCACCTCAGAAAAAACCGTAACTGTTGTAATAACAAAGCATTGTACATTAAAACCCATGCATTCTGGTATTGCCCGGAAATACTTGAAGCAGAAAAAGTTTTACAACGTTTGCTTACAGAACATGTATTTAATAAAGTCGTTAATTGATAAATTTTTAAAAATGAGTTTTATGAAAAATGTAATCAGCATGTTTACGGTAGTTTGCTTATCGATAGGCTTGTTAGTATCATTGGCAGGATGTAACAAAGATAACGATGGGCCGCAGGTGCAGGCTTCCGCATTATCAGTTTATAATTTATCTCCGGACAATATAAGTACGCAGTTTGTGTTATCCGGCAATATGATCGGTCAGGCATTGCCGTATCAAAATGTTTACAGTTATGTTAGTATTTATCCCGGAACAAGAGATCTGCAAGTGTATGGTAACAGCTCTTCATTAACAACTACTACTTATACCTTTGATACAAGCAAATACTATTCAGCCTTTTTTATTGGGGCCAATAATGAATATAGCATCAAAATAGTTAAGGATGAATATGATAGTATGTCAACAAGCGCAGGCAGGGCTTTTATAAGATTCGTATATGCCGTTCCGGATTCATCAAAGCCTGTAGTAACTATGAAAAGCGCAGACAGCACAGCAGAATATGAAGGCGTAAGGTATAGTGATGTTTCTTCATTTATTCCTGTGACACCCGGAAACATTGAAGTTAACGCCAATAACGACAGTACTATTCAAGTGTCGCGAGCTATTGAAGTTGAACAAAATAAAGTGTACACTATAATGATTATGGGAATGACCCATGCAACAGATGAAACGAAAGCCATTCAGATAAAATATATTACAAACGGCACGCTTGAAGCTACTCAACAGAACAGCTCCAGCAATTCTGCGGTACTTTATTATAAGAGAGGGGTATCGCAGTAGGGAAATCAGAGATCAGAAGTCAGATAGTAATTGCACAGTGTCTATGATTTTTGACAGATTTCTGATCTCTGACTTTTCTACTTCACTTTCTCTTTTATTTCCTGCAGCTTTAATAAAGCTTCAACAGGAGTGAGTCTGTTGATGTCTATATTGTTTAGCAAGCCTCTTATTTCTTCAAAAGTTTGCGAATGCGCATCGAATATGGAAAGCTGCATTTGTGGCATGGCAATTTGTTTTACCTGTTGTTCTATAGCGGTATCAACATGCTTTACTTCAAGTTGTTTTAATACTTCATTTGCGCGGTTGATAAGTGAAGGAGGCATACCGGCCATCTTCGCCACATGAATACCAAAGCTGTGCGTACTACCGCCCGGCGCCAGTTTGCGAAGGAAAATAATTTTATTGCCGATCTCTTTATTGGTAACGTGATAATTTTTTACACTGTTTAATTTATTCTCAAGTTCGTTTAACTCGTGGTAGTGTGTAGCGAATAATGTTTTAGGCTGGCAGGGTGATTTTTGCAGGAACTCAACAATGCTCCACGCAATGGAAATGCCATCGTATGTAGAAGTGCCACGACCAATTTCATCAAGAAGTATAAGACTTCTGTTGGTAATGTTATTAATAATGCTGGCGGTTTCATTCATTTCTACCATAAATGTAGATTCTCCTCCGCTTAAGTTATCGGAAGCACCCACACGTGTAAATATTTTATCTGTCAGCGGAATATGGGCTTCTGCAGCGGGAACAAAACTTCCTATATGAGCCATCAGCGTAATGAGTGCGGTTTGACGCAGCAAAGCGCTTTTACCACTCATGTTTGGTCCGGTTAAAATAATTATTTGCTGGGTGTTTTTGTTTAGTTCAATATCGTTGGCTATATAGGTTTCTCCGGTGTTTAAATTGCGCTCAATCACCGGGTGCCTTCCGTTTTTTATAATCAATTCGTCGCCTTCATGAAGGCTCGGTTTTTTATAATTGAAATGAAGTGCGTTATGTGCAAAGCATAACATGCAATCAATTATAGCAAGTATATTGCCGTTTGTTTGAATGGGAGCGAGATATGTTTGCAGCTCATTCAGCAATGCTTCATACAATTGCATTTCCAACTGATAGATTTTGTCTTCCGCACCGGTTATTTTTTCTTCATATTCCTTTAGTTCGGGAGTAATATATCGTTCGGCATTGGTAAGGGTTTGCTTGCGTGTCCACTCGGAAGGCACTTTTGATTTGTGTGTATTGGTAACTTCCAGGTAATACCCAAATACGTTATTGAAGCCAATCTTCAGCGATGAAATGCCGGTAGCATCAGCTTCCTTTTGTTGTAGTTGTGTAAGATATTGCTTACCGTTAGATGCGATATTGCGTAGCTCATCCAGCTCATTGTTGATGCCGGTTGCTATCATGCCGCCTTTTACCGCAGTAGCAGGTGGATTTTCAGCGATTTCTTTTTGTATTTTCTCTGCTATATAATGACATGGATTTAATGCATCACCCAGTCGTTTAAGATAGTTGTTTTCATTAGCAGCGCAAATAGTTTTTATAATTTCTACCTGCTGTAATCCTTTCGCTATCTGAGCTACTTCGCGGGGATTAATTTTTTTTAGTGGAATTTTACTAACCAGTCTTTCAATATCACCACATTGTTTTATAAGCTGAACAAGTTTTGTTCTTACATCCACCTCTTTAATAAAATACTCTACAAGACCAAGGCGCTCGTTAATTTTTGTAATATCTTTTAAAGGAAAAACCAGCCAGCGTTTCAGCAATCTTGCTCCCATTGGCGACACCGTATTATCAAGTGTGCGCAAAAGGGTTTGGCCATTTTCCACGCTACTGCCAAGTAATTCAAGATTGCGTATAGTAAAACGATCCATCCACAAAAAATCATCACGGTCAATGCGCTGCATACTAACAATATGCTGCAGGTTGGGATGTTCGGTGTCTTTCAGGTAGTGTAATACAGCTCCGGCGGCTATCAACCCGTTGCTTAGCTCTTCCACTCCAAACCCCTTCAACGAGTGGGTTTGAAAATGTTTCAATAAAGTTTCCTGCGCATAGGTCTCCTGAAAAATCCATTCGTCGAGTGTGTAAGTATAAAATTTACTGCCAAAAAATTCTTTGAATTGTTTTTGCCTGTGGCGTTGAAAGATAACTTCTGCGGGTTTGAAGCTCTGCAATAATTTATCTGCATATTCACGATCACCTTCCGCTATAAAGAATTCGCCGGTTGATATATCCAAAAAAGCGATACCGTAATTATTTTCATCTACAAAATGAAGGCTTCCCAAAAAGTTGTTGCTATTATGTTCCAGCAATTTTTCGTTGGTGGTGGTACCGGGCGTTACCATTTCTGTTACGCCTCTTTTCACAATTCCCTTTGCCATTTTGGGATCTTCCAGTTGATCGCAAATGGCAACACGATAACCGGCTTTCACCAACTTGTGCAAATAAGTATCTAATGCATGGTGCGGAAATCCTGCAAGTTCGCTGGAAGAAGCAGATCCATTATTCCTTTTTGTGAGCGTAATGCCCAGCACTTGCGAGGCGATAATGGCATCACCGCCAAATGTTTCATAAAAATCGCCTACACGAAACAATAAAACTGCATCCGGATAACGCTGTTTTATTGCATTATGCTGTTGCATTAAGGGAGTTTCAGTGCCTGCTTTTGCCATAGCGGCAAAAATAAGATTATTTAATGGAGAATAGAGAATTGGCGAAAGTTGAAAATTGAAAATTGAAAGTGCTTTAGGCGCAGGATGCTTGTACAAACTAAAGCTCTCAAATCTTAGCACTTATACTATACGCAGTATAAGTTTGTGCGTGAATGTTTCACTTTGCTGAATAGAATTACAACAGTACAAGTGAGTGACACAACGATGCTTAATAGTAGCACAACCGCTGATACCCAAATAGAACATTGTACTTTTTTATGACGTGCGAAATAAATGACTTAATACTTATAACTCAAAAAATCCTACTAATATAGTAGAATAAAGAAAGTGGAATGTATCTTTGCTGCGCTTTTTTAAACCCCAAACGCGAAATACTTAAACCAACTTTATGAATAACAAAGGTAAATTAAGCTTGAATGAAGACTGGAGCGCAACCGTTACCGGCGCTTTACTGATTGTAATTGTATTGCTTGTATCAGGTATATTCGGGCAAGCTATTGTTTCTCCAAAATTAGGCTGGGCTTCAGCCGGTGATCTTCCAAAAATATTTACCACATCCAATCTTTGGAACACTTGTATCCTTTTTCTTTTTTCATTCCTGGTAATATGCATAGCAACTGTTTTGCAGGGCAAAAGCATTAAATCCCTGGCAGGTTACCCGGTTTTATTTCTGCTTACATTTCTGGCAATGACCATTGGCAGCAATAAACTGATGAAAGACTGGGGTCTTGAAACGGTAATTTTCAGTTTGCTGATCGGACTTATAATCAACAATTTTTTCAAAGTGCCTGATTGGTTGCGTGGCGCACTCAGTTCAGAGTTATATGTGAAGATAGGGTTGATATTGCTTGGGGCAAATATCATTTTCGGAGACATACTAAAAGCTGGAATGCTGGGCCTCATACAATCACTGGTGGTAGTGTTTGGCGTTTGGTATTTTTCTTTCTGGCTTTGTAAGAAACTGAAAATAGACCAGGAAATGTCGATGATGCTTTCCAGTGCCGTATCCATTTGCGGCGTATCGGCGGCGGTGGCTACATCCGGCGCTATCAAAGGAGATAAAACGAAATTGTCTTTTGTGGTTTCGCTCGTGATGGTTGTAGCTGTGCCCATGATTATTATTATGCCGGTATTGGCAAAACTGATTGGCCTTAATGAAACTATGGCCGGCGCATGGATCGGTGGAACTATCGATACCACCGGAGCAGTAGTTGCAACCGGTGCGATGTATGGGGAAGAAGCGCTGAAAATAAGCTCTATTGTTAAGTTTTCACAAAACGTACTGCTTGGCGTTGCCGCTTTTCTTATAGCGGTTTACTGGACATATACCAACAAGAGCGGCAATGAATACGCCGAAAAACCGGGACTGAAAGTCATTTGGGAGCGTTTCCCAAAATTCGTAATTGGTTTTATGCTGGCTTCGTTATTCTTTTCTTTTGCTATTAATCCGGCTCAGCACAAGCCCGATATGGATACCCTAAAAATGTTGCAGGGACTCTTATTCGCTCTCGCATTCACTTCTATTGGTTTGGAAACTAATTTTAAAACCTTAATCAACAGCACAAACAGAAAAGCGACAGTCGCGTTTTTGGGGGCCCAACTGTTCAATGTGATCTTCACATTGCTGATTGCATATTTGGTGTTTGGAATTAAGTGGCAGTAGGGCAGAGGGCAGAGGACAGTTGCCAGTTGCCGGTTGCCGGTGTTGGAGTATAGGCATTACAATAATTCAATGAGATTTCTCGCCCGGTTGCGGCGCTGTTCGAGATGTTAGCGCAGCGCATGTCGAATAGCGCCGCTGTCTTCTGATCTCTAATTTCTGTTTTCTCTACTGCCTACTGCCAACTGCCAACAATTTCTTCTGCCCTCTGCCCTCTATTTCCCCCCACAACCAACTTTTAATTACTTTTGCGCCATGCGTAAATTGAGCATGGAGGAACTGAACCGGAAATCGGTAACAGAGTTCAGAGAATCGGAAAAGATACCCTTAATAATAGTGCTGGAAAATATCAGGAGCGCTTATAATGTAGGTAGCGTGTTTCGCACTGCAGATGCTTTTTTACTGGAAGCTGTGTATATATGCGGCTATTCCGCAAAACCTCCTCATAAGGAAATTAAAAAAACAGCACTGGGTGCAGAAGATACGGTAGCGTGGAAAGGGTTTCCCAATGCGGCAGAAGCTATTGATGAGCTAAAGAAAAACGGCTATAAAGTATATGCTGTTGAACAGGTGGAGAATAGTATAAAGCTGCATCAATGTCAGTTTAATACCAATGAAAAAATAGCCGTCGTTTTAGGAAATGAAGTAACAGGCGTGGAACAAAGTACTATTGCCAATTGCGAAGGCTGCATAGAAATTCCTCAGTTGGGTATGAAGCATTCGTTAAATATTGCAACTGCCGCCGGAGTTGTAATTTGGGAAATAGTACGTGAATTTGTACCTGATTTCATGATGAAGAAATAATAAAATAAAAAATTAGTCAAATGATTAAAAGCCGGTATAAATCAAATTGTGCAGCAGGTGTTTAAAGCAGGTGAAAAGAATTACTACAGTTGAAGAGTGCGACGCAACCGAAGCCCAATCAGGGATATACTGCCGGTTCCATAATAAAAACTTTAAAATGTACGAAGCTGATAATTTTGAAATAAACGCTTTTGACTATTCTGACTAGAACCAAACCAGATAATAATTACAGTGAAAAACTATTTAAGTCTTGTAAAATTCTCACATACCATTTTTGCCATGCCATTCGCTATGATCGGATTTTTTCTGGCGGTAATGCAATATAACAATGGACATAGCGCTCTGGATTGGCAAACGATTCTTTTTAAATTCTTACTGGTAATTATTTGCATGGTCACTGCACGCAGTGCGGCAATGGCTTTCAACAGGTTTTTAGATCGCCATTTTGATGCGAAGAATCCGCGTACTGCCATTCGTGAAATACCTGCCGGAATAATATCTGCCGATCATGCATTACGCTTTACAATCGGCTGTTGTATTGCTTTTATGGCCACGTGTTTTTTTATAAATATAATTTGTTTTTTTCTTTCACCGGTGGCATTGTTTGTAATATTGTTTTATAGCTACACAAAACGGTTTACGCCTCTTTGTCATTTGGTGTTGGGCTTGGGTTTGTCGCTGGCGCCAATCGGAGCTTTTCTTGCGGTAACAGGCAGGTTTGAGTTGTTGCCGGTTTTGTTTTCGCTGGCGGTAATATTTTGGGTAAGCGGATTTGATGTTATATATGCATTGCAGGATGTAGAATTTGATCAGTCGCAAAATCTTTATTCCATACCGTCTGTGTTGGGTAAATCGAAAGCGCTGCGGGTATCTGAAATGTTACATATATTGAGCGCTGCAAGTGTTATAATTGCCGGTGTTTACGGGCATTTTCACTGGTTGTACTGGATTGGCATAGCTGTGTTTACCGGTATGCTAATATACCAGCATTCCATAGTAAAACCAAATGATCTGAGTCGTGTGAATATCGCGTTCATGACCGCAAACGGTATTGCCAGCGTGGTGTTCGCCGCATTTGTGATCATTGATTTATGTGTGAACTGACGGTTGAATAATTAATAATAGCTGATAGCATTAGGCGTTTCAGTTATGAATAAACAGGTTATTAGTTTCAGTTTTTTTTATGAAACCGGCGGTATTGCTACTATTAAGCATCGTTGTGTCACTCACTTGTGCGGTAGTAATTCTATTCAGCAAGTTGTAGCATTCATAATTAAATTTATACAGCGTATAGTATCAGTATTTTTAAATTCTAAAATTTTCAAATTAATTATGGCGCGTGTATTGGCTATTGATTATGGATTAAAGCGTACCGGCATAGCCGTTACAGATCCTTTGCAGATAATTGCTACAGGCCTTACTACTGTTGATACAAAAGATATTTTCACTTTTTTGAAAAACTATTTTCAACAAGAGCAGGTAGAATTGGTAATAATTGGCGAGCCGAAAAACTGGGATGATTCCGACACGCACGCTACGCCGTTGGTACATGCTTTTATACAGCAGTTCGAAAAGAATTTTCCCAGTATTCCGTACCAAAAAGTAGATGAACGTTATACATCGAAAATGGCAAAGCAAAGTATGATTGAAAGTGGAATGAAAAAGAAAGACCGTCGCAATAAAAAACTGGTGGACGAAATTGCCGCTACGATCATGCTGCAGGAATACCTGGGGAGAATGTGAAAACGTGGGAAATGTGGAAATGAATTTGAAAATGCGTTGTGATGGAATTGGTTATTAATTCAATGATTCGATAATTCAATAATTTGATAGATTATGTATTTTTGCAAATTATAATTAAAACAACAGATGATACTTCCAATTATAGCTTACGGGCATCCGACATTACGAAAAGTTGCTCAGGATATTGCTCCGGATTATCCCGGTTTGCAAGGGCTGATCGCAGATATGTGGGAAACTATGTATTATAGCAATGGAGTGGGGCTTGCTGCACCGCAAATTAACCGCGAAATAAGGCTGTTTGTAATTGATAGCGAACAAATTATCAGGAATTTGGATGCGGATGAAAGAAAAGAATATCCTGCTGATGATTTGGGAATCAAACAAGTATTCATTAATGCGCATGTGAAAGCAGTTGATGGCGAAGAATGGGCTTATAATGAAGGCTGCCTGAGTATTCCAAAAGTTCGTGAAGATGTGTACAGAGCCGAAACGGTTACTATTGAGTATTATGATGAAAACTTCGTGAAGCATGAAAAAACTTATAGCGGCATCACCGCACGGGTTGTGTTGCATGAATACGATCATATAGAGGGAAAACTATTCATCGATTATTTAAAACCGCTTAAAAGAAAATTGCTTAAAGGCAAGCTGGATGACATTACAAAAGGGAAAGTGAAAGTGGATTATAAAATGATGTTTGTAAAATAGGTTTCATACCATATTTATTTCTTTGAAATTTAATCATATACCAGTTTTAGCGTACTTTATTAAGGGGCAGCATATGAGAAGGATTTGCAAGTGCATAACACTTTCATTCTTTCTTTTTTTTTGTTGTATCGCTTTGCCGGCGCAGGATACCACTATTGTTGTCGATAAGAAAGTAGTGACACTCAAAGAAGTGATTGTGCGCAACAACCTGGACGTTCCTTCCTTTATCCGCCGGATAAAAAACGATACTACATTTTATAAGGCTTTCCGCAACTTGAAAGTATTGGGTTTTACCTCGCTGAATGATGTGCGCATGCTAAATAAAAAAGGTGTGCAGGAGGCAATGCTGCAAAGCAAAACAAAACAAATCGTTCGTAATGGTTGCAGGAGTATGACGGTGTTGAACGAGACGATCAGTGGCGATATATATAACAGGGACAGCAGTTGGAATTATTACACTCTCGAAATGTACGCCGGTATTATGTTTACGAAAGGTGTCGTTTGCGGAGAAACCAATAATATTAAAGGTGTCAGCCACAAGGTACGAGGGAAAGATGGCCTGGAAAAACATAAAGATCAATTGAAAATGCTCTTCTTCAATCCCGGACAAAGAATTCCGGGAGTACCTTTTATTGGCAATAAAGTGGCATTGTTTGATGATAAAGTGGCCGAACTATATGATTTCATAATTGATATGGAATATTATCTTGGCAGGAATTGTTATGTGTTTCGTGTAAAAGCCAAAGACAATCTGAGTCGTAGCCAGCGTGATGATGTGGTGATTAATGAAATGACAACCTGGTTCGACAGCTATTCAATGGAAATAGTTGCACGCAATTATGATCTTAGTTATGATGCAGGCGTATATGATTTTGATGTGCAAATGGAAGTGCAGCTCACCAAATTCGGACAATACCTGGTTCCAAAATTAATTCGATATAACGGTAACTGGCATGTGGCTTTAAAAAAGAGAGAGCATGGCGTGTTTACAGCAACCCTTTACGATTTTCAGTGAAAGGAAGAAGTCAGAGGTTAGACATCTGGTTTCTGATCTTAGCCTCCTGTACATTCAATATACATCTCCGCTCTCATGATCAATAACAAACAATCGTAATTTTCTCATAACTTTTTCATTAACTCCTTCCGCGCCTACAAATAACCAGGGTGCGGCTAATATAAAAAGTGGAGTTACATTTGTTTTTACTTTATATTGATCTGAGCCCAATATGTAAAAGGCTTTACCGCTTTTAAAAATGGGGAATAAATTTCCATCCATCATTTTATAGCAATTTTCTCCATCGCAGAATCCCCAAACATTTCTTGAATAATACACTTTTCCATTTTCATCTTTTAAATATAACATCGACAAACCATCTTTGTCTTTTTGTATTTCGTATGCAAGGCCAGAAGGCTGGTTGTTGAAAAAATCCTCTGCTGTTTTATAAATGCCTTCTTTCAAGGAGTCTGTTGTAAATATGTTATAGATATAATCCCGGTTGCTAATAGAATCTACTTCAATTGATGAAAACGCTTTTCTGGTTTGTATAATGTGATCAACGTTTCGCTGATTAAGCTTCTGCACAAAGTGGCATAAAGTTTTCACTGTTATATCGCCGGAGCTATATTCGAACGTTTTTTCTGATGTTAGGGTTGTATCAATTGCTGCAAATGGAACAAATGAATCTCCTTTTTTTACGTAGCATTCCGCTTCAAATTTTACAAATGTTTTTGAGATCGCAAACCCGTATTCAGCAGAACCTCCCGGGACGTAATTCGGGCTAAAAAATGAATATTCTTTGTTAGGTACGATACTTGATATCCAAAATTTTTTCAGCACCATCCGCATTGTAAATTGAGAGGCTGTATCTGTAAAATAGTTGTTCAAATAGTATTCAATTATTTGCTGTACAGAGGCTCCTTTAAAATATATTTGCCTTTGTGCATTTGCAAAACCAATTCCCAATCGCGATGTATCCGGCCGACAATCGACTACTTCAAAATGAGCGAAGCGGCTTATAATTGGCCGATTTTTTTTGATGGCGTGCGAAAGGGTTACCGTATGTCCGGGACGTTTTTCAATGAATCCATTAATGTCGGTTATAGTTTGTTTTTGAGATAAGGCCTGCAAGTGCAGGATCATTGTAGCAAGTAGGAATAATTTGAAGTATTTCATAGTCTGGTTTTGAAAGGTTATACGGAATAAGCTATATGCAAGTTATAATGAATTTAACTATAAGGTATGGAAAAAGTGTAGTGTGTGGTATATTTTTTTATGTAGCCAGCGATTGGAATGCTATTAAGCATCGTTGTGTCACTCACTTGTACGGTAGTAATGCTCTTGAGCGAGTTGCCATTTGTAGGGCATTAGTGAAGGCTAGTTCCCCAAAGCACTAACTCGTCCACATTGTAGTTCGAATAGTTAAAAAAAATAATTTTACTGATAAGTATCATTTGTTTTGATTCTTTTCATCCTGAAATAGTTATTTACAAATGGATAATATTCTTTACCACTACTGTGAATAGTGAAATGAAATTGTAATTTTGATTGGATATTAATAGGCTTATGCTTCATGCAGCTTTGGTTGCCCATCGCAAATTAATTTACGTGATGTTTCATTTTTCCGCATCTTTGTGTTGATTTATTTTGATTGATCTATATGCGAAATTATAGTCAATATACAGATGAAATGTTGGTTGAAATGCTCGTTGATGGTGAGGAAATGGCGTATACGGAAATATATCAACGGTATTGGGAAAAGCTTTTCGCTATTAGTTATAATTATTGCCACTCGAAGGAATTAGCTGAAGAAATAGTGCAGGATATTTTCATGAAATTATGGGACAAACGGTATGAAACTGAAATTTATAATTTGCCTGCATATCTTGCTACTGCCTGTAAGTTTTCTGTATATAAACATCTGTTGAAACAGAAGCGCCGCAAAGAGTTGCTTCATCAGAATACCACCGATGTGCAACTGACTATCGACGAAGAAGCCCGCATACATGCATGTTTTTTACAGAATTATATAAACAGAATAGTAGAAAAACTTCCACCACAATGTAAAGCCGTTTTTCATTATAGCCGCAACGAGGGACTTTCCGCATCTGAAATTGCCACACACATGCAAATCTCTACTAAAACAGTAGAAAGCCATCTTACTAAGGCGCTAAAGCATATAAAGCTTTCTCTTAAAATAGTTAAGTCGTTTTTTGTGTTCTAGGCCGTGCGACCTGTGTGTTACTAACTATTATGTGCACACGAAAATAAATGAATTAGTACTCCATCTTTTTTAATGCCGGTGCTTTAAGCCATGTTATAATAGCTACCAACACCGTCATACAGCCTCCAAATACAACTGAAGGAACAGTGCCCATCAGGCTGGCGGCGAAACCGCTTTCAAACTGCCCAAGTTCATTACTTGAATTTATAAACATGGAGTTGACGCTCATTACACGGCCACGCATATGTTCTGGAGTTTTAAGCTGCAAAATGGTGCTTCGTATTAATGCGCTGATTCCATCGAGCATACCGCCTATGAGCAATGCGAAGAACGACAGTAAGAATATTTTTGATAACCCGAATGTTATTATACATACTCCAAATCCTACTACTACTATCAATAATATTTTTCCCTGGTTTTTTCTTAAAGGGAAAAGTGTGAGAATGGCTATTATACAAATGGCGCCGATGTCGTTGGCTGCATTTAGCCAACCATAAGCAATATCACTGGTGTGCAATATATCTTTAGCAAAAACCGGAACCAGCGCCACCGCGCCGCCAAACAGCACGGCAAACATATCCATTGTCATGGCTGCAATCAGTTCTTTTGTTTTATATAAAAACGACAGGCCTTCTTTAATACTTGCCCATGTCGGTTTTTCCTGGCTGCTGTTTACTACAGCGGAAACAGGTTTAGGTTTTAATTTCAGTAATAATATAAACGACATAAGGAACAATGCGACAACGGTAATGAGCGGCCCTTCTTCTTTATAGAATGCTATTAGAAATCCGCAACATGCATGGCCGGCTACTGCAGCGAAAAGAAACACGAACTGGTTCCATGTGGCGGCGTTCACAATTTTATCTTTCGGCACAATATAGCCCAGCATTACACCATATATTGGCCCGATGAATGAACGTACGATACCGCTGCAAAAAATTACTACGTATATAATGGTGACTATTATTGTTGTACTTAATGCGCTTTCTATAAACGGGAGGGCAAGCGATGCTAGTATTACAGCAGCTAAAAAATACAAAAAGGTACAGCGTAGTACCAGCTTTCTTTTTTCGTTTTGATCTATAAAATGTCCGGCATATAATGCAAGTGACAATGCCGGAACTACTTCTGCCAGACCAATGCAGCCCAAAGCCAGTTTTGAATGCGTTAGTTCATATATCCACCAGAACATTAGCGTGGCCAGCATTCTTGATCCCATAATAAATGCGAAGCGGGCCATTAGCATTTGCCTGAATTCGGATATTTTTAAAGCAGCATAAAAATCCGACTTGTCTTCTTTTTCCATAATTGCTGGTCTTGATATTTTTTAGCGGGCAAAAATAATTAAGGAAGCGTAATATATTCCCTTTCGCCATTATAGTTTTTATCCAACGCGTCCAAAACTATTTGCAAATGTTTTTCATTTCCGAGAAAATCCGCATTGGAAACATCTATAAAAATGGTTTTTAAATCATGCTGTTTTATATAATGGGTATAGGTTTCCTGTATGTTGAACAGGTATTCGTTAGATATACTTAGCTCGTACGATCTGTTGCGGCGGCGAATATTTTCCTGAAGTTTTTTTACCGGTGCGTGCAGGTAAATGAGCAGATCCGGTTGAATTACCTGTTGGTGTATAATATCAAATAAGCGCTGATACAGCCTGAATTCATCATCGGGTAGGTTTACTTTTGCGAACAGCAAACATTTGGTGAATAGATAATCTGATATGGTTGTAGTTTGAAATAGGTCTTTTTGCTGCAACAGTTCTTTTAATTGCTTATACCGCTCTGCCATGAAAAACAATTCGAGCGGGAAGGCGTATTGTTTGGGGTCTTCATAAAATTTGGGTAAGAAAGGGTTGTCGGCAAATTCTTCCAATATAAGCCGGGCATTATAGTGCTTTGCCAACAGATGTGCCAGCGTAGTCTTTCCTGCGCCAATATTGCCTTCTATTGTAATAAAATTGTATTTCATAATAAGTTTAAAAGGCTACATTCAAAAGTCATAAACGTCGCCTGTGTTAAAGTATCGCTGAATTACTTCCTGCCGTACAAGTGTGCGACGCAACAAAAGCTTAATTCATATTCTACTGCCGGGTTCAAAAAAATAACTGAAATATATCCGGGTGTTGTCTCTTGTTTAGTTTTTACTTTTGAATTCTTCAACCGCAAATATATACTCAAGCTATTAACCTGTTATCCATATTTATGCACATTCAGTGTGTCGGGGCATTCGAGCAATAATTGGTGAATGGTTTTTTGTAAAACCGGGTGTATATAATTTGCGGCGATATCATTAAGCGGCATAAGTGCAAATTGCCGAAGATGCAGTGCGGAATGAGGGATGGTTATGTGCGCCGATTGATGAATTTCGTTGTTGAATAGCAATATATCCATATCTATTATACGCGGGGCGTACTTTTCTGTGCGTATGCGCCCCATTTGATCTTCACACCATAATAACTTGTTCATTAGTTCTGTGGCGTTTAGTGTGGTGGCTACAGTTAATGCCTGGTTTAGAAATGCGGGCTGATTGGTGTTGCCCCATGCCGCCGTTTCGTATATGGCTGAAAACGCGATGATGTTTCCGCAATATTTTTCTATGATTGAAGCGGCTTTTTTCATGTTTAACAACCGGTTTCCCACATTGCCGCCTATCAGCAAATATGCCTTATTCATGTATTGAAGGTATTAATGGCTTCAAATATCTTTATTTTTGGATAGTTTCAAATAAACGAATATTTAATGGGACAATTTTTTAAATTTTTCTTTGCATCTATTCTTGCGCTTATTGTTTTTAGTGTTGTTGGGGTTCTCATTTTTGCAGGAATAGTGGGCAGTTTAGCTACTTCAAAAAAGGTAGATGTTGGGGAAAAAGCTGTTTTGTATATTGATCTTAGCAAAGCGGTTCTCGAACAAAAGAAGGATAATCCATTTGCCGATCTTTCTCCGGAAGAGCAATACGATAATCCCGGCTTATACGATATTGTACGGTTAATAAAGTATGCTAAAAGCGATTCTTCCATTAAGGGGATTTATATGAAATGCAGCGGCAATCCCAATGGATTTGCTACCAGCGAAGCATTACGCAATTCGTTGCTCGATTTTAAAACCTCAAAAAAATTTATATATGCATATGGTGATGTGATTTCGCAAAAAGCGTATTATGTTGCCAATGTTGCGGATAAAATTTATTGTAATCCCAAGGGAGCACTTGAGTGGAAAGGGTTTTCGATGCAATATATATTCTTTAAAAATGCATTGGATAAGCTGAACATAGAGCCTCAGGTATTTTATGCTGGGAAGTTTAAAAGTGCTACAGAGCCATTCAGAGCAGAAAAAATGACTGATGCCAATCGTTTGCAATCACAGGAGTTAATCAATGAATTTTACAGTATTTTTTTAGTAAATACTGCTAAGCAAAGAAATGTAGATACAGCCACATTGCACAAATATGCCAACACGCTTGCTATACAGTCTGCCGCTGATGGTGTGAATTTAAAATTGCTGGATGGTGCGAAGTATGACGATGAAGTGAAGGCCGAATTGAAAGAGAAACTTGGCATAAAGCCGTCAACTAAAATAAATTTTGTACCTGTGGGCAAATACGAAACTGCAGTTAATTATAAATCCGGTAAGGGTACAGATAAAATAGCTATCATATATGCGCAGGGCGATATTGTGGATGGGAAAGGCGGAGATGGGCAAATTGGTGCTGATAAATTTCGTTCGTATTTGCGAAAAGCCCGTTTTGATAACACTATAAAAGCGGTTGTATTTCGTGTTAATTCGGGCGGAGGTAGTGCTTATGCCAGCGAAAATATATGGAGAGAGATTTCATTATTGAAAAAGGAAAAACCGGTGGTTTTAAGCTTTGGCGATTATGCTGCATCCGGCGGTTATTATTTGTCGTGCAATGCGGATAGTATATTTGCAGAACCCAATACCATTACAGGTTCCATTGGTGTATTTGGTATAGTGCCCAATTTATCGGGATTTTTCAAAAGCAAACTGGGAGTAACTTTTGATGGAGTGAAAACTGCCGATCATGCCACCATGCCCAATATTGCCCAACCGCTTACAGACGTGGAGCGGAAATTTATTCAAAACGATGTGGATAGTGTTTATCAAACTTTTTTGCAGCGTGTGGCGGATGGTAGAAAGATTTCTCTTTCATACACAGATAGTATTGCGCAAGGACGGATATGGACCGGTGCAAAGGGAAAAGCGCTTGGTCTTGTTGACAGGATTGGTGGTATACAAGATGCTGTAGATTGCGCAGCAAGAATGGCTAAATTGAAAGAATACCGCGTGTCGGAAGTGCCCGAACCATTAAACTTGATTGATAAACTAATGAATAGTTTTCAAAAAATGTCAAAGGTTGGTGCAATAAAAGAAAATTCCATTAAAGAAGAGATTGGAGAAGACGGATACCGCATTTATACCAACCTGAAAAATATTAAAACCTACATGGGCAGCGTACAGGCAAGATTGCCATTTGAAATGATGTTTGAATAATGTGATAATGTGAACGATAAAAGTAATTCCGATTATGCTTTGTGTTCACTGGAGCCTTGTTCGTATTATTTAGTGTAGAATGCAATAATAATTCATACTAACAACCAGCAACCCAAAACTATCAACCAAAATTTTCTCACATTAACTTAGCTTTGCTCCAATTTTGACCAAATTATGCAACAAACATATAGTCAGGGCAGGGCAATGTTAGCAATTACAAGAGCAAGTTTAATTGCTATCGTAAGAAGCCCGTCAGCGGTTATATTTAGTATATTTTTTCCGCTTATATTCATCCTGGTATTCGGTTTTTTAGGAAACAGTTCCGGGCCTTCATTTAAAATAGTGCTTGATAAAAACAGTGACACCAGCAACATTTTACTTGATTCCATCAGGCATTACCGCAACATAAAATTTGTTACGGAAAAAACAGACGAAGAGTTGCGTTCCGATCTCGTTAAAGGTCGTATTACGGGTATTTTATCAATTGAAAAAGTGCCTGTTACAGATACCGTCAACAGCAATATTGAATATTTTGCAAAGTTCCGTTCCACTACTGCCAGTGCCGATAAAATTTCCTCTTTCTTGCCGCTGCTGGAAAATATCATTTCCAAAATCGATAAAATAAAATTTTCCGAAAGGCAAACCGTTGCGCATATAGTTCCCGATATTGAAACTGTTCGAGAGTATAAAGCCATTGATTTTATTTTACCCGGGCAACTTGGTTTTTCATTATTAAGCGCCGGTGTGTTTGGAGTGGCATTTTTGTTTTTCAATCTTCGTCAGCATTTGGTGTTAAAACGTTTTTTTGCAACTCCCATAAATCGCGCATCCATCATACTGGGCGAGGGCTTAAGCCGGGTAATTTTTCAGTTGATAACCGCTATTGTTATTATTGCACTTGGGTATTTTGCATTTAATTTTACCCTGGTTCATGGCTGGGTCACATTCCTCGAAATAATGTTGTTGAGCTTTCTGTCATTGCTTGTTTTTATGGGTTTTGGTTTTATAGTAAGCGGACTTGCAAAGAATGAAAATGTTATTCCGCCATTGGCAAATATTGTTACATTGCCGCAGTTTTTACTTGCCGGTACATTTTTTCCCATAGATTCTTTTCCGGCATGGCTACAGCCCCTATGCCGCATTTTACCGTTAACACATTTCAACGATGCCATGCGCAAAATTTCATTTGAAGGAGCACATTTGACTGGCTGTTGGCCACAATTGGCTATATTAGCAATATGGGGCGTTGTTGTGTACATTGTAGCTATAAAAACTTTTAAATGGGAGTAGAAACGAATTGAGGGTTGAGAATGGAATATCTGATATTTGATTTCTGATCTCATATTTTTTTTATGGGACCGGCGGTAGTGCTACTATTAAGCATCGTTGTGTCACTCACTTGTGCGGTAGTAATGCTAGTGAGCAGTAGAGAGAAATCATCAGTCAGCTTTCAGAAGAGAATGTGCTTTCTCAACTCTACAAGGTGCATTCACTCATACAGGTTCTAAATCTCTGATTTCAGATCTCAACATAAAATTAATATGAAAAACTTTCAATATGGCATAGACCATTTAACCGCAAGCCTTGCCTTAAAAATCGCTTCAGGCGAAATTAAAGGCGTTTTAAGCGAAGCGGCTGTTCAAAAAATTAAGAAGAGTCAGCAGGATGTTCAGCAAATTGTTGATGAAAACAGAACTGTGTATGGTGTGAATACCGGTTTTGGTATTTTGGCAAACAAGCCTGTTTCTGCGGAAGATACGCGACTGCTGCAACATAAAATATTGCAAAGTCATAGTGTTGGTGTTGGTAAAGCTATTCCCGAAGAAATAGCTAAGCTCATGCTTATTACAAAAGTGCATGCATTGGCACAGGGCTTTTCGGGTGTGCAACTTACCACACTTGAGCGCATTATTTGGCACATAGATAATAACATTATTCCTGTTGTTCCTGAAAAGGGAAGTGTTGGCGCAAGTGGTGATCTGGCGCCATTGAGTCATTTGTTTTTACCGTTGATAGGCCTTGGAGAAGTATTCTGTAAAGGAAAAAAAATAGCTTCGAAAGCATTAATGCAGCAGCAAAGTATTGCACCGATAAGTCTTGGACCAAAGGAAGGTTTGGCGTTGATAAATGGAACGCAGTTTATACTGGCTTTTGCTGTAAAAGCTGTTGAGCGCATGTACAATTGTCTTGAAGCTGCTGATATTATTGGCGCTATGAGCCTTGAAGCATTAACAGGAACAAAAGCTCCTTTTGATGAAAGACTGCATCAACTGCGTCCTTATGCGGGAAATAAACTTGTAGCACAGCGTTTAAGAAAGTTGCTAAAGGATTCAGTGATTATGCAAAGCCATATTGATTGCGGCCGTGTGCAGGATCCATATAGTTTGCGTTGTATGCCGCAGGTGCATGGCGCCAGCAGGAATGCATGGCAACATTTGAATGAATTAACTGAAATAGAATTGAATTCTGTTACTGATAATCCCATCATTTTTGCGGCCGATGATACCATAAGCGGTGGCAATTTTCATGGGCAACCAATGGCGCTTCCGCTTGACTATGCTTGTTTTGCAGCCGCCGAAGTGGGAAATATATCCGATCGTCGCTGTTATCTTTTACTGGAAGGTAAATGGGGCCTGCCTATGTTGCTAATGAAAGATGTAGGATTGAACAGCGGCTTTATGATCCCTCAATATACAACAGCGGCGCTGGTTACAGAGAATAAAACGTTATGCTTTCCGGCAAGCGCCGATAGCATTCCCACTTCGCTGGGACAAGAAGATCACGTAAGTATGGGAAGTATAAGTGGCAGGAAATTGAACCAGGTAATTGATAACCTTGAATCCATACTGGCAATTGAATTGATGAGTGCCTGCCAGGCGATAGAATTTAGAAGACCGTTGAAAAGCAGCGAACTGCTTGAGTTTGCGCATGAGTATGTTCGTAAGTTTGTTGGCTTCGCGGAAGAGGACAGGATTTTTGCAGAAGATATTAATGCGATAAGAAATATTATTCATGATTATTCATTTGTGAAAAATGTGAACGCTTTTGCGAAGGAGAAAGGAATAAGATTGAGTGAAGGATTTGAAGATTTGATATTTGAAATTTGAGAATTTACAACTAACAACTAAATAAACATGAGCACAACTACATACAAACGCTACGATGTTGAAAAATATAGAACACCAACTGGTTCGCAATTGAATTGTAAAGGTTGGATACAGGAAGCCGCGTTACGCATGTTGCTGAATAATTTGAATCCTGATGTTGCTGAACGTCCTGATGACCTGATAGTATATGGTGGTCGTGGTAAAGCTGCCAGAAATTTTGAAAGTCTTGATCTTATTATAAAAGTCTTGAAGGATTTGAGTGATGATGAAACGCTGATGATACAAAGCGGCAAGCCGGTTGGCATATTGCGTACGCATAAGGATGCGCCACGTGTGTTGATATCCAATTCGCAGCTTGTGCCAAAGTGGGCAACATGGGAACATTTTGATGAATTGGAAAAGAAGGGATTAATGATGTACGGACAAATGACCGCCGGAAGCTGGATCTATATTGGTTCGCAGGGAATTGTGCAGGGAACGTATGAAACGTACGCTGCCGCGGCGGATAAACATTTCGGAGGAACGCTAAAAGGTACATTGAATGTAACTGCCGGGCTCGGCGGTATGGGTGGCGCTCAACCTTTGGCAATTACTATGAATGAAGGCGTAGCGCTGATAGCGGAAGTGGAAGAATGGCGTATTGATAAAAGACTTGAAACAAAATACCTTGATGTTAAGCTTACAAATATTGATGCGGCAATTGACAGAGCGTTGGATGCAAAGAAAAACAAAGAAGTTTTAAGCATTGGCGTATTGTGCAATGCCGTGCATTTATTGCAGCGATTGGTTGAAAGAAATATAGTACCGGATACATTGACCGACCAAACTTCGGCACATGATCCGTTGATTGGTTATGTGCCGCACACATTAACGAATGAACAGGCTAATGTGTTGCGCAAAGAAAATCTGCAGCAATACATCGACCTTAGTTATGATAGTATGAAGCTGCATGTAGCGCTGATGTTGCAATTGCAAAAAATGGGAGCGATCACATTTGATTATGGCAACAACATTCGTGCACGTGCGCAGGAAAGAGGTTTAAAGAACGCGTTTGATTTTCCGGGTTTTGTTCCCGCATATATAAGACCGTTATTTTGCGAAGGAAAAGGGCCTTTCCGTTGGGCCGCGTTAAGTGGTGATCCTGCTGATATTGCAGCTACTGACGAAGTAATTGCAAACATGTTTCCCGAAAATAAAAGCCTGCAACGCTGGTTAAAACTGGCAAAGGAAAAGATTGCTTTCCAGGGCTTGCCTGCACGCATTTGCTGGCTGGGACAAGGTGAACGTGAAAAAGCCGGAATGGCTTTTAATGAGCTGGTTAAAACAGGAAAGGTAAAAGCGCCGATTGTTATTGGTCGCGATCATTTGGATACCGGTTCCGTTGCAAGCCCGAATCGTGAAACGGAAGCGATGCTTGATGGCAGCGATGCTGTAGCCGATTGGCCATTGCTGAATGCGCTTATGAATACGGCTGGCGGAGCGAGTTGGGTGAGCCTGCATCATGGCGGTGGTGTTGGTATGGGTTATAGTATTCATGCGGGAATGGTAATTGTTGCTGATGGTTCAGACGATGCTGCTGTTCGTTTAAGTCGTGTGTTGCGCAATGATCCCGGTATTGGGGTTATCCGCCATGCCGATGCTGGTTACGATATTGCAAAAGACACCGCTAGAAAATTTGGATTGGATATTGAGCAAAATTTGAAAATGAGGTAATTTTAAAATTTGAAAATGGAATGGTGTTAGCATAATGTTGGAAATGTGAAAATGATGAATGATGAATGTGGATAAAAGAAGCTTGAAAGGGAATGTCTTGAGGTTGCTCAATTAAATTATCATTTTCGAATTATAGTATTTTAAATTGTATGGACCGGGCGGCATTGCTACTATTGAACTTCCGTTGCGTCGCACACTTGTACATTTGTAATACTATTGAACAATTCAAACCCATTGCATAATTTTCATTGGGGTGCTATTAACAAGAATAATTTCAAATTTCAAATCTCAAATAAATGAAATACTTACATGCTGTTTTGTGCTTGCTAATTTGCTGTGTCGCTTTTGCGCAATCTTCGGAGGAAGCTGCTATAAAAGAAACGATCAATAACTTTTTTAGTGGAATGAAAAATTCAGATACCGCATTGTTGAAAGCAACTATTTCTGATAATGCTGTTTTGCAGACCGTCGTAATGAACAAGCAGCAAAAAGTTGTAGTACGAACACAAGCCATGAAAGATTTCATAGACTTTGTTGCCAAACCGCATCCACTGGTTTTTGATGAGAGAATAGTATTTGAAACCATAAAAGTAGATGTCGATTTGGCTTCTGTATGGGCGCCCTATAAATTTTATTTAGGCGACAAATTCAGCCATTGCGGAGTGAATTCATTTCAAATGGTAAAGCTTGATAGTAAATGGAAAATTCAGTATATCATTGATACGAGAAGAAAGGAAAAATGTGTTGAATAAATTTTTTATTAACCACTAAGGAGACACTAAGGTTTTCTAAGTGTGGCTTAGTGTACTTAGTGTGGTGATTTGTAAAAATTAAACTATCGGATGTCTACAATAAATATAAAAAATATTTCACGGCTGGTAGGCGTAAGAGAGAAAAATGTGTTACTAAGAGGGAACGCATTAAAAGAGCTACCTGTAATTGAAAACGCGTATCTCATTATAGAAGACGGAGTGATTGCGGATTATGGAAAAATGAGCGAATTGCAAACCAATACAAGTAAAGTAAGTGCCATTGATGCGAATGAAGCATTTGTTTTACCAGCTTGGTGCGATAGTCATACGCATCTTGTGTTTGCCGGAAGTAGAGAAACTGAATTTGTTGACAAAATAAATGGATTAAGCTATGCTGAAATTGCCGCAAAGGGTGGCGGTATACTTAATTCAGCGGCGAGGCTGAACGAAGTTTCTGAAAATGAATTATTCAATGCTGCATGGAAAAGACTTGAAGAAATAAGCAAGCTTGGAACCGGTGCCGTTGAAATAAAAAGCGGTTATGGGTTATCGGTAGAAGGCGAATTAAAGATGCTGCGTGTAATTAAAAAGTTGAAAGACCGGTCTAGTCTTTTAATAAAATCTACTTTCCTTGCCGCACACACTTATCCGTTGCGGTATAAGGAAAATCACCAGGGCTATATTGATGAAATCATTTATAAAATGTTGCCAGTAATAGCAAAGGAACAACTGGCTGATTATATAGATGTGTTTTGCGAAAGCGGTTTCTTTTCTCCAGATGAAATGGAAACGATATGTAAGGCCGGTATGCAGTATGGCTTGAAACCCAAGCTACATGTAAATCAGCTAAACAGCATTGGCGGTATTGAAAAGGGAATTGCTCTTAACGCTGTATCAATGGATCATCTTGAAACGATGACGGACAATGATATTAACCTGCTTGGTAAATCACCGGTTATTGGAACTTTATTGCCCACTGCCGCGTTTTTTCTTCGCATGCCTATGCAGCCTGCAAGGAAGTTGATTGATGCCAATTGCGCCGTTGCTTTGGCTTCGGATTATAATCCCGGATCATCGCCAAGTGGCAATATGAATTTTGTAGTATCACTTAGTTGTATACAAATGAAAATGCTTCCTGGAGAAGCGATCAACGCGGCTACGATCAACGGTGCTTATGCTATGGAAGTAGAAAAGGAAGCAGGAAGTATTGCTAAGGGCAAACTCGCGAATCTTATTTTCACAAAACCAATGCCATCACTTTCTTATTTCCCATATGCTTTTGGAAGTAATCTTATAGATAAAGTAATGATCAATGGCGAATTCCTTTGAGAAAATTATTTTGAAAAAAAAGAGTGTATAAGAACCTGTTCAAACGTAAGAGTCCTACACCTCGAAGGTGTAGGACTCTTACATTTGAAAGTTCAATAGAATTACTAACGTACAAGTGTGCGACGCAAGAAAAGCTTAATAGTAGTACTATTGCCCGGTCCATAAAAAATCCGTTAAACTTTTAGCAAGTTGAAAGGAAAAAATTATTTCTAAAACATCTGAGGAAATACAAAACAAAGCGATAGCTTTAACCTTTAAAACAACAACGATTATGCAGCATTTAAAAATTTATGACAAAAAGGATATTTTAGGATTTACGCGTATTAGAAAGTTTGAAACGAAAATTGGTGAAGAAGTTGCTGTTGTAAAAAGTGTAAAGGATGTTGAAAATTCTTTGGCGCGTTTTGTGGTAGTTGGTGTGGCTGAAGATATTGGCATAAGAGCTAATAGCGGTTTGAGTGGCGCGAACACAGCCTGGATGTCGTTTATTAAGAGCTTTCTGAATGTGCAGAGTAACGATTTTATGCAGGGAAGTAATATTTTGGTTTTGGGGCATTTTGATTTTTCTGACCTTACAGAAGTGATTGAAAGCAATGCCAGCAATGCGGATGAAAGAATTGAAGCATACAGGCATGCTGTAAATACGATAGATGATGAAGTGGAAAATCTTATCAAAACAATTACTTCGTATAAAAAGATTCCGATTGTAATTGGTGGCGGACATAATAACGCATATCCGTTAATAAAAGGTGCGGCCAAGGGTTTGCATAAGGCCGGAGTTATTCCGTTGGCGCAAATTAATGCGATCAATCTTGATGCGCATAGCGATTATCGTGCCGCAGAAGGCAGGCATAGTGGAAATGGTTTCCGTTATGCGGAAGAGGACGGTTATTTACAGAAGTATTTTATGCTTGGAATTCATGAAAATTATTTGCCACAAAATGTATGGATGGATATTGTGAACAATCCGTTTTTTGATTGCATTACTTATGAGGATATTTTTCTGCACGGCAAACGTGACTTTATAGAAGCTATCGGCGATGCTATAGATTTTACTGACGACACGGCGTGCGGTATAGAGCTTGATCTGGACTGCGTTCAGAACGTATTAAGTAGCGCCACCTCACCTTGTGGAATTTCGCCCATGCATGCCCGTCATTACATCAATATGACTTCGGCAGAAGCAAATGTTGCATACCTGCATATTTGTGAAGGGGCTGTACAATTGAGTGATGGCCGTAAAGATGACACTATAGGCAAATTGATAAGCTATCTTGTAACGGATTTTATTAAAGCGCTTAGTGTAGAAAATGCGGAAGAAAATTTATAATGATATGTCTTGCACGGCTTAAAAATGTGCTATTTTTTTTGGGACCGGCGGTATTGCTACTATTAAGCATCGTTGTGTCACTCACTTGTACTGATGTAATTCTTTTCAGCAAAGTGAAACATTCATGCGTAAATTTATACTGCGTATAGTATAAGAAAATAGAAAAGGTTGTCTCTATATTTTTTGAGGCCGCCTTTTCTATTTCGATTATTTGTGCTAGTCAACTCTATTAATTGTTTGACCATACCATACATTAGCGTATCAGCATTACCATTCCTTTCCGTTCAATATCGCCGCAAATTGTTTTTGCATGAATAATATACACATAACCGCCGGCAGGCTGATTTTGACCTTTGTAAGTGCCATCCCAGCAGTCGCTCATTTTGGTGGTTGAGAAAATTTTTAATCCCCAACGATTGTAAATGCTGAAGTCGATCAGTTCATTATTCACGCCCCAATGTCTAATGTTAAAACAATCGTTTTGTCCATCACCATTTGGTGAGAAAGCATTGGGTACAACAAACAAACTTTCACCATCAGTTGTTACGTTTACCATAATACTATCGATAGCAGAGCAACTGTTTCTATCAGTGACTTTTACATAAAACTGGGTATTGGAAAGCACACTCGCAATAGGACTGATAGCAGAGGGATCAGTGAGAAAATTAGCCGGCCACCAGTTGTATTCAATTCCACCGGAAGCTGATAAACTTACCCGTGGATGACTGCAATCAATGTCGCCGGATTTTTGAATATTAATAACCGGCAAAGGATTAACCTTAACCTGTGCAGTAACATCATCGGTAAAGTTGCAAGCTATATTTGTAATTGTTGCGGTATAGTTTGTGGTAGCTGATGGATACACAATTGCGGAATTTGTATTTCCGGAAGTAATAATGTCCTGCATAGGCTGCCATAGAACTAAGTCGCCACCGCTTGCATTAAGAGAAACGGAATCTCCAATACAAATTTCAGGGCTGCCCGGTGAAATGAAAAATGCGGGCTTAGGCAGCACTTTTACCAGGATAGAATCCAGGTTGCTACAGCCGTTTGCGTCGGTAACCTGTGTTTTATAAAAAGTGGTTTCGTCTGTTGTAGCCACAGGGTTTGAAATTGTTGTACCGCTTAATCCTTTTGCAGGATACCAGTTGTATTTTATACCACCGGAAACCATTAGCTGAGCACTACCCGGAATACATATAGTTGTATCGTTACTTTTGGTAATAGTAGGCAGCGGCAGTAAATCAATGGTTATGTTGTTTGTAGTAAAGCAGCCATCATTAGCAGCTTTTAACGTATAAGTAGTTTTTGTGTGCGGTGTAGCGGTAGGGCTTGCGATCGATTTATTGTTTAGTGTGGCTGCCGGCGACCACTCAAACATTTTTACGGAAGCACTTTGTGTTTGCAGAACAATTGAGGAGCCTTCGCAAATTGTTGTATCGTTCATTATAGAAACAGCGGGAGGCGCGATAGTAAACACCGTTACAGAATCGGTATTAGCACAATTATTATTATCGGAAATCTTTACAAAATATTTTGTAGTATCTACCGGTGTTGCAACAGGGTTGGCAATAGTGGTAGAAGATAAAGTGGGTGAAGTATTCCACTCATATTTAATTGCGTTTGGAGCCGAAGCGTTTAACTGTACCGGGTTTCCCGTACAAACTATAATATCATCAGTAAGAGAAATAACAGGCAATGGCAAAGAGTAAATATTAATGGAATCTTTATTAGTACAATTATCCGCATTTGTAACTGCTACAATATATTTACCTGCATTTTTTGCCCAAATGGTTTTAGTCTGTTCGCCGGACAGCCAGTTATATTTTATACTGTTGTCTCCGGCATTAAGAAGCAGCGAATCATTTTTACAAATGCTTGTATCCAGGCCCAACTCAACAATGGGTGATTCTTTCACAGTAGTTTTAAATTCATCCTTTCCTTTGCAGCCATAGTAGTCGTATTCTACATAATAATTGCCGGCAGCTTTTGCAAAAATCGCAGTATCAGTGTTGCCGGTATTCCATATGTATTTACCATATGGGAAATTAACTTCAAGTTTTACACTATCTCCACGGCAAAGGAAAGTATCCAAGACCGGTTGAGGTAGTGGCGAAGGTAAAACAACGATAGATTTACAAAAAGAAGATTGTGTGGGTAACCCTTCGTCAACCAATAAATTAATATTGTAAATACCGGGTTTAGAATAGGTGATTGTTGGCGGTGTGTGTAGAGAGGAGTTCGGAATATTAACATCAGTGCTGCCTGAAAATTTTAAACGGCTTAGTGTGTTATTGCGGGCGTTTGGAATAAAAGTATACAGGTCAGAACCTTCTCTAAATATTTTTGACAATGAATGAGGAAATTCGAAATTCGCAATATTACCCATAGAAACACCAGTGGGAACATTAGTAATAAGGTTGTTGAAATCAAGTTTGGTAAGATCGTTAGATGAAGGTCGGTTAGGATCTTTACCATTTACTATAAAGCCAATTAATTGTCCGCAGAATCTTAATATTAAAAGATCACGCGGTTGGTTCAATACATTGCTTGGATTTCCAAGATTTACAGCAACAGGTGTGTTGCTTAACGAATTGCCAAAGTCGAGTCGAGTTAATGTGGAACTGGTTGTATTTGTTATGAATACATACCATTTGCCATTTTCATTAATGGCATTTATGCCTGTGGGGTAATCTAATAATCCATTAAAACCTCCAAGGTTTGTAGCAGTTGGAGGATTGGTAAAATCGTTTCCGAAATCAAATCGTGTTACAGTATTGTTATCGGCATTCACAGTAAAACCATACCATTTGCCGCCGTTATCCTGGAATATATTCAGGTCAAGCGGTTGTTCTAAATTGCCAATATTACCCCAGTTAGTAGCCACGGGCGAATTATTTGTAATATTTGTTCCAAATTCAATTTTAACGATACGTCCGCTATTGCCAACTACAGTAGCTCCGCCAACAAGAAACGCATACCATTTACCATTAGATTTTATTACCTGAATACCTTCCAATCCATAAGTAACAGGGAGAACGCCAAAGTTTCCTAGATCTTTAGCTACAGGTGTATTAAGCATACTATTTCCAAAGTCAAATCTGATCAAATTACCTCCATAATTATTAGTAAGAAACCCATAATAATTACCATTGTCAGAAACAATATCAATGAAAACCGGCCATGAAAGTTCTCCGCTAATATTACCAAGATTTTCACCAATTGGCGTACTGTTGATGTCTGCCACTGAAAAGTTCCAATAATAAGAAGAACCCGTTGTTGAGGTGTTTACAATATTTACTGGTGTATTTACGCAAACTGAGTCAGGAGCAGTAAAACCCGGGATAGCGCAAGTTGTAAAGTTGACATTGATTGTATCTTTTGAAGGACATGGCATTCCATCAATATCAATATTAACCCAATAAGTTCCGGATTGCGAAACCGTTATTGAAGATGTGGTTGCTCCATTGTTCCATAAATAGCTTTTAGCATTTGGCTTTGTGGCATCTATTGTATAAGATTTATTGCAAGTTGAAATATCATCACCAAGAAATTTTTTTTCTCCTTCAACTACAACGATTGATTTGCAGAAAGATGATTGTGTGGGTAATCCTTCGTCTATAGTTAAGTAGATATTATAGGTGCCAGGTACTGAATAAGTAATAATTGGAGGGGTAGGCGAAGTAGAGTTAGGAATGTTGGCATTATTACAACCTGGAAATTTAATGCGTGTTATGGTATGATTTCGAGCATTGGTTACAAAACAATAAAGGTCGTTACCCTCTCTGAAAATTTTTGAAAATGAGTGGGGAAAATCAAAATTTCCAAAATTGCCTAAATCGGCAGCTGAAGGGATACTTTCCGGGTCGTTATTAAAATCCAACCTGGTTATACTATTGTAATTATTATCTCCATTGTTCACAAACCCAATTAGTTTATCGCAAGTTTGCATTATATAAATATCTCTGGGTTTGTATAGTTGGTTTCCCGGATTACCAATATTTATGACTGTAGGTGTATTTGATAAGGAATTTCCATAATCAAGCCTGGTTATGCTGTTGTTGTATTCATTTGTAATATATACATACCATTTGTCATTTACAGATATTGCATTTATCCCTGTGGGATAGTTAAGATATCCAATATTAGAAAGATTGACTGCTGTTGGTGTATTGTCCAGGTCATCTGAAAAATCAAATTTTGTTATGGTATTATTTTTTGCATTAATTGTCAACCCGTAAAAATTAGCCTGATCTTTAAAAACATAAAGATCTACAGGCTGTGCAAGACCACCAATATTGGGATAAGTTGTTATTATAGGGGAGGTGTTTGTAATACTGGTACCGAACTCTATTTTATAAAGTTGGGGTGTTGTTCCATAATCGGAGTCGCCGCCTACTAAAAGCGCATACCATTTTCCGTTAGAGTTTACAATTTGAATTCCTTCCAAGTGCATTTGAAGTTTTCCGAAATTGCCTAAATCCACTGCTGTCGGGGTGTTCAGTAAGTTATTGCCAAAGTCTAGTCTTGTTAAGGTTCCGGCGTGATTGTTTACAACGAATAAATAGAACATTCCATTTACTTTTACAAAATCGGAAAATACAGGCCCTCTAAGATAGTAACTTGGATTCCCAATATTATCGGCAATTACAGTTCCTCCCAAATCACCGGAACAAAAACTCCAATAGTAGCTTGTCGACGCTGTTGAGGTGTTTACAATATTTACTGGTGTATTTACACAAACTGTGTCAGGGGCTGTAAAACCAGCAGTAGGGAAGCTGCATTCTTTTACAGTAACCAGCGTTTGTTCATTGGAAGTTATATTCTCACTAAATGAAAAGTCGTCAAGTGCAAAATCATTACCATCATAAATGGTGTTCATGTTTTTTATGGAAATAGTAGCGGTGGTATTATTTCCGGAATTCCATGTTGTGTAAAATCTGTCCCATATGCAGGATTGAGAGTTTGCATCAAAAATACTACCTAAAGGAATGTTGTTTATTGAGAATTGCAGGCTTGCCGGATTATTATTAGTAATAGTTTGTAGCCAACAGGAAAATACATAGTTGGTATTAGGTTTAACAGTTATAGTTTGTTGCCAAACATCAACATTGGGAGTTGTTGAACCGTTAACCAACATCATATTTCCCGAGCCTGTTGTGTGGTCGTGGCAGGCTGGCATATTTGGGTGCCAGCTTGCTGGATTGTTACCCACATAGTAAACACCGTCAGGCAGGCCGCTACCTGAATACTTATATTGTGAAGAGAAACCTATATTACCATTTGAAAAATCGCCATTTTTTATAAGGTTTGCTCCTAATGTCGTATTGGAAATATTGGTAGAACAATCATTAGCATCAGTAATGGCAACAAGTGAATAATAAGTATTATCCTTTACTGTTTCCGCCACAGTAAATGGTACTCCACTTAAAACATTCTCCTGAACAAATGTTTTAGTGCCATTTGTATAAGTGAGTTTGTAAGGTCCTTGTCCGTTAGTCGCATTAAAAGTAAGTAAAGGATTTTGTCCTTTGCAAGTAATTTTACCGGTAAGTGAACCTTCAAGGGTAGGACAGCCTAAATCTCCAATTTTAGCTACTGAGGAATTATTAGAAAGTTTAAGCCAGTTATTGCAGGTGAAGTTTGTGTGGTCATCTTTTACATTAACCAATATAAAAGAAGAATCGGCGCATCCTGCTTCATCTGTTATTAAGATTTTATAAGGAGTTGCAATAGTTGTATTATTCAAACCAACTGATGGGGACCTGTAAAAAGAAACTCCGCCATATGTAGAAAAATTATTGTAAAGAAAAGAACATAGCAACAGTGTATATGGTAATAAAGAGTATTTTTTCAGGAAAAGTATGATTAACAACTTTTTCAAAGGGTGATTTTTTTTTATAAAGATAAGGATTGGCAAGATTTTTATTTTCTTTAATTGAGGTGATGTATATCTTGGGTTTTATGAAATCTTCTGTATGGACTGTTGGTGTTTTTGCGCTTTGAAATTCAGTATGATTCTATTACACTGTTTAGATTTGCGCAGAATGCTTCAATATGTTGAATAGCATTACTACCGCACAAGTGAGTGACACAACGATGTTTAATAGTAGCACTACAGCCGGTATCCTAAAAAAAAACTTTTCACATTTTTGGGCTGTGTAAAGTGTAAAAGGCGTGCTTCAAAATGCAATTTTTTTTAGGGTATCAACATTAGTATTTCATGGCATCATCGTTGTGTCACTCACTTGTGCGGTAGTATTTTATGGCATCGCTGTAAATTCCATTTGTTCTCATCCGGTATAAATGCCTTGAGAAATAGCATGGTTTAAAGAAATTCATAAAATTTTTGTGACGTATTAAATAAAGAATGTTATAGTTTTGAAAAATTAGTTGCTTAATTAATATCAATGAAAACAGTAATATTTGCCGGGGGTCTCGGAACCAGAATTTCAGAAGAAACCGAGGCGAGGCCAAAGCCTATGGTTGAAATAGGTGGTAAACCTATTTTGTGGCATATAATGAAAATTTATAGTCATTATGGATTTAATGATTTCATTGTCTGTCTTGGTTATAAGGGCTATATTATTAAGGAGTATTTCATGAATTATTTCTTACATAACTCGGATATTAGAGTTGATGTGGCTAATAATAAGATGGAGGTTCTGGGAACAAAGAGCGAGAATTTTAAAATCACACTTGTTGAAACCGGGTTAAATACAAAAACCGCGGGAAGACTTCAACAAGTACAAAAATATATTGGTAACGAAGATTTTATGCTAACTTATGGTGATGGGGTTTGCGATGTAAATATTAATGAATTGATTACTTTCCATAAATCGCATAAAAGAATAGCTACGGTTACCGCGGTGCAACTTGAAGCAAGATTTGGTGGTATGGATTTAGCAAAAGATGGAAAGGTGGAATCTTTTAGGGAAAAAGCAAAAGATGAAAGCAAGTGGATTAATGCAGGCTTTTTTGTGCTAAAGGGGGATGTTTTTAAATACTTGCAGGGAGATATGACTCAAATGATGTGGGAAGACGAACCTCTTGAACGATTAACAGATGATAAGCAAATAATGGCGTATAAGCATAAAGGTTTCTGGAAACCTATGGATGCTTTACGAGATAAAATTGAGTTGGAAGATTTGTGGAAAAATAATCAGGCAAAATGGAAAGTTTGGTAATGATGAAAAATTTAGAAAATGCATATCATGGGAAAAGGGTTTTTGTAACCGGTCACACCGGGTTTAAAGGTGGTTGGCTTATATCTATGCTGCGAATATTAGGGGCACATGTGAAAGGTTATGCATTAGTGCCAGAGTACAATAATAGCATATATGCTCATCTGAAAATTAAGGGTTTTATAGAAGAAAGTATTATTGCAGATATTAGAGATAAACAAACGCTTAGTAAAGAATTAGAAAACTTTCAACCTGATTTTGTTTTTCATTTAGCAGCTCAACCACTGGTGAGAAGATCATACAATATCCCCGCCGAAACATTTGAGGTGAATGTTGTGGGTACGGCAAATGTGCTGGAAGCAGTAAAAAGTTTGAAAAAGCAGTGCACTGTAGTGGTGATAACCACAGACAAGGTTTATGAGAATAAGGAAAATGGAACGTTATATAAAGAAAATGACATCTTGGGTGGTTATGATCCATACAGCGCAAGTAAAGCTTGTACTGAGCTTGTAGTGAATTCGTTCAGAAGCTCATTTTTTAATATTCAAAAATATTCTTCTCATCAAAAGGCTCTGGCAAGTGCGAGAGCCGGAAATGTTGTAGGTGGTGGAGATTGGAGCCAGGATAGAATAGGTCCTGATATTGTGAGATCATTGATGGCTGAGCTTCCAATCAATGTACGTAATCCGTATGCCGTGCGTCCGTGGCAACATGTACTTGAACCCTTAAGCGGATATTTATTGTTAGGTGCATTGCTGTGTGAAAGTCCTGAAAAATATAGCGGAGCATATAATTTTGGTCCGCAACCAGAAGATCATTTATCAGTTAGAGAATTGGTAGAAGTTTCAATTAAAAGTTGGGGTACAGGAAATTGGAACGATAAATCAGATAAAAACCAGCCACATGAAGCAGGTTTGTTGCAGCTGGATATTACTAAAGCAAAGACAGAGCTAGAGTGGTATCCAAAACTGAATGCGATCCAGGCAATAGAATGGACACTTAATTGGTATAAACAAAGTGAGGTAAGTAAGATCGATTTTACTTTTGATCAAATTAAAAAATATCTTGCGTTATGAATTTTATGCCCACATTGCTGCAAGGTAGTTTTGTAATTGATTTGAATGTTTTTAAAGATAACAGAGGGTGGTTTGCCCGTACTTATTGTAAAGAAGAATTTGCTCAAATCGGCCACAGTGAAGAATGGGTGCAAATAAACCATTCATTTACAAACACAAAAGGAACAATTCGTGGGATGCATTTTCAAATGCCTCCTTTTGAAGAAATTAAGATGGTGCGTTGTATAAGCGGGGCTGTTTATGATGTGATAATTGATCTTCGAAAAGAATCCAAAACTTTTCTCCAATATTTTGGAACAGAGCTTTCGGCCGAAAATAGGAAGATGTTATATATACCAAAGGGCTTTGCACATGGTTTTCAAACATTGACCGAGAATGCAGAATTGATATATCATCACAGCCAGTTTTATAAACCTGGTGTCGAAAATGGTATTAGGTATAATGATTCTGCTATTAATATACAATGGCCGTTAAAGGCTGAAAATGTTTCTGAAAGAGATCTGAATCATCCAGTTATAGACAAAAATTTTAAAGGAATATAACAATAGAAATATATTTATGCATTGCAGATTTTGTAAAACAGAATTATCTGATATTTTTATTGATCTGGTAAATTCACCGGCGTCAAATTCATTTTTAACGAAAGAACAATTAAATGAACCGGAGATCTTTTATCCGTTAAAAGTTTACACTTGTCCAAAATGTTTTCTGGTGCAAGTGGATGAATACAAAAAATCTGATGCTATTTTTAATAGCGATTATGTGTATTTTTCATCGTATTCTACAAGTTGGCTGCAACATGCAAAAAAATACGCAGATGTGATGTGTAGTCGTTTTGGTTTTAATGGCAACTCTCGTGTTGTTGAAATTGCATCGAACGATGGTTATCTTCTCCAATACTTTAAAGAAAAAAATGTTCCTGTTTTAGGTATCGAACCAACTTCTAACACAGCGGAGGTTGCTATTGGAAAAGGTATTGAAACGATTGTTGATTTTTTTGGGACAACGCTAGCTAAAACGCTTGCCGGTAAAGATATAAAAGCTGATCTTTTATTGGGGAATAATGTGCTTGCCCATGTTCCGGATATAGTAGATTTTGTAAAGGGCATGAAAATACTATTAAAGGAAGATGGGGTAGTAACCATGGAATTTCCGCATTTAATGCAATTGGTGGATAATAATCAGTTTGATACAATCTACCATGAGCATTTTTCTTATTTATCTTTCTATACAGTAAAACAAATTTTCGAAGCTCAGGGACTTGAAATGTTTGATGTGGATGAAATTTCTACTCATGGCGGATCATTGAGAATATATGCAAAACATAAAGAAGACTGTTCAAAAGGAGTTTCACCAAATGTAGAGGCACTTCTTGCGAAAGAAAAAAATAAAGGCATGACGTCAATGGAATATTATAATAATTTCCAGGACAAGGCTTTGAATATAAAGGTGGATCTGATCAGCTTTTTACTGGAACAAAAAAGAAACAATAAAAAGGTAGCAGGATATGGGGCAGCAGCGAAGGGAAACACATTGATGAATTATTGTGGTATAAAAAATGATTTGATTGAATTTGTGGTTGATGCAAACCCACATAAGCAAAACAAATTCTTGCCGGCAAGTCATATTCCCGTAGTAAATGAAGCGCATCTTAAAGCGCAAAAGCCGGAATTTGTAATCATCTTTCCCTGGAATCTGAAAGAAGAAATAATGAATCAGTTGGCTTACATTAGAGAGTGGGGCGGAAGATTTGTAATTCCAATACCTCAATTGCAAATATTGTAAAATGAAAAAGGTTCTTGTAACCGGTGCTACTGGTTTTATTGGCAATTATGTGGTGAATGAATTGTTGAAAAACAATTGCGTGGTGATCGCTTCCTCATCTAATGTTGAAAAAGCAAAAATGGCGGATTGGTTTTCAATGGTTGTCTACCAGGAATTTGATTTTGCAACATTTGACAGTAGTATAAATTATTTTGATTTCTTTGGCAGGCCTGATTTTGTTATTCATCTTGCGTGGGAAGGATTGCCTTTTTATAAAGAGGCTTATCATTATGAGGTTAATTTACCAAGGCATTTTAAATTTATAGAGAACTTAGTTGAAAATGGAGCTAGTGATATAAGCGTAACAGGTACTTGCTTTGAGTATGGCACGCAGGAAGGTAAGTTAAGTGAAGATATGCCAACGCAACCAGGTAATTATTATGCTAAAGCAAAGGATGATTTGAGAAGACAAGTAGAAGTCCTGCAATACAGGTTCTCCTTTTCATTTAAATGGGTCCGGTTGTTTTATATGTATGGAAAGGGTCAAAATCCTAAATCTTTGTTATCGCAATTGGATAGGGCTTTAGAAAATGATGAGCAAGTGTTTAATATGAGTGGAGGGGAGCAGGTTCGTGATTATTTACCTGTATCAAAAGTAGCAGAGTATATCGTGAAAATAGCTTTGCAAAAGGAAGTAACAGGCATTATTAATTGCTGCAGTGGAGTACCCATTACAGTGAAGGAATTGGTTCGCAACTATTTGAAAGAAAAAAATAAAAACATACAACTTAATCTTGGTTTTTATCCATATCCCGACTATGAACCAATGATTTTTTGGGGGGATAATAAAAAATTAAAATTGATAATAAAAAATGAGTGATCCAATTAAGCAATTTGAGCAGGAAAGAGTGGAAAGAATAGCAGCTAATGCCTTAAACGAAGACTTGAAAAAAAGTGCAGATGCATTTAACTCTGCATCAAACAAAGCACAGTATTCATATAATTTTTCCTGGATGGGCAGACCAATTATTCAATATCCTCAGGACATTATTGCTATGCAGGAAGTAATCTGGAAAGTTAAACCAGATTTAATTATTGAAACGGGTATTGCTCATGGTGGATCAATTATTTATTATGCTTCGATCCTTGAACTTATTGGAGGTGGAGAAGTTTTAGGTATAGATATTGATATTCGTGCTCATAATAAGGTTGAGATTGAAAAGCATCCAATGTATAAACGCATTAAGATGATTGAGGGGTCGTCAATCAGTGAAGAAACTTTGGCGAAGACTAAAGAAATCGCAAAGAATAAAAAGAATATAATGGTTCTGCTGGATTCAAATCATACACACGAACATGTATTGGCAGAGCTAGAAATGTATTCGCCATTAGTCACAAAAGGCTCTTATCTTGTAGTGTTCGATACTATCGTAGAGAATCTTCCGAATTATTATCTTCCAAACCGACCGTGGGAAAAAGGAGATAATCCAATGACAGCAGTTGAAGCTTTTTTGGCCAAGAATAATGAATTCGAGGTAGATGAAGAGATGGATAATAAATTGTTGATTAGCGTAGCTCCAAAAGGGTATTTAAAAAGAAAATAAAGAACTATGGAGAAAGCATGGGTTAGTTTTTGTATAAGTACATATAAAAGGCCTGAATTTCTAAAAAAGCAAATAGCGTCTTTATTAGAGCAAAGTTTTCAGTATTTTGAAATAGTCATTTCAGATAACGATCCAGATGGTTCAGGAAAAGATGTTGTGAGTTCCTTCAATGATGATAGAGTAAAATATTATCAAAATGGAGAAAATTTAGGGATGGTAAAGAGTTTTAACAAAAGCATAGAGAGAGCTTCAACAGACTATATTGTGATGATAACTGATGATGACCCTGTTAAGCCTAATATGTTAGAAAACTTTTTTCAAATAGTTAATAAGCATCCAGGATTCGGTATTTATTTCGGATGCGAAAGAAAAGGTAGACAGGCTGAAGAAATAGAAATATGTGATGGTAAAAATTTTGTTTATCAAATTCTACATCCAGAGTTAACGACTAATATTTTATGGTCGAGTTGTGTGCTAAAAAGAGAAGTAGCTATTTCTATTGGGGGAATGCCTGATTATGGGAGCCCGCATTTAGCTGATCATGCGATGCTTGCTTTGTGTGGAAAGGCAAACGGAGGTGTAATTGTAAATATGATGTATAGTGAACTTACAATGCATGATAACAATTTTTCAAAGGCAAATTTCAACTTGTATTATTTAGGCTGTATTGGGTTCCATAAATTGATCACTTCTTCTTTTGATAAGAATTTTTATGTCAAGGGAAGTAGTGATTCCTTAAAGAAACATCTTGACAACTGGTTTATTTCTAACTCGTTCGGGTTAAGAAAATATTTTACTTACAAAAAAAAGGATACAAATTTGGTAAGAGATATAGATACCTTTTCGAAAAAAATGCTTAATCTTTCTTTTATGAAACATTTAAGTGTTAAGTATTATCTGAAATTGCTCATTTTTAATCTAAAGAAGCCTTTTTACCTCCTCAAATTTTTAAGATAGGTATAATGACATTCAGCATCATACTACCAGTGCATAACGGCGGTGAATATGTAAAGGAATGCGCCAAGAGTATTCTTTCACAAACATATCGCGATTTCAACTTTATTGTTCTAGATAATTGTAGTACAGATGGTACTACCAATTGGCTTGAAAGTTTAAATGATCCAAGAATTGTTATTTACAGATCGGATAAGTTGTTACCTATAGAAGACAACTGGGCGCGCATTTTAAATATTCCCAAAAATGAATTTATTACTTTAATAGGTCATGATGATTTACTTGATCCGAACTATTTAGCAGAGATGCATGAATTAATTTTGAAACATCCAAAAGCAAGTTTATACCAAACACATTTTCGATACATTGATTCAAACGGAGATTTCTTGCAAGACTGCCTGCCTATGGATGAAATTCAATATTCTCATGAGTTTATTGCCTGTCATATGATGAAAACTTTAGATAGTACTGGTACGGGCTATGTAATGAGATCAGATGATTATAACAAAGTGGGTGGAATTTCTGCTACATATCCTAATCTTATTTTTGCAGATTATGTACTGTGGATTAAATTAATAGATTTGTCTTATAAAGCTACATCATGGAAAAGTTGCTTTTCATATAGAAAACATCAAAGTGTGTCAAGAAATACATCTGCAGTAAAATATCAAACTGCATTTGGAAAATATATAGAATTTCTTAAGCTGTTTATGGAAACAAATGAAAAGGTCGAAAACATAGTGCAGCATTATGGTAATGACATGTTATTGTACTATTGCGAAAGCTTATCCCACCGTCTGTTGAAAACTCCAAGACATCTTAGACAATTAAAAGTGGATGAATATATTTCTTTGTGTCAGAAATATGCACATGATTTGTCCATTTCTGAACAGTTTAAACCTATGCAAAAGTGGAGAATCAGCATTGCTTCACGATTAGATAAAAATAGTGTTGGGCGTAGTTTGTTTAGAATTGCTAAACTTTTTATTCGCTAATTTGACATTGTTTTTAAATTAGATTTACTTCATGAAAGTTGCAATCAATCTGTGGACATTAAAAAACAAAAACAAAGAAGGTATTGGGTGGTTTGCTTATTATACAACTAAGCACATTATAAAGGCCCATCCAGAAGTAGAGTTTCATCTGTTTGTTTCAAAAAAGACTGAGATAAGTGAGTTGAAAGCGTCTAATGTTAAGGTTCATCGATTGTTTCCTGACAAAAGGCATCCGGCTTTGTACATATTATTCTTACATTATTTATTGCCCTTATACCTGAAGAAAATAAAGCCAAATGTGTTCCTTTCGCCAGATGGAATGCTTAGCGTACACTCTTCAGTTAAGCAGCTGCCTGTTATTCACGATATAAATTTTGTTCATTTTCCTAAAGATTCTAAATGGTATAATAGATGGTATTATAACAAGCATTTTCCAAAATATGCACAGATCGCATCGCGGATTGCTACAGTTTCATATTATTCACGAAATGACATTGCCAATACATTTAAAGTTCCGAAGAATAAAATTGATGTAGTTTATAATGGATTAAATGAACATTTTATAGAAAACACTAATTGTATTTCACCTGCTTTCTCTATTGAAAAGCCGTATTTCTTATATATTGGTTCAGTTAATCCAAGAAAAAATATTGCACGTCTGATTTTGGCATTTAGCGAATTTAAAAGAGGGAAGAACAGCGATATTCAACTTGTTATTGCTGGCGCCAAAGGATGGTTGTTACAGGACGTGCAAAATGCGCTAGATAATAGTGAATTCAAATCTGATATTGTTTTTACAGGTAGATTAACAGATGGCGAATTGAAATTTGTATTGTCTAATGCCTTGGCTTTGGTATTTATTCCATATTTTGAAGGTTTTGGATTACCGTTAATTGAAGCAATGTCTTGCAATGTTCCTGTTATATCATCCAATGTAACTTCGTTGCCTGAAATAGCCGGTGATGCAGCCTTATATGTTGATCCTTATAACACCACTGAAATTGCAAATGCTATGAAAAGAATATTTGAAGATCCATATTTACGAAAACTCTTAATTAGTAGCGGGATTCAACAAGCGAAAAAATTTAGTTGGGAACAAACATCTGAAAGGTTATGGAATAGTATTATGAAAGTTACAGCCGTTGATGGTAATAATTGACAGGAGGTATATGAATGTCTTTATAAGCTCAAAATAGCATTCACTGCTCTTTTTACCACATTTCCCCAATAAAACCACTTAAAAAAGTCATCAGGTATACCACCTGATTTATTAGCTGTATTTATAATAGCTTGGGTAAACCCCTTCCTCTCATTATCTCCCACAATAACTAATTTACCATTACAAATTGAAGCATCCACTCCAATTGCACCATTCTCTGTAGATACAGCGCTGAGGCCGCTTCCCAATGCTTCCACCAGTTTTGTTTTAATGCCGCCGCCATCTGCCAGCGGATTTAAAAAAATATCTGCTCCCAGAAAGTACAAGTTAATATCATCTACAAATCCAATTAAACTAATATTTGGGAATTGTTCAACTGATAAATCTGCTGGAATATCTTTTCCACAAACCAATATATGGTAGTGAAAATTCTCTACCTCTTGCAATAGCGGATTGATTTTTTTTACAATAGTATATAAGGCATCCCTGTTGGGTTTATAATTAAATGCACCATTAAACAACAGTATTTTTTTTTCGGGCTTTATGTTGTGCAATTGGCACAATTGGTTTCTTGAATCATCGCGCAATTGGGCTGAGGGCGCTTTATCCCATTCTATTCCATAGGTTATGGTGGTACATTTATTGCGCTGCAGCTTATAATTTTTTATAGCATATTCTCTGTCTTCATTTGTAATAAAAAAATTGTGATCCGCATTTTTATGTACAATTCTTTCATAATGCCACAATATCGGCCACCACCATTTTCCCAGGCTTTTCCAACGAAGCGCTTCTATATTGTGTGAATGGATAACAAGTTTTACGTTGCAAAAATATTTTAGTAATAAAGCTAGCCAGCCATAATAAGGGTGTTCTAATAAAATGTGACCTGGTTGCTGTTGTTTGATTATTTTTCGAAGGGTGAAAAAATAAAAAATGTTGATATACCGTAATTGAGAATTTGAAAGGATGTTTAAAACTTTATAACCTTCAGCTTCAGCGGGTATATTTTTTTTTGTAGTTACACAAACAATATTTATTTCCTTAGACAAATATTTATAGAATAATGCTATTCCCTTTTGACCACCGAATTTCGCAGGTAGAAATGGGTAGGAAACAATGCTTAGAACGTTTTTTGATGAGTTGGCCACCATAATATATAACTTCTACGAATGTCTTAATTTTTAAATACCTTTTTTAAAAAGCTGTTCGGGCCTTTTCTGAAATATTGAATAGAGCCCAATGTTGCCATGAAATACTACCGACGAACGAAATGCGACGCAACGATGATGCCATGAAAAACTACAGCTCGTACCATATTATTTATACTTTGCATGGTATGAAAATGTGCATTATTTTTTGATGCCGGCAGATGTGCTACTATTAAGCTTCTGTTGTGTCACTCACTTGTACGGCAGTAATTCTATTGAGCGCCGTGTAACAATCATGCATTATTAGAACACAAGTTTATACTGTGTATTATGTTACCATTAATAAATAGCGGTTACTTAAACTACCTCTTTTTTCCTGTACGATAATACAAAAGCAAGTATTAATAATATAATTCCAATCAGGCTGCTGGTTACCATAATAATATTACTTCTTTTTATTACAGTAGGCTCAAACTTAAATACAATCGAGTGTTCCCCCGCGGGCACAAACATGCCTCTTAATACGTAATCGGCTTTTACATAATCTGCTTTTTGTCCATCTATATATGCATTCCAGCCTTTGTCGTAATAGATTTCGCTAAATACCGCGAATTGATTTGTTTTTGCAGAGGTCTTATATTTTACTTCATCATTTAAGTTCTCAAGCCATGTAATGCTCGCAGTGGAATCATATACCTGCTCGCCCTTGATGGCCGACTGATATTTCTTTTGTACCACTGCAACATCACGTAATTGTGTGCTGTCGAGGGCTTTCATTTCTTCATCGGAGTTGTTGACATATTTTATAGACTTAACAAACCAACATGGGCCAAACGCGTCGGGATTTATATTTGCAACGGGCTGTTGATTGGCCCCCGCAGAAATATAATACCTTGTGTTAAGCATATTGAAAACTTGCTGGTTGCCTTTGGATAACTGATGTTCAATGATATCCTGGTATAATCCTAACTTGGCCGGACTATAACCGCCTATTGAATTAAAAAAGTAAGATGCCCTGGATCCCTGGAATGGCCCTTGCGGATCTGTTTGATCAAATACCCGGAATGGCAGGTTGGTATCTTTCATGATCTGCAAATCCGCGGCGGTGGGTTGTAACGCCGTTTCAAATTCATCCTTATCAGTAAAGTTTTCATTGTTAAGATATCTTCTGCCTATAGCCAGCAAATCGAAGCTGCTTAATATCAGCAAACTGATCAATACAAATTGTGCGTTAATTTTATTTTTTAAATAAGCTCCAATTAATCCTGCTGCCAAAACAATCAGAATAATTGATCTTAACAGATCTGATCCAAATAACGATCGGCGGTCATCTTGCAATGAATGCACTACTTTTCTTCCAAATTCAGCAGCCTGTTGTTGCACTTGTGGTGACGCGTTTTGTCCGCCTGCCTGCTGTAACATCATGGAGGAAAGGTTTGTGCTTAAGTCGTTATCGTTAGGGCCTTTAAAGTCTGACGAAAAATAAAATATTACTAAACAGCCAATTACTATTCCGGATACGATTACACTCAGTTTAAATGGTTTCCATATTGATACTTTTGATTCACTACTGGAAAAGAATTGTTCCAGGCTTAATACAGCTAATAATGGAAAGGTGAGCTGGGGAATAATCAACGACATGCTTGGCGCCCTGAATTTGTTATAAAAGGGCAAATAATCAAAAAGAAAATAGTTTAATGAGGAAAAGTTCTTGCCCCATGCCAGCATAATTCCAATTACGGTTACGGGAATGATCCACCATTTATGCCAGCTTTTAAGATATATACTTCCAAAAATAAACAGGAAAACAATAATCGCCCCCAGGTACACCGGGCCGGAAGTGCTTGGCTGTGCACCCCAATAGGCAGGCAATTGTTTCACAAAGTTGTTGGCTTGCTCTTCCGGCATTCCTGTAGTTTCTTCCAGTGTTTTTGCCGTTTTGGTATTATCTCCAAATTCGCTTTTAAGTTGATTATTTATTACAGTTGGAGAGCTGCCGCCATATGCATTAGGAACAATTAACGTAAAGGTTTCTCCTATTCCATAACTCCAGCCAAAGGCATAGTCTTTATCAAGTCCACCCTGGGTTTTGTTGTCTTTATCATTGCCAATTGTAAGGTCCGATTTTCCTCCGCGCATGGTTTCTTTAGCATATTCCTGCAAGGGGAAAATGGTTCTGGCAAAGCTGCATAGTCCAATAATACCGCAAACCGCAGCCAAAGCCAAAGGCTTAATAGTTGTAACAAAGCCACCTTTTTTTGTTTGTTTGATTATATAAGCAATGCTGAGAACCCCCAGTATAATTAGCGTGTAATATATAATTTGTAAGTGCTGGGTGGCAGTCATTAAACCAAAAGAAATAATTAATGATGCTGAGCCTGTCCAGAATTTTCGTTTAAAAAGTAATAGTACACTTGCGATAACAGCAGGCATATAAGCGATGGCTGTCATTTTTGTAACATGGCCTACGGCAACTATTATGGGGTCGTAAGTGCTGTAAGCAAATGCGATTGCTCCCAAAATGCTTAAAACAGGACGTATTCTTAACACTTGGCAAAGGAAGTAGAAACAAATGCAGGCAAGGAAAAAATAGGATATGGGTGCAGGCAGTCCTAATGTTAATATAATTTGTAAATAGATCAGTTGTATAGCAGGTGCATCACCAGCAAATGTATAAGCCGGCATACCTCCAAACATGCTGTTGCTCCACAACGGCATATGCCCATATTTTTCTTTGAATTCAAAAGATTGCTGTGCCATCCCTTTCCAGCCAATCATATCATGCTGATCTAATACTTTTCCCTGCAAAGCCGGCGCGCAATATATCACCGCCACTACTAAAAATATTACTATTGCAACTAAATGAGGTAAAACCTTCTTAAACCAGGTAGATTGCATTGCTAAAAAATTTGAGCAGCAAAATAATACTATTTTGCTTATAATGACTTTGCTATATACATCAATGGCGGTTTTTCTTTAAAAAAACGCTGTTTTTTATCATTACAAGTTATCTTCACAACCTAATGATGAAAATTTCGCTTCTTTCGCGAGTGGCTTTTATTTGCAATTGCTGTTTGTTGCTTATCATCCTTTCCAAACATGTAAGCTTTTTTCCCGATGGCAATGTGAAAAATACTTTTGCCATTTTAGGGTATTTTTTGTCGTTTGTAGTAAATATCTGTGTGAATATATGGCTGGCGGTGCGCTGGTGGTTTAAGAAAAATATTCCGACCGGTTTGCCCCGCTGGTTGCTGATAGTGAATATTCTTTTTTTTATTTTGCAGGCTTATTTACTGCTTAGATGATACACCAAATACTTAATCACAAGCCTGCAAAGCTGTTTGTTGGCTTTGCCGCTTTTTTTGTAGCCAACGCCCTGATCGCCGAATGCATTGGCGGTAAGATCTTTTCCCTGGAAGCTTTGTTGGGACTGCCTCCCTCTTCTTTTACGCTTTTTGGACAGGAAGGGTTGTCCTTCAATCTTACTTGCGGCGTTATTCTTTGGCCGCTTGAATTTGTAATGACAGACATTGTTAACGAATACTATGGCCCCAAAGCTGTAAAGAGAATTTCATTTCTTGCCGTTGGATTAATCAGTTACGCCTTTCTTATGTTTTATCTCGCCATTCATTTGCCCGGCGCGGGTTTTTGGTTTGCCAGTAAACAAGCGGATGGCGTGCCAGATATGCAAAATGCTTTCGATGCCATATTCGGACAAGGCATGTGGATCATATTTGGCAGCTTGTGCGCATTTCTTGTAAGTCAACTTGTGGATGTAACGGTTTTTCATCGCATTAAAAAAATAACAGGCAACAAATGGATATGGCTGCGTGCCACAGGCTCCACGGTTATTTCGCAGTTTATAGACAGTTTTATCGTATTGTTCATCGCGTTTAAAATCGGTAATAACTGGAGTTGGCAGCTCGTTCTGGCAATATGTGCGGTGAATTATGTGTATAAATTTTCGATGGCTGTTTTGTTAACGCCACTCATTTATCTTTTAGAAAAATGGATTGAGAAATATTTGGGACACGAAACTGCCGCGAAAATGAAACTTGCTGCCATGGGACGATCCGTTGAAGCTGATGAAAAATGAAAAGCAAAAGCGCCTCCAAATTTTAACTTTTTATAATTAGGTTGCCGACTGCGGTTTTTCATGGCGTCATCGTTGTGTCACTCCCTTGTACAGTAGTATTTCATGGCAACAATGGTCCTTACGATTTGCTTTTTTAAAATAAAGCTAACATTTTCGGTTTTAAAATGTTTACACGCTTTTTTTGCAGTGATTTAATGTGGCAAGAATTATTGGAAATATAGTGACAACTCTATACAAAAGCAAAAGAGTGAATGCCTTTTTTCAGTAAATTACATGTTGTATAGAGATTTGAATGTGTTGTATAGAAGCCTGAATGATCAGTTTATCTCAAGTTTTGCAGTAGACGTTTTTTAGTTGACGAATAGAATTACAGCCGCACAAGTGAGTGACACAACAGAAGCTTAATCAGGGCTCTACTGCCGGTTCCATAAAAAAATTGCGGTATAACAAAACTTGGGTTTATTCTAATTTCGTGTAAAGATGCAACTGCACTAAATAAGGTTTTAAAAGAAATACATGAGGCGAATTATTGTATACCTGATTTGTTGTTTTTTTGCCATAACGCCGGCGTTATCGCAAAAAGTGGCGTCTATTAATATTGATGCCAGTATCAACCCCGCTACTGCCTCCTTTATTCAGCGCAGCATCAAAAAGGCTGAGAAGGAAGGCGCTTCCTGCATTGTTATACATCTTAATACTCCCGGCGGACTGCTGAAATCTACCCGGGTAATAGTGGGCGATATTATGGAGGCGAACATACCGGTGGTAGTATATGTGTCTCCTGCCGGCGCTCATGCGGGTTCGGCAGGCGTGTTTATTACGCTTGCGGCGCATGTGGCTGTTATGGCGCCGGGAACCAATATTGGTGCGGCTCACCCGGTAAATATGCAGGGTGGTACAGATACTACGATGGCTGAAAAAATGACAAACGACGCCGCTGCTTTTGTTAGAACAATTGCCGAAAAAAGAAAAAGAAATGTGGAGTGGGCGGAAGCGGCTGTACGCAAAAGTGTTTCAATTACATCAACGGAAGCTGCGGAGCATAAAGTAATTGATTTTGTTGCCGCCAATGAACAGGAACTGCTACAACTTCTTGATGGTAAAATAATAGAGGTGGGGAACAAAAATATTACGCTACAAACACGTTCGGTAAAAGTGGACAGGTATGAAATGAGCTTTATTGAAAAACTGCTCAATATTCTCAGCGATCCCAATATTGCCTATATTCTCCTTATGCTAGGCTTGTATGGATTGTTATTCGAATTGTATAATCCCGGTGCAATTTTTCCCGGTGTTATCGGTGTTATCAGTCTTATTCTCGCGTTTTATTCATTGCATACTTTGCCTGTTAATTATGCCGGACTCGCTCTAATTATTTTCGCAATAATTTTGTTTGTTCTTGAAATAAAAGTCGTCAGTCACGGATTGCTTTCAATTGGCGGCATAGTGTGTTTGTTGCTGGGTTCCATGATGCTGATACGTGAAGATGCCGGAGAAGTGGCGAGAATTTCGCTGAGTGTAATTATTAGTACGGTAGGGGTTACAACGCTTTTTTTCCTTTTTGTAATCGGACTTGGATTAAAGGCGCAGCGTGCAAAACCGGTAATTGGAAGTGAGGCGCTGCTTCGCGAAACAGGTACTTCTTTGGAAACGCTCGATCCTATGGGCACTGTGTTTGTGCATGGCGAAATATGGGCCGCAGAATCGGTATCGGGTATTATAAGAAAAGGTGAAAGAATTCGTGTGGTTGACAGACAGAATTTCAAACTTTTAGTTGAGGCTATTCCGAAACCAAACACTTAATAATAATGGGACAGATTTCAATTTCAATGCTCGTTGTCATTTTCTTTGTTGTCATTATTCTATTCAATGCAATCCGCATTTTACCGGAATATGAACGTGGTGTTATTTTCAGGCTGGGTCGGTTGATTGGTGTGAAAGGCCCCGGACTTATTTTCCTGATTCCGATTGTTGACAGAATGGTGCGTGTAAGTTTGCGTACCGTTGTGTTGGATGTGCCTCCGCAAGATGTGATCACTCAGGATAACGTTTCCATAAAGGTGAATGCGGTTGTGTATTTTCGGGTCATCGAGCCGCAAAGTGCCATTGTACAGGTGGAAAATTATCTTGCTGCCACTTCGCAAATTTCTCAAACAACTTTGCGCAGTGTACTTGGACAATCGGAGCTAGATGATATTTTATCGCAACGCGAAAAAATAAATCATAAGCTGCAGCAAATTATTGATGGCAATACCGAACCCTGGGGTATAAAGGTTTCCAACGTGGAAGTAAAACAAATTGATTTGCCTACAGAAATGCAGCGTGCTATGGCAAGGCAGGCTGAGGCTGAACGTGAACGTCGTTCAAAAGTAATTGCTGCCGAAGGCGAGTTCCAGGCTGCACAAAAATTGTCGGAAGCCGCACAAATATTAAGCGCCGAATCAAGCGCGTTAACCTTGCGGTATCTGCAAACTTTACGTGAAATTGCTTCGGAGAAAAATTCCACAACCATTTTCCCTGTGCCAATCGATCTGTTGAGGCCATTCCTGAAAGATGGTAAGCAAGGAGCGTGAGAACAGTAGCAGGATGCAAGTTTCAAGTCGCCTGTGTTGTAGCGTGCAGGTTTTTTAGTAGAGATTTTTTATTATGAAACCGGCGGTAGTGCTACTATTAAGCATCGTTGTGTCACTCACTTGTACGGTAGGAATTCTATTGGGCGGTAATAGTTGTTGGTGTTTAACCACAAGGGTCACAAGGTAGGCTGAACTGTCACCAGTCCTTGTGCCCCCCATCATGCCCCTTGTGGTTAAAAAAAATATTAGAACAACTTTTTCCGCGGCGGCGCCGGCAACCGGCTACTGGCAACCGGCAACTTACCCTTGGCCTCCGGTTTGTAATTGATACATTCAAACACCAGGAATTTTCTAACAGGTCTGTTTTGCTTTGTAATGATTATAGGTTCCAGTTCTGTAACAGAATCAAAATAAAGCAACAGCTCTTTTGGATATTTGTTTTCTTTTTGAAGATTTTTGAATGACGGCGATGAATCAATAAATAAGGCGGTCTTTCCTTTCAATGAAAGTAAGTCGCTTCCAATAAAATCAAACTGCAGTGCGGGTTTGCCAATAATATTTTGAGCATACACCATTTCGGTCATATAAAAATTAAGTGCCGCCGTAGTTTTATAATCATCTGCCGAAAAAATGAATTGTGCTCCTTCTTCCTGTTTTAATTCTTCCACATCATCGGCTAATTGGCGCCAGCCAACCCATGTGTCATCAGATTTTACTTTAAAGGGATAGAATAATATTTCAATTGCCAGTACAGCATGTATTACCAGTGCGAATACCATTTGATACTTTAGCCATTTTTGTGTGAAATAACTACTTATCAAAATGATGCCTGAAATGTAAGAAGGCATAAGCCAGTTTAATTTTATCCAATAGAAAACAGAGAGGATTGTAAAACTGCAGAATAACGGCAAAAAAAAGCTCAATAAAAAAAGATCCTTAGATGGAATGGATGTAATATGAAGCCCGTATCTTCTTAATAAATGAAAGATGAAAATGATAAGACCAAAAAATAACACAGGCATTAATATAGCCGATTGATGAGCCAGCATTCCGAGAAAATTGAGGATGTTGAAATGAGAAGACGTTGCCGATTGCAATCGCTCTCCCGATTGAAACCTGAAGGAAGCAAAATCGTTTTGCACATTCCAGATTATAACCGGGCCTATAGCGATTATGAATAAAAGAAGAGAAGCCCATAACCATGGCGATAATAATTTTTTACGATGGCTTGAAGAGAGGATAAGAAAAATTAGTACACCTGCGGGCAGAAAAACTGCTGAATATTTACTATCAAATGCAAGTCCCATGCAAATACCGGCGAGTAGCCAGTAAAATTTTTTTTCGAGAAAAATTGCTTTATACAACATTAATAGCGACAACGACCAAAACAAAAGCAAAGGCACATCCGGCGTTGAAACCAGTGATACAATTGTAACCATGAGAGTAGACAACAAAAGCATTATGGCTTTTTGAACATCGTGTTTGCTTAGGAAAGCGTTGCATAATTTGTAGAATACGATAACTGTACAAAGTGTAGCGGTTGTGTCAGCAAGTTTTATTGCTATTACGTTTTTTCCAAAAATGAGTGTAAACAATTTCAATAAGTAGGCAATTGCAGGCGGATGATCAAAGTATGATAACGATAAATGCTCACTATAAAAACTATAGTATGCATCCTGCGGCATCATTCCCATTTTGCCTACAAAAACAAGCCGTAGCATGCAAATAAACACAAGTGAAAAAAACAGAATTTTTTTTTCACCTGCTAATGAAAAAAGTATTTTACTTGTCATAGCGTAGTTTCAGATTACAGATTTACCTGGGTTTGATAAGATAATCTATTTTCGTGAAACCACAATGGGTGCGTTTAAAAATTGCAGAGTTTATTTTTTCCCTCTGACTTCTGATACACATCCGCCAACAAAAAAATAAATAGTTTTAGGAGAAACTTATACTGAATATTCGTTACCGACTTGTTTCAAAATTTCATTCTTAAAAAGTATTCTTACTTTTTTCATTCATAACCCATAACTCAAAACTCATTACCCGCTGAATAGCATTACTACCGCACAAGTGAGTGACACAACGATGCTTAATAGTAGCACTACCGCCGGTCGCCAAAAAAAAATCTCAAAACAATACGAAGTATAAAGTTTTCTACAATTTACATCAACTGGTTTTTCGGTAGTTCCAAATAGCCCAGCTATTAAGTACGATTGCAAAAACAATTTCTATAACAAATTGATTTTTTATATCGCTGAATGTACTTCCTTTCAAAACTATCATGCGCATTACTTCTACAAAATGTGTGACTGGTGTAAGTTTTGAAATAACTCTTGCCCATTGCGGCATATTTTCAACAGGTGAAAATAATCCGCTCATCAGAATAAATATCATGATAAAGAAAAAAGCTACAAACATGGATTGTACCTGGTTATTACTGATGGTGGAAATGAGCAAACCGAAGCCCAGCAACGCTAAGAGATAAACGCATACAAACAGATATAATAACCAAATACTACCGGCAGGTATAATGCCATATACCAGCCTTGCTACCAACAACCCAAGTGAAAAAACGAAAATACCGATCAGCCAAAATGGAATCAATTTTCCTAAAATGAATTGCCATTTGTGAATGGGGGTAACATTAATTTGTTCTATTGTTCCTATTTCTTTTTCGCGAACAATGTTTAGTGATGAAATAAATCCTGCTACGATTGTAACTAAAATTGCAAGTATAGCGGGCACCATAAATTTATTGTAATTCATGGTAGTATTAAACCAGTATAAATTATCGATACTTATAGTTGAAAGCTCATTAAATTTTTGTGGAGAGATCCATTGTAACCTGATATCATTATTGAAATCGGCAAGTATGCTTGCGAGATAAGCGCTGCCAATAGTGCCTTTCACGCCATTGATGGCATCAGCGGCAATAAAAACTTTTTCACTATTTTCTTTTATCAAATTGCGTTCGAAGTGTGCGGGTATTTCTAAAATTATATCAGCTTTTTCATGCTCTACCAAGTGAAGCGCTTCTTTGTAAGAACTGCTAAATCCTGTAATATGAAAATACCCTGATGACCCTATTTTTGTTACTAATTGTTGTGTGTATGACGAATGATCCTGATCTACAATCGCGATATTGATGTCTTTAATATCAAAATTTGCAGCCAGCGGCATAATGAGAAGTTGCACAATTGGCAATACGAAAATGATTGGCAGAATACTTTTGTCGCGAAATATCTGTTTGAATTCTTTGCGTAATAAAAATTTTAAAGTTCTCATGCCAGGCGTGTTTTAAATTTTTTTAAACTGATTGTTAGCAACACTATGCACATACACACAAGAACCAACGTTTGTTTCCATACCGCTTCAAAGCCAAGCCCCTTAAGCATTATAGCCTTCATGATATAATAAAACCAACGTGATGGAATTATCATTGAAAGGTATTGCAATATTTTGGGCATGTTTTCTAAAGGGAACAGAAAGCCGGTAAATAGTATGGTTGGTAACATCATTCCCATCATGGATATGAGCATGGCTGTTTGTTGTGAATTGGTGATTGTGGAAACGAGTATGCCAAATGAGAGACAGGTAATAATGAATAATGTGCTTTCTGCAATAAGCAATATAAAACTTCCCTGGGTAGGTACATTCAGCACAAAAGTGCCCAACAATAATATGATTATAAGATCAATAAAAGCGATAGTTAAAAAGGGAATCACCTTTGAAAAAATTACATACAGAGGCTTGAAAGGCGATACCAGCAATATTTCCATCGTTCCTAATTCTTTTTCTTTTACAATGGAAACGGAAGTTAAGGTTGTGCAGATGATCATTAGTATAAGCGCGATTACACCCGGTATGAAATTGATGGAACCATTCAATTCCGGATTATACAGCATGCGTAACTCCGGTGTAATGGTATAAGGAATGGTGATGTTTTTGTTCAGATCGTTTTGATATTGGGAAACTATTGCAATAAGATAATTAGTAATTGTTTTAGCAGTGTTTGGATCGCTGGCATCAGCAATAATTTGTACACCGGCTTTATTTGAATGTAGCAGGTCGCGATTAAAATTCACCGGAAAAACGATGGCGCATTTTACTTTTCCTTTTTTGAAAGCCTTGTCCATTTCTTCATAAGAAAGAGTTGCTCTTTCAATAGTGAAATAACTACTCGCTTCAATTCGTGATATTATATTTTGAGTGGCTGCGTCTTTAGATTGATCTACCACTACAATTTTCGCGTTTTTTATTTCACTTGTAAGAGCAAATCCAAACAGCAACACCTGGGCAACCGGCAATCCGAACAAAATCAGCAATGTTCGTTTATCCCGAAATACATGATAAAATTCTTTTCTTACAAATACGAGAAACTGCTTCATTTGAATAAGTTGAGAGTTGAGAATTGAGAGTTGAGAATGCTATTAATTATTACAAGTTGCAACATTTATAATCTTTTTTATTTATGTACCAAGCGGTAGTGCTGCTAGTGAGCAACTGTTGCGTCGCACACTTCAACTGTATCAATCAATTGAGCGAAATGTTTCAATTTGGTCAATTGTTGCGCTAATAATTAAGTCTGTTCTCACTTTCAATCCTTAATGTTTAATTTAGTTTTAGTTGTTTTCACTATGCTTACTAATAGTTTTATTAATTCATCACAATCCGATTGAATGGACTTGTATTCTTTAATTTGTAAATAGTTTGTTTCTGTTAAAGGCAGCAGCCAATAATCCACCTCGTTCGCTTCTTTTAGAGCAACATTCATCTTATTCAAAAAATCGGGTTTTGATTGGGCATGCGCGGCTTCGCGTATTAAGGCTCCAATGGCAGTTCCACTTCTGAGTAATTGTTTGGATAATACAAATTCCTTTTGCAAATATTTATATAAGTTGATAATTCTTATTGAAAAAGCTATCGATTTGTCTGCTACAACGCTTTTAGTCATTAGTATAAATTTTGTTATTGTTTTGTTGCTTAGATTAAGACAAATAATTCTCAATTCTCCACTCTCTTAGCTCCTCTTGCCAACTCATAAAACACATCATTCATAGTTTGTGCTGAAAATGTTTTTTTGAGATTACCGGGTGTGTCCAGCGCATCAATTCTTCCATCAACCATTATTGAAATGCGGTTGCAATATTCTGCTTCATCCATATAGTGAGTGGTTACAAATATGGTGATGCCTTTATCAGCCGCGTCATAAATAAGGTCCCAGAATTGGCGGCGGGTAACGGGATCCACGCCTCCGGTTGGTTCGTCGAGAAAAACGATTTTTGGATCATGAATTATGGCAACGGAAAACGCGAGCTTTTGTTTCCAACCTAATGGCAATCCGCCAACCATTTTTTTTGCTTCGTTTTGCAGGCCTAAAGTTGTTATCAGCTTATTACTTTTTTCTTTCAGCTCTTTATCTGAAAGTCCATAGATGCCGCCAAAGAATTCAATATTTTCAAGTATGGTAAGGTTTTCATACAAAGAAAATTTTTGACTCATATAGCCAATGTTTCTTTTAATTTTTTCCTGTTGTTTATAAACATTATAACCGGCAACTGTAGCTTCACCGGAGGTAGGGTAGGAGAGCCCGCAGAGCATACGCATAGCGGTTGTTTTTCCTGCGCCGTTTGCACCCAGGAAACCAAAGATCTCACCGGGGTTCACATCAAAGGAAATTTTATTTACAGCTATAAAATTGCCGAATTGTTTAGTGAGATCTTTGCATATAATGGCTTTGTTCATAGTTGATGGTTTTGGCTGATAGTTGATGGTTGATGTATACTAGCTTCTGCCAACTGTCTTCTGCCAGCTGACTACTGCATACTCAACCTGATAAAACTATCTTCAATTGTTGGTTCTATTTTTTTTATTTCGATTGTAGAATTGTGTTTTTGTTGTAAGAACAACAGCAGGTCGTTTGGTGATTTGTTAGTTTCATTTTTGAAAGCAACATGTATAAATTCTCCAAATGCATAAGCAGCTTTTATATTATCGTAATTTCTGCATTCGGTCAGCAATTTGTACATGCCATTTCCTTTTATTGCATACAGTTGATCCGGATAGGTCGATACTATGTTTTCCGGAGTATTGATGGTAAGTATTTTCCCGTTTTGAATAAGAGCTATCCTTTCGCACAGTGTAGCTTCGTCCATATATGGAGTGGACACCATTATTGTTATATCCTGTTGTTTCAGACGTTTAAGCATTTCCCAAAACTCTTTTCTTGAAACGGCATCCACACCGGTTGTGGGTTCATCTAAAAATAATACGCTCGGCTTGTGAATAAGGGCACAGCAAAGCGCGAGCTTTTGTTTCATGCCTCCTGATAATTTTCCTGCACGTCTTTTTTTGAAGGGCTCTATTTGTACATAAATGTCTTTAATAAGGTTATAGTTTTCTTCAAATGTTGTTCCGAAAAGTGATGCGAAAAAAGCAAGGTTTTCTTCTATTGTTAAATCCTGGTAGAGTGAGAATTTACCAGGCATATAGCCAACACAACTTCGTATCTTTTTATAGTCTTTTATTACATCCCAACCATCAACCATTGCAGTTCCCTTGTCGGCAATGAGCAGTGTTGTTAATATTCTGAACAATGATGATTTGCCGGCGCCATCCGGACCTATTAAGCCAAATAGTTCGCCTTTCGCAACCTCAAATGAAATGTCATCTAGCGCTAAAATGCTGCCTTTGTTGTATGTTTTTGTAATATGTTGAACACTTATTGAACTCATGATTTGTTTTTGTTTTCAGGGAAACTTTATACATCTCACTTCAATAACACCTCCCCATACATTCCAATCTTTAGATAGCCGTCATTTTTTACACGCACTTTAATAGCGTACACAAGGTTAGCTCTTTCATCTTTTGTTTGAATTGTCTTTGGCGTAAATTCAGATTTGCTTGAAATCCAACTTATGCTTCCTTTGTAGTTCTTGTAATTTTTTTTGCCATCGTCAATTCTTACAATTACTTCCTGTCCAGGTTTTATTTGTGGCAATTGGGTTCCTGTAATGTATGCTCTTAAGTATAACGTATCTGTATTGGCTATTTTATATAATGCTTTTCCAATAGTTGCCATTTCTCCCTGAAGTGCATACCGGGTAAGCACAGTTCCTTTTGCAGGATTTATTATAACACCTTTTCTTATTTGGTCTTCAATGGTAGCAACGGATTTTTCAAGTGGGTTTTTCTCGCTCATTACAGATCTGTTCATGTTTGCAATATTGGTTTCCTGCACAACGATCTGCTGTTTAGTTGCGGTTATCTGTTTTTGTAATTGATCAACCATAGCGTTAATATCATCAAGTTGCTTACGTGTTGCCGCATCTGCTTTTACAAGTTTTTCGGTTCTTGCTTTCTCATGCAGTTGCTGCTCCAGTTGAGATTGTTGTACAGCAAGTTGTTTTTTTATCAACTCCAGTTGAGGGCGGGGATCCGTAGTTTTTTCATTCAAAGAACGAATTGTTGCCTGAACCTGATCACGTTGCAACTCCACTCCGGCAACATCTATTTTACCCACAATCGCATTTTCTTGTAAGGTGTCCCCTTCATTTACTGTAAAAGAAAGGATCTGTCCATTTTGTTGGGCTGATACGATAACTTCATCGGCTTCAAAGTTTCCTGAAGCGTCAAAATCCTTTTTATTAAGATTGCACGCGGTTATAAGCAACGTCGCGATTAATGATAATGATAAAGTGAATTTATGTTTCATAATATCGGTTTAGATTTTGTTGATTTCAATTTCCTGCGGTGTTCTTATAGTTGTATTGTACCTGCAACAATTGCATTTCATGCAATGCTGCATTTAATCGTGCCTGGTTCTCATCATTTATTTTTACTATAAAGTCATGTGTTGTTATCACTCCGTTGTCCAGTTGCGCATTGGCGGCACTTTTAATCGATGTTCGTAATGTAATAATATCATCATCGTGTTTCAATAATTGTTGATACTTTATTGCTTCTTCATTTTGTTGGGACAAACTGAGCTGTGTGTTAAATAGAAAAGTTTCTTTTTGTATATCGATGTTATTGCGGTTTATAGTCATCAGTTTTTTGTCATTCTTATTTGTATAAAATCCGCTCAAAGGCCAGTTAAAACGTAATCCGATTATGCCGTAAAGACCGAAATCATTACTGATAAAATCATATGTAGGGCGACCATAATAGCCTTGGGCAAATGCGCTTACTTTCGGAATATGATTCAGTGAAAGCTGCTTCTCCTGTATATCGTATAGTTTTTTCTGAGAGTCAAATTGTTTTAATTCAGGGCGATTGATATCCGGAGTAAGATTTGGACTGGCTGGTGTTTCCAGCTCTGTGGCATCATCTGTTTTTTCATTAATAAAAATTGCGAGCATAGCCAGGAGACCTTTTTTATTTGCTTGTAATTCTATTTTATTTTGGTCAGCATTTATTAATTCCGCTTGTAATTCATCTACATTACTTTTAAAAGCTGTGCCATTGTTGTATGCAGCTTCCACTCTTTCCAACGCGTTCTGTATATCATTTTTTTTGAGCTCCAATAATTCAAGTTGTTTATTGATAAGTAACACTCCAAAATATAGCTGATTGATACGATTTTTAATAGAATATAAATTTACTTCCAATGTTTGCTCTTGAATAGTTGCATTTGCATTTTGCGTTTCTTTATTGTATTTAATTGCACCTCCATCATAAATCGTTTGAGTAAGCTCTGCCCCTATTCTGTATTGGTCTTTGCTTAGCACAGGATAAAGTACGCCCTGCACCAGTTTTGGAAATTCAGTTACATCGGATTGATAAGTGGCCTGGCCTGTCACATTTATTTGCGGCAGATAACCTTTTGCTATATTTTCAATAGTAAAGTCACGGGTTTTTCCAATCAGGTCTCTTTGCTTAATTAGCGGATAATTTTCTCTGGCTTTTGCATAGCATTCTTCCAGTGTAAGTTTTTTTGATTGTGCGACAACATTGAAGAACCAAAGAAAACATGCGGTTAAAGCGATAAGTTTATTCATAACAGCAGGTTTAATCTTAATAATATTATTTTCCTTTTATCATTTGCATTATCCATATCGGAAGTAATTTTTTTCTTTCCTGCAGCAGATTATTAAAGTCTTCTTTTTTACTTAACCCTATTTCATTAATCATTGGTTGGCCTATGAAGGGAAATATAATCATACTTAAAATATTGATAAGAATATTGATTGGGTTAGAAGTTGCATTTTTGTTTTTGGACAACTCCTGTTGTAGCTGCTTGAAGAAATAAGATTTTTGCAATATCTGTTTATTAAAAATGCCTTTAATCACTTTGGGATTTGCCTTTACTGAATTTAGAATAAATAAAGGTAAATCAGGCTGAGCGCTTAGCTTATCTATATAAAAGCTTACCAATATTTGTATTTTTTCTTTCAAACTGGTTTCTTCGTTATACATGATTGTTTTTATTCCCGATATGAAATGCATGAAATTTTCAATCATAACAATCTCAAACAGTTTTTCTTTACTTCTGAAGTAATAATTAAGAAGCGCAAGATTCATACCAGCTTCCTCGGCAATATCTCTGGTGCGGGCAGCGGCGTAGCCTTTACTTGTAAAAATTTTTCTTGCGGCCTCCTTTATCTTTTCTTCAGTTGTTATATCCTTTGCTTTTTTTGACATGAACGGGTTATTTACTGTAAATATAAATTACAATTTTCGAAATCAAAAAAAATATTTAATCAAATGATTAAAATTATTTTTTAAAAATTGTATTTGCACTTATGGTATTATGTTTTAAACTGCTTAATTTTAATATTATTTTTTGCAAATCGGCGGTATTGCTACTATCAAGCATCGTTGTGTCACTCACTTGTGCGGTAGTAATTCTTTTCGGCAAATAATGGCTTTCAGGCAAAATTTTTTCAACCTGAAGTTTAAATTAGAACTTTTCAAGGTTTGTTTACATCCATACCAATAATCACAAAACGAAAACCTGCTTCTGTCTGAATTGGATTTGTAATGGGTTAGAAATTCAAAAAAATAATGAATGAATATTCATTCATTATTGTATATTTGCATCATGACAAAAAAAGACGCTATTTTAAATGCAGCGCTCAAGCTGGTGAATAAAGAAGGGTTTTATCATTTAAACATGAAAAATCTGTCAATTGAAGCGGGTGTGGCTGTTGGTACAGCCTATTTGTATTTTAGCAGTAAGGAAGCGCTTATCAACGAGTTGTATATTAGAATAGTAAACGACTTTAAAATTGCCGTATTGAAAGGGTATGATACTACCCGGGCCGATAAGGATAATTTTATGGAAATGGTAGGTAATGCTGTGGATTTTTATGTGAGCAATCCGGATTGTTTCAGTTTTATTGAGCAATATTCTTATTCTCCTTTTTTATTTAAGGAAACGCATGAAGAGAATTTTTTAATACTAGAACCTCTTTATAAAATAATAAAGCTGGCAAAAAAGCGTAAAACAATAAAAGAGCTTTCTGGGCCTTTATGTTTGGCTCTTGCTTATGGGCCTGTTGTTACTATGGTTCGCTTACATCTTGCCGGCAAGGCTGATCTGTCAAAAAGAAATCAACGGGTTGGCCTTGTAGAATGTTGCTGGAATAATATAAAAGCAGATTAAATGACTATAAAACTTTGTTATGAAATTGTTAGTGATGAAGAGTTTTAAAATGTTGTGTTTATTGTTATTGGCCAAGCCGGTTTTATCTCAACCTATTGATACTACTTTGCAGCAGCTTGTTGAGAAGGCTTGCATGAAAAGTTACGATGAGCAGATTTACAAACAAAAAACCGAAGAAATAAGATTGGATAGGCGGAATGCGAAAAGTACATTCTTGCCGAAAGTGTCTGGTAGCATGGCTTATATGCGGCTAAACGATGATTTAAGATTGTCTGCAGATTTGGAGAATTTATTGTTGGGATCAGAAAAATTATTGATTAAGGAGCATTTAGGTATTCCGTTTAATGTGAGCTTGCCTGCCAATGTACCTGTAAAACCAATTGACCCCATTCAACAAAAAAACTTATTTACTATTTCGGGAAATGCTGAATGGGTATTGTTTAGCGGGGGAAAGGTTCATTATGCCCTGCAGGCTTTAGATCATAAGCAAAAAGTAATTGAATACTTAAGTGAACAACAGCGTACAAAAATTGCAATGGAGACTACTGAATTGTATGATAAGCAGGCATTGCTGATTGCTTCAGAAAGAGCTTTGAAAACAACTGCCGATTACCTGGCTGAACAAAAGCGTTTTGTTTTGGGTGCTATTAGTAATGGATTGGCTACTCCGCTGGAACGTCAGAAAATTGAATTGGCTGAGCAAAGATTGGAAACACGGAAGTTAGAAGTGAGCAATAATAAGGAATTAGTGATGGAAAAACTGCACCAACTCACCGGTATTGATATCGCTATACTTAGAGAATGCATTCCTCAACTGACTATCATGGTAAATGATGTCTCTGGCACAAATTATAAAAGATCCGAAATTAAGATGCTCGATGAAGCAATTGCGGCTTCAGACAAAAAATACAAAATGGAGATGACGGACTATATTCCAAAGGTGGCCGCCATGGGGCATTATGAATTTAGAAAAAAGGATATAACCATGCCCACTGCTGTGCCTACCTGGCTTGTTGGTGTTGGTTTGCAATGGAATATTTTTGATGGTTTTGTAGCACGAAATAATGCTAAGAAAGCGCATGCGGAGAAAACAGAGTATGAGTTAAGAAAAGCTGAAACAGAAGAATTGATTGCGTTGGCCAATAAAAAAGCTACACTTGAATTTGCTACAGCCATGCAAAAAATAAAAATGATGCAACAGCAGGTTACGCTTTCAGAAAAAAATCTTGAACTTGGAAATAAACAGTTTAGAAATGGATTAACAAATATTACCGAGTATTTAAATAGTGTTAATGATTTAGAAAAATCAAATCTTGATTTGCAGAACACATTTTATGAACAGCGCAGAGCAGCGTTTGCATTGCTTGAAGCAAAAGGTTTGATTGTTTCATATTTTAAATTGCAAAGTGCAGATTAATCTCACATTTTGTAGCATTAAGCGTTTTATTTCATTTAGAAATCAATCATATTTATAAGAACATTTTAAAATTATAGCAATGGGGAGAATGAGGAAATATATCATTATAATAATAACAATAGCTTTAATACCGGCATGCAAAAATCACAAAAAAGCGATAGAAGGTTTGCAGGGAAAAGTTAAGTATGAAGTTGTAAACCTTGCTCCGAAAGTGCCTGGCCGCATTGTAAAAATATTTGTAAATGAAGGGCAGCTTGTGAAGAAAGGAGATACACTTGCTGTGCTTGAAGCCTCGGAAATAACAGCTAAAATACAACAAGCAGACGGTGCTGTGGAGTCGGCTCAATGGCAACTGGATATGGCAAAAAATGGCGCGACCGCTGAGCAATTGGAACAGATAGCCGGACAAGTGGAAGCAGCAATAGAGCAGGTGGCATTTGCCGAAAAATCATTTCAACGGATGAGTAATATGTTTAGCGATTCTTTAATTCCTGCGCAGCAATTTGACGAGGTGAGAACAAAATATGAAGCTGCAAAAGCGCAGCTTAAATCGCTTGAAGCAAAGCAGGCAGAGATAAAGAAAGGTGCAAGAGCTGAACAAATTGGAATGGCTAAAGGACAGCTGGATAGGGCGATTGGCGCCAGAGCTGAAGCTGAACAGGCGAACAAAGAAAGATATTTGATTGCCCCCGCTGATATGCGTATTGAAGTAATTTCATTAAAGGTTGGTGAGCTTGCATTACCAGGTTATTCTTTTGTCACCGGATATGAAAAGGGTAGTGTGTATTACCGATTTACCGTTTCCGAGTCTAAGGTAAATGCATATAAAGTAAACCATGATGTTGTAGTGGAAGTGCCCTATATTAATAAGCGCATACCTTGTAAAATACGTGCTGTTAAGGAATTGCCACGTTATGCGGACAATACGTCTGTTGCGCCGAATTATAAATTGGGAGAAGCTGTTTTTGAATTGAAAGTTGCTCCAAATGATATTAAAACTTCCGGAGACTTATATCAAAATTCCTCTGTGATATTAATTCAATAACCAATTGCTGGTATAGAAAATAATCTAAAATGAAAAAATTTGCACAATTACTAGTTGTTGAATTCAGGCGCATTTTTTCAAATGGTGTGGTAATGTTGATATTTTTTGGCGCTCCTTTGGCGTATGGTGTTTTAGTAGGCTATACGTATAAAAGTGCCAAAGTTCACAAATTACCTGTCGGAGTTGTTGATTTGGATGCATCTCCAATGGCTGATAAAATTATTGAAGCGTTGGATGATAATGAGAACATTCAGGTAAAGAAAGTGTATCATACTGCGGAAAATTTACAGCAGCACATGATAGACAATTCGTTCCAGGCCATCATTACTATTCCAGAAAGATTTGGTGCGGATATAAACCAAAAAAGATACCCTGAGATAAATGTGGATCTGAATATGGCAAACATACTTACCGTGAATTTTGCGAGCCGGGCCATTCAAACAGTGCTGGGAACATTAAATGCTGGTATGGAAATAGAAGGAATTAAAAAACAGGGAGTGCCTGCAAGCATCTCGCAGCAAAGGTTTGAAGCGTTTAAAACTAATTTCAACAGGATGTATAACCCAGGCAATAGTTATCTTGAATTTATGTGGCCGGGTTTAATGGGTGCTGTAATTCAACAGGTATTTTTTCTTTGCCTTGCATTAGTATTTGCCCGCGACTTTGAAGATAAATATTTTGCAGTATTGGCAAAAGAGCATCGCTGGTCACCTTACTTTATGCTTTTGAAATCTGTGCCTTTCATATTGCTGAGTGTTTTTGTATGGGGTATGGCGGCTGTTCTTATTGATAGTTTTGGAATACATCAAAATGTATTTAACTCGTCAATGTGCTTGTTAGGCGTATTGTTTACTACAGCCGCAATGAGTATTGGTATGTTATGTTCCATAATATTCCCAACTCAACTTAAGGCTACGGAATTTTTGATGGTGATTGCTACTCCCGGATTTATTCTAAGCGGTTATACATGGCCGTTATCAGAAATGCCTTCTGTTATACAAAAGTTTGCTGAATGTATTCCGCTTACTCATTTTTTGGAAGGATACCGCAGAATCGCATTGTATAATGGTTCTGTAAGTGATATTTTACCACAAATAAAAGCATTAGGTGCTATCACAATATTCTTCTTTATTTTGGCTACAATGTTGTTGCAATGGAAGATCTGGAAGCAACGGCGTGAGCTGAGATTTGAAAAAACTAAAGGTTAAACTAAAATTTAACAGTAGAATATGTTTTGGTGTTTTTTTGGGTGTCAACTGTTGTGCCCTGATTTAACTTTGGTTGCGACGCTCCATTCATCGGTTGAATATCTATTGAGCGATTAAAATTTCAGCTCCGAAATAAATATCGAATTGGTGATTTAACAGAATTATGAAGCAAGCAGGGTTCACAAAAAGTGACTGGTTTCCTCTTTGTCTAAATAAGAATGTAAGTCGCCTTAGGTCTTGTTCAGTGAATTGATACCGTTGAAGTGTGCGACGCAACCGGGGCTAAATAGTAGCACTATTGCCCGGCCCATAAATAAAAAGCTATTAAAGGATGCAACTATTTGTAATTGGCAGAATTACTATATGCCGTTTGTTGTTTTGCTGAATTTTGATTTCCTCTTCATATATATTCCTTTAATCCATAAATCAGAAATACAATAAATTCGAATTCTGACAACAATCTCATCCGTCATTATTAGCACGGGTCAAATACCTTGTTCAAATTAGAAATTGTAGCTTATAATAAACCAAACCGTTTGAGAAATCTCTTGCAATTGTCAGGGCATTGATCTATGACCTTTAGTTTTTCCGCATTTTATTCACACCAAATATTCCGGAGTCCGTATTTCTTTTGGTGGCCATACAAAATCTTTGGGATGCTTAAAAAAATACCTGCGAAGCACACCCAAAAATTCCGGGTAGTCTTTTAACATGATGCCACGCGATTTTACGGCCACATAAAATGCAAGGGAAAAGCTTACCAGGAAATTGATAAAGCCTATGAATAATATTCCAAATAGAATTGTTAATAAGTAAGTAAGCGGCAATTGATGATCAATTCCATAATAGCCAATGGCCGTATTTCCAGCGGAAATGGTAATATGCCTTATATCGAATGGTATTCCTAAAATTTTTCCTAACGGTGCAGCACATCCCAAAAAGAAGCCTAACGAAATACTTCCCGCAAGTGCACCTGAATTTTTGTTCATAAAATTTGATAACTTTTCTAACCTTCGCGGAGACATGGTGTTTACAAAAATGTGATGATTTTTTAATCGTTCGGATATATTTCCATACACTATATGATTTTCCACATAACCCGCAATTATTCCGCTTAAGAAAAGAAAAAATCCTGTGAAACAGGCATATAGAAGCGACATGCTTTGCAGCGGATGTTGATCTGACAACAGTTTTAAAGCTGCTTCACCTTCCGCTATTTTAAAGCCAAAACAAATATTAAATAACCAGGCCAGCAAAAAGGTGAAAGGAAAAACGATCAGTAAGTTTCCTGTAAATGATGCAATTTGGCTGCGTGAAACTTTGGCCACTGTAAGCGCCAGGCTTCGCAAGTCCGGACGAGATTGATTTTTTTTCACATCAAATGTTCTGGCTACAGCAGATGCGGTGTAAGCCGGCTGTTTGGTTGCCAGCGTGGCGTTCGTTTGATCCATTAACACAAACCCCGCTGCATAGTTGGTGCTATAGCTCATACCCTGCCAGAAATATGGTAAGTGTAATAGACCTAACAGATTTTTTATAATGGCCACAAACGAAACTATAAAGCCGCCAGCCATTGAACTTTTAAACAACTGATTAAAATCGAATCGACTGTGCGTTATATATTTTTCTCCTCGTTTTCCTTTATGCTCTGCTATTTGATAGGCAAGCAATCCGAGATTCATGGAAAGAAATTCTCCCAGGCTGTTTTTAGTGTTTTCGTTTTTTACTACAGTTATAAAATATTCAATGAATTTATCAGTGTCAAAGTAATCATCCGCGTTTAAAGCATCAATAATTAGAAGCATCCGTTCTATTTGCTGCTGTGTGCGAACGGTTAAAAATGTTTGAGCAAGGCTGGTACCAAAGTGAGAGCGCAGTTCATTTAACTGCTGTAGGCTATTAATACAGTTGTGCAGGCACTTCTGTATTTTTATAAACAGTAATTTTTTATCGTTGTCGCTAATGTTATTTTGCTGCAGGTAAAAATTTATCAACTTGTTTTGTTCAAGAAAAGGATGAATAGCATGTTGAACGTCTTCAAACCGGTTGGTCATTTCCTTTTCCATTCCCAGTGTAGCCACTCGGTAGGAAAGGATTTGCAGTGCATCTCCCAGTTGTTTTATAATAGCAGGTTCGGAAATATTTACCTGTATTCCCAGAAGTGTGAAGAACTCTTTCCACAAATTTTTATCAATATTACTTACCCATATATGATCCTTTTTCCAGTAAAATATTCTCTCTATATGATAGCGGAAATCTTTTGAATGTTGCAGCGGCGGCAGTATTTTATGTTTAAGCTTATTAAACAGTTCTTGCACAAAACCACGAGAACGGATAATGCCGCTTTCGACCAATGCAGGCAAAAGAGTTGTATTTTGAAATTGCGAAAGCAATGCCTTTCTTAATGCGAAGAGTGCAAGCCGTTCGTTTTTGAGTTGTGAAAGAACAACCTGAAATTTTGCTTCTGCGGTTTTTGTTTTTTTATAATTCCCGGGTCTAATGTTTTTTACAATATCCACTACATATTGAAGTCCGCGGGTTCCGGTATATAAGGGTACAACAACAGCCTTTTGATTCTTTTCCTTTGCAGTATCTATATTCTTTTTTTTCGGCAATAACCTCATAAGTATGTATAGGTTTAGGTAGTTACAAAATATTCAAAAAACCGGATGATAATTTTATTCATTTTCCAGCCTGGCAAATTATTGCAAAGAAAATATATTCGTTATTTATGATTATTAATCATTTGTGAAAGTTGTTCGGTTATGAACTTGTTTTTAATTTTGTAGAAAATATTGATGTATGAGCTTCTTCCTTAATGAAGATACAAGAACAAGTGTAAAAGAAGATGTCGATCTGCTTACTGCGGTGGAAGATCCGTACCAGTTGATTGTATGGAATGATGAGGTTAATACTTTTGATTGGGTAATTGACGCATTGATTGATATATGCGGTCATACAATTGAGCAAGCCGAACAATGCGCCATGATCATTCATGTAAAGGGAAAATATGCTGTAAAGAAAGGCGAATACGAAACACTTAAACCTATGTGTGACGCGATTACCGACAGAGACATCGGTGCTACGGTAGAGGAAACGGTGGGATAGACCAGGATTTGAATTAATAATTAGTAATTAATAATTAATAATTAATACTTGTGCTTAAGAAGCTGTTTGAGTTAATGTTTTTTTGATACCGGCTGCAGCTTTTCATGGCATCATCGTTGCGTCGCAATCACTTCATCGGTAGTATTTCATGGCAACTTCTTATAGTTGAAAGTTGAAAGTGCTTTTAATAAATTGAGAATGGAGAGTTGAGAATGGAGAATGCTTTATAGTTGAGAATGCTATAAATATTAGATAAAGCTGAGACAAAAACACTCATAACTTACAACTCATAACTCACAACTCTCAATAGAATTCCTACCGCACAAGTGAGTGACACAACGATGCTTAATAGTAGCACTACCGCCGGTTCAATAAAAATTGGGATCTCTAATCTTACTACATGTCAATATTTGCTTTGGATAAACATATTGCATTTCCGCCGGTGGAGGAAGCTGAGCCCGATGGTCTTTTGGCTGTGGGTGGCGATCTTTCTGTGGAAAGATTGTTGGCGGCTTACAGGAAGGGAATTTTTCCGTGGTATGAAGGAGAGTATCCATTGTGGTGGTGCCCCGATCCCAGGTTTGTATTGTTTCCCCACAAGTTGAAAATATCTAAAAGTATGAAGGCGCTTTTGAAAAATGGCGCTTTTGAATTTACTGTCAACAAGGCATTTGGTAGTGTTATTCGCAGTTGCAAAAGTGTTTCCAGAAAAGATCAGGACGGCACCTGGATTACTAATGAAGTGGAGATTGCATACAGCCGTTTGCATACATTGGGCTACGCTCACAGCGCGGAAGTTTGGTTTGAAAATGAATTGGTTGGCGGCTTGTATGGATTGAAAATAGGGAAGGTGTTTTTTGGTGAAAGCATGTTCAGCAAAATGAGTAATGCTTCCAAATATGCGTTCATTAATTATACGAAGGAATTAATGAGAGAAGGAGTTCAGTTGATTGATTGCCAAATATATACCTCACACCTTGAGAGCCTTGGAGCGGAAATGATCTCGCGCCGCCGGTTCTCCGATTATCTAAAAAATTTCTGCAATTGCTGATGGTGCTTTTTGTACAATTAGCTTGAACCTGTAGTAAAATTTTTAAATTTTTTTTCACTTTTTTTTTATGAGAAAAAAATAGTAAATTTACCTAGAAGGTAATACTACACACACTGCTTTAAAACTGCTATTAATACAACGCCGCCTTAATATCCTGTGGACGCTTTATGATTAATTACTTATCTCTGGTAAATTAATTTTTTAACTATTAAAGGCTCCATTATGAAAAGAAATTTCCACATTAATTTTAACGGTGTTACAATCGCATTGATCGTTATTGCCATGTATGCAGCCATTGCGCTTATAACATACCTGGCATGGAGCAATCAATAAAGCGATAAAATATTTTTCAAAATATCTTCTCTATTTTTTTAGCCGGTAATATATCTGGATGGATCACTGTGTACATCACCTTTAGGAGTGTATGAGGTGAAAAATTATTGTAGATTATTGCCGGCTTTTCTATGTGAGAAAGTGGAGGCCGGATGTCCCGCACCTCAAAGGTGTAGGACATCCTGATAACGACACAAGATTGTTTATTATACAATTCTTCTTCACAAACTAATTTTTCTTTCTGGAAACTTTTGCGCATACTGGTAAATCAATCCGCGTATGTAGTCGTTATCTGCATAAGGAATTATGCAGTCTTGCAGTTTTTCAAGTGTAATATTGTTATCGGGAAATTTTTCTTTTAAAGCGATGCCGCAAAATTTTCCTTTGTTCATCAGCAAAATAGAGGAATGGTTGTAATTGCCATCAACAATGGCAAATGTGGGAAGTTGTTCATGCAAAGCGGCAATGGCTTTAGCTATTTTGGCGTTGTGTAAAACCGCATCTTCAGTTATATTCTGATAATCGTTGATTATTCCAAAACAGAGCTGCTCGTTTATTTCAAACTGCTGAGCCATTTTTCTGAGCAACGATTGACCTTCATGTAATAAATTAAAAGTGTATAATGGGTTGAGATGATGTTTCTTTTTTTCAATGGCAAATCTCAGGTATCCTTTTCTATCTTCATAAGTGTACAAACCGTAAGCATTGTGAAATCCTTTTTGGCTTCTGTTGAATTCCGGCCACAGCTTACGTATTTCAACACTTTCCAGTATAAGCGCTACCAGTTCGCTTGAGCATTCCTTATGTGAAATTCCATACACTTTTCGAAGAAGTTCCTGTTTACGTTTGCTGCCATCATTATTGGAAAAATGACTTTTTACTCGTTTTTGTAAATTGGTGGCTTTGCCTACATAAATGATTTTTCCTTTTACATCGTGAAAATAATAAACACCGGGCATCATGGGCAGTTGTTCTATATGCGCTCCGGGCAAATGATTTGGCAGATATTGCTCTTTGTTTTTTCCTTTCAGCATTTTCGCAATGTGGCCCTGCGAATCGCTCGCTAATAGTTTTTCGAATAAAATGGCAGTTGCTTCAGCATCTCCGTATGCCCTGTGCCTGTCGTTGATAGTTATATTAAATGATCTGCACAGGTTACCGAGACTATATTTAGCTAATCCCGGAAATACTTTGCGGGCCATGCGAACCGTACACAATTTTTTCACATTAAGATCGAAGCCGCAGGAGTGCAGGTGATGTTTTATGAATGAATAATCGAAGTTGACATTATGCGCTACGAATACCCGGTTGGCTAGCAGGTTGTAGATGTTTTCCGCTACGTTTTCAAAAGTGGGAGCGTCTGCCACCATTTGATTTGTAATACCTGTAAGAACAGTAATGTAGTGTGGAATTTTTTGCTGCGGATTAATAAGCGTTTGATATTTTCCTTCTATCTCCATGCCATTATGCAATATAATGGCAATCTCTGTAATGCCATTGCCGTGCGCATATCCACCGGTGGTTTCTATATCAACAATTGCATACATTCGAACGCTTTTTGAGTATACGAAATTAAAAAATGTTGTTGAATTAAAGTTTTTGTCCACGAATTATACGAATCGGCACGAATTATTTTTGAAGAGCAATATTTCATACAGGTATAAGATCTTTTCAAAAATTGTTATCTTATAAAATTCGTGCAATTTGTGGATAGCAACTATTTAGATGCGTATCAAAGACCTGGTCTCAGTAGGCTATACCTGTGTTCGTTTATAAGGTGATTATTTTTGAAAATGCCATTTTTTACAACACAATCCAGCGTAAACCCTGATTTTTCCAACACTCGCATAGACGGAATATTCCATTCAAAAACTCCGGCGTACAAGCGCACTATATCAAAGTTGAGAAAGAAGTGTGGTGTTGCGTTTTGAACGGCTTTTGTCATAATGCCTTTTCCCCAAAACGGTTCGGCCAGCCAATAACCGAATTCGGCATTTTTTCTATATACATCATCCTGCGGTATAATTCCTATTACACCGATGCATTCATCATTGTATTCAATGCCAAGTTCTGTTGGCGGATTTTTTTTTCGCGATAAGAAATACGTCGCGTCTTTTAATGAATAAGGAAAAGGAAAGCTGTCTCTTACATTGTTTTTAATATGAATGTTGTTGGCATATCGGGCAATATTTTCCGCATCGTTTAAACTCAAATAACGTAATATGAAATCCCCGCAATTAATTTGAATATCCATTGGGTTATGATTTTGATGTCAGAAATCAGATGTCAGATATTATACTTTGCGTCGCATAATTTTATGCATCGAATTTTTTTGGGACCGGCGGTAGTGCTACTATTAAGCATCGTTGTGTCACTCACTTGTACGGTAGTAATGCTATTGAGTTGTGAGTTGTGAGTTTTGAGTTTTGAGTGTATTTGTTTTAGCTTTATCTAATATTTATAGCATTCTCAACTATAAAGCATTCTCCATTCTCAACTCTCCATTCTCAATTTATTTAAGCACTTTCAACTTTCAATTTTCAACTTGTTTAATGTATACATCGGTTTTGGGATAAGGTATTTCGATGCCGGCTTTTTCGAACTGCTCAAAAATCTCCATCATCAGGCTGCTGCGCACACTTCCTCCATTGTTAAGATCATGAGTCCAGAAAAGTATTCTGAAATCAACGGAGCTGTTGCCAAAGTTATTCAATAAAACCAATGGTTCCGGCGATTTCATTACCATTTCATTCCTGCTTAAAATATCTTGCACAATTTGTTTTGCTTTGCGAACATCTACATCATAAGCAACTCCCACTCCAATTTCGAGACGTTTGTTTCTATTGTGCAATGTCCAGTTAATAAGGTGTTTTGAAAGCATATCGCCATTAGGCACAATAATATCTGCACCTTCCACATTGCTGATCTTACTGGATCTTACACCAATTTCTTTTACGGTGCCGGAACGTCCGTCCACTTCAATAAAATCACCAATCTGTATGGGCCGTTCAAAGGCAAGTATAATACCCGAAACAAGATTGTTAACAATATTTTGCAAGCCAAAACCAATGCCCACGCTTAATGCCCCAATCATAATGGAAATTTTATCCAACGGAATTCCCGCTGCTGCAATAGCTACTAAGAAGCCAAAGGCCCAAATAGCCAGGCGCACAAGCAGCATAACAGAGCCAAGGTTACTGCGTTTGTTTGTGTTGTTGTGAAGCTTGCTGCCAAAAAAGAAATTGATAAATTGGGATATAATTGATGAGATCCATATTATAAGCACAAAAATAGCAACGCTCATAAAGCTGAATTGCATATTGCCGATAGCTCTTTGCTTGTTAAAGAATGAACTTAACGCATTTACCATAAAGTCATATATGGCAAGGCTTCTGGAGAAAGCTATTACCCACAATATGCAGGTAACGATCAAAAGCAATTTCCTGAGTTTTACTTTTAAATCGTTATAATTGATAAGATCTGAAAACCTGCTTTTGCGAAATACTTCGCATTGAAGATAAACCGCTTCAAGAATAATTGTACTGAACGCCATTAATGTGAAAGTGAACGTAAAACTTTGCACAGCAGTCATTCCCAAAATCTTTGCAAGTGTAACCCTGCCGGTAAAATTGAAAAAAATTGAAAGCGCTGCCAGTATAAGGGTTAAAATCGTAATAGCTTTTTTTACAGGAGATTCTTCAATTTGATTAAACATGGAGCTTTTATCACGTAGTATTTTAATGCAAACTCCTGTTAATGCAAGGCTTCCAAATAGCAACCAAAGTCTCTCGCCAAAAGAAGATTCAATAAACAAGTCGTCTATTGCAAAAAAGAACCATAGCGCCAGCATAATAAACCAGTTCAATTTTGTTTTACCGGTAAAAAAAGGCAATAGCAAATAAGTAACAAAGATCAAGCGTATCACTTCATTGGCGTGCATATATACCATTGGTGGATTTGGGTACAAATATGGCCCCACACAAAGAAACGCGGTAATACAGGAAGCAATAACGGAGTGATTGATGAAATGAAGATTCGACATAATCGTCTTTGCATCTTTATAATTACTTACGCGTTTGTAGTTGAGCAAACACCATACAAGAAATGCGGCAAGTATTACATAATTGATGCTACGAATGTTCCAACTGCCTGAAGTATAAATGGAAAACACGTGAGAGGCTCTTTGCACCGTGCTGATAACCACTTCCCACAACGATTGCTTATAGTTTGACGTTTTTAATTTTAACAACGGCGCTTCTTCCTGTCCCCACATGGCGCTTTTAAATGCAATTGTACGGTAATTAAGTTCCGACAACATATCACTCACCTGCAAACTGTTTATCGACAATTTGTTTTTCATAACATTGATACGTGTCATTGCCGCAATTTGCACGGAATCCAGCAATTCCGCCTTTCTCAGAACATTTTTTACCTGCCTGTTCAGCGCGGTATCGGGTAATGTTATTTTTAGTGAAGCATCGTTAATTATCTTTTTTACCTCATGGTTGTTTTTTGTTAATATCTCCGAATACTCGTTGAGGTTAGTTTGCCAGTCGGCAAGTTTGTTGGCGGATTCCTGCAACATAATAGAAAATGTGTTCAGGTTTCGCAGGTTCATTTCGGCATCGTTCCTGTCAATTCTTTTCTTAAAAAAACTAAGCGATTTTTCAAGAGAGGGTAGGGCGGTCGCTATTTTTGTTGTGTCCATCCTTCGCTTGAAATAATTGGAAGAACGCGATAAAGTGAAGGAATAGGTTTCAATTTTATTGACAATCTTGGGAACTACCGTATCAGCCAAAGCTTTTGTGATAGAGTCTTTGATAGCAATCTGCTTAAGCGAATCTTTTTTGGGGTCGTGCTTTTGCGCATGAACAAATTGTGTGGCCCCGAAAAAAAATACTATAATAATAGTGGCAATTGTAACCCGGCAAAACTTCTTCATTTGAGATATACTTATTAGTTGCAAATTACATCAATTAGAAGAAACGAAAATGCTATTGAGAGTTGTGAGTTATGAGTTGTGAGTTATGAGTGTTTTTGTTTCAGTTTTATCTAATATCTATAGCATTCTCCATTCTCAATTTATTTTAACCACAAGGTTCACCAGGAAAACACAAAGGGTTGGTAACAATTCAGCAAACCCTTGTGTACCTTGTGCCGCTATTGTGTCCATTGTGGTTAAACAACGGTGCTGTTCGACATGCTAGCGCCATTTGCGTAATAACCAATAAAAAAACTGTCTACTTTTTTCAGGACGTGCTTTGTACAACATTAAGAGTGTAGGTGTTTTCTCCTTTTGACTTTTGAATCCTTATATCTTAATTGTTGTAAAACATAAATTCACCGTTTCTCATCTGGAATCATTTTTCCTCTCATCACCACATAAATAATTCCGGTGAAAATACCCGTTAGTACAAGCCCCAGCGACCAAATGATCTTTTCAGATGTATGAAGGCTTTTATTGGAAACTACTTCGCAAATTGATGAGATGATAAAAATAAGTGCAGCTATAGAGCCGATGATAGCTGTAAGATAAATAACGCTCATCACAGACTCAGAGGATTGCATAGTAGCGAACATAATAAATGCACTTATATGACACAATGCCGCGATAATAAAAGTGCCGTTGATCAATATGTTCATGAGGTTTTTCATAAATAGAAATATTATAGCTAAGATTCGCTTTAAAATTAAGCAAGTTTAGGAAAAGTAATAGTATAAACAGCGTGAAAAGAGTATGTGGATTTTTTAATGATGTACATAAAACTGCTTTTTCAACAAACAATCTTTTGATCCAAGTGTTATGCGCAACCTGGTTATTGTTGCGCGATGAAAAAAAAATTTAAAAAAAGTGCAAAAAAATTTTGTAGAAAAAAAAAGCCTGTTATCTTTGCACTCCCAACAACGAAAAACGGGAAGTTCTTACGAAGGGAGTTTAGCTCAGTTGGTTCAGAGCATCTGCCTTACAAGCAGAGGGTCGGCGGTTCGAGCCCGTCAACTCCCACTAAAAAACAAGCAGTTATAACTACAAGTTTATAACTGCTTGTTTTATTTAGCAACAAATCTAGCTGCAACTTTTTGATCACCCGAATTGCGATTCAGCAGAATACCACAACTTATAATAAACCAAACCATACCATACGAGAAATTCCATGTAGCATCAGCTCTGGCATCTAATTTCTGATTTCTCAACTTCCCGCAAGCATAAATACAAAAACATCTTACTAACATAGACCATCACACGAAACGAAAAAATGATGGGTTGTCAGAATTTGGATTTTTTGGATTTATGGATTAAAGGATGTTAGTAAAGCATGCCGTCCTTTCTGAATTTAGAATGTTGAATTAACCGGGAATGTTTGAGAGTTGCCGTTGTTGCGTGTGTAGGGCGGCCTTGTGTGAATGCACACCAACAACTTATGAGATTCTTGGCTATTAAACCCACCGCTCAATAGCATTACTACCGATGAACGTAATGCGACGCAACGAGGCTTAACCGGAGTTACAAATGCCTGTAACCTTATAACGATAAGAAGATTCTGTATGTTGCTAAAAACAGCAGTATAATGTTACAAGGCTTTAAGCCTTGAAGAATTTAAGCTTTACTACTTATTACTAACCGTTATTAATATACGAATTATTTAACATTGTTTCAAAGTGTGGACCTTTCTGTACTGTGTGGGACTCATATCCGTTTCTCGCTTGAAAAAGGTGTTGAAGGACGAGATGCTTTTGAAGCCCACTCGCTCGGCAATCTCTGTAATTGTAAGGGAAGTGCTGCCATTGGTAAGCAACTCTTTGGCTTCGCCAATGCGGTAGCTGTTTACGAAGCCGAGGAAGTTGCCGCCAAAATCCTCCCGTATAATTGTTGACAGATAGGTACGGTTGGTGTTTAAAGCCCGAACCACATTATCCAGGCGAAGCTCCGGATTGCGAAACTCGTGTTCTGTTTCCATCAGGTTGATCAGATCATTTCGCAATTTTGTCCGTATTTCAAGCGACATCCCAATTCCATTTCCATTGCCGTTTCCGGTTGGTACGTTTTGTTCTGTGCGGTTGCGGTCAGTTTCGGCTTTTGTGTAGATGTCCTGCTGCCGCAAACCCAGAAAATTGATTACAAGGTAGAAAACTGCATAGATGAAATTGGAGGCCACAAACACCCAGCCTACATTGCCCGAGATGAACTGGTCGAAGATCGTCCAGCCGCCATAGAGCGTATATAAAAAGATAAGGTATGGAATCCATGAAAGGCTGATATTTTCGCGGAAGGAGAACTGGGCGGCTATGACATCTTTGTGCCGCTTATACATGGACCAGGTTTTAATCACAACAGCTATCAGCACCACCACAAATACAAGGAACGCAGTCACCCGCAATAGTACGAGCGGATGGCTAATGTTTTCGAAAATATCAGCGAAAGTATAAATCGGCCGTGGTTCAGAACAAAACGGCGCAATAACGATGTACAACAGTACAAATGCCGCCAGGCCGCCGGCAAGCCAGCCAATCAGCTTCCGGTTACTTTCCCAGGGCTGCATCAGCAACCGGAAATAAATGTAAATAAGGACCTCTGTAGCTATGCAGATCAGGCTGTAGGAATAAACCAGCTTTTCGGGCTGGAAATCGGCGTCCATGTAGAATACCACGAGCACGGTGGACATATAGGCAAATAGAAGTGTTGATACAATCGCAAGCACCCCTTTAGGACGGCTGTGTCCGTGCATTGTCCACATCAGGCCGGCGCAGAACAGCGCAGTCACAATGAGGGTAGTTGATGATATCAGAAACCATTCCTGGAGCATTTCGATTTCTAAAAATACCCCCCAAATGTATGGGTTTTGTGAAATCCGATAGAAGCTTTTCTGAATCCAATAGAAGTTTTGCAGAATCCATTATAAGTTTTGCTAAATCGAAAAGTGTGAAGACCAGCCATTTATAAACTTTGTGAACAGGGTAGGAAACCCGTTTCAAATCATTAAACAATAAAAAGAATCACATGAAAAAGATCGTTTTTGCGCTTGCATTGCCTTTTGTTGCCACCTTTTCCTATTCACAGGAGTTTGGCTTTGGCCCTAAGGTAGGAATGAATATTTCGATGGTTAGCGGCGACGTTACGGAGGCACCAAAGCCCCGGATCGGGCTTAATGCCGGGGTTTTCGGGGAGTATAAATTTTCCGGAATGTGGGCCCTTGAGGGGGCGCTGATGTATTCCGCACAAGGCGTGAAGGACAAATGGGATGCCGGTGATGGTGTAGAAGTGAGCAGCAATATTAAGGCCGACTACCTGAATATTCCTGTGCTGGCAAAATGCTATGCTGCCGGTGGTTTCAATATTTTCGCCGGGCCGCAGTTTGGGTTCCTGCTCTCGGCCAAGAACCACCAGAGTGCTTCGGGTTTCGAATCGCGGACCGATGATATTAAAGACGATTGCAATGGTATGGCTATCGCCGGTGTGGCCGGTTTTGGTTACCAGTTCAAAACGGGGCTGAACCTCTCGGCCGGTTTTCAATATGGCTTCAACGACGTATTTACCTCCGAGATTGACGGCCAAAAATACGCCAACCACAACTGTGTGATCCAGCTTACCGCAGGATGGAGGTTTTAACTTAAAAGAAACGCTCTGAAGCATATTGCATTTTCGCGGTGGAGGAAATGGCCTCGAAACAATGCTTTGCACAGTATACAAGTATGTACTGATATTTTTTATGGGACGGGCGGTAGTGCTACTATTAAGCATCGTTGTGTCACTCACTTGTACGGTAGGAATGCTTATCAGTAATTAATAATTAATAATGAATAATTAATAATAGATGATGGTATAGGAGGGCGAAAAAAATGAGCTGATTTTCTTTTGTTTTTTGTAATTACTAACTATGACGAATAGCCGAAAATAGCACAATAGCGTATCAAATGTACAAGAGTGCGACGCAACGAAAGCTTAATGCTTATTCTGCCGCCCGGTTCATAATTATCGTTTCCCTTAATGTAGGGACTGTGCTGTATATAGTAGAGCTACCGGATTGAAACATCTGATTAACTCATATTGTAAATTCTAAAATTAAAATGAATATGAAAAAGTTCTTATTGACTATGTTGACGTTTGCGGTGATTGCTGCATCGTGTAAAAAAGACAGCGGCGGTACCGAGCCGGAACCGCCTGCTAATGATATGATGGATGTGATTGTTTTTACCACCACTGCCATAACTTACATCGACGGCGAGGAGGTGACGTTTCGCAGAATTTGCGCGATGACCCCCGATGGAACTCGCAAGGTGATGTTGCACAACGGCTCGGCGTTTGATATGAAATATTCGGATGCAAGCCGGGCTGCTCTCGATCCGTCGGGAACGAAGCTGGTTTTGCAAGGCGGCGATAAATTCATTTGGGAGTACGATCTGGCTACAAAGCAACACACGACCATAATGCCGGAAACTGCTGACATTAATGTGGATGATCCGTCGTACAGTCCCGATGGTGGCAAAATACTGTATGCCAACTGGGCTTCTGGCGACATCCTGGAAACGGTGATGCGTAACGGAACAAATCGCGTTATACTCACGAATGGGGATTATGCACTCGGTCGGCAGAATTACACCCCGGACGGCACGAAGATCGTTGCAGCAAACTGGATGCCCTGGAAGTATATTTGCACCTTCAACGCAAACGGAACAGGCGGCCGCAAGATACTGACCGCTTCCGGGCAGGAGAGTGTAGACTGTCCGTGGCCTGTTACCAATACCCGCATCATTTATGTTCATTACAGTGGGGATAATAAGGAGGGGTTATGCACTATACGTGCCTGCGACATAGATGGCAGCAATTCCGTGAAACTCGGCACTCCCGGCGCAGGCGACTGCTCGCTCGACTACCTGACCTGCAATGCTGCCGGAACGCTGATCGGCTATTATGAATCTTCGGCATCTGAAAGCAAGTATATTGTGCGGGAATTAAGCGCCACAGCAATTGGTACAATCATTTCAACCACCACCGAAGGGGTACGTTTCCGCTTCGGGCGAATCAAAAAGGAACTATTCGACGCAGGAGCGGTGATGTGAGTGTTATGTTGAAGGAGTGTTATGGTGGTATGCAGGCTATTCGACATGTTATTGTTATCGCAGCGCATGTTAAATAGCCTGATTAGAATTAAATAAAATTGCCCCTTAATAGGGGCAACTCAAATAATAAATTGTTCCAATTCATTTTACCTGAGGAGGATTGATTACCGGAGTCTTTATTTTCGTATCATATTCCAATCTGTCTTCAATACCTTTCAATTTATAAGGAAGGCCTTGCGTCATCCATTTTGGGGCAGGCGCATCTTTTAGGTAATGATCGAAGAACTGCTTCATACGAATCGTAAAGTCTATTTTATTTACCTCCTTTTCGATTGTATGGTCTTCTCCATCATATTGCAGCAGCCATACACGCTTTCCCAGCTCTCTTAATGCATAAAAGAAACTGAGACTATGCTGAAAGAGAACGGCTCCGTCATTTTTATTATGCATAATTAATAGTGGCATGGTTACTTTGTTAGCGTATAACTTAGGATTATTTTTAATGTATACGTCTATGTGGTCATGGATCGTACCTTCAACTCCGTCATAGCCTATCCCAAAATTAGGACGTCCTCCATGCGTGGGCATTCCATATCCCCCGATTGGGTCTGTTTGTCCCGAACCCGATACTGCAGCTGCGAATTTGTTGCTATGGGTAACGAAATAATTACATTGAAAACCTCCCCAACTATGTCCTTGCAGGCCCATTTTGTTGGAATCTATCCAGGAAAAATTGGACAGATAATTTGCAGCTCCTGTTACACTATTAAGTGCATCCTGTGTTGCGATACCTTTGCCCATACGATGGTACATATCAGGTGTACACACTATATATCCATTACTTACATAGTAGGGTATGTCGATCACAGCACGGGCCAATTCAGGCGTTTTGTATAAATACAAGTCTTGTGACAATGCACTATAAAAATAAAAAATTACCGGATACTTTTTATTTGCATCAAAATTCTCTGGCTTATACACAACACCTTTTAGAGGCCTGCCATCTACACTGTTAAACGAAATTAGTTCTGATGTAAGCCAGTTAAACTTCTTTTCCGGATAGATATTGCTTACAGGCTTAAAAGATTTGAAATCAGTAGTTACAAATAGGTTTGGAGATGCTGAACTGTTTTGTCTTGTAACCAAATAAACATTTGCCTTTGCAGCCTTTTTATTCCAAGGCCCCCCTCTATGTGCTTCAATATTGATCTCTACAGACTCATACATCCAACCACCATTTGTCAAACGCTTGGGATCAGATACCTTATCTATCCTGATTGTATAATAATCATTGTTAGAAGTGTTATAATCATAGGAGGAAAGAATCCAATTCTTTTGCTGGGCTTCTTTAGAAATCAATACTCGATTGTGGTAACCAGAATAATTGATATTCGCAATACTAAATACTATGCGGTTTTTACGACCGAAACCATTAGTGATATTAACCGGCTTTAAATTCCCAGATACATCAATGCGCCATATATCGTAACTATCAGTGATTAAGACATGTGTGGTGCCTTCTATCCATGCCTGCAGGAGAAACCTGCGCTGATAATGTTTATTCGGAAACAAAAGATCCAAACGAGGGATCGGCAAGTCGGCTGTTAAATTTCGAACTACTCCAGTATTAATTTCGCAACTGTAAACATCTTCATCAGTCTTATAATATTCGTCTGTTAAAAGCATATAGTTTTTGTCTGGTGAAACCGCATGATTCAGTAATGCACTCATTTTTGTAACCTCGGTTTTCTTTCCGTTAACTGTATTCAGAATAAAGAATTGAACATTGTCGCCCATTCGATATGCATTGGCTTTTTTTTCGATGAAACCGATCACATCAGTGAAAGCAGAAGGTATGCGATATTCTTCATCGGAGTTCTGTTTATATACTATCGATCTGTTTTTCAGATTGAAAATGCCTTTTAATTCGTCTGAGGGCTTGAAAGGCCCGGTATCCTCTTGCACTGAATATGGCATTTTGTCTGTATAACTATATACATCGACTGCTGCCTTGACTTTAGCTGTATCAACAATGGAAGGTATATTCTGTTTGAATTTGAACACGAGACAATCGCCTCCGCCTATAAATTCGCTGATTCCTGAAATATTATATTGATCATCAAATCGGGCAATGCTATTATTGAATACTTCGTCCAATCTATTCTTTTCTATTTCATACAACCAGACTGACAATTGCCGCTTCTCTGCAACCCTTTTATTTTCTATAATGAATGCAAGCTTTGACATGTTTTGGTCGTAAATAATTTCTCCCAAACCTTCACCTTCCCAAACTTTGGTGGTCTTTTGAGAGACGACATCTAATAAATAAAAAGCCTGCGTGTTTTTCTCTCCACTTGATTCTTTGAAAAAGGATAAAAGTTTTTCGTGAGGACATACAGCATATCTTGTGACATCAGGATGATTTTTTTTACTTCCAGACTTCAAATTATAGATAACGAGGGCCTGTTCTTTATTATGATGATAAATAAGGTACTCCGTTCCATCAATGAGCAAAAGATTATAAACGGATACGCCTGGTATGGTTTCCATTTTATCAGAACCTAGGTGCATTAAAAATAGTGAATCACCCATCAAGCCAACTAATAAATTACCTTCACTGGAAAATTGTGCAGAGTTGACAGAGTTGATTTTTTTCTCCCAATTATCTTTCACAGAACGTACATGCATAGTTTGTAAACCGGGTACCTCATCCTTCACTGAATAAAATACATATGTTCCGGTTGCATTTATATCTCGACCACTATACATCTCCGGCCAGTATTTCAGATCTTTTAATTCGAGAGCTGGTTTGCTGTTTGATGTTTGTCCAAAACAAAGCTGAACATACGTCAAGCTGCATACAAAATACACCACTAAGTTTGTTTTACAGATCATAATTTAATGTTTTACAAGTTTAGTTATTCCTCTATGGGTTCACCTTTTTCCATTTTTGCAATCCTTATTTTGTATAAAGAAATAGAAGAAGCTAGTTTTTGCTCCTCCGCGATAGTCAGGGCGCGTTTTTCTACTTCCAAGGCTTTCTTTTTTTGCCCATTTTTATAAAGAATGCATGCGTAGGTATCCAATCTGCTACTGGAATTAGGGTCTGTTTCCAATAAGGTTTCCATGTATCCTATTGCTTTGTTTAGAACATAGGGATCGTTGCTGTATTTGAAAATGATATTGTAAACGGTATTATTAACCTCCACACCTCCCCATATGTCTTTCATATCAATACCAACCGTGTCAATTTTATCGATCCATGCATATATAAACTTTTGCCAATCCTTCTTTGCATGGTAATAACCACACTTATTATTCAAAATATTCCGTTTAGCCGTTTTTGCATCAAATTTTCTTGTAAGCATATTTTCCAGCTTTTTCCAGTCCGGCTCGTTATCCTTCGGTTTGTTATCAACATACAACATCGGCGTAATGATATCCCTGGTGATCATAAAATCAGTGATGCGTTGGGATACTCCTTTTTGCTGGAACTTTTCATCAGTATCTTCACTATGCTTATACAGGTAGCGAACTAGCTTGTCTTTAATTGTATATACTTCGGCAAACTCGCCGAACATCGGTAATAGTGCAGGTGTTATCACGTTTTGTAACGGCTGTTTGTCCAACACCTTCTTTCGGTAGGTCTGTGCAATAACCAGTGCAAGGGAATCATATTTAAAGGATTTGGCTGTCAGTGCCAAAGACAAAAGAGCCTCTCCTTGTAGCTGTCCTTTTTCGTATTGCTGTAACATGCCTCCAAAACTTTTTTGGGGATCAAGAGCGGTTTTACATAGCTGAACAAAAGCTTCTTTATCCTGAAAACCTACTCCCTTATGCGTCAGTCTTCCTTCCGGATCAAAAAATAAATACGAAGGAAATTCCGCTACTTTGTGTGCTTGTTGAATCTGTATTGCATCTGTATACCATGATTGTACCCATGCATTATCCTTTTCTGTTTTATCCATCTGAACCTTCACTGACAAAAAATGTTTATTGACTTCTTCCCCGACAGTTTGGTCCGGATATACTTCCAAATCCATTTGCTTGCATGGGGCGCACCATGTGGCATAACAATCCACAAAAATGAATTTACCTTCTGCCCTTGCCTTTTCTTTTAGTTGTGTCCAACTCAATTGTTCCGTGAACTGAATGCCTTGTGCCTGTATGTGACTTACAATACACAGCAAAAGCATTGCATAGAATAGCTGCTTCATACATTTTGTTTTAAAACTGGGAATAGAACCTGAATGCTGGTATCATCCCGGATGTGATCAATATGTTACAACAGAAGATTAGTCTGTATAACCCGGATTTTGTTGCCCGGTCATACCGGGATTCTTAGCAATTTCTTCTTGTAAAATTGGATAAAGTGCTTTATAAGGTTCCCAACTGCCGCCTTTAAGCGGTGCAACTACCGACATAACCGCATCTATAGTACCGGTACGTTTCAGGTCAAGCCAGCGATGTCCCCATTCAATAAAGAGTTCTCTTTGCCGCTCAAGTATGATTGCATCCAACAGCGCTTGTTTTGTGGTGGCTGTTGTAAGCCCCAGGCCTGCACGATTGAGTATAGCGTTCAAGTCACTGGCAGCGCTGTTGGTACCTGTTAGTTTGCCCAAATGTGCCCTTGCTTCTGCACGAATAAGGTATTGTTCTGCCAATCGAAATACGATTTCATATTCGGTAACGGTTGAACTACCTGGTGCCACTTTATATTTATAAGGATAATAGAAAGTCGTATTATCTACAGTTACTTTATTGGTCCACTGCTGTAAACGCAGATCTGTATCATTAAAAAGATTCAAAAGGCGATCAGATAAATAGAATGGCGTCCAACCATTTGGCCCAGTTTCTGGCAGTAGGAAACGAAAACCTGCCCAGGTATTGACTGTATTCTGTGTAGGTTGAAGCGACCAAATAGTTTCGGTACCGTTTTTCAAGAATGCCTCAGAAGGAGCTGTCAGACTATATTTTGGATCATCAATCACTTTAGTGGCTTCAATCTCCGCATTGGCATAATTTTCTGTTCCTGAATATAAATACACTCTTGCTAAAAGCGCTGTAGCAGCCCCCTTGTTAGGCCGTATACGTTCATCCGTAGATGTCAGTAATGTATTATTCAAATAATCATCGCTCAGCAAAGTCTGTGCTTCTTTTAGGTCTTTGATGATTTGTTGATAAACTTCAGCAACGGGGGTTCGACCAAGTGTTGCATTTGCTTTGTAATTGGTTGTTAACGTCAACGGAACATCTCCATATAAATTGACTAGGTAAAAAAAGTAGAAAGCTCGCATGAACTTCGCCTCAGCTAACAATCTTTCTTTTACGAGTGGTGTAAGGCTGGTTGAGTTGCTTATGCCTTCAATAGCAGCATTAGCGATATAGATTTGTGTATAAGAATGGCGCCAAAACAGGGCAGGATTTCTGTCGGTAAAGGTGGCTTTCAAATCATTCTGGTAATATGCCATATAGGTCATATTTTCCTTGGTAAAGTATTCAAGATGATCAGCTGATAATTCAGAAAATAATGTCAAGGAGCTTATGCTTCCTTCCCCTGTAAGTCCAGGATTCATTTTTGCAATGATCGCTGTTAAAACGCCAATCGCGGTGTTATCACCGGAGTATACATTCTCACTATTAACGCTGGTAGGAGGCGCTTCTACTTCAATAAATTTTTTGCACCCGGAAATGCACAAAAAAAATAACAAGATAATCAAAAATTGATTTATATATTTTGAATACATGATCGAATATTTAACATGAGAAATTATTCATAATGTGGCTCTAAGTCCAAATGTGAAAGCACGCAATGGCGGCAGTGTATGACCGAGAGTCTCTGGATCAAATCCTGTGAAATTGGTAACTGTCCAGAGATTTTGACCTTGTACAAACAACCTTGCTTCTTTTAGATAAGCTTTCTTCGCCCAGTTAGTTGGCAGGGTACAAGATAAAGAAAGATTCTTCAAACGGATATAAGAAGCATCCATATGTTGGCCATTGCTAAGTCCTAAGTATGGGGCGGTATAGTCTGTCAATGTGGATACCCTCTGAATATCACTCAAATCTCCTGGTTTTCGCCAATGATAAAGAACTTTGACTGGCTGGTTATTCATGGCAGAGGTATTAAAAAATCCAGGCGCGCCACCAAACTTACTATAAGTATCCCTTCCTATTTGCTTCACAAACTGAAAAAGAAAGTCTAGAGTAAAGCCTTTGTAGGTAATTGTATTTTGGAATCCTCCATAATATTTTGGATTCATGTTAACTATAACTGTTTTATCTGCACTCCAATCAAGTAACCAATCGGTATAAGTACCATCGGCTTTTATATAACGGTATTCACCGGTTTGCGGATCTACTCCGCCAAAGTGATACACTTTAGATATATTTATTGGCTGTCCAATTACCAATGCGTCTTTACTAGAAGAAGTTTCCAGTCCTGGGAATTCAACAAGCTTATTCCGATTCAAAGTCATATTGAAACTGCTGCTCCAGGTGAAGTTTTTTGTTTGTACGTTTTGTGTATTGATCAATAGTTCAAATCCACTATTTTGTACCAATGCATCAAAATTCTGACTGATACTATAAAATCCGGTGATTATTGGCAAGGAATAGTTTATTAATTGATTTGAGGAACGATTCCTGTAATAATTTGCATTCAGTAATATGTGGTTGTTGAAAAATCCTAGATCCAAGCCTATGTTGATCTTACGGGTCTCCTCCCATTGCAAATATGGATTAGTAAGACGTTCAGGAAACAAACTTACAATACCACTGTATGGTATATCTGTTCCAAATACACTATACAAGCCCATAAAGCTGTAATCTCCAATCTGGTCATTTCCACTGGTTCCATAACTCAGCTTTAGTTTTCCAAAACTGAGAAGGTTCAATTGGTTTTTAAACCACTGTTCATTACTAAATATCCAGGCTCCCCCAATGGAATAAAAAGTGTTGAACATATTTTCCGGTCCGAACCGGCTACTACCGTCACGCCGGGCGGAAAGTGTTAGTAGATATTTATCTTGCCTGTTGTAGTTTATACGTCCAAAAATGGCATTGTAGTTGTAAACAGACTGAATCGTATTTCCAACAGTAACTAATGTTGCGGCTTTTATATTTTGCAATTGCTCGTCACTGCTATATCCACTGCCATTGAAGGACATCAGGTTCTGGGTTGTCTGTTGAAAAGTAGTACCCAATAAAAAATCCAATGTGCCAAAATTCTTACTCATTATATATGTCAGTTGAGGCTCTATGATCCATGAAGTACTTGCTTTATTAGAATATGAAGCACTTCTATAATTAAAACTGCTAGATTCTGGTGGGAAATAGGTTTGCGGTAAAATACTTGTTTCGTCGGATTCAAGCTTATTGTATCCAAAACTGCTCTTAACATGAAGCCCTTTAAGAATCTCATAGCTAAGCTCTGCATTGGATACCAGGTTGTGAGTTTTATTGATATATTTTCCTTCCAGCATATTCAATGGATTACTCCATGTAGACACCCCATTTGGCAGTGGTGCCCAATTTAAACTACCATCCTCATTGTAGAGAGAAGGTGCATTCGGTACTAGTTTTACAGCTTTTTCCGTTAGATCAAAAGCGATCAAATTGCTTTGGTCAAACATATAATTAACAGAAAGCTGCATTCTGAATTTACGATTATCTGAGCTATGACTGGCATTAAAATGTACTGCTCCTTTGTTATCTGAAAGATCACCAGGGAAAACCGTAGTTTCTTTATGATAGTTTAAACCTACCAGCAACTGTGTATTTGCATTCCCTCCTGAAACGGACATTTGAGCATCCATATATTTAGCTTTTCCGCCAATCAATTCCTTTTGCCAGTCAGTATAGCGGTTCTGATCCCAAACAGTAAGGTCATAGTTCGTGGCTTCAGGGGTGGTGGTATTATTAGGAACAGGAAGGTTATCATTAACATAAGCATCCTTCCTTAACGCTAAATATTGTTCGGTATTCATCATCTTTACTTTATTAGCCACTTGACCGAAACCATTTTGGAGGTTTACCTCAACTCTTGTCTGTCCTGCTCTTGCTTTTTTTGTGGTTATCAGGATTGCTCCATTAGCGGCTCTTGATCCATAGATGGCAGTAGCATCTGCATCCTTCAACACATCAATGCTTTCTATATCTAAAGGGTTGATAAAATTCATTGGATTACCTCCTTCCTGTATTCCGCTTAAAGATGGCAGCATTTCTGAATAGTATGGTACGCCATCAATCACATAGAAAGGATCAAGCCCATTAGCGATACTATTTTGACCTTGTAGACGTACAGTCAACTTACTGCCGGGCATACCTGTCGCTTGTGTGATAAATAAACCCGGCACCCGTCCCTGCAACGCCAACAGCGGATTACTCACTGGTTGTCTCTCAATATCTGCTGCTTTAATGGTACTCACGTTTCCTGTCTGCAATCGTCTTGATGTTTGCCCATAAGCAATGATCTGCACTTCATCCAATTGAGCTGAAACCTTTGCTAACACTACAGAAACCTCCCCCGATCCAATCATCCCTGCCGTTACTTTTAGCTCTTTCGATTGATAGCCAACGTAAGAAATTACAAGTATGTCGCCTTCTTTTACATCGAGGTTAAAGGTGCCGTCGGCATTAGCTATTGCTACATTTTTGGACTGTTTTATGGTGATGGTGGCGCCGGAAAGCGGCTTGCCGTCTTCATCGAGGATGCGCCCGCGGATGGGCGAATACAGCTCTTCAGGCTCTTCTGCTATGCTTTTTTCTACTGTGAACTTTGGTGTAATAAGAATATTTTTTCCTTTTAACTTGTATGCAAGCGGCTGCGATTTTAACAGCTCGGTTAAGAACTGCTCTAAAGGAATATCGGTGGCACTGATGGAAACCGGTTTGAAGTTTTCCAAAACAGATCTTGGATATAAAAATGCAAAACCGGTTTGCTGTTTTACTGACGAGAGAATTATTTTTAGCGGTACCCGCTCGCCGGTGAAAGTTACATTCTGCGATACAGCTTTGGCAGAAGCATTCAGAAAAAAAACGGTTGACAAAATTACAGTTAGTTTCATAACTAACAGAGTTTTGGAGATGAATGGACGCTCCCATCGAGCCGACCATAAACTAATTATAGTTTTTACCATACCTTTGTATTGTTTGGGTGATAAAATCAGTCTTTCCACAGACTTTTTGGTTTTAAGTTACCCAGGCATCCGGCCAGAAATGTTCACCGCATCTCTGGCTTTTTTGTTATGGGTAATGTATTTAAATATTTCGTCTATTCTTAACCGTTATTACATTTAATTTGTGTTTTCAACATTGCTGAATAATGAACTAATCGCCGAAGTGAGTGACACAACGATGCTTAATAGTAGCACAAATGCTGACCTCATAATAAAAAACTGAAACTACTTACAGCTCTTATTATTATTAATAACCGGCTCATTTTTATATAATACATTATACTTCCGCGGCCGATAGATGTGACCGCAGCTATTATTTCAGTAACACTTTTCAATTGCTACCGTATGGTGTTTTTAATTGTGAAACAGAAACAAATTCTGCTACTTGTAAGAAGATGTAAACATGTTTATACTTCGCACTGCGTAAATAATTGTGCAGTATTTTTTTTGGGTATCAACAGTATTGCTACTATTAAGCATCGTTGTGTCACTCACTTGTACTGAAGTAATTCTATTGAACAATTACTAACGTTAATGTTTAAACGCAATTATTAATTATTCATTATTAATTATTAATTAACCACCAGCGTTTTTCCTTCCATCCGGCACTTTACGCCCATTCCCTGCAACAATTCAATAACATCCGAAAGGTTCGTGTCCCTTACTATTTCTCCCTGGAAAATTACATTGTGTATTGTTCCCTCATACTGAACTTTAATATCATACCACCTTTCCAGTTGGCGCATCACCGCGTAGGTATCTAAGTTTTCCAAATTGAAAAAACCGTTTTTCCATGCTATAACCTGGTCAACATTTACATCGGCAATTTTAAACTGTTCATTAGATGTTGCAGCCACCGCTTGCTGACCGGGTTGTAGAATTACGCTTTCCTTTCCTTTACTTATTTTCACGCTTCCTTTTACTAAAGTAGTTCTAATCACTTTTTCGTCCCGGTATGAATTAATATTAAAACTCGTTCCCAACACCTGAATTAATGATTCGCCACGCACATCTACCAAAAACGGTTTTTGTTTATTTTTCGAAACTTCAAAATATGCTTCTCCATCAATTTTAATTTTTCGTTCTTTCGCGGTAAAGGCAGTTGGGTATGTAATGGATGACGCGGCATTCAGCCATACTTTTGATCCATCCGGAAGAACGATCTGGTATTGTCCTCCACGCGGCGTACTTACTGTGTTCCACATCACTTCCTTTGTTACTGCACCACTTAAGTCGTAAGTAATTTGTCCGTTCGCAAGCTTTATTACCTGCACGCCCCCTTGGTTGGCAATATTACCATTCGCAACACTATCCAGTATAATCGTACTTCCATCCGCAAGCGTTAAAGTAGCTTTATTTCCACCGGGCGGTACATTTATTTTCAATGGCTGGTTAACCTTCGCCACTTCCTGTTCAGATCTTTTACCGGTTGTTAGGAAATAAGCTGCACCCGCAATACCAACGGTAAGTATAATAGCGGCGGCATAGCGAAAAAACTTTCGATGCAGGAAATGAACCCGGCGGGTAGCGGACTGTTGCGCGATAGAAACAAGCAGGTTATCGAATAACTCCTTTGAATCTATATCAGCAACATCGTCATATCGCTTTTCCTTTAAAACAGTTTCTATAAGGCGCTGCCATGTTTCCTGGTTTTCATCCATGTGCAGCAATTGTTTGAACCTGCTTATTTCTTCCGGTGTCATCTTTCCATCCAGGTATTTATCAAGCAATTGCTGCGGTTCTAACATTTGCATAATCATCTGATATTAATAAAGACAATAAAAAAATAAAGGGTAATGCGTCCGGATTAAAAAAAATCAGAAAATTAATTCTAAGGCTACTATAATATTAATAAGCTCCACACACCCCTTAGCCAGATGTTTCCGGATAATGAGTAAGGCGCGGACAATATAACTTTTCGAAGTAGTCTGGGAAATTCCCATTCTAGCAGCGATCTGCTCATGAGTAAGTCCCTCGAACCTGCTCAGCCTGAAAGCGGTTTGCATTTGTGGGGGAAGCCTGTTAACGACTTCATGAATTTGCTTTTCCAGATCTTTTAACTCTGTCATTGTTTGGATTGAAGAATCGTCGTATTGGAGATAAGCTTCCAAGTATTCATTTTCCTTATGCTTCGGCAATTGTTTTTTAAGTTCGTTAAATATTATGTTGCGGGCCATAACATAAAGGAACGCGTCAAATCTTTCAACACTGCGTAGCTTTTCTCTATTTATCCATACTTTCAAAAAAATATCCTGTGTAAGATCTTTTGCCCGCTCCGGCGATTTTGTAAAATGTAATGCATTGTTATACATGCTTGCAACATACTTCTCATATAAGCATCGGTAGGCTGCTTCATCTCCATCCGCTATTCGTTTAAGCAGTTCCTGTTCATTATTTGAATACGCTAATAGCAAATTTTAATATCAGTTAGTGATTGTAAATTTAAGGAAAAAGAAGAAGCGGGGGAGGGAATGCGGAAATGTGATAATGTGGAAATGAAGAATTTGAAAATTTGAAAATGTGCTAATTTGAAAATGCTTTGTGGAGTGGTTTGTTATTTGTGTTTCAATGATTCATAATTCAATTTTTTTAAAAGCTGGCGCAGGTCTCCTGACCTGTGCCGACGCGTTACTTGATCATCACGCTCTGCAAGGCTTGTAGCCTTGCAGCACTATACTGTTGCTTTTAGCAACATGCAAGATGTCCCGGTATACAAGTTCAAAGAGATTTCTC
>JAVBLN010000060.1:0-11399 GCA_031553495.1 Flavihumibacter sp.
TTGCGGAAAGGGTGATTTTTTGTTGTTTTTCATATTCCCTAATTAGACAATACGAAAATAATACAAAAAATGCAGGAAACCTAATCCTGCACTCTTTTTTTTAAAAACTAGTATTCCCTAAAAAAAGAAGTTAGGGCTTAAATAGTTGCTGGTTGCTGGTTGCTGGTTGTTGGTTAGAAAGCACCCTGCCTACTGCCTACTCGCTCAAAAGCATGCAATGGCACACAGATGACACTGATTGGACTGATCTTCACAGATTTTGTTTTATAAAGCAGGCCGCAACTGGTGTAAATAGGCAGCCCTGCTGCGTCGCTGCTTCGTTGCGTTCGCAGTGAGAAACGCCTTGCACGATGCTAAAATATTTTCTAATAATAACGGTAAAGCACAGGCTAAAAGACCCGTGCTTTAAATTAGAGATACTTACCACATTGGCTCAGGTCCCCCGACCTGATGGATTTGTTGACAAACACACCAATTATTTGAGCTTAAAATTTTTTGCGGGCTTCGCCTGAAACTTATGGCCAGGTCGGGAGATTATTCTCCATTTTTTCCAGAGCAGACTGAAAAGTCTTTAGATCATGTTTCTCTGCAGTTGCTTCTTCTTTTTGTACTGCATATTTTTGAAGTTCAATAGCTTCTTTCTTTTTACCAAGTCTGTACAAGATGTTTGCTTTGGTATCCAAATAGGTGATATCCAAATTCTTTACTGAATCTTTCAAAGAATGATTGCTAAGAACCAATGCATTTTGTAATGCCTTTTTATCACCGGAATTTTCAAAAATCCTCCAAGCCCAATTATTTGAATCGAAAGATGAGATACTTGCACCATATTTGCTCACATAAACAGCAGCAGCATCTGCAAATGGAATTATACCTTTTTTACCCTGATTATAAAAATGGTAGGTTTTAGCTTTGAGGTAGATTTCTTCTCCAAGCACACCATATTTAGATGTATTCTTCTTAAGTAATTTCCAATCCGGCTGAGGGTCTTTTCCTTCTACAGAAGATGCGATTTCTGTTTTATATATCCAGGCCATCAACTGATTTTCTGCGTAATGATCACCCATTATACCGTTGATCATCGCTTTGTTTTTGCTAAAAAAGGTAAAGCCTTCATCTTTTGTAGAACTTGTATTTTTCACCATCTGCTCTATATCCTGTTCCGTGTACTGATTTTGCGCTACTGCCTGGCTTATTATCATTAACCATGCACTAAGTGCCAAAACAATGTGTTTCATGTTTTTTTGTTTTTTTATGTGAAATACTTTTAATTGAAGCTGGTGAAGGTGATCTCAAGTTTCATGCAAAAGTTTCTTTAAGGTATTGTAATAGTAATTGGTTTTCTGCGTTCGATACTTTCAAATTTTTGAAGCTCCTCTTTACTTAAAATTCCGCCTTTGGGAGGTTTTCCGGTTGCATCAAGAGAAAAAGAAGTGGAGCCGGATTTAATCATCCATTCAGGAACGGGGGAGCCTTTTAGGTAATAATCAAAAAACTGTTGCAGCCGTTGAGTATAATCCAACCTATGTTCATGGGTACCAAGAGTATGACCTTCATTTTTATACAATATCATCCAGCATGTTTTACCCAATCTTCGCATGCCGTTAAACATTTCAGCAGCTTGAACTAATGTACATGCTTGATCTTTTGAACCATGCATCATTAATAATGGAGTAGTTATTTTATGCAAGAAAAATACAGGAGAATTTTCGATATAATTTTGAGGAGACTCCCAGGGCGTAGAGCCAAACCGCCCTTGACCTAATTCGGCCCATATGCGATTCCCTGGCCCATAAGTACCACCAATTCGGCCATAGTATGAAACAAAATTGCTGATACCGGAGGCTGAGCATGCTGCAGTAAACAAACGAGTTTGCGTAATTATGAAATTTGTTTGTACAGCTCCGAAACTATGCCCCTGCAATCCCATCTTGGTGGAGTCCACATAAGGCAATTTCATTACATAATGAGCAGCGGAGGTAACTGCATTCAATGCACTTTTACAAGCACTTCCAATTAAATAATGAATGTCAGGAGTAAAAACCAGGTAACCACGACTAACAAACCAGGGAATATTCATGGGTCCATCACTTAATTCCGGACGTGGAAAAGAATTTAAATCATTCGATAACTTTTCATAATAATAAAAAATAACAGGATACCGCTTTGCAGGATTGAAGTCTTCAGGTTTATATAAAACACCCTGTATCATTCTCCCGCTACTATCAGGATAAGCATGCAATTCTGAAGTTAGCCAATTGAAATTTTTCTCTGGATAGCTATTAGTAACAGGCTTAAACTCTTTGAAATCAGTTGTAATGTAATAATTGGGATAATCTTTCGCACTCATGCGGAGAATCAACCAGATATTCGCATTTTCTGCCTTACTCGGATATTCACCTCCCCATGCATGTACATGTCCATGAGGAATAAAATAATGATATTGATCCAGAATTACCTTTTCCGGATCCTCTGACTTACCGATGGTCACATAAAAAAAGCCGTTATCCTTAGTACCACGATCGATAGCTGGTATTAGTAATTTTTCACCATCTCTGAATATGGGAGTTGTACTTCCGAAAGGAGTAGGGATATGAGGATTAAAGGAAATTTTATGCTTATATCCATACTTATTTGTCAGACAGATAGGAGAGCGTTTGCCAGACGGATCAACCTGCCAGAGATCGTACTGATCGTGTAAAATAAGGGCCTCATCGTCTTTCAGCCAAATATGCCTAATATCAACACTTTCACTTGGTATACCATGGGTACTATCTCTGTAGTATGTTGTCCAATCTGTCTTTATAGAAGCTGTTATATTACGAACTGTTCCTGTTTGTGTATCGAATGCAAAAAAATCCCCACCTTTATAAAACCACAGGTATTTTCCAGTGGGCGAAACAGAGGCATCAAACATCAACTTCTTGTGGAAACCATTTTTAAAGTAGACAATATAACTTTCAGGCCGCTGAAAATTAGTCCAATGTCTTTCGTCCCCCAAGCCGTTCCACAGCTGCCTGCTAATAATTGCAAAATCATTGGAAATGCTCATTATTCGTTCTCTTTCTGTTTCTATCACCTGCAATTTCCCATTAGAAAGATTGATTACAGTTTTAAATTCATTCCGAGGATTCTCATCAAAAGTATAATCGGCAGGTATTATATCGGAATAACTCCATACTTCTATGCTGTCTTTTAAGATTTGCTGATTTGGCGAAGAATTAATTTTCTTATTTGAACGTAAACTTACCATTACATACTGACTATTTGGAGTAAAGCTGTTAATGCCGGACAAATAAAGATCAGAAGGAATATTTCCCAAATCTCCTTGTGAAAATCTCTTTAATTGCCTTCTATTGATATCGTACACGCATAGCATAACCATATCACCCTCCTTGCCTAACATAGCTATTTGATCACCTTCAACATTAAAGGTGAAGTTCTTAGCATCAGGCACAGATTCAATAATTCGCTGCCTGCCGGTAGGTAACTGGTGCAAAAGTAACTCTTGCTTACCCGAAGAGTTGCATTCCACTAAAAGATTTTGGGATGCTTTATGAAACACATAATTAGCAATATTATTAATCAAAATCTTCTTATCCGTGAGAAGATTAAGGATATGAAGTGCTGAACCCATTTGGTAAATCAAATGAGACTGCGATAATTGAAACGACTGAACGCCTGTAAGATGTTCCAAGCGATCACGACCAAGATACAGTATTTGCAAAGAATCACCTGAAGCTTCAATTATAAGTTTCTTACTGTTATTGTCAAATTCGAATGAGCGGATCATAGTACCTTCAATTTCTATTTCCCAATCTGATGACACGGCTTTACACACCACTGCACTACGTTTAACTGCATATCGATATATATAATTTACCCTATATGCTACATACTTGCCATCCCTACTTATCTTTCCATTATCAAAAGTAGGCCAGCTCCCTTCAACTGTAGTATCAATTACAGGTTTTTGCCCAATCGCAACTGATGTCGTAAAAAGGAATAATAGTATTAGCCAAGCCGCTTTATTCATATAATATGTTTTAAAAAATTCATAAATAGTTTTATATACTTATGCTCAACAGAAAATGTGCAAATATTTTTTTAACCAGCAGTATTGCCACTATTAAGCATCGTTGTGTCACTCACTTGTACGACAGGAATGCTATTCACCATGTTAAAGCATTCTTGTACATTTTATACTGCGTGTAGTATAACAACTGATTTAACGAGTAACTAAACTGGTTATGCTTTACCCACCCCTGCCCCTCCAAGAAAGGGATGTGCAACACCCGCCGTTTTTTTCGAACACAACGCATTTGAATGTTTTCAATTTCAAATTCTATAAATATGCTGTTCTTTGAAGCCTTGAACCTTAATTATACAACTAGTTTATATTTCATCGCGCTGCTTCACAACTCTTCCTTGGAGGGGCAGGGGTGGGTAACCGTTTCACATATAGTATTTTTGAAAACCTCTCAGTTCTTATTCAATATAACCAGGATTCTGATGCCCTCTTAAACTTGGATTTTTTTCTATTTCATCCGGAGGAATAGGAAATAGAGCCTGATGTGATTTCCACTCTACCCCCCCTTTAGCCGGAGTAACAATCTTCATACGGTCATCAATTGTATTTGTTCTCTTTAAATCCAACCAACGGTGCCCTCCTTCAGTGAACAATTCTACATAACGTTCATGGAGTACCGCTTCTATTGCTTCATCCTCATTCAAAGTTGATGACAATTGTTTTAGTTGATCTGCAGGCAAAGACGTTTTGTCAGTTGCCCTCTCCCTCAATTTGTTTAAATCAGCAATACCTTCCGCAGTTCTGTCCTGGCGTATTCTTGCTTCTGCACGTATTAAATAAAGCTCTGCCAATCTTAGTACAATGGAATATTCAACTTCCGCAGTTTCCAGTCTACCCGCTTTGTATTTATAAGGGAAATGATACCCTGCTGCAACACCTACCCAGTCTTTTTTTCGCTGGTCACCTTTTTCAAATTCCTGTAAAACGAAATCACTTAAATAAACAGGGTAATCCCACGCACCTGGACCAGTAGAAGGCAAAACAAATAAGAGTCCCTCATACGCATTTAAGTTGCCTCTCCATACATATTGTAAAGCCCAGATTGTTTCACGACTGTTCTTTAAAAATACCTGGTTTAAAGGAAGCAGTTCAAATAAAGCGGCATGATTAATTACTTCCGAAGCAACAACTTCCGCCTTGGCCCATTCCTCTGTGTATAAATATGCCCTTGCAAGTAATGTTTTGGCAGCCCATTTTGTAGGACGTAATCTTTCAATAGTTTCAGTGGTGACATACCCGTCAAGGTATTTATCACTCATCAAACTATCCGCAGCACGCAGATCATTAATGATCTGTTGATATACTGTCTCTATTGGTGATCTTGGTAATATCATATTTACAGTATAATCAGTGGTAAGCGCGAGAGGAACATCCCCAAACAAATTCACAAGGTAGAAATAATAAAATGCCCGCATGAATTTTGCTTCACCCAATAGTTGGTCTTTTACATCAGGGGTCAAACTTGCCGTTTTATTTAAACCTTCAATAGCTGCGTTTGTAACATATATTTTAGGATATCCAGCAACATGCCCCCACAACACTCCCGGTGAACTGGCACTAGTTATATCATTATGATAATAAGGACGCTGCCATGAAGACACTGCATTATACAATGTTAACTCATCTGCTGTTAGTCCAGTATAATAAGATATTCCATCATTACCAAACTGCCTGAGGTTAACATATAAAGATGTTAATACTGCTGCTGCAGTTCCATTATCACTATAAACGTTTTGCTCAGTTACATTAGTAACTGGAACTCCTACTTCTGCTAATTTTTTACATCCATTTGTAAGTATACTTAAGCAGATTATTATAACTGCTAATTTTTTTTGAATGAAGAAATGAAGTAAGGTTTTATTTATTATTACTTTGTTCATGATACAGATGTTAAGAGTTCACAATATTTATTTAAAATGATACTTGTAATCCAAATGTCACCATTCTAATCGAGGGCAAAAACCCATAAAAACCACCGCGCTGTTCCGGATCAAAGCCTTTATATGGTGTAAGGGTAAATAAATTTTGTCCTAACACAAATACTTTGGCACTCTTTAAATGAATGTTTTTTACTAAAGATTCTGGGAAAAACCATCCGATAGTCATGTTACTCAATCGAACAAATGATGCGTCTCCATAACCGGCATCGCTATTACTATAAGAATTATATGCCGTCCCTACTACTCCAGGATATGTAACACTGAATTTTTGAATTGACGCATTATCTCCAAGCTTTTGCCAACGATCAAGTATCCAGGAAGGCTGATTACTTGGTGAAGCACCCGGCAGATTGCCTTGTTTCAAGTCCACTCCATATTGCTTTACTATTTGCAACACAAAATCAAGTTGAAAACTCTTGTAGGTAACTGTATTTGTTATTCCTGCTGTGAAAATGGGAAATGCACTTCTATATATTTTTCTTGCAGCATCAGTAGGTTCAGAAGTCGGATTGCCATGCTCATCTTCAAAGAGGTATAATCCTGTCTCAGGACTTACCCCTAGATAATGATAATAACGCTCTATATTTAATGGCTTCCCTACAATAAGCCTATCCCTGTAGCCGGTTGATTCAATTCCTGGAAATGCTAACAGTTTATTTCTTTGAATGCTCAGATTGGCATCCGTTCTCCATTTAAAATTCTTTCCATCAAAATTGATGCTTTGTAAAGTAAATTCCCATCCGGAGTTCTGTATCTCTGCTGGAAAGTTTTTATCGATACTATGAAACCCGGTAGTCTGAGGTAAAGAATATCCTGTTAGCTGATTTGAAGAACGGTTTCTGTACCAGATTGTATTAATCAGAAGCCTATCATTAAACAAACCAAGATCCAATCCTATTGATAATTTTCGTATCTCTTCCCATTGCAAGTGGGGGTTAGGAAGACCTACAGGAGCAAGCGCTATTGTACCTTGATAAGGGATATTAACATTGTAAACTTTTTCATATAAACTTAACTGAGAATAATTACCAATATTATCATTACCAATCGTTCCATAGCTGGCTTGAATCTTACCAAAGCTTAAAAATGGAAGTGCAGATTTTATAAATCCTTCATCGCTGAAAATCCATGCTCCTGCTACTGAGCCAAAATTGTGCAGAATATTTTCAGAACCAAAACGAGAACTTCCGTCTCTTCTGCCGTTTAAGTTCACAATATATTTATCTCTCCAGATATAATTTATCCGGACAAAACCTGCATTGTATTTATATCTTGGCGCTCTTATCTCATACACGCCTATATCAGGATGAGATGAAACGTCTTTCAATAACAGATCATTTGAGCTTCCCAAACCACCAAAGTATTGATGATATTGGTTATTTTCAGTAATAGTAGTTCCTAATAAAACATTTAATCGACCCCAAGCGATGGACTTAGTATATGTAAGCTGTGGTTCAATCTGCCAGGTTTGTGTGTATGCATTCGTAACTTCAGTGCCTCTCCTAGAGTAAGGTATTGATTCAGGAGAATAAAAAGTCAAAGGACGAGTAGCTAAACCATCGGCTTGCATGTAATTATATCCAAAAGTACTTTTTAGCTCAAGACCAGAAATGATTTCAAAACCTAGGTTGGCACTAGTAATTAAATTAGAAGTATTGGCCCTGTTTCTATGTTCTAAATAGTGCAACGGATTATCGAAAGAGGAATTTCCGTTGGGCAGGAGGGCCCAGTTTATTGAGCCATCGGGATTTCTTAGATCCGGAGCATTCGGGGGAAGATAAACAAATTTTGCTAAATCATCATTAGGATTGTTGCTATTATCATAAAAATATTGAATACTTATTCCACCTCTGATTCTTTTATTATTAGATGAAAAATTCATGTTCATATTTGCTCCTGCTCCCTGGGTGGGAAAGTCTCCCGGAAATACACTTGTTTGCCTTCTGTATGTGAGTCCTGCTAAATAATTAGCATTCTCTGTACCACCGGTTACATTTGCATACATGTTAGTATATTTTGCAGTACCACCTATAAGTTCTTCCTGCCAGTCTGTATATTTATTCTCATTCCACATGGTCAGGTCTGCATTGGAAGCTTCGGGAACTGTATTTTTATCAGGAACTGCAAGACCATCGTTGCTATAAGCTTCTCTTCTCATTTCCAGGTATTCCTGTGTATTTAGCATCTTCATTTTTTTTGAAATTACTCCCATGCCCTGCTGAAGATTCAGATCCAGTCTTAAAGGGCCTGCTTTCCCTTTCTTCGTAGTAATTAAAATAACTCCATTTGCGCCACGGCTTCCATATATGGCTGTGGCATCAGCATCCTTTAGTATTTCAATAGATGCTATATCATTCATATTTATGTAATTTAATGGGCTGCCTGGTTGTACACCTTCTCCGTAATTGTCTGTGCCATTTTTCCCCTGCCCATTTGGATCATAAAGACCACCATTTCTGTTGTACAGATTGTTAGAAGGATATGGAATACCATCTACTATATACAAAGGATTATTTCCCCTAGCCAGGCTATTTTGTCCTTGTATTCTTACATTAACATAAGCACCCGGTAGCCCCGAGGATGATTCAATAGTAATACCCGGCACCCTTCCCTGTAGCGCTTGTAAAGGATTTAGCACCGGTGATTTTGACAGCACTTCTCCTTTTACGCTGGAGATGTTGCTTGTACTCAACCTCCTCGTTGTTGTTCCATATGCTATTATCTGCACTTCATCCAATGAGGCTACTTTCATTTTTACACTTATTACGCTTAAGTCGCTGCGACCTCTTACGGCTATTTCACGTGTTTCTATGTTGGAGGCGGTTACTACAAGTATCGCGTTGTCGTTTATTCCTTTTAGTTCAAAGTAGCCTTCGGCATTGGTGCTGGTGCCAATGTTGGTGCCTTTTATCATTACCGATACTATTACAGGCTCGCTGTTTTCATTTAATACGCGGCCGCGTATATCAATGGGAGGTGGTGGCGGCGGAGGCGTTTCTTCTATTATGTTTTTTACTGCTATCGCCTGCTTTTCTTTTACCAATATGGTATTCTCATGTATTATAAAAGCTAATGGCTGCTCGCGGAAACAATATTCGAGCACATCTGTTAGTGGCGCTTCTTTTACTTCAATCGTAATTTTTTTTGCTGACCGCAACAAGTCGCTGTTGTAGAGAAAATAAAATCCTGTTTGCCGGTTGATCTCTTTAAAGATCTTTTCCAGCGTGGCATTCTTCTCTTTAAGTGTTACCTTTTGAGCAGTGCCCGTGGCGGATGCATAGAAACAGGCCGCAAATAGAAATACGGACATCAGTTTCATAATTACCAGCAGTTTTTTGAGCGTACCCCAGCCTGCCGCTTTCCCGGAAGGCAAAGAGTTTCTTTTGATAAACAAATTCATAAATTTGCTTTAGTTTGGGTTAATGAATAATGTAGGTCTCCACGACTTTATATAGGGGTTAACCCGAACAACCGGCCAGTGGTGTTGCTGCACTACTGGCTTTCTGTTGCAGATTAACCTATCTAACGTTTATTACTATGCGCAGTATAAATTTATACGCAAATGATTCATCGCATACCTCCACCAGGTGCGGGTTTCAATATGCTGGTCGCTGATGTCACCTCCTGAAAAAAGTAGACATTTCTTTTAGTTGTTTATCCCGCCCTGACACTAACATGCCGAACAGCACCGTTGTTTAACCACAAGGGACACAATAGAGGCTCAAGGTGCACAAGAGTTTGCTGAATTGTTACCAACCCTTGCGTGCTTTCCTGGTGAACCTTGTGGTTAAAATAAATTGAGAATTGAGAATGCTTTAAACACTGATTGCAAGCAAAAACAAAAGCACTCATTACTCAAAACTCATTACTCAAAACCCGCCCAATGGCGTTACTACCGCACAAGTGAGTGACACAACGATGCTTAATAGTAGCACTACCGCCGGTCCCCCAAAAAATCACTGCATAATTTTACGCTGCCCTAAGTATAAATGACTGTTTGAATTGATTAGTATACCTGTATTTCAGAGGATATGATCTTACTTCAGCTTCTTCACATGTATGGTGGTGCCTTCAATGGTGAACTTTATATCGCCCAATTTTTGAAACATTTCCAGCACTTTCGATATGGTTTCATCGCGACCGATGATGCCTGTGTACTGCGTGCTGATGTTTGAATCGTACACCACACTTACATCATACCAGCGCTCTAACTGCCGCATGATGGTTTTAATATTATCATCCTGGAAATAAAACCGGTTGTCCTTCCACGCCACTATTTTGTTGATGTTTGGCGACCGGTCAATGGTGAGGTTTGCTGACGTTGATTTATTTATAGTAGCAATGGCTTGCTCTCCGGGTTCCAGCACCGCGGTGTTTTCATTTTTTCTTATCCGCACTTTTCCTTCCAGTAAAGTTGTTTTTATCGTATGTTCGTCGCCGTAAGCATTAATATTAAACTGCGTTCCCAACACTTCCACTTTCATGCCATTTACAGCAACAATAAAAGGCTTCAATGCATCTCGCGCCACTTCAAAATACGCTTCGCCGGTAACTTCCACCATTCTTTCCTTTCCTTTAAATGCCGTAGGAAAACGTATGGACGATGCGGCATTTAACCACACTTTGGAGCCGTCTGCAAGCATCAACTGGTATTGTCTTTTTTTAGGAGTGTTTATGATGTTGTAAACTGTAGCATGCGCATTTTGATCGTCAGTAACCGGGGAGTAACTAACGGAGCCATCTTTGTTTATAACCTTTACGCCGCCCTCGCTGGCAATGTTTCCCATTGTGCTGTCCAATACAATTTTTCGTCCACTGCTTAGCGTTAGTATGGCTCCATCCTGGCCGGGTAACACATCGTTGTGCGATGCGGCCACCGGCTTTTGCCCCACCTGTGAAGGCTCTTTTTTATGAAAAAATATCCAATAAGAAAAACCTATTGCAACAAAAATAAAGACAGCCGCAGCAGCCGGAATCCTCCACCAATGCCGCTTTTTATTTATTGGAACAACCTTGGCCTGTTGTTGAATAATCCGCCTGATGGTTGCCTCCCAGTCTGTTGGATTGTAACTTTTTTCACATGCTGTTTTTTTCGCCAGGGCCATTAAAAGCTCTTCCCATTCAGCCGTTTCATAGCCTTTCTGCAATTCATCAAATAACTCTTCACGCTGCTTATGCGTAGCTTCATCTTTAAAATAAAGTTCTAATAACTGTGCAATGTATTCTTTATCCACTTCAATAATTAATAATTAATAATGAATAATTAATAATAAATTAAACCAATAGCATATTACTGCGATTCAAGCAAACTCAATCCTACACGCAACTCTATTAATTATTATTAAATCATTGGCAATTCCACTAACAAT
>JAVBLN010000071.1:0-2509 GCA_031553495.1 Flavihumibacter sp.
ACTATCATTTGAAAATTTAATGAACGCGTATTGACTATTACCCGAAAACACTACATTGGCGCCCATACCTGAAAACTCTTTTTGCCATTTTAAATCAGTAGAGACCAGTTTAACATGTGTGGGTCTTGAGGAAGAAATAATTTCTTCATAGCTTATAGAATACGAAACGTATTGACCATTATTTGATAAAACCGGTAATCCCAGTTTAGGCCATTGTTCATAAACAGCCTGTGTAATAGGTGGACGCTGACCTAAACAAATGGATGATATAAAAAAATTAACTATAATTATTAAAATGCATTTCATTTGTTCGTATTTTATTTATTACTAGACAATCGTTATTATTGACAAAAAGCAAACCAATTCATTTAAACAATTAAGATATTATTTAGCACAAATTCTTATCTTGCTTTTGCCTTTATAAGTCCATATTGCTTATGGTTTCTTACCTGAATAATCCAATTCCAGCCGCTCATCAATCCCTTTTAAATAAGCAGGCCGGCCTTCGGTCATCCATTTGGGTGGTGGCGCGTCTTTTAAATAATGGTTGAAAAATTGTTGTAGCCGGATGTCAAAATCAAGAGAAGATTTTCCCTGAACAACATGGTTGCCATCATTATATTCCAATACCCATACTTTTTTTCCCAGCCGCCTTAGTGCATAATACAGTTCCATACCATTATAATAAGGGCAGGCTCCATCAACAGAAGTTTCAAACAATAACAAAGGTGTAGTTACCTTGTCTGCATTCATTATTGGAGAATTTTGCATGTACCAACCAGGATCCTCCCAAGGAGTTTTTTTAGGGCCTCTACTGCCAACTTCATCATAGTCAATACTTTTTATTATACCACCATGAGAAGTACTGTTGTAATGACTGACAAAATCTGCTATTCCAGCGCCAGAACAAGCTGCAGCGAACATGGTGCTATGAGTAACAATATAATTTGTTTGAAACCCTCCCCAACTATGACCAATTACACCCATTTTTTTCCCATCCACATATGAAAAATTTGAAAGGTACTTTGCAGCAGATTCAAGGCCACTTAAACAACTTTCGTACAAATTACCATCAGCATAATACATATCCGGTGTAAATACCAGGTAGCCATTGCTTGCATACCACTCTATATTAAGATCACCAACGGACGGTTCAGGATAAATATAAACATTCAGGTTATCAGATTTTTTTGAGTAGTAGAAAAATATTACCGGATACTTTTTGTTAGGATCAAAATCCTGCGGTTTATATAAAATCCCCTGTAATGTTACTCCTTCCTTTGTTTTCCATTCATGTAATTCTGTGGTAAGCCAATTATAATTTTTCTCCGGTTGCAAGTCCGTTAGCCGGGTAAAAGTTTTGAAATCTTTTGTAATAAAGTAATTGGGGTATTCAGAGGCAGTTTGTCTTTGAACAACATAAACTTCTGCGTTTCTTGCTTTACTCGGTTCGAACTTGGCTTGATTGAGAGTAGTATGAATCCCCACTAACGAGAACGCATAAGGACCCATAATCAACTTTTCAGGATCGGTATTTTTACCAATCTCTAATTTATAAAATCCATTTTCCTTTGTTTTAGGATTGAAAGCTGTAAGAATAATTTTATCCCCTTTAGAATATACTTTATCCATATGGTGCCATTCACCTCTTGTTAACATAAAAAAGAACATGATATTATTTTTCTTTCCGTATCCGCTTGTTAAATTCTGGGGCGATTTAGAACCGGCCATATCCACTACCCAAATATCAAACTGATCGCTCAATAGAACACCTTCATCATTTTCAAGCCATCCAACAATTTCTCCTCGGGCATATGCATTTGTTCCGCTCATTTCCTTCAAAACAGTATTGATATTTTTAGTTATATATCGAGTAGTTCCTGTTGCCATTTCGTAACTTATAAACTGTTTTGAGTCCGGATCAAAAAACACGTAATATTTTCCTTGAGGTGAAAAACGGCCGTCAATCTGTTTCATATTCATATTGATTCTTCGTCCATCAATAGTTGATACTAAAGTGCTAAAATTTTCAAAGTTTCCGCCAGGCACCATACGATAACCACTGAATTTCGCCCAATCTTCGTTTCCATTTTCCGGAATTTCAACCCCTTGTAAACAGCCGCCTTCATAAGTCTCCAACCTTGTAAATTTTCGTGAGGAGAACCCATATGTCCAAGTTTCCATGCCTACCACATTAAGTGCATTTAATTGACTTGTTTGAGTATTTGCATCTTTATAAGTCCAAATATCTAATTGAACCGCATCAGGATCAGGCTTTTTCTCAAACCGCGGTTTTACTTTGATATAAAGCCTTGATCCATCTTTACTAAACCTCCAGATATTAGCAATTGTATATTTATTATTCTCTATGCTTTCAGCATCAGCAATTTTCTTTGCCTTATCTGATCCAGCCTCGTAAAGCCATATCGTTTTCTTTTCATCTTTATTTTCTATAAATACAATAGTCTGTTGATTATAACTCCAACAAATATCTGACACATTAGTACCC
>JAVBLN010000010.1:0-11969 GCA_031553495.1 Flavihumibacter sp.
TGAATACAAGAATGGCAACAAAGATCCCGAGTTCCTGTTTAATCTTGCTTTAATGGCAAGGAAAGAAAAGGATACCGCTATGGTAAGGGAGGTGAGCAATTTGTATATCAAACAATTAAAGGATCCTTTCACCAAAGCTAATCTGGCATTTATTACCGCCTTCCTTTCTTCCACAAAGGATGAATACTTCAATATATTTTTTACTGACCCGGATAAGATCAACCAGATGATGGGCAAAAATTACGCAGAAAGCGTGGTGATGCACTTTATTGCAAACGATTATATCAAGCCATATGTAAAGGGAGACAATACTGACTGGGATAAAATTGAAAGCACAGTGTCAGAAAAATTTGGTGAACTTGGAAAAGAAAGGGTTTGGGGACATAGAATGGCATACTATTCCGAGAAAGAAATGTGGGATGATATGGCAAAGTATTATAAGCTCTATTATGAAAAAGCAATTGGAAGAAGCATCCTTCATGTAAATAATATGAGCTGGATGTTATTTGAACATTGTACAGATACTGCAGCACTTAATCTCGCTGTAAAGGCTATGGAGTACGACCTTGAAAACTATACAGGTAACGCTCCTTCAAGCTGCGATACTTATGCTAATCTTCTTTACAAACTGGGAAGAAAGACGGAGGCTATTACTTGGGAAGAAAAGGCAATTCGGTTGTCAAATAACGATAAAGTCTATGTAGAAACTTTAAGTAAAATGAAAGCCGGGCAACCCACTTGGCCTACAAATTAAAACTAATCTAACGGGTTTAGGCACTCGGATAAAATACACACGCTATTATATTTTAATTTAATAGAGCATCTCCATTATGAGATGCTCTATTAATTTATTTTGCTCACATAAAAAAGGTGAAAAACTTTACAAAACCAATCATCAATACTCGCAGGAAACAAAAAATTGGCACCACGCCACTTCCATGTAATGTGAAACTTTTTCCTGAAAATTGCAGTACATTTACATTGGAACATTGAGAAATTGGCAAACTTCACAACTCATATATTTAATGAAATTGACATTTTAGAGCGACTTGCTCAAAGTGATGAAATGGCTTTGGATGCTATATATCGCCATTACTGGGAGCGGCTTTTTATAGTGTCTTACAATATCCTTAAAGACCGGCAAGCCTGCGAGGATATTATACAAGACGTTTTCGTAAAACTTTGGGCAAACCGCGAAAAACTGAATATTTCTCTTTCATTAAAATCCTATCTTTTCGCTTCATGCCGTTATGCTTTGTACAGGCAAATACGTGCAAATAAATTTCGATTGGATATAAGTGAGGGCCTGGAAAAGCGTTTATCCAACGAAACGGTTTTTGGTCGCATCGAACACCAGGAACTCGTTTCCTACATCAATTCTATTATTGAACAATTACCCCCTAAATGCCGAGAGGTGTACCTGCTTAGCAGAAATGAAAATCTTTCTTATAAAGAGATCGCGGAACGACTTTCAATTTCTGTAAAAACCGTGGAAAATCATATAAACAGGGCTCTCCACGAAATTCGTGATTCTTTATCCGACTTACTTACTATAGAATTAATACTCATGTTATTAGAAAGTAATCCGGATCTATATAACCAGGTTATGCAGTGAGCAATTCTTTATTATTGTGTGAACTAACAGTAACAAATAAACGCTTATTAAAATATTTTCTTGTTTAATTGCAAAGGTCACAATAGAATTTACAATCACACAAGGGATGGCCCAATCATAAGCAGCTCATGCTTTTTTCACGCGGCGAACGCAATGAAGCGGCGGCGCGGCGGACCTTTCTTCTGCTACTGTCAATAGTTTAACCACAAATGCAACAGAGAAAGGTTGCAATGCAGTCATCCTTGTATAATTTCTGCTACCATTGTGGTCTTTGTGCCTATTGTGCCCCTTGTGGTTAAACACCAACAGTTTTTTGTGATTAGAGATTTAGAGATTAGAGTTGAAAAGAATTGTTGGGAGTACTAATATCCGCTTTGTGCGTGGGCCTCCCTTTTCCTTGGGAGAAGGGCCGGGGATGAGGCAGCCCAATAGCATTCCTGCCGTACAAGTGAGTGACACAACGATGCTTAATAGTAGCACTACTGCCGGTCCCCCCTAAAAAAATGAATAAACAAAACCTGGTTTTAAGTTGTTAAAAAAAAGTTTGGACACGACTAGGGGATAACCCACTTTTTTACTCTACTAAGAAACCGTATTTGTGGACAGTCAAACATTTTATGCGTTAGTTGATAAATTTTTAGAAGGCAGGGCATCATTACAGGAAGAACAAATGTTGCTGAATTTTCTTGGCAGCTTTCAGGATTGCGATCAATGGAATGCACTGGAATTAGGCGATAGAAAGGTAATAGAAGATCTTCTGTGGGAAAAAATAAGAAGTAAAACAATGCAGTCAAAATTGCCGGAAACTACAATAAAGCATCTTTGGATGGATCGGTTTTTACGTCGCGGAAAATGGATGATTGCCGCATCTCTATTGCTTGCCATAGTCGGTATATACTTTGTGATGCGGGTAGGTAAAAGGCCTCAACCGCAGATAGCGCAGGCTACTATTGAGCAGGATGCGCTGCCCGGTAAAAATGGCGCTATACTAACGTTAGCGAATGGACGAAATATTGTATTGGATAGTTTGCAAAATGGTGTGATAGCGCAGCAAGGAATTTCTGAAATACACTTGAACGATGGAAGGCTGGAGTATAACAAAAGCAAAAATGCTACTGCCAATAATGAGGTAACCTATAACAGTGTATCCACGCCAAATGGGCGCCAGTACCAGCTTATACTGCCTGATGGAACAAAAGTGTGGTTGAATGCGGCCAGCAATATCAAGTATCCTACTGCTTTCACCGGCAATGAAAGAAAGATAGAAATGAATGGTGAAGCATATTTTGAAATAGCGCACAATGAAAAGCAACCGTTTAAAATAAAGATCAATGCTAACGGTGAAGTACAAGTGCTGGGAACTAATCTCAACATTAATGCGTATAAAGATGGAGATGCTATTAAAACAACTTTGTTGAAAGGCAGCGTGAAGTTTGTTAGCAGCAAAACCGTACTGTTGAAGCCGGGTGAACAAGCTGTTGCGCCGCGCCACACAAGCAATAGCAGCAGTGATGTATTCGTTCGCAGTAATGTTGATATGAGTGAAGTGATGGCTTGGAAGAATGGATATTTTCAATTTAAAAATGCCGATTTGCGCACTGTGTTGCGTGAGCTTTCACGATGGTACGATCTTGAAGTGGTGTATGAAGGCAACATTCCCCCGCTTCGTTTTGAAGGCGAACTACCCCGAACCGCAATGGCCTCGCAAGTATTGCAGGTACTAAAGAAAAACATGGTAAACTTTAGAATAGAAGACAAAAAACTAATTGTATTTCCGTAAAAAATTGTTTTAGTTATTTCGATTCGATTGATAATTAACAGGGTTGCAGGTGGCACAAACGTTGCTCATAGCTCAAAAAATTTGACACAAAAAATGTAGCTCAAACAGCTTTAATACTTCGGGCATTATAATGTTGTGCAATGTTTTTTGGGACCGGCGGTATTGCTACTATTGAGCATCGTTGTGTCACTCACTTGTGCGGTAGTAATGCTATTCTGCAAAGCAAAACATTCATGCGCAAATTTATACTGCATAAGGCATAAGTAATTTATTGCCGCTTCTTACTTCACTTACCAGGAATAGCAATAACCATCTGAACAAAAATTGTGTAACAAAAAGCCAGTAACGCGGAAACATTACTGGCCGGAGTTTGGTTACGCTGAACAAAAAATCGGTAACCACAATTAGTGGAATTTATTCATTCACCAAACAATGCAAAACTATGCAAAAAAATGTTATTGCACTGCTTGGCGCTGCTAAAGTTGGGCATCATGGTAACAGCCCGGCTTGTAAGAAGCGCCGATTTCTCACCAAAACTTTGTTAGTTATGAAACTGACGATTTTTTTGCTTACTGCTGTCATGGTAAATGTTTCAGCCAGGGGGTTATCCCAATCTGTGACATTTTCCGGAAAGAACGTTTCGCTGGAAAAAGTATTTTCAGTAATAAAGCAGCAAACGGGGTACACTTTTTTTTACAGGCCCGATCTATTGAAACAAGACAATAAGTTATCCCTGGAAATTAGGAATTTATCGCTAACACAAGCTTTAGACTATTGTTTCAAAGATCAGCCTTTTACCTATTCCATCACCGGGCAGATCATTACACTGGAACCCAAACCACAGCCTAAATTGGTAAGCTATATATCAAATGAAGTACAGCCCGACACCACATTACCTTCCGTATCCGGAATAGTAAAAGACACCGCAGGAGCTTCACTAGCAGGCGCATCAGTTAAAATACGTGGCACCTCGCAAGGCACCAGCACAAACACCCGGGGCGAGTTTACTTTAAAAGCCAAACCCGGGGACATGCTTGTATTTTCTCACGTGGGATTTGTTGACCAACAGATACGCATAACCGATAATAATATTATGGTAGTACTGCGCTCCACCAATTCAGTACTGGATGAAGTACAGGTGATAGCGTATGGAACGACGACAGCTAGGCTGAGTACCGCGAATGTGAGTACGGTAAGAGCTGAAGATATAGCAAAACAGCCTGTGACTAATCCGTTGCTGGCTTTGCAGGGGAGGGTACCTGGAATGTTGATAACGCAAAGAAGTGGTTTGGCAGGTTCAGGTGTTGAAGTGCGAATTCAAGGTCAAAACAGTTTGATGAGAGGAACAGATCCATTCATAGTTATTGATGGGGTACCATACATTAATCATTTAAATATTTTAAGCAGTTATTCTTTAAGTTATGGTAATCCTTTAAATTATATTAATCCTGCTGATATTGAGAGTATTGATATATTAAAAGATGCTGATGCTACTTCCATTTATGGAAGCCGCGCAGCCAGCGGAGCTATATTAATTACTACAAAAAAGGGAAAAGCAGGCAAAACAAAAGTAGATCTAAATTTTCAACAAGGATGGGCTGAGGTAGGCCACAAATTAGACCTTTTGAATACCCAACAATATATTGCAATGAGGCGTGAAGCCTTAAAAAATGATAACATAGAAGTGCGTGCAACTGATTATGATATTAATGGAATATACGATTCATTACGTTATACGGACTGGCAAGAAGAATTGATAGGAGGAACAGCGCAGTACACAACTGCACAAGCTAGTGTTTCAGGAGGGAACAGCAATACTCAGTTTTTGGCAAGTGGTACTTATCATAGGGAAACAAATGTTTTTCCCGGAAGTTATGCCGATCAAAAAGGTTCTTTTCATTCTAATATAAATCATGCTTCATTAAATAATAAATTCAAAGTTCAATTAAATAGCAGTTACCAGATTGATGATAATAAACAGCCTATGGATGATTTGACAGGGCTAGCTGTTAAATTGGTTCCCAATGCTCCTGCATTATATACCAAAGAAGGAGAATTGAATTGGGAGCCTTTACCAGATGGAACTTCAGCTTGGCAAAACCCTTTATATCGCTTAAATAATCCTTATCATAACAAAACAGAAAATCTGCGAGTAAATACAATTATTAGTTATGAAATTATAAGGGGATTAGAATTAAAGGCAAGTTTTGGATTTTCAAAGTTACAAACTGATGAAACTGTTTTCGAGCCAATGACTATGAGGCGTCCAGAGTGGAGAGATATTACTAAAAGATATGCAAAATATTCTAATAGTTCCCATAATTCATGGATAATTGAACCACAAGTTAGTTACAAAAAAATCATCTGGAAAGGGAATTTATCGGCATTAGTGGGTGGGACTATTGATCAAAGAAACAATAAATTGGCATCATATCGAGCAGAAGGCTTCAACAGTGATGCTGTAATGACAAATCCACAAGCTGCCACTACTGTAGCATCCGAATATTCATCTGATGTTGAATATAAATACTGTGCTGTTTTTGGTCAAGTGAATTATAATTTAATGGATAAATACATTATCAATTTTTCAGCGCGAAGGGATGGAAGTTCCCGTTTTGGATCAGAAAATATGTTTCACAATTTTGGGTCAGTTGGAGTAGGTTGGCTTTTTTCAAACGAACCTTTTATTAAGAATTTATCTCCTCACTTCAGCTTCGGTAAATTAAAAGCCAGTTACGGTACAACAGGTAATGATCAAATTGGAGATTATGAAACTATGAGCTTATACTACAATTTTGGTCAGGTACAAGGTTACCAAGGAATCCGTGGTCTTGAACCCGGTAGTTTTTCAAATCCATATTTACAGTGGGAGGAAACGAGAAAGCTAAATATTGGGGCTACATTAGGCTTTATCAGTGATAAAGTTCTTTTGGATTTGAACTATTATCTTTATCGTTCTTCCAACCAGCTTTTGTCTTATAACTTGCCTATTCTTACAGGGTTTTCCGGCATATCAAGTAATTTTCCCGCAACAATCCAAAATACCGGATTGGAAATTAGTTTGAACACTACCAATATTTCTTCCAAAAGTTTTCAATGGAAAACCGGGTTTAATATCACATTTAGAAACAATAAACTTGTTGAATTTCCTGGATTAGAAACCTCATCATATTCTAATGATTATAAAATTGGCCATCCTATTACCATGACAAGACGATACCGTTTTTTAGGGGTAGACCCGTCTACAGGGCTTTACTCTTATGAAGACAGTCATGGAAATCCAACATTTAATCCTGATTATATGAGTGATAGAAATATTTTCATTAATACTCAACCGAAATTTTTTGGGGGCTTTCAAAATTCTTTTATTTATAAACAATTCCAATTGGATATTCTTTTCAATTATGTTAAGCAAAGGGGGGCTGATTATACTTATGGCAACCATCCCGGCTCATTTAATAATAATGAAGCCCTTGGAAATCAACCAGCTTCTGTTTTAGATAGATGGCAAAAAAATGGGGACGAAGCAATTGTTCAACGATTTAGTGTAAGTGAGGATATTAATACCTTATTACCATTATTTGCACTTGGTGCAAGTGAAGCAGAGTTACCGGATGCTTCTTACATTAAGCTAAAAAATGTTTCGCTATCATGGACATTGCCTGAAAAATTATCTCAAAAAGCTCATTTGCAAAGTGCAAGAGTTTTTATACAAGGGCAAAATATTTTCACAATTACCAATTATTATGGTTTGGATCCTGAGACACTAAATAATAATGGGATGCCAACCCTCAGAACTATTACTATAGGTTGTCAAATTATACTATAAAAACAAGAAATGTTATGGTACATTATAATTTATTATCCAGAATCAGAAGAATAATGTATAAAGCATTATTTGTCTTTTGTATTATCTTACTTTTTTTATTCAGCTCTTGTGAGAAGCTGATTGAAGTTGCTGCTCCACCCACATCACAAACAAACGAAATAGTTTATTCTACTGATGCTACCGCTATTTCATTAATTACTAGCTTATATATCAAAACAAGTGAAGGTCATGGGCAGGACGCCAAATTGAAAGGTATACCTATCTATACAGGTATTGCTTCAGATGAATTAGCTTTAGTTCAGGGTGTTCCGGATCTTACCCTATTCGCCTATTATACCAATAGCTTAACTATCGAAACTGTTGGGAATGGTTTTTGGGAAAACATTTATCCCTTGATTTATATAACAAATTCAGCAATTGAACAATTACCGGAAGCTCAATTGACAAATGCGGTAAAACAACAATTATTAGGGGAAGCGAAATTTATGAGAGCTTTTTGCTACTTCTATCTGGTCAATTTGTATGGTGATGTTCCTCTTGTCCTTTCATCAGATTATAAAAAAAATGCTTCTTTGTCCAGAACTGCTTTTAAGGATGTATACAAACAAATTGTGAGGGATTTGAATGATGCTGAAACACTTTTAGCAGATCATTACTTGGATGGAACCCTTCTTAAAGAATCGACTGATCGGATTCGTCCTACGAAATGGGCTGCTTTAGCTTTACTGGCACGGGTTTATTTATATACTGAAGAATATGCATTGGCTGAAGAAGCATCTTCACAAGTTATAAACAATTCAAGCCTTTTTTCAATAGTTTCTTTAAATGATGTTTTTTTAATGAACAGTTTGGAGGCAATATGGCAATTGCAACCTGTGGGTTTATGGGATCCAATGGTAAATACTACTGAAGGCAGATTGTTTATTTTGCCGGAAACAGGTCCTGAGACTTCTAATCGAAGATATTATCTGAATAAGAATCTAGTAAATAGCTTTGAACTGCAAGATCTGCGTTTGAAGAACTGGATTGATAGTGTTAAAGTTATTAACGATGGAATAACAACTGTTTACTATTATCCTTATAAATATAAAATTGGTTATGAGGATATGCCAGCAACTGAATATTCTATGGTGTTACGATTGGCTGAACAATACTTGATTCGTGCAGAAGCACGAACTATTCTTGGAAATATTACCGGGGCCAATAGTGCGGAGTCTGATTTAAATATTATAAGGTCTCGTGCTGGTCTGAACCCAACTACTGCTAATACAGAAACTGACATGCTTGCGGCTATTTCCAAAGAACGGAGAAATGAATTATTTACTGAGTGGGGAGACCGGTGGCTTAATTTGAAAAGGACTAAGATGATTGATGATGTAATGGTACATATAACTCCTCAAAAGGGGAGTGGAGAATGGACGCCATACCAGGCGCTGTTCCCAATATCAAGAAGTGAACTAATGGCAGACCCATTTCTTATTCAAAATCCAGGTTATTGACAATATTGAGTAATTCTTCTTTTTTCAGGCCAATAACTTGATTTGGTAAATATAATAATCATGAAAAAATTTCTAATAGTTGTTATTTATTTTATTCCTTTTTTTTGTTCGGCTCAGCGCCCCCCAATCACACATTCTGTTTATGGGCAGTGGCCAAAGCTGGAATTTCCTGTTTTAACAAATAATGGGCAGTACTTGTCATATTGCATAAGCACTGTTGATGCATCTCCAAAAATACCCAAACGTGTAGTGTTGGTTTCTGCTAACTTAAAATGGCAAAAAGAACTTTCAGGATTAGGAGCAAGTGTTACATTTTCAGGTAACAGTGAATATGGTTTTGTGCAATTTTCAAATGATAGTTTGGCTATTATCAAATTAGGTACAGACAATATTGAATGGGTTCCAAACATAAGTTTTTATAAAACTGTTGGTAGCAATATGATTTTATTACGCCTGAAAAAAAAGCCGAATGAATTATTATTCAGAACTCTTGGAACGGAAAAAGTAATTGCTTTTCAAAATGTAGAACAAGAGTCTTTAAGTAAAGATGAACGCTATATGGTGCTGGTTTGTTCGGATAAAACAACACCACAATATCAAGTTTCATTAAAATGGATTGATCTTTCATCCATGCATAGCGTTGATGTTTGGAAAGGAGCTAATGTTTCAGATATCTTTTGGAGTTATGATCAAAGAGCAATGGTTTTTTTGGAAGGAAAAGACGAAAAGAGAATAATATGGCAGTATAAAGTAGGTGCAGATAAGCCCGAGAAAATTATCGATAGCGAAAGTATTGAAAATGATGAATACACAATTTCTAGTGTGATTAAATATAGCAATGATGGTTCAAGGCTTTTTATTACATTGAAAAAAAAGGTAGAACCCAAGCCTAATGATGATGCGGTTCAGGTGGACATCTGGACATATAAAGATTCAAAAACCCAGACAGCACAATTGAATGATCGGTCCAATTCAAAAACACAAACATGGGCATACTCTTTTTTAACACAAAAATTTACAAAGTTGGCAAATTCTGAGGATGGAGGTTTTTTTATTCGTGATAAGGATAACGATGATTGGGCGGTGTTAAATGGGCGTCGCATGGTTCCTGGTGCTAATGTAGAATACATTTCTAGTTTGATATCAACTATTAGTGGAAAACGAATAAGCATTAAGAATGGTCATGGAAAAATTTCACCTCAAGGTAAATATTATATATATTTTGACTTGAATTCTGATCAGTTTGTGAGCTACGAGATTGCAACCGGAGTCAATCGTATAATAACTGAGAATATAACTTCAACATGGAGAAAAAATAATGCAGGATATCATCGAGGCGAAATTGTGGGATGGCTTGAAAACGAAGAAGCCGTATTATTGAGTGATAAGTTTGATATCTGGGCTGTTGATATGGCCGGTTCCAAACCACCTAAGAATTTAACAAACGGATATGGGAAGAAAAATGGTGTAATGCTTTTATTTATGCTAGCTGAGAGGGGTGATAAGGTATATATTGATGGTGATGAAATTATACTCACAGCTTTCGATCCGAAAACAAAGGAAAATGGATTTTGTAAAATTCAGATTGGTAAGAATGCCGATCCTGAAAAGTTGATTATGGGGCCTTATGCATTTTCGTTAGCGGGAATTCCTAATGATCTTAGTCATCATGGCGGGTTTGAGCCAATTAAGGCAAGAGATGCTGAAGTTTATATTATTCAGAGACAAAGTGCTTCAGAGTTTCCTAATTATTTTATTACAAAGGATTTTAAAGTTTTTACGCGTTTAACCGACTTGCAGCCGGAAAAAAATTATAATTGGCTTACTACAGAGTTGCATGAATGGAAAATAAATGATGAGTTAACATCACAAGGAATTTTATACAAACCTCAGGATTTTGATTCCAAAAAAAAATATCCTGTAATTTTTTTCTACTACATAAAGAAATCAGATAACCTGCATGTTTACCTGTTTCCTGAACCATCAAATGGAAGTCTTAATATTGAGTGGTATGTAAGTAATGGCTACCTGGTATTTACACCTGATATACCATATGTTAAAGGAAAGCAGTACGAAACATGTTTAAGTAGTCTTGAATCTGCGGCTAAGTATCTTTCAAAGTTTCCTTTTGTTGATGCAAAAAAAATTGGCATAATTGGTCATAGTTGGGGAGGTTTTCAAACAAACTATATGGTTACCCATAGCAATATGTTTACCGCAGCTTGTTCTGCAGCCGGAATAGCAGACTTCGTGAACCATTACAATATTACAGCCTTTGGTGGAGATTTACGAAGTCCGGACTACGATGAGGGCAGGTGGGGTGGACCAGGCAAATCCATTTGGGAAGATCCGGATTGGTATTTAAGAAGTTCTCCGGTAATGAATGCAGACAAGGTGACTACACCTTTGTTAATGTTTGAAACTTCTGTTGATGAAGCCTGTCCTTATTATAATGGTATGGAATTGTATTATGCACTCAGGCGGTTGGGTAAAAAAGTGTGGGTATTGGAATATAATGATGGCAACCATACTGTACAGGGTAAATCCTCTCTTGATTTTGATATCCGGTTACAACAATTTTTTGCACATTATTTAAAAGACGCGCCACCACCCAAATGGATGACCGAAGGTCGGCCTGCTTATTTAAAAGGGATTGATGATCGGCTAGAATTGGATTATTCAGGTAAGAAACCATAAGCAAGAAAGACTTATAATGGCTAAAGCAAGATAAAAACCTTTGCTAAACAATTTCTTATTGTCGAATAGAATTACATCAGTACAAGAGTGCGACGCAAGACTGTTTCATAGTAATTCAAATGTTTGGCTCATAATAATACAGGTCTTGAATAGGGTTTTCATTAATAATTGATTAAATGAAATTGATATTCCCTTTGGTCATTAACAAAGATTAGTCAATAATAATAATTAAAACACGAACAAATGAAATGCATTTTAATAATTATAGTTAATTTTTTTATATCATCCATTTGTTTAGGTCAGCGTCCACCTATTACACAGGCTGTTTATGAGCAATGGCCTAAACTGGGATTACCGGTTTTATCAAATAATGGTCAATACGTTTCGTATTCTATAAGCTATGAAGATATTATTTCTTCCTCAAGACCCACACATGTTAAACTGGTCTCTACTGATTTAAAATGGCAAAAAGAGTTTTCAGGTATGGGCGCCAATGTAGTGTTTTCGGGTAATAGTCAATACGCGTTCATTAAATTTTCAAATGATAGT
>JAVBLN010000019.1:0-16349 GCA_031553495.1 Flavihumibacter sp.
CCTATATTTGGTTATCCACACAACATGATATTTTATATCATACACAGTATGACTGCCTTTTCTATAATTTTGCATACTACAAACTTACTGAAGTCTTCGCCTGAAGGCGAGGGTTTTTCTCCCGGATTTAGTATAATAAATGATAAATAATGCACCATGCTTTGTAGTAATGCGGTACACATAATGACAAATGCTATGTTCTTATGCTACACCACTTATTTGACCTATATTTGTAAACATGTTGGTAAAAAAGATATGTTAATCTCTGTACCGGCCTTGAAAATTAATTAGTTAAATACGAAAAGCTATATATAAATGGGATGTGGAAGTTGCGGAACAGGTAAGCCAAATGGATGCAAAAGCAATGGCGGATGTAGCTCCGGCGGATGTAACCGCATGAACATACACGACTGGCTGGCTAATCTTCCCTTTGTAGATGCCGAAAGCGCCTGCAAGGTAATGGAAGTAAGCTTCAACAATGGTAGTCGCAAAGATTTTTTCAGAAATACAACTTTACACTATTTCGAAAAAGGAGATCTTATAACTGTAGAAGGTATAAGCGGATTTGATGTAGGTGAAGTATCAATGACTGGCGAACTGGTACGGCTGCAAATGAAAAAAAGAGGGGTGAGTGAGCAGGATCCCGACATGAAAAAAATATTGCGCCGCTCCACAGAAAGAGATGTGGAAACAAGAGACCTTAACAAAGCCCGTGAACCGGAAGCCGTAATCCGCTCCAGGGCCATAGCACGCCAGCTTAAGCTGAATATGAAAATATCGCAGGTAGAAATGCAGGCTGATGGCCGCAAAGCTACTTTTTTCTATATTGCTGACGACCGGGTAGATTTTCGCGAACTGATAAAAGTGTATGCCAGCGAATTTAAAGTAAAGGTGGAAATGCGCCAGATAGGTGCCCGCCAGGAAGCCGCCAAAGTGGGTGGCGTAGGAAGCTGCGGACGAGAACTTTGCTGTAGCACCTGGCTATCCGATTTTAAGAGCGTGAATACAACTGCTGCACGGTATCAAAATCTATCCATTAACCAAACAAAACTAAGCGGCCAGTGTGGCAGGCTCAAATGCTGCTTGAATTATGAACTGGACACCTACCTGGATGCGCTGCAACATTTTCCGGAAAATGCAGATACCCTACAGGTGGCCAGGGGAAATGCCTTCCTGGTAAAAAAAGATATTTTCAAAAACCTGATGTGGTATTCGCTGCCCGACAGTACAAAACAGTACCCCGTATCTATTGAGCGGGTGAAAAAAATAAGAGCGCTGAACGAACAGGGTATTATTCCGGAAGAATTGGAAACGGTAGAAATCACCGCCACTAAGGTAAAAGAAGTGGAACCGGAATTTGTGGATGTTGTAGGACAAATCAGTTTACAAAGCCTGGAAAAAAGCGATAAAAAGAAAAAACATGGTTCGTCTCAGCATAATAAATCAAGAACTGAGCGCCAGCAACACACAACCCAGCAGCCGAAAACAGTAATAAAACAATCGCATACTAATAATAAAGTGCAGCCCCAACCACAACAAAACCAAAAACCTGCACCGCAGCCACATGCAAAAGATAAAATGCAGCAAAGGCAACAAACACGCGGACATTATAAAAAACCAAACAAATCGCCACAAGGCGGCAAAAAATAAAACCACAAAAGGCTTAAAGCGTACAACTTTAAGCCTTTTGTGTTCAAACTCCCCTCCCACACTCATTGCACGCCGCTTATTAACCATATGTTTACCAAACCTGAAATAACGATATTTTACAATTTTCGCATTCAAAATAAATTGTAGCTTCAACAATCAAATTAACAAATCACATGTCAAACGAAGTTCTACGCCTTATACCCCAAGCGCCGCCATTTGTGATGATCGACCGCATTTTGCAAGCAGATAAAACATGCACACGTAGCACCCTCACTGTAAGAAATGATAATGTTTTTGTTGAAAACGGTTTTTTAAAAGAGCCCGGATTACTTGAGAATATCGCCCAAACCGCCGCCGCCGGTGTGGGTATGGAAGCTCAAAAAGAAAACAGGCCGGCGCCAATTGGATACATTGGAGCCGTTAAAAATTTTGAAGTGTTTGAATTGCCGGAAGTTAGCATGATATTGGAAACCGAAATAAAAGTAAGTAATCACATCCTAAATGCAACCATTATTTCCGGCGAAGTATGGAGCGGCACGGCATTGCTGGCCCGGTGCGAAATGAAAATATTCATACAGCCGGAAGTGCCATCAATTGTTTAGAACAGTTTGAGTAATTTTTATGGTACGAACGATAGTATTTCATGGCATCATCGTTGCGTCGCATTTCGTTCATCTGTAGTATTTCATGGCGGCATTGGGTTGCGCAAAAAAAGTTTTCAAATAAATAGAAAGCTCCTTGAATTTCTATTTTTAAAATAATTCATGACCAATGAAAAGAGTTTTTATTCTATTGATTCTGTGTGTTAGCACAACACTATTGTTTTCGCAAACAGCCAAAGAGATCTTCAGTTCCCACCAGGTACCCGTAACTTATTTAGGTATCGATTTTTCACAAGCCAGGCTTATAGGCGATGCGGTTACAGATCCTGATGAAATAAAAGAAAAACATTTTTACGCTATCAATCATTTGATCGTAAATGAAAAAGAAAAGTATAACATTCAAAAAGTTTTTCGCCGGGATTCACTGGCGATGGATATTTCCTTAACAGACGAGCACAATAAAAAAGTAGATGAAAACAAAATCATTTCTAAAGATGAAAATGATTTTAACAGGCTTGATTATAAAACGATCGCGGAAATAGTGAAAAGCTACGATTTTGGCAACCGCAAAGGAATTGGCTTAATGTTTATAATGGAAGGCATGAACAAATATGTGCCCCGCGCCTCCATGTATATTGTTTTTATAAACATGCAAACAAAAAAAATAGTTTTTAGCGACAGGATGATGGGTTTAGCAAAAGGCTTCGGATTTAGAAACTATTGGGGCAGAAGTGTGTACGAAATACTTGAGGATATAAAATCCGTTCGGTATGATGTATGGGTAAGAAAGACGAATGGGTAGCTGCATGAAGTTTCAGCTACCGAGGATTTCTCGGTAGTTCAACAGGAAGTAAGTCGCGATGTGAGCGAGAAATTCCATTGCAGCAAAAAACCGGTAATAGAAACGTTGCTATAAGCAACAGTATAATGCTGCAAGGCGACAAGCCTTGCAGAGCGGGTGAATAAATGGAGAATTGAGAGTTGAGAATTGAGAATGCTTTATACACCAATTGCATGTGAAAACAAAAGCACTCATAACTCAAAACTCATCACTCATAACTTGTTCAATAGCATTACTACCGCACAAGTGAGTGACACAACGGAAGCCCAATAGTAGCACTAATGTTTGTTCCATAAAAAACGTTACACAGTTTTTACCCTGCTGTTTTCTTAAAAGACTTACATCATAAAGCACTTTCAACTTTCCTCCTTTCTTCACTAAACAAAAATTTACGTAGGTTTGACCCCTCATGAATAAAATTCTAACACACAAAACTGAAATTGCCGTAAGGTTCAATGAAGCGGATCCTTTAGGCATAGTGTGGCATGGTCATTATATCCGTTACTTTGAAGATGGTCGCGAGGCTTTTGGCGAAGCGCATGGCTGCCGTTACCTCGATTTTTATAAACATGGATTTGTGGTGCCCGTTGTAAATGTAAATTGCAATTACAAAAAATCTTTAAAGTATGGCGACAGGCTAATTGTGGAAACAATCTATATACCTTCCCAGGCGGCGAAAATGATTTTTGAATATGTATTGTACAATGCTAAAAACGGAGAAGTGGTTGCAACCGGCAGTTCGGTGCAGGTATTTTTAGATTCGGAAAACTCTGGCTTACAATTGATCAGGCCCGCGTTTTTTGAACAATGGCTGAAAGAAAAAGGGTTATTATAAAATCAAAAAATAAAAATTACTTATTCACTATTCATAAGATCAAAGCGGTACTTTAGTGTTTGTTGTGTGAAAACTATTGAGAATGCAAAAAGCCTTTGTTGTAGCTGATAATATTTATTCCCCTCTTGGCGACACCACTGCCGCAAACTTCCACGCATTACTAAAAGACCGTAGCGGCGTGCAAAAACAAACACGAAACGAAATATTTTCCGAACCATTTTTCGCGTCTCTTTTTTCTGTTGAAAATGATCTCCTTTTAAATAAAAGCATTCCGCATGCGGAGCAGTTTACCAAATTTGAAAAGCTGCTATTGCAATCTATTATAGAAGCGCTTTCGCATAGCAGTGTAAATGCGGCTGATCCGTCAACTGCAATTATTATTTCCACCACAAAGGGAAATATTTCGTTGCTGGAAAATGAAAAGCTTACTGCGGAAATGAAAAGCCAATTGCCGCTTTTTCATTCTGCAAAAAAGATTGCGGCATACCTGCAAAATCCCAACTTGCCGGTGGTTATTTCCAACGCCTGCATTTCGGGCATTTCGGCGCTGATTGTGGCAAAGCGGCTTATTGAAACCGGCAAGTATAAAAATGTGATTGTGGCCGGCGCAGATGTGATAACCGCATTTATTTTCAGCGGGTTCAATTCTTTTCAGGCCATTAGCAAAGAGGTATGCAAACCTTTTGATGCGGCCAGATCGGGCATTAATCTTGGCGAAGCCGCCGCCACTATTATATTATCTGCTGATGAAAAAAACGCGTATGCAACATTGGATGGCGGCTCTGTAAGCAACGATGCCAACCATATATCAGGCCCTTCGCGAACCAGCGAAGAGCTTGCCCTTGCCATAAAAAACGCTTTGCAGCAAGCGCAAACAAACGCTGCATCTATCGATTATATATCGGGCCATGGCACGGCCACACTTTACAACGACGAAATGGAGGCCAAAGCCATTCATATTGCAGGTGTGCAACATGCGCCGGTAAACAGCCTGAAACCTTATTTTGGCCACACACTTGGCGCAGCGGGCATTTTGGAATCCATAGTGGCGCTGCAAACCATGCGGCACAATACGGTTTTGCCAACACCGGGTTTTGAAAACCCCGGCATATCAATGCCCATAAATTTGAACAAGATCATTATTACCAAAAACATTAATAAAATTTTGAAAATAGCATCCGGCTTTGGTGGTTGTAATGCCGCAGTTGTTTTCAGCAAACATTAAATTTCATTTTTCATGCAGTTTTTTAACGCCTCCTCCGATGAAACAGCCCTCGAAGCTAAATCCAAAGCGCAGTGGATCGCATTTGCCCCGTTTGTTTTCCAAGCAACAAGAGCCTTGCGCAACACCGGCATTTTACAAAAACTGGAAGACCACCAGGAAACCGGTGTAAGTATTGATGAACTTGAAAAGCTAACCGGCCTTTCGCACTATGGCGTAAGAGTGTTGATAGAAGCGGGTTTGGGAATGGGACTTGTTCTCGAAAAAGACGAAAAATTCTTCAATACCAAAACCGCTTATTTTATACTGCACGACGATCTTACAAAAGTTAACATGGACTTTGTAAATGATGTTTGCTACCAGGGCGCTTTTAGCCTTGAAGAAAGTATTCGCAACGGTAAACCGGAAGGCTTGAAAACATTCGGCAATTGGAGCACTATTTATGAGGGCCTTTCGCAACTGCCGCCACAGCAGCAAAAAAGCTGGTTCGCATTCGATCATTTTTATTCCGATAACGCGTTTCCTTCGGCACTAAAAACCGTATTCAAAACGCCCATAAAAAAGCTGTTGGATATTGGCGGAAATACCGGTAAATGGGCCATTTCATGCACTCGCTATAATCCGGATGTACAGGTAACAATGATGGATCTTCCGGGCCAGTTGAATATGGCTAAACAAACCATTTCAACACTTGAAGTGGCAAACCGCATTAATTATTTTGAAACAAATATTCTTGATGAATCATTGCCTTTTCCAAAAGGATATGATGCCATATGGATGAGCCAGTTTTTGGATTGCTTTTCCGACGCGGAAATAGAATCTATTTTAAAGAGATGCCATTCGGCCATTAACGAGGATGGACATATTTTTATAATGGAAACTTTTTGGGACAGGCAAAAATTTGAGGTGGCCGCATTCTGCCTGCAGCAAACGTCGCTCTACTTTACCACTATGGCCAATGGCAACAGCCAAATGTACCATTCAACTGTATTTAAAAAAATTGTCGAAAGAGCGGGACTGCAAGTGGCAGAGCAAATTGATAACATTGGTTTAGGACACACCATTTTGAAATGCAAAAAGCAATAGCATGGTGAATTATACAATGAGCAGTATAATATTATGTAATGTTTTTTTGTGGGACCGGCGGTAGTGCTACTATTAAGCATCGTTGTGTCACTCACTTGTACGGTTGGAATTCTAGTGAGCAGTTGACAGTAGTCAGCGGGCAGTAGGAAAAAGATAGAGATTAAATGTCAAAAACACTCAAAACTCATAACTCATAACTCAAATACCCATTATGAAAAATGAAAAAGTTGATATACTAGTAATTGGCGCCGGCCCATCCGGAACTGTTGCCGCATCTATAGTAAACAAAGCCGGTTACAAAGTGAAAATTGTGGAGAAGCTCACATTCCCACGTTTTGTAATTGGCGAAAGCCTTTTACCGCGCTGTATGGAAGCCTTAGAGGAAGCGGGATTTTTACCGGCTTTAAAGGAAAAAGGATTCCAGGAAAAATTCGGTGCCAAGTTTGTGAAGGATGGCAAGGTATGCGACTTTTCATTTGAATCGCAATTTACAAAAGGCTGGAACTGGACCTGGCAGGTACCACGTGCCGACTTTGATAAAACCCTTGCCGACGTGGTGGAAAAGATGGGTGTACCGGTGGATTATGAAACAACTGTAACCGATATACAATTCAACGATGATGGAACTTCCGTTACAACGGTAGAAGATAAAACTGGCAATCAATCGCAAATTGAAGCAAAGTTCATAATAGACGGAAGCGGTTATGGACGCGTAATTCCAAAGCTTTTCAACCTTGACCGTCCCTCGGAGCTAAAGCCGCGTAAAGCGCTGTTTGCACATACTGTAGATGTAAACCGCTCCATGGCCGATGAGCCGAACCGCATAACCATTGTGGTACACAAACCGGATGTGTGGGTGTGGGTAATACCATTTTCAGATGGAATTACTTCGCTTGGTTTTGTGGGCGAGCCGCAATTTTTTACACAGTTTGAAGGCGACGATGAAACAGTACTCCGCACTTTAATAAGCAACGAGCCTTATTTGAAAGAAAGATTTAAAGACGTGAAATTCAAATTTGGTACTAAAGTGTTGGAATCATGGTCGGCCACTACAGATAAATTTTATGGAAACGGATATGTGCTAACCGGAAATACAACCGAATTCCTCGATCCCGTTTTTTCATCCGGCGTAACGCTGGCAACGGTCTCAAGCCAGGTTGCTGCTAAACTGGTTATCCGCAAATTAAAAGGCGAAAATGTGAACTGGCAAACGGAATACCAGGATGTAATGATGCAGGGTGTAAACACTTTTAGAACTTATGTGCTGGCGTGGTACAATACGTCGCTGCACAAAATTTTCTTTGCGCCTAATCCTCGACCGGAAATCCAAAATATGATCTGCTCCGTACTTGCCGGTTATGTGTGGGATGCAAACAATCCTTATGTAAAAGATCATGCTACCGCAGTTGAAAAACTAGCAAGAGTTATAGACCTTGAACAAAAAATCAATCAACATCCATAATAATCAAAACAGTATTTCCAATTAATAATTTGGCACAAACACTTTACATAACAGACTATTGCATCATCAGGCAACAGCGCATTTGCAAAAGCGGAGAAGTTGTGTGGCAAAATGAAAAAGAAAAATCTGCGGAGAGCTTTTTTTTAGATGCTTATAAGCATTTGAACAATGCTTACCCGAAATTTTTTAAAATGGATAGTTTGTCGAAACTGGGCTGGCTGGCAAGTGAAGTGTTGTTGGAAAATAACGGCATACAGGAAAAATACAAGCCGGAAGAAGTAAGCGTAGTTTTCGCCAATGCCAGTTCCAGCCTTGATGCCGATATAAAATATTGCAATACGATTAAGGACATACCAAGTCCCGCTTTGTTTGTGTATACGCTGCCCAATATTGTAATTGGTGAAATATGCATACGGAACGGATTTAAAGGCGAAAACGCTTTTTTTATATTCGACAGGTTTGAAGTGAACTTTTTGCAGCAGTATGTAGCATCCCTGATGCTTCAAAACACCAATAAAGCATGTATTTTTGGGTGGGTGGAAGTAATGGATGACGCATATGAAGCAGCTTTGTTTTTAGTAGAAAAAAATGCTGCCGGCAAAGCGATATCTTTTACAGAAGAAAATATTAATAAACTATATTCATAATTCAGTATATGGAAAAATTGATAGCCGACTTAAAAGTACAGATTATTCAACAATTAAATTTACAACACTTAAAACCGGAAGATATCGGTGATGATCAACCGCTTTTTGTAGAAGGCCTCGGCCTTGATTCTATTGATGCATTGGAGCTGATCGTTCTTTTGCAACAACAGTATAATATAAGGCTGGCCAATGCGGAGGAAGGTCCCCAAATTTTCAAATCTGTTAGAACAATGGCGGAATACATTATTAAATGGAGAGTTGAGAATTGAGAGTTGAGAATTGAGAGTTGAGAATGCTTTAATTACTTATTGCAAGCCAAAACAAAAGCACTCATAACTCATTACTCATTACTCATAACTTGTTGAATAGCATTACTACCGTACAAGTGAGTGACACAACGATGCTTAATAGTAGCACTACCGCCGGTTCCAAAAAAATAATTGCATAATATTATCATGCTAAAAACTAATGCAGCAGTTCGCCAAAATTTTTATTATTAATGAATGATTACATTTATATAACAGGTCTTGGTATAATTTCCGCCATTGGAAATAATGTGCAGGAGTGTTTGCAATCGCTTGAAAACGGTGCCGATGGCGTGGGTGGTATGCAATATTTGCAATCTGCGCACAAGGGCGAACTGCCGGTGGCCGAAGTAAAAAAAAGCAATGAAGAATTAGCTGCATTGGCCGCATTGCCTGCGGGTTATACACGAACCACATTGTTAAGCGCCATAGCTGCAAAAGAAGCCATAAGCGACGCGGCAATTGAAAACATTGGCGATTGGCGCATAGGATTTGTAAGCGCCAACACGGTGGGCGGAATGGATAAAACGGAAAACTTTTACAAAGAATTTTTACAAAATAATGCTTCCGGAAAATTGCGCAACGTGGTGCACCACGAATGTGGAAGTTCAACAGAAATTGTAGCCGAACAAATTGGCGCAACAGGTTATATCACTACCATCAGCACAGCCTGTTCATCATCCGCCAACAGTATTTTTTTTGGCGCGAGATTGATAAGAAATAATGTGGTGGATATTGTAGTAGCCGGTGGTGTGGACGCGCTTACGAAATTTACGCTTAATGGTTTTAATACCTTAATGATACTGGATAAAGCGCCCTGCAAGCCTTTTGATGAAAACCGTAAAGGCCTCAACCTGGGCGAAGGCGCGGCTTACGTGGTATTGGTATCGGAAAAAGTAAAACGCAGTATGAGCAAACCACCATACTGCAAACTAAGCGGCTATTGCAATGCTAACGACGCGTATCACCAAACAGCTTCATCGCCTGATGGAACAGGCTCGTACCTTGCCATGCAAGGCGCTTTAGAAAAAAGCGGTTTGAAAACTTCCGACATTGATTACATTAATTTACATGGCACCGGCACACAAAATAATGACAGCGCGGAGGGCATAGCCATTAAGCGGCTGTTTGATACGCATATCCCAAAACTGAGTTCTACCAAGGCTTTCACGGGTCATACGCTTGGCGCCAGCGGCGGCGTGGAGGCCGTGTTTTCTGCGCTGGCTATTAAGCATGGCATCATTTACCCAAACCTAAGATTTGAAACCAAAATCGCGGATCATCCTTTTGAACCGGTAACACATTTAATTAAGCAGCCGGTGAACCATGTGTTATCAAACTCATTTGGATTTGGCGGCAATTGCTCATCGCTGGTGTTTTCAAAAGTGTAAATTGTATGAGCTGAAAAAACATAACAAAATGATGGAAATGAATTCAACAACAAACCGGATTGACCTGCTTTCAAAGCAACTTCAATCGCTTATGCCCATGAAGGCAGAAGACTTGCAACGGCTTGACAAAAAATTCAGGCTTGAATTCAATTATAATTCCAATCATATTGAAGGAAACACACTTACATACGGAGAGACTGCATTGCTGTTATTTTTTGATGATACAAAAGGAAATCACACATTTAGGGAATATGAAGAAATGAAAGCGCATGATGTGGCTTTCGAAAAAATAAAAGACTGGGCCGGCGAAAATGAATATCCGCTAACGGAAGCAAGAATTAAAAATCTTAATGAAATTATTTTAGTAAGACCTTTCTGGAAAGAGGCTGTAACCGGTGATGGGCAAAACACCAGGCGATTAATAAATATAGGTGATTACAAGAAATTTCCTAATTCGGTACGGTTGCAAAATGGCGAAATGTTTGCATATGCCTCACCAACAGATACACCGGTTTTAATGGGAGAATTGATGGAGTGGTATAGATCTGAAGAAGAAAAAAAGCAACTTCATCCGTTGCAATTAGCCGCGCTTTTCCATTATAAATTTGTAAGGATACATCCCTTTGATGATGGCAATGGCCGCATCTCGCGACTACTAATGAATTATGTTCTTTTACGAAATAATTTACCTCCTGTAATTATAAAATCATCCGATAAAAAAAATTATTTACAGGCGTTGCATTTAGCTGACACAGGCAACGTGAATGCCTTTATTGATTATATAGCTGAGCAATTGATTTGGAGCCTCGAACTAAGTATTAAAGCCGCCAATAGCGAAAGCGTTGAGGAAGAAGGTGATTTGGATAAAAAAATTTCGCTGCTGGGTAAGCAGGCAAATCAGTTGCAACAAACAAAAACTTCACCAGCTTACAGCAATGAAACATATAATGCTGTAATAAAAGGATCTATAATTCCCATACTAAATAAATGGAAGGAAGTATTAGCTAAGTTTAATACTTTGATAACGGATAAATTGTTTACACTTACATTTAACAACAATGTGCAAACAACTAATGATCTGTCAGAAAATTATCTTACTAAACTGTTTAACGACTATTTTATATATGAGCCTGATATGGAAAAGTCGCTTTCACTGACAGTTGATTGTAATATTCGTGGACTAAACAATATACATAAGGATCCGGATATTAACGCAGGTGAAATTATTGTTGAATTTCATCACAATTTTTATGCGGTGAAACATGGGGACTTCTCTGTTGACAAACAATACAACCAACAATTTACAGCTTTAGAAATTGAGAAAATGATATCTGCAACGGGCAATAGCTTGCTAACAAAAATTGAGGATATTTATAAAAACAGGTAATGAACTTTTACATACAAGCTTTAGGTAACATATCGCCTCAAATAAATTTTGAAACCCTTCCTAAAAAGGTGGAGTACCATAGTAATCGCTTACAAAGCGCCGAAGCGGCGGTGAATGATTTTGTAAATCCCAATGTAGCAAGGCGGATGGGCCGTATCATTAAAATGGGTGTGGCTGCCGCTATACAGTGCATGAAAGAAGCTGGCATTGAAAAGCCAGGCGCTATTACCATGGGCACCGCATACGGTTGCCTTGAGGATACAGGCATTTTCCTGAAAAAACTGATTGAGCAAAATGAAACAATGCTTACACCAACCAATTTTATTCAATCAACACATAACACGGTTGCGGGCCAAATAGCATTGTTGCTGAAAACGCATTGTTATAACAATACTTTTGTGCATCGCGGTTTTTCGTTTGAAAGCGCATTACAAGACGCCATTATGCTGTTAAAAGAAAATGACGCAGAAAACGTGCTGGTAGGGGCTGCCGATGAAATTACCGATGCCAGCCATAAAATATTAAGTCGTTTTGATCTGTATAAAAAAGAGATTGCCAACTCAGATGAACTATTTACGCAGCAAACCAAAGGAACCATTGCCGGGGAAGGAGCTGTTTTTTGTATGTTGAATAAGAATGCTAACGGTAATGAATATGCTGTTTTCAAAGACCTAATTACATTTTACAAACCATGTAACATAACCGACATTGCGCATGAAATACATTACTTTCTTTCCGACAACGGCCTTTCGATAAATGATATAGATGTAGTGATAACCGGAAAAAATGGCGATTTAAGCAATGATAGTATTTACAATCAATTGCAAAGCGAAATGTTCAATAATAAAACCATATTGAATTATAAACACTGGTGCGGCGAGTATCCAACGTCTTCCGCTTTTGCTTTATGGCTGGCCGCGAATATCGCAAAGCAAAACCAACTGCCTGCAGGTATGGAAAAGCCTGTTGAAAAAATTAGGAACATTTTAATTTATAATCATTATCAAAACATTCATCATTCGCTACAATTAATTGAAGCGTGTTAAACTTTAGAAATACAAATATTTTTTTTGCAGTATTGTTTGCAGCGTTGTTGTTTGCAAGCAGCATTTACTCCATTCCTGTTTTGGTGTATGTATCTCTGTTCATTATTTATTCCGCTATTTTATTTTACGGATCTTATTATGTAGGTTCCAACTTTTATGTAAAAACTATATGCCATGGCAACACATCTAAAAAACAAATTGCCCTAACTTTTGATGATGGACCTGCATTGGAATACACTCCCGGCATACTCAATATTTTGCGGGAACAAAACATTCCGGCTGCGTTTTTTTGCATTGGTAAACACATCGCAAATAACGAACAGCTTTTGCAACGCATTCACCACGAAGGACACATAATTGGCAACCACAGCTATTCGCATGGTTTTTGGTTCGATTTGCTTCCGGCAAAAAAAATGCAAGATGATATCAGGCAAATGAATGACGCGGTTAAAGAATCTACCGGTTTGCAACCTCAACTTTTCAGACCTCCATATGGCGTTACTACGCCACCTATGAACAAAGCACTCAAAGCGCTTAATATGAAAGCCGTTGGCTGGAATATACGTTCGTTGGATACAGTAATAAAAAGTGAAGCGAAATTGTTAGAAAAAACAAAAGATTTACTAAAACCGGGAGCGATTATTTTATTTCATGACACCAGTAAAACTACCTTTGCAATATTGCCGCAATTCATCCATTTCGCAAAAGCGCAGGGATATGAATTTGTAAGGCTCGATAAAATGATCAATGAAAACGCTTATGTATAAACTTCTTTTTATTACAGTTAGCTTCTTTTTATCCGTTACGGCATTCGCACAATATCCCGGATATAAAGCAGTGCAGGATATGGCATCCTTTAAACAACAGTTTTCCGCTACTGCAAAAAAAACACAAAGTATAAAGAGCGATTTTGTGCAGGAAAAAAGCCTGAGTATGCTTTCTGAAAAAATTACCTCAAAAGGAAAGTTTTATTTTAAAAAAGAAAATTTGGTGCGGATGGAATATACTTCACCGTTTCAATACCTGATGATAATGAATGGTACAACAGTGTATGTAAAAGACGGGCAAAAGGAGAACAAAATTTCCGCCAATTCAAATAAATTATTTCGGCAGATCAATAAAATAACAGTGGATTGCATTCAAGGCAACGTGCTTGACAATAAAGATTTTTCGGTAAGAGTGTTCGAGAACAATCAAAACTATCTTGTTGAACTTACTCCCACTGCAAAAGCCCTGAAAGATTTTTTTAAGACCATTAATATGGTAGTGGTGAAAAAAGATTTTTCCGTATCTAAAATTGATATGCAGGAACCTTCGGGCGATAATACAGCCATTACTTTTGTAAACAGAGAAACCAACGTTGCCTTATCCGATGCGTTATTTACTATTAAGTAGTTTTTGCTTAGGTGTATTGTTTGGCTGCAAGTCTTCCTACAAAAGTTTGCAACCCACCACCGTTAACAACAGCAAAGGTTGTATTGAAAAATTCAAACCGCAATTTACAAGAACATTATACAAAACCCAGGTAGATGTGGTGGGTAAGCATCTTAGCGGAATTCTTTTGATTAAACAGATGCCGGACAGTAGCACGCGTATTCTTTTTACCAATGAAATGGGGTTTAAGTTTTTCGATTTTGAATGGAAAAAAGATGGCGCTTTTAAAGTGCACTATATGTTTGACAAAATGAATAAAAAGCCTGTGATCAAAACTTTAAAAAAAGATTTTGAACTGGTGCTTATGAACACGCTCAACCGGCCAAGCGAAACAATTTTTCAACAGGATGGAAATATTTATCATCGTTTTAAAGAAGCAAAAGGCTATAATTATTACATAACCAATCCCGGTTGTGATGAGCTGCTGCGCATTGAAAATGCCTCCACCCGAAAAACCATAGTTTCAGTTATAATGAAAGATTACATCAATGGAGTACCCGACACCATTGGTGTATCGCATAAAGTATTCAATTTTGAAATAGGGCTGAAAAAGCTGCAGGATGTAAAGAGTGAGTGAGAGGTCAGAAATCAGAAGTCAGAGGTCAGGTCGCTGTCAGAAGAGATTGTTAACCACAAGGGGCTTTTGTTTTGGCTTGCAACCAGTGATTAAAGCATTCTAAACTCTCAACTCTCCATTCTCCATTTATTCAAATGAGTTCCAGCCTTGCGCTGTTATATCAAAAGTATTACCGCCTTTTGTAAAGATCTTTCTTCCTTTTTCGGGTTCCGTCATGTAGCCAATAACGCTGATCTGTTCATTGCCCGCAATTTTTTCATAATCAGCTTGCGGAATGGTAAATAGCAATTCATAATCTTCGCCGCCGCTTAAAGCGCAGGCGGTAGGATCTAATTTGAATTTAAAGGCTGCCTGCCGGGTATCTTCATGTACGGGAATTTTTTCCTCATACAACACGCAGCCCAATTCGCTTTGCGTGCATATATGCAATATTTCCGAACTCAGGCCGTCGCTAATATCCATCATAGAAGTAGGTGTAATGCCTGCTTTCTCAAAAAAATCTATAATATCTTTTCTTGCTTCCGGTTTTAAGATACGGCCCACAATGTATTTTTCATTTTCCAAATCTGGCTGCACCTGCGGGTTTTCAAGATAAATTTGCTTTTCTCTTTCCAACAATGTTACGCCCAAAAATGCCGCGCCCAAATCGCCGCTAACGCACAACAGATCGCCTTTTTGCGCGGTGTTTCTCTTTACATATCTGCCTGGAGCCACTTCACCAATTGCAGTAACAGAAATTACAAATCCCTTTTGGGAAGACGTAGTATCGCCGCCCACCAGGTCCACACCATAAGCGGAACACGCCGCATACACACCTTCATAAAATTCATCCAGCGCTTCCACGCTAAATTTATTACTAACGGCAATGCTTAGGGTAACTTGTGTAGGCAACGCATTCATGGCGTACACATCGCTCAGGTTCACAACAATGCTTTTGTAACCCAGGTGCCTAAGCGGCGTGTACATCAAATCGAAATGCACACCTTCCACAAGCATATCGGTGGTTACCACGGTTTGCTTTCCGTAATGATCAATCACCGCCGCATCATCGCCCACCGCCACAATAGTCGACGCGTTCTGAATCTCTATATTTTTCGTTAAGTGATCTATAAGACCAAACTCGCCAAGAGTTGAAATTTCTGTACGTTCTGCCATGTTAATTTTTTTATCACAAAGCGCTAAGATACTATAACCGCAAAAACAAAAGAATAATTGGCGAGTACTCTTTTTGTGGCAAGCAGCATACAGCGGCGTTTCTCACACAAAACTCAAAACTCATAACTCATAATTTTTATGTAACCGGCGGTAGTGCTACTATTAAGCATCGTTGTGTCACTCACTTGTACGGTAGTAATGCTATTCAACAAGTTATGAGTTTTGAGTTTTGAGTTATGAGTGCTTTTGTTTTTGCTTGCAAACAGTGTATAAAGCATTCTCAACTCTCAATTCTCAATTCTCCATTTATTCACGCTCACGCTCTGCAAGGCTTGTAGCCTTGCAGTACTATACTGTTGCTTTTAGCAACATTCAAGGTTTTAACTACAATTGAGATTGGTGTCAGCATTTGGATTCATTGGATTATAGGATTTGTGGATTTAGAATGCAATTCAACAATGGATAAATTCAATGGTCTTTACACAAAGAGTATAGCAAGAAAGCACACCGCACATAAGGCTGCTGGCAATTCACCCCTTTGTGTGCGTTGTGCTTTCCTTTGTGGTTAAAAAAACTTTACTTTCTTTGAATCTTTGCGTGAAAATCACGGCCACGTCTTTTCGCCCTTTTTCATTTTATCAAGTACTTTTTGATAAACTGCTTTTTCATCCTCGCTCATTGCAGTGTTAATGGCATTTTGCTGAGCCTC
>JAVBLN010000070.1:0-30027 GCA_031553495.1 Flavihumibacter sp.
ATTATGTCACATTTAATCTGCTTAAGAAATACAAGCTTAACAAAATCTATTCCCCTTTAGACCTGATGATGAAACTTGTTGAAATCAGAAAAATCAAAATCAATAACCAATGGTATCTGTCCGAAGCTACAAAGGCGACCGAGGACTTACTTAACAAATTAAGGATACCTATTCCCTAAAAAAAGAAGTTAGGGGTTAATAATAAGAGTGTGTAAGCCATACTTCAGTCAGTATAATTTTATACATACATTTTTTTTGGGATACCGGCGGTAGTGCTACTATTGAGCATCGTTGTGTCACTCACTTGTACGGTAGTAACTTTATTGGGCGGTTGACAGTAGGCAGCGGGCAGTAGAGCGGTCAGAAATCAGAAAAAATTGTTAACCACAAGGTTCACTAGGAAAGCATAAGGCACAAAAGGGTTGGTAACAATTCAGCAAACCCTTGTGTACCTTGGCCTCCTATCGTGTCCCTTGTGGTTAAACAATAATTCCATCAATACAAATTTAAAATCTCGAAAAATAAATTTAGATTTGACTAAATTTATTTTTAGCTATTTGTAAAAATGAAATATTCCACCAGTAAAGAAAATTACATCAAAGCCATTTATCATTTACAGAAACAAAGTGAAACGGTGTCAACCAATGCGCTCGCCCATGCGCTGCAAACAAAGCCCGCTTCTGTAACCGATATGCTGAAAAAGTTAAAAGAGCAAAAAATACTGCAGTATGAGAAATACCACGGAGTAAAGCTTACTACTGATGGAAAAAAGATCGCTTTATTAATAATAAGGAAACACCGGTTGTGGGAATATTTTTTAGTAGAAAAATTACAGTTCGGGTGGGATGAGGTTCATGAAATAGCAGAAGAACTGGAACACATCAGCAGTAAAAAACTTATTGACAGGCTGGATAATTTTTTAGGCAATCCTAAAAAGGATCCTCATGGCGATCCTATACCCGATGCCAATGGCAAAATGCCTTTACTACAACTGGTAACACTTGATCGTGTGGAAACAGACAGGCTTGTGGAAATAGTAGCTATTGGCAACCAAACACCGGAATTGATGGAACTGCTGCAACGTACTAATATTAAAATAGGATCGCGGCTGGAAGTAAAAAAGAAATTCAGTTTCGATAATTCTCTGGAAATAAAACTGCGTAATGCAGTGCCAATAATAATCAGTCAGTTTTTGGCAAAAAATTTATATGTAAACGATGAGGAATAATACTGATAAACATGTTTCTCTGATCGATGTTCACGGCTCCATAGATACCACGCTTCACAAAAAAGGGTGGAGAAAACTGGCCGCTTTTATAGGCCCCGCATATTTGGTAAGCGTTGGTTATATGGATCCCGGCAATTGGGCTACGGATCTGCAGGGTGGTAGCAGATTTGGCTATGCTCTTATTTGGGTATTGTTGATGAGTAACCTGATGGCTTTACTTTTACAAAGCCTTTCTGCCAGGCTTGGTATAGTAAGAGGGCGGGATCTTGCCCAGGCTAACAGGGAAGAATACCCTAAAAGTATAAATTATATATTGTACGTTTTGGCTGAAATTGCCATAGCGGCCACCGATCTCGCTGAAGTGTTGGGTATGGCCATCGGACTTCATTTGCTTACCGGAATTCCTATTTTATGGGGCGTTTTGATTACAGTGTTCGATACATTCCTGTTATTATTTCTGCAAAGGTTGGGAATGCGCAAAATGGAAGCTTTTATTGTATTGCTGATCGCTATAATCGGTATTTCTTTTTTGGTAGAAATTATTTTTGCAAAACCCGATCTTAATGAAGTGGCGAAAGGTTTTGTTCCAACTTTGCCGGGAAGTGAAGCGCTGTATATTGCTATTGGAATTATAGGCGCTACTGTTATGCCTCATAATCTTTACCTGCATTCTGCATTGGTGCAAACCCGAAAAATTTCCCGTGATGAGCCCGGGATTAGAAAAGCTATCCGGTATAATTTTTTGGATAGTGCGGTTGCGCTTAATTTGGCCTTCTTTGTAAATGCCGCGATACTTGTTCTTGCGGCGGCTGTTTTTTATAAAACGGGCAGAACAGATGTGGCAGAAATAAAAGATGCGCATAAGATGCTGGAACCTATGCTAGGTACGGCTTTGGCGCCTATCCTGTTTGCCGTAGCGCTGATAGCTGCCGGACAAAGTTCTACTGTTACCGGTACGCTGGCCGGACAAATTGTAATGGAAGGCTATCTGCGTTTACGTATTAATCCCTGGTTGAGACGTATTATTACCAGGCTGGTAGCAATTATTCCCGCTGTATTCGTTATCCTGATCTATGGCGATGATGAACTGGATGACCTGCTTGTTTTCAGCCAGGTAGTGTTGAGTATTCAGTTAGGTTTCGCAATAATTCCATTGATTCATTTTGTGAGCGATAAAAAAAAGATGGGCGTTTTTGCCATTTCATTTTTCGCGAAATTATTGTCATGGTTAGTAACAATAATTATTCTCACGCTTAATCTTAAAATGGTTTTTGAACAGGCAGTTGCATATTTAAAAGTAAGTGATAATACTTGGGCAAATATTTCAATAATTATTGGTCTGACTGTTTTGGTTTCGTTGCTGGCAATAATTTTATTTTTTCCTTTTATAAAAAAGAGAATGGAAAAGCCTATATCTATACACTCCGGTATTGATGATTTTCATAAGCTGGAAGTGCCTGCATTTAAAAAAATCGCGGTAGCATTGGATTTTGGAGAGCAGGATTCCCGAATTCTGTCTTTTGCTGTGGCGCAGGGCAATGCTCAAACCCAATATGTTTTAATTCATGTAGTGGAAAGCGTTTCCGCTCATTTGCTGGGCAAGGGTAGTGGTGATTATGAGAGTACGGAAGATCAGGAGCGTTTGAATAAATATGTGGCACAAATGCAGGCAGCAGGATTCAAAGCTGTTGCGCAATTAGGTTATTGGCGGCGCAATAGAGAAATAGTTCGCATTGTAAAAGAAGAATCGGCGGATTTATTAGTAATGGGGGCTCATGGTCATAGTGGTTTTAAAGATTGGTTGTATGGCGAGACAATTAATAAAGTGAGACATAAACTGAAGATACCGGTACTGTTGGTAAATGTTTCATAAGTTGAGAATGGAGAGAGGTTAAAATAAATTGAGAATGGAGAATGGAGAATGGAGAATGCTTTATACACTGATTGCAAGCAAAAACAAAAAGCACTCATTACTCAAAACTCAAAACTCATAACTCATAACTTGTTGAATAGCATTCCTACCGTACAAGTGAGTGACACAACGATGCTTAATAGTAGCACTACCGCCGGTTACATAAAAGTTATGAGTTATGAGTGATGAGTGTATGTAACTATTCTCAACTCTCAATTAAATAAGCACTTTCAACTTTCAGCTTTCAACTAAAAGCTATCCTGCTCGTTTGAGCATTCCCGGTAGTACGCCAAATTCTTTTTTGAAAGCTGTTGCAAAATTGCTTAGGTTGGAATAGCCAACATGCATTCCCACTTCTTTCACGGAATAATCTCCTGTTAACAACATTTCGCGGGCTTTTACCATACGTTGTTTTTGGTAATAAGAATAAATGCCGCTATCGTATACTTCTTTAAAAATTCGTTTCAGTTTGGCGGGGCTCATCGCTACCGTTACAGCTAGTTTTTCAATTGTTGGCGGCGTTATTGTTACATCTTTGGTGAGTATTTCTTCTATTTCCTGAAGGCTTGAAATATCGTGTTTTGAAATGCGGATATGTTTTGTAAGCGATTGTTTTTTTTCATACAGTCTTGTAAAGAACCGTTCAATGATCATCATCATACGGTTTTGAACAATGCCCAGCCATAGCGGACTGGCATTATCGGTTTGCATTATTTCCTGGTATAGCCTTTTATATTCGGCATCCAGCGGTTCTACATTGCAGCTTGCTGTCTTTAAATTTATATAAGTTGAAAGCACATCATTAGGATCTGTAAGCCCCAGATTTTTTGCAAGCCAATCTTTATTGAAGATAATATTGATTCCTTTTACGGAACCGCCTTTGGCAGCCAGGTAGGAAATATCAAAAATTGTACTGGTCAGGTAAATAACCGAATGTTTTTCCTGAATTTCCTTTTGTTCATCTGCATCAATCAATAAAGTCAGATCGTCGTTTGCTGATATTTCTTCATAGCGAAGCGTATAGTAATCGTCTTGTGTTTTCTGGCGTCTTATACAATAAGGGCCGTTTACCGTATAATCTGAAACGATCGCCTGCAAATCGTTGGGCAATTTAATCAATTGAATGTACCCTTTACCAATGGATTCGGGAAAAATCACTCTGTCGTTAATTACAGGGGTGCCTAAAGCTCCGGCAAATTCTGTTAGAAATGCCTGGTAGTCTGTTGTTGTGTATTCAAACTTAAACAAGGTTGTATTTTTTTGTTCGAATTATATAACAATTATTATTCGAACTGGTTCGTTCCCCAGCGAAAAGTAGTAATGGATAGTCCGGCAAGATCAATTATTCTGTCTACTACAGTAGCAGATGCTTCTTCAATGGTGGTGGGTTTGCTGTAAAAAGAAGGGGTGGCCGGGCAAATAATTCCTCCGGCAAGTGTTATGGTTTCCATATTACGGATGTGTACAAGATTGTATGGCGTTTCCCTTGCCACACAAATGAGTTTTCTTCGTTCCTTCAGTATTACATCTGCGGCCCTGGAAATCAGGTCGTTTGAAATTCCACCTGCAATTCTGCCTAATGTACCCATAGAACAAGGTGCTATGATCATAATATTATACTGGCCCGAACCTGATGCAAAAGGAGCGGAAAAGTCCTGTTGGGTGTAAAACTTAAATGGATAGTTTGAGTAAGGAACATTCAGTTCCGTATTCCAAACAGTTTTGGCGTTTTCCGTCATCACCACAGCTATATCCTGCCACTGATCTGCCATATGTTGAAGCTTATCAAGCAAAAGTTTTGTGTAAATAGAACCGCTGGCACCTGTTACTGCTATTATTATCTTGTTAATCGACATTTCCCGGTGGTTTATGTTTTCAAAATTAGTTGGTTAAACAATAATATAATTCAAAATATTTCAAAAATGTCATTTGTTTTCTCAGAATTATCATTTGTAGCGACTGTAAAAGTTATATTAAAAAGTATTTCCAAATGAAAAGCATCATTTTATTGTTATAAAGTGTCTTGAAAGTAGGTTTTTCATAGGATATTGGATTAAAATATAGGGCTGGATGTCTATCCGGGCCCTTTTTTATTTAAAACCAATTAAAATTGCGGAAAGAAGTTATTTTTAATATATGTGTAAAATAATTAATGAGTTTGATTCCGGTCAATAAAGTGTTGAGCTACTCGAAAAAAACTAAAAATGCAACCTTACATATCAATTCAACATCTTATATTTGAATTTTCATAGGATAAGGTTTAATGGTTAATGGTATTTGATTAGTGCATCCCGCTGTAAAGCGGGATTTTTTATTTGGGTAATAATCAGATAGTTATAGTTATTTTATACAAATCGCCTTTTGTGAAAACGAAAAAAGAGCAACGTTTTATTGCTGCTCTTTTCTTATAAAAATTAATAAAAACATAAAAACTATTGCGTTTCGGCCATATCAGGAATTTCAGCTACATGGTATACACCGGCATCTAGCTTGGCTTTTGTTTCTGTGAAAGCTTTTAAAGTCAGTTCCACCTCTTCTTCGGTATGTGCTGCTGTAGGTATGAGACGGTAAATAATGTTGCCTTTAGGAATTACCGGATACACAACAATGGAACAGAAAATATTATAGTTCTCTCTAAGGTCAAGTACCATTGCGGTAGCTTCGGGCACATCGCCTTTCATATAGACCGGTGTTACTACAGTATTGGTTCTGCCTAGATCAAAGCCCCTTTCCCGCAGTCCGGATTGAAGCTTGTTGGTGATGTTCCATAATTTATCTCTTAGTTCAGGCATGGTTTTTAACATTTCCATGCGTTTCATCATGCCTTCTACAATGATCATTGGAAGACTTTTAGCAAAAATTTGCGACCTGGTGTTATAGCGCAGATAAGCCAAAACATCTTTACGACCGGCCATAAATGCACCGATGCTGCCCATAGATTTTACAAAAGTGGAGAAATAAAGATCAATTTCATTTTGAACACCTTGTGCTTCATCTGTGCCGGCGCCGGTTGGGCCCATTGCGCCAAATCCGTGAGCATCATCTATCAGTATGCGGAACTCATATTTCTTTTTCAGCTCTACAATTTCTTTCAGTTTGCCCTGATCTCCACTCATACCGTACACTCCTTCGGTAATCAGCAAAATGCCGCCACCGGTTTTTTCAATCATTTTTGTGGCACGTTGCAGTTGCTTTTCACAATCTTCAATATCATTGTGCTTGTATGTATAGCTGTAGCCCATATGAAGACGAACGCCATCTACAATGCAGGCATGGCATTCCGCATCGTATACAATTACATCCCTTCTGTTGACCAACGCGTCAATGCAGCTCATAATACCTTGGTAACCAAAGTTGAGCAGCATAGCGTCTTCTCTTTTGGTAAAGTCAGCCAATACTTTTTCAAGCTGATCGTGATATTTGGTATTGCCGCTCATCATACGTGCACCCATCGGATAACCCATTCCCCATCTGGCAGCGGCTTCAGTGTCGGCTTTTCTAACTTCAGGGTGATTTACCAATCCAAGATAATTATTAAGACTCCATACTATTCTTTCTTTACCTCTGAAGATCATTCTGCTCCCCAGTTCACCTTCAAGTTTTGGAAATGCAAAATAACCGTGGGCTCTTTTCATGTGCTGACCGATCGGACCTCCGTCCCGCACCAGTTTTTCAAAAACGTCTGCCATATAAATTGTGGATTATGGTTTTATAAAAATATGCGCAAAGTTAATGCTTTGCGCTTAAAAGCTGTTATTGATTGTTGACAGGAAATGGAGGACAGTTGAAAGTTGAAAATTGAAAATTGAAAGTTGAAAGTGGGCAGTAGAGAAAAAAGAGATCAGAAGTCAGAGATCAGAAGAAGGCGAGCATCGCTCGTCACTCAAAACTCATCACTCATAACTTTTATGTAACCGGCGGTAGTGCTACTATTAAGCATCGTTGTGTCACTCACTTGTACGGCAGTAATGCTATTGAGCGAGTGATGAGTTTTGAGTTTTGAGTTATGAGTGGCACGTCCTGAAAAAAGTAGACAGTTTTTTTTAGCAGGTTGGCCATTGGGTACTGACAAATTAATTATGCAACATAATGCTATGTTGCTAAAAGCAACAGTATAAGACTGCAAGGCTACAAGCCTTGCAGAGCGTGAAGTCAGAGGTCAGAAATCGGGCGGGAAATCTCTTTGAATTATGTACTGACAATTTATTGTATTGCCTGTACTTCAACACTGGCAACCGGTAACCGGCAACCGGCAACCTGATCTCTGACTTCTGCCAACCCCAACTACGCAATCCCTCTGCGTTTTATTTCCGCATTTATTAAATTCAGTTCGCGGCTTGTCTGATCGCTTACTGAGCTGTTTTCCTCTGCACGGCGCATGAGGTAGGGGATAACATCTTTGATGGGGCCAAACGGCAAATATTTGCTCACACTGCATCCTGCCTTTGCAAGGTTGAAAGTGATATGATCGCTCATGCCGTATAATTGCGAAAAATGCACATGCGGATGATTGAGCGGAATGCCTTTTAATAAAAGATCTTCTGTTGCATATTGGTTGCTGTATTCATTGTGAGAGGCGAGTATGAATGCGACATTATTGATATTGTTGATGCACAAATCTATTGCTTTGTTGAAATCGTGATCTGTGGCTTCTTTTGTAGCTTGTATGGGTGAACGGTATCCGTTTTCTTCCGCACGTTTTCTTTCTCGTTCCATATATGCCCCGCGCACTATTTTCATTCCTAAAATAAAGTTTCTTTCAGTTGCCATATCTATTGACTCTTCAAGAAATTGCAACCGGTCGTGGCGATACATTTGTATTGTATTATAAACGATACATTTTTCAGTGTTGAAGCGTTCCATCATTATCATAATTAATGCATCCACTGGTTCCTGAATCCAGGTTTCTTCAGCGTCTATCAGTACGCCTATGTTTTTTTCCAAACCCAGTTCACTTACTTTTTGTATGCGGTCCGCTACTCTTTGCCATTCGGCATTTTCTTCGCTGCTCAAAGATTTAAGCGCTTTTTCATAACGTTCATAAATATTGCCGCGATATTTATTCATTTGCTCGTTTATGTTAGCAAGCAATTCAAACCTCGCAATGCCGGTGATCTTAATACTCATGAAAGGAATATTTGCTTGTGTGGCGGCATAGCTTACTACACGCATAAATTGTTCGATAGCCTGATCAAAGCCGCGTTCACCGTCGTTGCCTCCTTCTACACCGTAATCTAATATAATCTGAACGTGATATTTGCCTAATGTATTTGCCACACCGGCGGTTTCTTCAAGGGTTTCCCCACCCACAAACTGACGGAATATAGTATTCCGTATTATACCTTTTACAGGTAATCCTGCTCTTATGGCCCATGGTGCGAAGGCTGCGCCTGTTCGCACTAAAAAATTATTCTTCATGCAGGAAAATAAAAATCTGGCTTTTTTAAGCAGTTCATCTGATTTGTATTCAAATGCGTTTTGGGTATTATCAAAGGAAATGCGGGGAATTGTATTCATGGTTGCCCTTTAAATAGTTAATGTAAACAAAATTAAGAAAACACATGACAGATGTAATGATTTGAAAAACATTGAATAAAAGTTTTGTTATTGCAATTTTTTTATCGAAAACTAATTTTTTGATGATTTTTTTCTAAAAAATGACCTAAATTGATAAATTAAATCAAATGTAAAAATGTATTAATGCGTTTGAGGCTCACTGTTTAAAATAGTATATCATTAAGAAACAGTTTTATAACTTGCTATTTTCTTTTTGTGTGAAATAAAATTTTGCAATTGTGATCTTTGAATTGATGATAAGAAATACAACAGTTGAATGGAGCGTCGCAACCAAAGCTTAATCAGGGCTCAATTGCTGACATCCAAAAAAATACTCCGGACTGCTACTAAACCGAATATTCTATAATTTGTTACAATTAAATGAATGCATATGATAAAGCTGATACCCATATTGTTTGTGACCGTTATTTTATGTAGTTGTAATAATTCTTCCCAAACGAACGATGCGAAAAACGATACTATTCAAAATGTGAAAGAAACTGATGTTGATGCAGGTTTATATAGTTTGCTTGGCACATGGGTTATACCAAAGCCTGCAAAACTGGGACAGGTGGAAGGATTTGATTTAAAAAGAGACAGCGTTGTAACTACTGTTAATACTCCGATCCTGGAATATAAAAAATGGTGGCGCAATGGAGATCAGTTGATCTTTACGATTCAAAGTGCGGGCGACCTGCCGGCTATTGAAGTGAACGATACTCTTATTGTGTACTCAGTAAATAACGATTCGCTGGTAATAGCGCCTATTGGTAACCGTAATGTAAAAATGATTTATAGAAAGCAGCATGTTGCCAACGTGGCCTTTGTGAATACCAGGTGGCAATTGGCGAGAATGGACGGAATGCCGGTAAACGACAGCATTTTTATTAAATTTGATTCTACAGGATTGGGCTTCACAGGTTATGGAGGATGCAATTATATAAAAGGTACATACAGAACCGGGGCGTCGTCAATAAGGATCAGCCGTCCTTCCGGAGCAAAGAAAAAATGTTCGCCGGAAATTAACAAAGTGGAGAACAGGCTTCTTGCTTATGTACAATCTACCAACAACTATTTTATAGTAGGGGATGAGTTGCAATTGCGTGAAGGCGCAAAAACACTTGCCGTATTTAAAGCCGCGAATTAAAATGGAGAGATAATTATACAGGAATTTTCTTTGTGTATCTTAGCGCTTTTATGAGTATTTTGGTTGCCAACCTTGAAGTTTCGTAAATTTCGAGGTTACTATTATGGAACCGGCAGCAGAGCCTTGATGAAGCTGTCGTTGCGTCGCACACTTCAGCTATAGTAATTCTTATCATCAACTAAGAATTGTACACTGCAAAACGCAGGATTAGTCATCAGGGAATAGCAAAACCTTATTTTAACAGGATATATAAACAAAACTATGGAAATTAAAAAAGTTTCGGAAAGTGTAATAGTAATGACAGAATTGGTTTTGCCCAACGATACCAATTTTTATAATAACCTAATGGGCGGACGGTTAATGTACTGGATGGATATAGCAGCGGCATTGTCGGCACAAAAACATTGCAGTATGCCGGTTGTAACAGCTTCGGTAGATAATATTTCTTTTGAATCGCCCATTAAGCTGGGAAATGTTGTGCATATAGAAGCCAAAGTAAGCCGCGCTTTTACCACATCAATGGAAGTATATTTAAAAATTTGGTGTGAAGACCTTACAAAACGCCAAAAATATAAAAGTAATGAGGCGTATTACACATTTGTGGCACTTGATGCTAACAATAAGCCTTCGACAGTACCCAGGCTAAACCCGGAAACGGAGGAGGAAAAACTTTTATTCGAAGGCGCCTTACACCGCAGGCAATTGCGATTGATACTGGGCGGAAAAATGCATCCCAATGATGCCCAGGAACTAAAAGCATTATTTGTGAAAGACTAAACACAGTGGCAATAAACGAATTTCCTCATTGGTATTGATTTTTAAGCGGGCTTAATCAAAAACACCTGCATTGGAGCAATTATTAATTGGAATGTAAACCGGCGGGAATAGAATTGTATTTTTTATAATAAGTAGTGCCGGCTGGTATCGGCTTGATATCCAAATCCCTCAATATTTCCGGTTTTTTATATACTGACGGAAATCATGTCGGGACACTATTATAAGATTATGGCATGTATATGCCAAAATTACATTGTAAATACTATATTTGCCACTCTTTTAAAAATTTCATAAACGTAACAAGAATCTCAATGAGAAGTTTGGTAAGCATTTTTGCTGCTTTTTTAATTTTAATATCCCTTTACCAGCTTTCCTTTACGTGGTTTGTGAACAAGCATGAAAAGGCCATGGAAGAAAAGGCAACCAGTTTTGTTAACAAAAACTACCAAAAGGCTGCTGAGAAGTATCCCGGCAATAAAGATGCGCAAGCTCTTTACCAGGATTCACTGGATGATATTAGAAAAGAACGATTGCAATATTTGTTAGACAGCACCCGCGATGAAAAAATAACATGGTGGGGACAGAGCTATCAAAAAGCCAAAGAAAGCGAATTGCTTTTTGGTTTGGATTTGCAAGGCGGTATAAACGTAACAATGGATATAGCGCTGGATGGCCTTATAAAAGGACTAAGCAATAATCCTAATGACCCCGCTTTGAAAAAAGCTGTTGACGGCGCTATCGCACGCCGCTCTACAAGTGCCACGGATTTTATTACTCTTTTTGCGCAGGTATTTAAAGAGCAAAATCCGAATACTCCAATGGCGCCATTGTTCTCTAACAGTACTCGCAATAAATTGAAAATAGACGCCAAGGACGATGCTGTTATCAGTTATATACGGGATCAGGCAAGTGCCGCTATGAAGCAGACTTACCAGGTTTTGAGCAAACGTATTGATAAGTTTGGGGTGGCTCAGCCTAACATCAACTTGGATGAATATAAAGGTATAATTACAGTGGAGCTTGCCGGTGCTACAGATCCTGAAAGGGTGAGAAAGTACCTCCAAAGTACCGCAAACCTGCAGTTCTGGGAAGTGTACAATTTAGGCGAATTGTATAACTCGATAGAAGCCGCAGATAAAGCACTGGCTTCAGCATTAAGCAATAGTAAACAGGACACTTCTACAGTAAAAAAAGTGGATTCTGTAAAAACTGCAGCTACTGCATCAATTGATACTTCTACTAAATCTTTATCGGCCCTTTTAAAAGGTGATACCAGCAAATCAGTGGCTGGAGCAACAGCTAAGACAAAGATTGAAAATCCTTTGTTTAGTATAATCAGGTTTTATCAACCTCAACAGGATCAAACAGGTAAAGTACACTACACTCCTAATGTGGGTTCTGTTGCTATTAAAGATACCGCTCTTTTAAATAGCTATCTGAATAATCCGGTTGTGATAAACAGCCTGCCAGGAAATTTAAAATTCTTATATGGCCTGCCTGAAAAAGACAAGAACGGAAAGCTGGAAAACATTTTACCATTATACGCTATCAAAACTGTGCCCGGAACAAACAAGGCAAAACTTGAAGGTGAAGTGATCACAGATGCCAGCCAGGATTTCAATCCGCTTGTGCCCGGACAGGTAACCGTTAGTATGGAAATGAATAAACAAGGTGAAAAAACATGGGCAAAAATGACTAGCGATAATGTTGGTCGTTCTATTGCTATTGTGCTGGATGATATTGTTTATTCCGCTCCAAACGTAAACGAGCCTATCACCGGAGGCAGATCTCAAATCACAGGTAACTTTACCGCAGCAGAAGGCCAGGATTTGGCGAACATTCTGAAAAGCGGTAAACTGGATGCTCCCGCGAAAATTGTTCAGGAGCAGGTAGTTGGTCCTACTTTGGGTAAAGAAGCCATTAAAGGCGGAACATTGGCATTTGGAATATCCTTCCTTGTAATCTTCATCTTAATGCTGGCATATTATAATACCGGCGGTTGGGTTGCAAACATTGCTTTAATATTGAACTTATTATTCACAGTAGGTGTGCTGAGTGCTTTGGGCGCCACTTTAACAGCTCCGGGTATTGCAGGTTTGGTATTGACGATTGGTATGGCTGTGGATACGAACGTAATTATATTCGAGCGTATTAAAGAGGAGCTTACGAAGGGCAAAAACTATCACCAGGCAGTGAAAGACGGTTATAAGCGATCGTTGCCACCGGTGTTGGATTCCCACGTTACCACGCTGCTTACGGCATTCATATTGTTCTATTTTGGTTTAGGTCCTGTAAAAGGATTCGCTACTACACAAATATTGGGTCTGCTGTTATCATTATTCTGCGGTATCCTGGTGTCTCGCTTAATTTCCGACTTCTGGACACAAAAACAACGTCACTTCAATTACTTTACAGCTATTTCGCGTAGAGTATTTAGACACGCGGCTTACAAGTTTGTGGAGTACAGAAAAGTGGCTTATATTATTTCTATATTCGTTTTTGCACTTGGTATAGGTGCCTTGATCAACGGCTTTAATGAAGGTGTTGAGTTTAGCGGCGGACGCAGCTATATTGTAAAATTCGACAAACCTGTTTCGGTGGAAGATGTAAGAGCTTCACTGGATAAGAAATTTGGCAAATTTCCGCTTATAAAAACATATGGCGATGCCAGCACCTTGGATATTACTACCGATTACATGATTCACGAAGAAGGTTCAAGAATTGATACACTAGTGCAGTCAGCTTTGTATGAAGGTTTGAAACCATTCCTGGGTGCAAATATTACCAATGATGATTTTGTAAAGAAGAATTTACAGGGATCTAAAAAAGTTAGTCCAACCATTTCAGATGACCTTAAAACAGGTGCAATGTGGGCTACATTCTGGTCACTGTTGATAATTACGCTTTATATATTCATACGTTTCCGTGACTGGCGGTTCTCTTTAGGAACTATTTTCTCCTTGCTGCATGACGTAATGATCATACTTGCAGTGTTCTCGTTCATGAAAAACATAGTACCATTCCCATTGGAGATAGACCAGCACTTTATCGCGGCTATATTAACGGTGATTGGTTTCTCTATGAACGATACGGTGATCGTGTTTGACCGCGTACGTGAAAATGCTAAGATCATGCGCGGTGCTTCTAGGACCCAAATCATTAATAAATCAATTAATGATACATTGAGTCGTACGATCATGACATCATTAACCGTGTTTCTGACCATCCTCATCTTATTCCTGGTGGGTGGAGAAGTAACAAGAGGTTTTGCCTTCGCGATGTTAATTGGTGTTATAACAGGTATATATTCATCTGTTTTTGTTGCGGCTCCAATATTAGTAGATTTCGGTAAGGACAAACCATTAGGTGAAGCAGACTTGGTGCATCATGACACACCCAAAAATGTAAAACCTGCTACTTCGCCGGCAGTTAAATAATAAAAAATTTATTTTTGAAATATATACAAGCCCTGCCTAAGAAGCGGGGCTTGTTCTTTTGGAAGGTTGGAAGTAGAGAAATCAGAGATCAGGGGTCAGCTTCTCAAAACTCATTACTCATTACTCATAACTTTTTTTGTAACCGGCGGTAGTGCTACTATTAAGCATCGTTGTGTCACTCACTTGTGCTGTTGTAATTCTACTGAGCGATGTGTAGCATGCAATGGCACACTGATGACACAGATTAGACTGATCATCACTGATCTTTTGTTTATAATGCATGCTCTGCAACATGCTATTGAAATATAACTTAATTGCTTATCGCTAACATAACGTACTGCATAATTATATTGTCATTTCACTAGGTAAGGCACAAGCTTGGCTCTGCTACCACGCTTGCGCCAGTTGCATGACATTCTTTACTAAAAATCCTTCAATCCACTAATCCAAAAAATCCAAATTCAGACTTTTGAATTCATTAATTTCGTATCTCCTTTTTAAAATTGTAACGATGATTGACTTTCGCTCTGATACTATTACCAAACCAACTCCCGCCATGCTGGATAGTATGATGAGTGCCCAGGTTGGCGATGATGTTTTTGGCGAAGACCCCACTGTAAATGAATTGCAGGAATATGCGGCAACGCTTTTTGGAATGGAAGCGGCGTTGTACTGCGCTTCGGGCACAATGAGCAACCAGGTTGCTATTAAGTGTCATACGCAGCCTGGCGATGAAGTTATTTGTGAAAAGAACGCTCATGTATATATTTACGAAGGCGGCGGAATTGCATTTAATTCGGCTTCACAGGTGAAACCGGTTGATGGATACTTTGGAAGAATTACCGCTGCGCAGGTTGCAGAAGTTATAAACCCCGATGATGTGCATAAGGCAAGAACGTCATTAGTGTGTTTGGAAAACACTTCTAACAGGGGCGGTGGCGCTTGCTATGACTTTGAAGAAATCAGTAAAATAAAACAGGTTTGTGTTGATAACGGATTACAATTGCATTTAGATGGTGCGAGATTGTTTAACGCGATGGTGGAGAAAAAGGAAACTCCTTTGCAATACGGCAATGTGTTTGACAGTATTTCCATTTGTCTCAATAAAGGTTTAGGTTGCCCTATAGGAAGCATTCTTATGGGAACAAAAGCATTTATTAATAAAGCCGGGCGTGTGAGAAAAGTGTTTGGTGGCGGTATGCGGCAGGCCGGCTATATGGCAGCGTCTGGTTTGTATGCATTGAAGAATCATGTAGAAAGGCTTGAACTTGATCATATGCACGCAAAGCAAATTGCAGAGGCAGTTCGAAAAAAAGATTTTGTTGGCGAAATATTTCCGGTTGAAACCAATATCCTGATCTTTGAAATTAAACAACCTTTTAAATCAAAAACATTTACAGATAAACTGCTGGAACAAAAAATCGCATGCATGCCGATTTCGGATACGCATGTAAGAATTGTTACACACTTGAATGTGAATGAAGAGATGGTTAGAAAAGCGATTGAAGCAATTGAATTGCTAGAGTTGGGTTGAGGAATAAAAAGTGATGAATAGAATTACTACAGTACAAGAGTGCGACGCAAGGATGCTTCATAGCATTACTAATGCCGGGTTCATAAAAATAAAAGCAATGAACTTAACGCATGCATAATTGTTGAACAGAATAATTAAAAAAATAAACTTTATATTATGTTACCTACAGTATCACCGATTCAAACTAGTTCCTGGAAAGCGCTTCAGCAGCATAAAGACAATGATATAAAAAATATACAAATGAAGGATCTGTTTGTTCAGGACGCAGACAGGTTCAGTAAATTGTCTCACAGGTTTGGAGATATTGTAATTGATTTTTCAAAGAATATTGTTACTGATAAAACGATGCGACTGTTGTTGCAACTGGCTTCTGAAACCGGCGTGCAGCAAGGCATTGAGGCAATGTTTAATGGTGATAAAATTAACGCGACTGAGAACCGTTCCGTATTACATGTTGCATTGAGGAACATGAGTAATACGCCGGTTTACTCCGATGGTAAAGATGTAATGCCCGATGTGAAAAAAGTATTACAGCAAATGAAAGTATTTGCAAATAAAGTACACGATGGCGAATGGAAAGGGTATACCGGTAAGAGGATTAAATATATTGTAAACATTGGTATTGGCGGCAGCGACCTCGGACCATTAATGGTGACGGAAGCTTTGAAACCTTACTGGCAGGAAGGCATACAGCCATACTTTGTATCGAATGTGGATGGTACGCACATTGCTGAAACATTGAAAAAAGTAACGCCGGATGAAACGCTGTTCCTTGTAGCATCAAAAACTTTTACAACCCAGGAAACCATGACCAATGCGCATACCGCAAGAAAATGGTTTCTTGAAACTGCGAAAGACGAAGCGCATGTTGCAAAACATTTTGTAGCGTTGTCAACTAATGAAAAAGATGTGGTGAAATTTGGTATTGATAAAGCGAACATGTTTGAATTTTGGGATTGGGTAGGAGGTCGCTATTCATTGTGGAGTGCTATTGGTTTATCAATCGCATTGACGATTGGGTATGATAATTTTGAAAACTTACTGCAAGGCGCACACGAAACTGATAATCATTTTAGAAATACCCCCTTTGATAAGAATATTCCTGTATTAATGGCGTTGATCGGACTTTGGTACACAAACTTTTTTGGTACGCAAAGTGAAGCGATTTTGCCTTACGATCAATACCTTCATCGTTTTGCAGCATATTTTCAACAAGGGAATATGGAAAGTAATGGGAAAAGTACAGACAGGAATGGCCAAGCCGTAACGTATGCAACAGGCCCAATAATTTGGGGTGAGCCGGGTACAAATGGTCAGCATGCATTTTATCAATTGATACACCAGGGCACGCCGGTTATACCTTGCGATTTTATAGCTCCGGCAATCAGTCATAATCCTATCGGTGATCATCACACGAAATTGTTATCCAACTTCTTTGCTCAAACGGAAGCATTGATGAATGGAAAATCTGCCGGCGAAGCAAAAGCGGAATTGGAGAACGTCGGTAAATCTGCAGAAGAAATTGCAAAACTTACTCCTTTCAAAGTGTTTGATGGTAACCGGCCAACCAATTCAATACTTGTGAAAAAGATTACTCCTTTTGCGCTCGGACAATTGATTGCGCTGTATGAGCACAAAATTTTTGTGCAGGGTGTAATTTGGAATATTTACAGTTTTGATCAGTGGGGTGTGGAGCTTGGAAAACAACTGGCTAATAAAATTTTGCCGGAGTTGGAAAGTGATGCGGCTATAACATCGCATGATGCATCCACAAACGGATTGATCAATTTGTATAAGGAATTAAGGGCCGCGAAATAAGTTTGATTTGAGATTTGAAATGCTGCCGTTCGAGTATGATTTACAGATTTCAGCCGTGCTACTGATTATTGAATTTTACTTTTCGAATGATCTTTTATCATACAACAATCTCAAATTTCAAATCTCAAATCTCAAATCGCGTAACATGTTATATTTGCTCAAATTTTAAAAGATGCTTAAAGTAGGAATATTGGGTGGTGGGCAACTTGGGAGAATGCTTCTTCAACAAGCGGCTAATTATACTGTAGAAACATTTGTGTTGGAGAATGATAAGGATTGTCCTGCTGCGCATTTGTGTAATCATTTTGTGTTAGGCGATATAAGGGATTTTGATGCGGTATATAATTTTGGTAGAAAATTAGATGCCATTACCATTGAGATAGAAAATGTGAATATTGATGCGTTGGAAAAATTGGAATCGGAAGGGGTAAAAGTGTATCCGAAGCCTTCGGCATTGCGCATTATAAAGAATAAAATTTTACAAAAGAAGTTTTACGAAGAAAATGAAATTCCAAGTCCGGCGTTTAAAATTTTGAATGGGAAGGACGAGCTAAAAGCTTTGCATGATTGGCTTCCCGCGGTGCAGAAATTAGGTGAAGGAGGTTATGATGGAAGGGGGGTTCAGGTGTTGAAAACAAGAAGCGATTTTGAAATGGGTTTTGATGCGCCAAGTGTGTTGGAAAAAATGGTGACGATTGAAAAGGAGATTGCAATGATTGTAGCGGTAAATGATAAGGGCGAAACTGCCTTGTATCCTCCTGTAGAAATGGTATTTGATCCACAGTTAAATTTACTTGATTATCAGATTTCACCGGCTTATATACCTGAAAAAGTATTGTGGAGAATAGAGGCGATTTCTTTAAAAGTAGCTCGCAGCCTGCAATCTCCGGGTTTGTTTGCAGTAGAACTTTTTATAAACAATAAAGGAAATGTGTTTGTAAATGAAACTGCGCCACGTGTTCATAACAGCGGACATCATACTATTGAAGCGCATTATTGCTCGCAGTATGACATGCTTTGGCGCATACTATTGAATTATCCTTTAGGAAATACTGCAGCGATACTTCCATCCTCTCTTGTAAATATAATTGGAGAACAAGATCATAGTGGTGATGCCGTTTGCGAAGGTCTGGATGAAGTGTTGAAAATGGATAATGTATTTGTGCATTTATACGGAAAAAAACAAACTAAACCAGGCAGAAAAATGGGTCATGTTACCGTTTTGTCAAATGACAAACAGGAACTGGTGCATAAAGCGCATTTGGTAAAAAGAACGCTTAAGGTTGTGAGTGTTAAGGAGTAAATGGAAGTCTTATACTCTACTCAAACAGCGGCAGATAAGCCAGTGTGGTAACTTGCGCGGCGGCGTTTCTGTTTGCATCGCTTATAACAAGCGCTCCTTTGCGAAACATAACTAAACCTTCCCAGTTGTTTTTATCACAATCGAAAGTATAAACGTGGTTCCATTTTTTATCATGCAGGTTGTTTAAGGAAATGATCCTCGCATAACTGTTGCCCGGCCTTTGCAGGTAAAGCGGATCAGCTTCAATAAATGGAGCCAGTTCGCGATTGCTTTTCATAATTTCTTTTTCCATGCCATCTGCATAGTAAGGGTGATCGTAAGACCAATAGTAATTGATAGCATAAATTTTATCAGAAAAAGCAATATCTGTTATGCGAAAATAAACCGGCGGAATATCAATCAACTCCGGTGTTTTGGTGAAGCTTGTATCAATAAGGTATCCTTTCGGTTGATTGTTGCCGTTAGGAAAGTGGGCTTCAAACAATGCCAGCAATTTATTTTCTGTTGGAATATATGTGAGTGATTCGAAACCTGCGTTAAACACTTTATACTGCCTTTTAAGCGTAATGATTTTATCCATATCAATCGTTACTTCATTTTTTGCAGTATCTAAAGTTCCTTTCAATATGTAACAGTTGTCAAAAATATGCGGACTTTCAATTGACATATAAACCGTACCATTTACAATTGAAATAGCTTCAAACCCTTTATAAGTTTTTTTTATTTTATTAGGTAGATAGTCAAGGTTGTTTACTCTAATTGTCCTGTAATGTGTAAGAGCCGGTATTTTACCATCAATAACAAGTCCAATACTATCTAAAGAAATACTGTAAATAAAGAAGTCATTATACATCATCACTTTCTTATGATCGCCATATTGCGGAAGCAGGTAAAGGCGGTTGTTCCATGCGGCCAGGCCCGAATATTCTTCTGTGGTTTCGCTGATGTTTAAAGGAAGTGGAATAGGAAGAAATGAGTTCTGCTGCGCCTTTGTAATTAGGCAGGAAAGGCTGGTTAAAACAAGAATTATGGAATAGATAAATATATTTTTCATGGAATTGGAAAATCGATTACAGTTTGAGTAAATCATTTTGCAGAGGCAATTTTGCGCAAGTTAAGTTTTAGTTTAATATAGTGTGCTGCAGGCGGTTGGCAGATGGCAGTAGAGAAATCAGAGATCAGAAGACAGTGGCGTTTCTCATAACTCATAACTTTTTTGTTACCGGCGGTAGTACTACTATTGAGCATCGTTGTGTCACTCACTTGTACGGCAGGAATGCTATTCAGCTAGTTGGTGGATGGTTGTTAGTTGTTGGTTGTTGGTGTTTTTGTTTTGGCATGCAATCAGTGATTAAAGCACTCTCAATTCTCCACTCTCAATTCTCAATTTATTAAAGCTTTCAATTTTCAACTTTCAACTCTCCACAACCCACTGCCCACTGTTTCCAAATTCTTCCTATTTTTATAAAAATTAATTTTCTTGAAAACAGTATTAAATAAAGAGCAGATTGCTATTACTATTAAAAGATTAAGCCACCAGATATTGGAGAATCATTATAATCTTGAAAACACTGTGCTTATAGGCATTCAGCCGCGTGGTATTTATTTTAGCAACAGAATTATTAAAAACCTGGAAGAACAGGTGCCGGAGGGAAATCTCAAATACGGTAAGCTTGACATAACTTTTTATAGGGATGATATTCGCGAAGGGTTGCACCTGGCCAATCATACGGATATTCCGTTCTCGTTGGAGAACAAACAGGTTGTTTTGCTGGATGATGTGTTGTATACCGGCAGAACTACCCGCGCCGCGCTGGACGCATTGCTGGCATTTGGTCGTCCTGAAAAAGTAGAGCTTTGCGTGTTAATAGACAGAAGGTTCAGCCGTCAATTGCCCATACAACCGGATTATGCAGGAAAAGCCATCGACTCCCTCATTACAGAAAAAGTTCAGGTTTGCTGGCAGGAAAAGCAAGGAGCGGATGAAGTGGTTTTGTTGTAGTATATATGATAAATGCTGTATAAATTTGTTTATGAATGTTTCACTTTGCTGAATAGCATTACTGCCGTACAAGTGAGTGACACAACGATGCTTAATAGTAGCACTATCGCCGGCGCCAAAAAAAATAAAAGCATATCAGTGCCGGCAGTATAGTAATATTTAATACCTTAATGAAACGCCATATGAGAAGTTTATTTTTAATCCTTACGTTATGCCTTTTTGCAGTTTTCGCCAATGCCCAATTGGATTCTGTGTACATGAATGCGGGAAAAATAAAGCTCAGGAAAAGTTTTACGCAATCAACAGTTATAAAGGCTTCTGACCTGGAGAAAATTCCCATCACCAATATCAGTGAGGCGATCCGTTTATGGACAAATGGCTTTAATGCAGGGAAAAATTCCGTGTATTATATGATTGATGGGATAATGATGCAGGATGTAGATGCATATAATATTCTTGATATTGAAGAAATTGTAATTGTGCAAAACGCGTTGGCGCAATACAACAGTAGTAATTCGCAGCTTTTAGCCATAGTAACTACTAAAAAAAATAAGAGTAAGGCTCCGGCTTTTAATTTTTCTTCGCAGGTGTTTGGAGTAACAAAAAAAGTGGATGACTATAAAACCACTCCGGGTGTATTTCATCAATATTATCTTTCAGGATCGGGTGGTGTGGGGAAGGTTCGATTTGGCGGCTCGGCGAATTACGTTCATGATATGATGCCTGTACGAAAAAATGATGATTCCAATTATATATCCACAAAGCCAAATATTGATAGAATACGGCTAACAGGTTGGGTACAGGCTGATTTGGGTGAAAAAAACCGGTTGACCATCCAGGCAAATTATACTCCGCAATATTATGGTTATGAAGATACTGTTTTAACGCCTTTCCAATCTTTTAATACGAGCAAAGAAAAATTTAATGAAACTTTGATCAACTCGATGCTTCATCTGCGATCAAATTTTTCTTCATTTAGAAATGATTTTTCTTTTACACTCGTATCAAACAAGCAAAACGGAGATGAAGACAGATATTATTATTACTTTCCAAGTTATACTAGTTATACTGGTCTTTTCGTAGAGAAGTATAGAATGAAGTTTCTCATTTTTAATATTAATGATAATATCTCATATACATGGCAACTGAAAGAATGGTTAATTGAACCTGCCGTTGACATTGCTTTTCAAAATCTTGATTATGATTATTACAAAGGTGTAATTGGAGGAACTTCAGAAAGTTGGAAAAGGAATGATGCAAAATGGAAACGACTGACTGTGACTCCATCAGTAGCTGTTTATTATAAAAACATATTTAATGTACAAGGCGGGTTTCTTAAAGATGCTACCAAAATTGTTAAGAATAGCTATCGAAAGAAAAAAATATATCCTTTTGTATCGGTGGCCGCAAATGTTTTACCTGAGAAGGCAAAAGTCAATTGGAAAATTTATGGCTCGTATGGTAAATCTTTTTTGAGCCATGAATTAATAAATATGCTAAACGACTTTAATTACAATATATATCCAAAGAATATTATCGCGTCGAATGATGCAGATCTGAAGTCTTCATTTTTTAATTATGTGGTTGAGGCCCAGGAGCAATATAATAACCGTTACCATGCAGGAACAGTTCTCTCGTTATTGCAAAACAAACTTTCTATAAGTTATAATTACCTGCAAGCGGAAAACTTTTTAATGGTTCCATATCATCCATTTCCATCAGTTGACGATATGTATGTGCCTGCAAAAAACACAATGCAAAATAACCAGGTGGCCATAAATAGTGTAATTGCCAATAACAAAAAATTTGAATGGCGGCAAGGGTTGTATATTAATTTTCTGAATAATAGAATACAACCTGATAAAAGTAGCTATCGGGGGACGGAAAATTATCATATGGATAGATCCATTTGGGGCGGTTGGACAAATCGTTTTTCCTATAAGAATATTTCATTAGGATTTGATATACTTTATTCCATCGAAAAGAAGAAAGAGGAGTATTTTGTAGAAAAGGAAAAGCATAATTCACTTTTGCTGCAACATGCATTTATTGGGTATACTATTACGTGTAAAAACGATAAAAATATAGACATATATATCAGTGCCCGCAACCTCGCCGATTCTTATGTACAGCCTTTAGCGGCGGATCGCAGGAAGTATTTTGGGGCAGGATTGAAAGTTGGTTTCTAAGGGGTTTTGGAAGGAACTGCTGAAAATACCTGACGGCATGTTTGCAAAAAACATATTTTATCGTATTTAATTTTACTATAGCTTTGCCTCTTAAGATGCAATTATCCACCAAACATCTTTTAGGGATAAGGGACTTGGTCCCGAACGATATTCAAATCATTTTAGATACTGCAACTCAATTTAAAGAAGTTTTACAACGGCCTATAAAAAAGGTGCCGTCGTTGCGGGATGTTACAATCGTAAACTTGTTTTATGAAAATTCCACCCGAACAAGGATTTCTTTTGAGTTGGCAGAAAAGCGCCTCAGCGCCGATACCATCAATTTTACGGCCAGCGGTTCTTCGGTAAAAAAAGGAGAAACCCTGCTGGATACTGTAAACAATATACTTTCCATGAAAGTAGATTTAGTGGTAATGCGGCACAGCGCCAGCGGAGCGCCTCATTTTTTGGCCAAACACATTCCCGCGGCTATTGTAAATGCCGGCGATGGCATTAATGAGCACCCCACGCAGGCCCTGCTGGACGCGTTTTCCATAAGAGAAAAGTTGGGAACACTGAAGGGTAAAAAAGTGGCTATCATTGGCGATATAATGCACTCGAGGGTAGCGCTAAGCAATATTTATCTTCTCAAAAAAATGGGCGCCGAGGTGATGGTGGCAGGTCCTCCCACACTTATTCCAAAATATATGCAGCAGGCCTTTGATGTGCGTGTGGAGTATGATTTGAAAACAGCTTTGCAATGGTGCGATGTGGCCAATGTGCTACGCATACAGCTCGAGCGCCAAAACCAGGTGCTATTCTCATCACTGCGCGAATACAATTTGCAGTATGGTGTAAAGAAAAGCCTGCTCAATAGTCTTGACAAAGAAGTTATAATAATGCATCCGGGCCCAATTAATCGCGGTGTGGAACTTGACAGCGATGTGGCAGATAGTAAACAATCTATTATTTTGCAACAGGTTGAAAATGGCGTGGCTGTAAGAATGGCCGTGTTATATTTGCTGGCTGGTGGTAAAACACTTCAAAATTAACAATTACATTAATCGTAAACCTGTTGCTTATGCAGCGTATTTGTTTGTTTCCCGGAACGTTTGATCCCATTACACTTGGGCACGTAGATATAATAAACCGCGCTCTTGGTTTGTTTGACAAAATTGTGATAGGTGTCGGTTTAAATTCATCAAAGTCACCCATGTTCTCTGCTGAGCAACGACTTCAATGGATTGAAGAGATATATAAAGATGAACCGAAAGTAGAAGGCGCGATCTATGAAGGGCTAACCGTACAATATTGCCGCATGATTGGCGCCAAATACATTTTGCGCGGTATACGCTATGTAAGTGATTTTGAGTATGAAAAAACAATTGCCGATGCGAACCGCACTCTGGACAGGGATATCGAAACCATTTTCCTGACCGGCGAACCGAAATACACATCAGTTGCCTCCACTATTGTTCGCGATATATTGCAAAATAACGGAAACGCACAACCGTTTTTACCCGAAGTGGTCGCTAAAAGTTTACATGCTGATCATAAATTATAGTGCCGGAAATTGATTGCTATACAAAATTTGAAATAGCAAAATTTTGAAGATCGTTATTTGGGCACCAACTGCAGAGCCCTGATGAAGCTTTGGTTGCGACGCTCCGTTCATCTGTTGAATATAATTGGGCAATAAAAAATCAACTGCAAAATCGATAAAAATGATCTGGAACAAAAACCGGACGATTTCATTAGAGTATCTGAATTCGCTTTCCAAAAACACTATGGCTGAAATTTTGGGAATCGAGTTTGTGGAGATTGGAGAGGATTACCTGGTAGCCCGTATGCCGGTTGATAGCAGAACAAAACAACCTTTAGGCCTCTTGCATGGCGGAGCATCTATGGCATTGTCAGAAACTGTTGGCAGTGTTGCCGGCGCTTTAATGTTGGATCCTACCGACCAATACCTGGTGGGCCTTGAAATTAATGGAAACCATTTACGAAGCGCCAGGGATGGATTTGTGTATGGAACGGCAAGGCCATTTCATTGCGGTAAAACAACTCACGTTTGGGAAGTGAAAATTACAAATGAAAATGGAGAACTCGTTTGTATAAGCAGAATTACACTGGCGGTGTTGAAGAAGTGAATTATCGAATTATTGAGTTATTGAAGAGCGCACTCCAAAGTTTATGCTTTTGTCACGTCCTGAAAAAAGTAGACAGTTTTTTAGGCCGTCTGCTATTCGTCATGCGCTACGCTAACATGTCGAACAGATTTCTCTACTACCCACTGCTTACTGCCTACTCACAACTTGCCCAATAGCATTACTACCGTACAAGTGAGTGACACAACGATGCTTAATAGTAGTACTACCGCCGGTTCCATAAAAAAAACTTTATAGAGCGCCATGCATAAAACAATTTAATTACTTCTGATGGCAACCACAGGATTCATTTTGGAAGCTATGGTGGCAGGAATAATGCCCGCTACAACGCCTACAACGATGCATATGCCAATGGCTAAAGAAAGAATATTTACTGATATGTAAATTGGGAAACTAAAGCTTGCAGAAAGCGCTTTAGTGAGTGCAAACACCATGAGCAGTCCGATTAATCCTCCCAGTATGCACAAAAAAGCGGACTCCATTAGAAACTCCATGAGTATTATGCGACTTTTGGCTCCGATGGCCTTTTTTAAACCGATCTGGCTTGTGCGTTCTCTTACTGTTACAAACATTATATTGGCTACGCCAAACATGCCTACGAACAACGAAAAGCCGGCTATTACCCATCCTCCGACATTTACCCAGTAGAAAACACTTGATAACGACTCACTAACAGACTCAGTATCATTCATGCTGAAATTATTGCTTTCAGTAGGTTTAAGTCTTCTGATGGATCGCATTGCGCCTGTAAGTTCCTGCAGTAATTCTGAAACAGGAATATTTTCAATTCCCTGTGTTACAATGTATGGCTCTGAGTATCTTTCGTTTATAACCATTCTAACAAATTGGTAAGGCATAATAATGGCATTATCAAAATCCCAACCGCCTACCATACTTTGTCCTTGCTTTTTTATTAGTCCCACCACATGGCCTTTTTTTCCTTTTACAGTTACTTCTTTTCCAATGGCTTTTGAAGGTGTTCCAAAAAGTTGTTCTGCTACTATATAGCCCATTACTACGGCATTGGAGCCGCGGTCAAAATCATTTTGCTGTAAGTATCTTCCTTCTTCTATTTCAATATTCTGTGTTTTGACGAAATCTTCGGTTGGGCCGTATAAATGTACTCCGGTAAGCGAACTGCTTTCAAAATCAACTTTTTCGTTATCCGAATTCATTACATAAGCTATGTTTTTGAGGGAGGGTACTTTTCTTTTTACCTGTTGCATTTCCTGGTACGTAACGTTAGGAAAATTCATTGCTTTCCACCAGGGAATATCGCCCGACCAGTCCCATTTGTGAATAATTACAGTACTGCTGCCCAAAGCCTTAATGTCTTTTTGAACATTTTGTTCAAGACTATTTACGGTGGCTAAAACGCCAATGATACAAAAGATGCCGATGGTAATTCCAAACAGTGAAAGAAAGGTTCTTAGCTTATTAGCTCTGAACTCATCAATGGCCATCATAAAACTACTGCCTATTATTTCAAATAGTCGTCGCATGAATCAAACGTACATAAAAAAGTTGAGAATGAAATGCATTACGAAAACAAGGTTTTAAGGTACGAGTATTTATTTATATTCAAGTAAAAAGTGAACAACAAAACAAACTATAGGTTAATAATTTTTTTTAACAGCTTGTTTGATTAAAATCAGTGTTTTTTTTAAATAAACTATATTAACTTAGAAAGCAATAAACACCCCCTTGGGAAGGAGGTTTATTTTTTTCTTCACAATAAAATTTATTCCCATGGTTACTACAGACATAACACAGTTTTCAATTGAGTGTGATAAATGGATTAACACACTCAGGTCTTACAGAGAAAAAATTCATGAATTTGAAAAGACTCTTCTAAAAATTGCTCCACAACTAACAGACAAGGCTTCGCAACAGGACATCGAACACTTTCAAAACCAATTTCGCATCCAGCTTCTTAATGTACACGACTTAAAGCATGATATTAAAAGTCATGGAAAATTCGCTGCATGGGAAATCACTACAAACAATGGCCAGTATAGCGAAGCAACGTTTGTAGAACATGAAGACCTTAATAACCGTTTTACTCTTCTTGAAAGTACTATAGAATGCCTGAAAGAAGAATTTCTTAGATTTTCAAACCAATACACTTCCTGATAGAATATAGTTAAGTATGAATGAAATGTTTATACTTTAATACTACTATCGACTTGTTGATGCGTATAGTTATAAGCATATTACTTACTATTTAATACAACTATCCAAAGCTTAGGTTTTTGGATAGTTGATTGTTTCAAGTTCTCTTTCTTAGTAACGCAGCCATCGCAATTTTTGCTTGTAATTATCCGCAAGAAAATTTTTTTAATTAATAAAGAATGCATGATGTACTCATGTTTTTCTAAAAAAAATTTGCCATGGCAGAATTTGATACTTCACACGTTAAAAACATTGTCTTGCTGGGTCATGCGGGCTCCGGTAAGACTACATTAGCGGAATGTATGCTTTATGAAGCAGGCCTTACAACACGCCGCGGATCAATTGCAGAAAAAAATACTGTTAGTGATTATCATGAGCTTGAACGCTTACGCAGTAATTCAATTTTCTCCACTCTTTTACATGCGAAATGGCGTGGCTACAAAATTAATATTATCGACACTCCGGGTTACGACGATTTTGTTGGTGAAGTCATTTCTTCACTTCGTGTTGCAGACACCGGCATAATGCTGTTGAATGCAGAAACAGGTGTGGAAGTTGGCACAGACATTATTTGGGAATATACTGAGCAGTTTAAAACACCAATGATTTTTTGTGTTACAAAGCTTGACAGCGACGAAGCGGACTTTGACAAAACCGTTCGCGAAGCCAAAGCGCATTTTGGTAATAAGGTTGCCATGATTCAATATCCGCTTCAACAGGGTGCGGGTTTTCATGAAATCGTTGATGTGTTGAACATGGTAATGTACCGGTTCAAAGATTCGGGAGGCAAACCTGAAAAACTGCCCATCCCTGATGAAGAAAAAGAAAAAGCAGATCAGTTGCATAAAGACCTTGTTGAAATGGTAGCGGGTAATGATGAAACGCTGATGGAAAAGTATTTTGATAAAGGCACCCTGGAAGAAGATGAAATGAAAGACGGCTTGAAAAAAGCTATGATCAATCATGATCTTTTCCCGTTGTTCTGTGTATCCGCTCAGCGAAATATGGGTAGCGGAAGGCTTATGGGTTTCATAGATAATGTTTGTCCTGCAGCCAACGAAATGCCGCCTCAAACCACTAAAATTGGCGATAAGCTTCAGTGCGATGCGAAAGGTCCTGTGTGCATATTTATGTTTAAAACCATTACAGAGCCGCATGTGGGTGAAATGTCGTTGTTTAAAGTGTATTCCGGAACTATTAGAACCGGTATGGAATTGATAAACGAAACAACCGGTGTATCTGAAAAAGTGAACCAGTTGTTTGTATTGGAAGGTCACGATCGCGTATCGGTGCAGGAATTGGTGGCCGGTGATATTGGCGCCATGATCAAATTGCGGAATACGCATGTGAACAATACACTTCACGAAAAAGGAAAAAATTACGAGCTGATGCCCATTCAGTTTCCTGCGCCCAATCTTAGTATGGCCATTTCCACTAAGAAGGGTGAGGAAGAAAAAATGTCGCAGGCGCTACATCAGTTAAAGGAAGAAGACCCCACAATAATAGTGGAAGTGTCCCAGGAATTGAAACAAACCATTTTACACTGCCAGGGCGAATTGCACCTGCAGGTAATTAAGTGGAAATTAGAACACGTTTATAACCTGGAAGTGAGTTTTGAAAAACCAAAAATCCCTTACCGCGAAACAATCCGCAAAATGGCAGAAGCCAGTTACAGGCATAAAAAGCAAAGCGGAGGCGCCGGTCAGTTTGGGGAAGTGTATTTGCGCATAGATCCTTGGACAGAAGGCATGCCCGATCCGCAAGGTTTAACAGTGCGGGCGAGAGAAGAATATCCGCTTGACTGGGGTGGAAAACTGGTTTACTTTAATTGTATTGTGGGAGGCGCGATTGACGCACGTTTTATACCATCAATACTGAAAGGTGTAATGGAAAAAATGCAGGAAGGACCGCTAACCGGGTCATATGTCCGCGATGTTCGTGTGTGCGTGTACGATGGTAAAATGCACCCTGTAGACAGCAATGATATCTCATTTAAAATAGCAGGCTTGCAAGCATTCCGGCAGGCATTCCAGGTGGCCGATCCGCAACTGTTGGAGCCGGTATATAATGTGGAAGTATTGTGTACCGATGAACAAACAGGTAATGTGATAGGCGATTTGCAAACACGCCGCGCAATGGTTGAAGGAATCGACTCTACAGGACACTTCCAAAAAATAACCGCGAAAGTGCCATTGTCGGAAATGGATGGTTATTCATCATCACTCAGATCACTTACGCAAGGCAGAGCAAAATTTTCCATGACTTTCCATGAATATGTTCCGGTGCCGTTTGAAGTACAAAAACAACTGGCCGAAGCATACAGCAAGCAGGAAAAAGCTGCATTGGTCTAATTATGAACAAAGCGTTTTTTTGATTTAAATTGTGCGAAATGTTTTAGTGAAATTAAACTAAAGCATTTCGTGCTTTTTTTTGGGACCGGCGGTAGTGCTACTATTAAGCATCGTTGTGTCACTCACTTGTACGGCAGGAATGCTATTCAGCAAGTTATGAGTTATGAGTTATGAGTTTTGAGTAATGAGTGTTTTTGTTTTTGCTTGCAATCAGTAAAAAAAATAATAGACATTTAAGATTTTTAGGATTAATTATTTAGTTCGCAAACTCTATACGAGCATTACGGGATTAGCCTTTCCGTTATAAAAATGTATAGAATTAGGCGCTTAGGTCGTAAATGCCTTTATAAATAAAGGTTTGGACTCAACCATTCGTACAATCAAATTATGAAAGCATCTTTTGCCAAATCCTCTTCTATTAAAACGATAGAAGAATTCATTCAGGTATGCTTGC
>JAVBLN010000004.1:0-133720 GCA_031553495.1 Flavihumibacter sp.
TATAATTCAATGAGATGTGAATAAATGGAGAATTGAGAATGCTTTATAGTTGAAAGTTGAAAATTGAAAGTGCTTTATACACTGATTGCAAGCAAAAACTCTCATTACTCAAAACTCATAACTCATAACTTGTTGAATAGCTTTACTACCGTACAAGTGAGTGACACAACGATGCTTAATAGTAGCAATACCGCCGGTTATAAAAAAGTTTTGAGTGATGAGTTTTGAGTTTTGAGTTTTGAGTGACAAAGAGCCGCTGTCTTCTGACCTCTGATTTCTCTACTGCCCACTGCCTACTGCCCACTGTGCCTTCTTCTGACCTCAAACCTCTTCCTCAAAACAATTCGCAAAACTTAGTGCAATTCGTGGACAAAAAACTTTAGAAACATTCATTGCCAATAAAAGACATTCTTATCCTTTATTTGACTAACTTTGCAAAAAACAACGCAGATGCTTTTTTCTAAAACCTGTGAATATGGAATAAGAGCAGCTATATATATAGCATCGCAAAGCGGAACCGGCGAGAAAACCGGTATCAGGGAAATTTGTGAAAACATAGAAGCGCCGCAACATTTTACCGCAAAAATTTTACAAACACTTACAAAGAACCACTTAGTAAGTTCGCAAAAAGGTGTAAACGGAGGCTTTTATATGACAAAGGAACAATTGCAAAATCCACTGATACATTTGGTAAAAGCATTGGAAGGCTCCGGCAACTTAACCGGGTGCGGACTTGGCTTAAAAATTTGCTCGGAAAAAGAGCCTTGCCCCCTACATCATAAATATGCGGCCATCCGCAACAATATTATAAATATGCTAACCGGAATTACCATAAAAGAAATGTCGCAATCCTTAAAAAAAGGAACTACAGTTCTAAAAAGCGATTAATTTTTTTTACCTAAATAAAAGACATTTTCATCCTTTATTAAAAAACAAAAATTAAAACTATGAATATGGCGAAACAAACATTAATCGATGTAACACAAATACCACATGCAAACAGGCATGCTCACATTTTTAGCTCATTTGATAATTTAAATAGTGAAGAGTCCATTGTTATAATAAACGATCATGATCCCAAGCCTCTTTACTATCATTTGCAACATGAAAAAGGAGATTGCTTTTCATGGAACTACCTTGAAGAAGGACCGGAAACATGGAAAGTAGAGATCACCAAAAAAGCATTGAAGCCGCTCACAATTGGCGAAATGGCCCGCAATGATTTTCGCAATGCAGAAGTGTTCAAAAAACTTGGTATTGATTTTTGCTGTGGCGGTAAAAAAACACTGGAACAAGTATGCAAGGATAACAACCTTGATTTGAATACAGTTAAAGCCGAACTTGAAAAAAACTCACAACTTAATTCCAGGAATGCACAACACGACTTTGATTCGTGGCCTTCTTCTTTTCTGGCAGATTATATAGTAAACGTGCATCACAGGTATGTGCGTGATAACACACAATTATTAGATGAATTGAGCGAAAAAGTAGCACGCAAACATGGTGATCATTTTGCAGAGCTTCCAGCCATTAGAAGTTGCGTAAAACAATTGCTGGAAGAATTGACAGAACATATGGCCAAGGAAGAACAAATCCTTTTTCCCTGCATAAAGCAACAAGAACAAAACGACAGCAACGAGAGTAAACCAGCATGTAAATTTCAATCGATTAAACACCCAATAGCTGTAATGGAAAATGATCATGAACTGGCAGGCACACTTTTAAAGCAAATCAGGACGCTCACAAACAATTATACCACTCCGCCCAACGCTTGCAACAGTTTCAACTTCCTGTATAAAAAGCTGGAAGAATTTGAAAGCGATCTGCATCAGCATATTCATCTTGAAAACAATATTTTATTTGTAAAAGCGCAGGCGGTAGAAATTTGAAAATGTGCTGATTTGAAAATGCGTGATGTAATTCTTGTAGGGCGGCCTTATGGTCGCCCTATGAAATATTTGTAGGCTGCTTTCAAAATATTTCAAATGGTGTTTGAGTAGATATTTTATGGTACGAGCGATAGCTTTTCATGGCATCATCGTTGCGTCGCAATCACTTCATCGATAGTAATTCTTTTCATCGGTCCTTTAATCCAACGAATCCAAATTCTGACACCAATCTCATCCGTCATTTCGAGCACGGAAGTTTGATGTTGTATAAATGAAATATTGCAACTTGCAATAAACCAAACCGTGCGAGAAATCTCAATTGCAGTTGAATCTTGGTGTGTTGCTAAAAGCAACAGTATAGTGCTGCAAGGCTGCAAGCCTTGCAGAGCGTAAGGAAGTTTGAGAGTTGAGAATGCTTTATGCACTGATAGCAAGACACTGACTTCTGATCACTGACATCTGATTTCTCTACTGCCCACTGTCAACCGCCCACTAAAGTTCCTACCGCACAAGTGAGTGACACAACCAAAGCTCAATCAGGGCTCCAAAGCTGGTCTCATAATAAAAAACTCATAACTCATACCGCTATAGCAAATAATAATTCTGCACAATAAAAAAGGTCAGAAACCGGCTTACTTCCGATTTCTGACCTCTGATAATCTTATCTTAATTACTTAATCAATAATTTATGCTGGCATTGAATTTATTTTCACCTGCACCAAGATCCGCCGCCGCCGCATTACTTATGCGAATAGTTAAACCGACATTTTCTTTTATATCGGCCAAATTTCCTAATACTTTAGCATACACAACTTTATTATTGGCTGTATTACTCACTTTTATAATTGTGCCAACCGGAACATTATTCATTAAAGCGTAATATTTGCCGTCGCTCCAGCCACTTGTGCTGCGAAAAATCGCTGCAGCTCCCTGCGAACTTTTATTGCTGCTTTCATACTGCGATCTAAAATAACCGCCTTTAAAATCGCCATTAACACTTGCCGGTGCATTATTAACTACAGTTGTTACAGGTTTATTTTCAGCAGGTTTTTCAACAACGGGTTCCGGCTTTTTTTCTTCCACTTTAACCACAGGTTGCTCCACCGGAGGCGCGGGAGCAGTAGTTGCAACAGTAGTTTCAGGTATTTCACTCATGCCTTTTGAAGCAAGCGCACTTTGACCGGGTTTTACTTTCAAATAACCTACAATTAGTTTCATGCCGGCTTTCAACTGATCATTATTTATACCATTCCATTTTTCAATATTTGCCGGAGCCACTTTATTGTAATTCGAACTTATGCGAAACAGCCATTCCTTATCCTGCACAATGTGATATACAGGAACAAAAACTTCATCGGATGCTTTTTGGCCATCCTGGGAAAAATTCGCATTGGTTAACGGAATTTTTAACTGCTGGCCTATATTCAAAGACTTTTCAAGTGTAGCGCCATTAAACGGAGCTATCTCTTTTGGACTAACATTATATAACCGCCCAATACTGTACCAGTTTTCTTTAGCCACTACCGTGTGCTGTACGTATAACTTAGGCGAAGTACCTTCAATAATAAGATCGCCATTCTGCGCAAATGAAGCGCCACAAATTAAAGTCAGAATAAATGCGTTCAGAAAAAACCTCATATTGTCATTTTTAAACCTTGCAAATATGAATAAACTTTGCCAACATCGTACAATTATATAGCAAATTTATCGTCACTTTAGAATTCTCCACTCTTTTGGATAATAATTATTGACCCTATTGGACAATAATTTCACCCAGCCTAGGTTATGTTTCCCATATTGCAGTAACGCCCAGCCTTTACCTTGCAAAAAAACCTGCCCCATATCTGTTTTCCTTAAATACTTCAGTGCATCATCTAAAGAAACGCTGATGCGGGCAATATTATTACTCAGCAAGCTGCTTAATGCAAACGAATGTTCGGGGATCAATTCCTTTGGCGTTATTTGTCCCAGCAAAATTCCTGCCTGTTTTATATACAACATTTGTTGAAATAAATCCAAATCCTGCACCGCATGAAAAGGAACAGCCAATACAGAATCCTTCCATTTTACCAACGAAATACCGTTTGTATTTCCCAACCAATTCTCCGCTATCGTCAATTCGTTCTTTGAAAGCTTTTCCAACTTTGATCTTTTCGGATATGAAAAGGTTTTACCGTCGCTTTGAGTTTTTCTAAAACAGCAAATAAAAAAACCTTCGCCTTTCACATTGTATGGATAAAATCTGTAACCATAAGCTCTACTCTCATCGCTAAGTGTTTCCGTAATATTCCATTCTGGTCGCAATTGCAGCGGCAAACTCTGCATGTCAAATTCGTTTACAATCCAGTCAGCAATATTTTCATCTTCATCTTTAGAGTATGAACAAGTTGAATAAATCAAAATTCCACCTTCTTTTAATGCAGGCATTACATCTGCTACAATCCTTTGCTGGCGCTGGCTGCACAGCATCACATTTCCTTCGCTCCATTCATTAATCGCTTCCGCATCCCGGCGAAACAACCCACTTCCGCTGCACGGCGCATCAATTACAATTACATCAAAATAATTTTCAAGCTGTGCAAAATCTTTGGGATCATTATTTGTAACTATAGTATTTGCAGCGCCCCATTTGGTAATATTTTCTGCCAATATTCCGGCCCTGGATTTGATAACTTCATTGCTCACCAGTAAACTTTCCTTTGAAATAGCAGCTTGCAATAAAGTTGATTTACCACCCGGCGCCGCGCATAAATCAAGCACTTTCAAAGTCTGCGTTACATCAACAGTTTGTTTCAAAGCCTGCTCTACAAACATGCTGGAAGCCTCCTGCACATAATACGCGCCGGCGTGCAGTAGCGGGTCGTGCGTAAAAAAAGGCCTTTCCGGCAAATAAAAACCGGTTGATGCCCAGGGCACCACTTCCTGCACACCAAATATATGATCATGCACATCAAAAGGCTTGGCAGGATTCATTCTTATAGAAGTAATCTGCTCGCCGGATTCATGCACTTCCTTAAAAGCGCGTTCATCAAACCCCGGCACATTTTTCAGCGACTTTATTAATTGATCGGGTAATGTAGTTGTATTCATTATTTACAATCGTGCAAAGGTAGTGCAAGATTATGTAATGTTTTTTTTGTAAACCGGCGGTAGTGCTACTATTAAGCATCGTTGTGTCACTCACTTGTACAGCAGGAATGCTATTGAGCGAGAGGGCAGTGGACAGTAGGCGGTGGACAGTAGAGAAATCAGATGTCAGAAGTCATTGTCTTGTGTCACGTCTTGAAAAAAGTAGACAGTTATTTGTTCTTACGTGAAACAACCGGGCGAGAAATCTCATTGAATTATTGTGCTGACAATTTATTGTATTGCCTGTCCTTCAACGCTGGCCACTGGCAACCGGTAACCGGCAACCACCGTGTCTTCTGATTTCTACTGCCTACTGTCCACTGCCTACTTCTGACTTTCGCCCTCTGCCAATTTAATCGCCTCCAATCATCCGTGATGTTACGCCTTTCTTATCGGTGATTTCCGCAATCCAAATTCCGATAAGATGTAACAAGATAAAAATGGGGAACAAGTATAACGCCCATTTGTGTATGGCTTCCATTGGTTCTTTAAGGCTGCCGCCACCCCATTCCAGGAAAAAGCCGGTAAATGTTGTAATGCCTATAAACAGATAAAAGAGAACATACACAAATCCCTGTAAGCGTTCTTTCAAAGCGATATTTTTACTAAAAGGATTTGGAAACCTTATTCCTTTTATTACCATGTAAACCAGCTTAATCGCAAATGCGCCAAGCATTATATAAGCAGCCAGTTCATGCCATTTCCACATAGGAGAAAGTATGCTCCTGGCAACATCCAACATTTGCTCCTTACTTAGGGTTTCGCCCAGCGAGTTCTTTTCGAAAGCCTGTAAAACAGCTCTCTTACCCATCCATTGCATCCTTAAAAAACCTGTGATATATAACACAAACATTAGCACTGCTATAAGCCAATGCAATCCTCTGTGGATCATTGTGTATCGTTTTACTGATTTTTCTTCCATAAAAAATATTTTATTGGTATTATTTCTGATTCAATTTCTATAGTAAAACATAGCCATTTGAAATCTTCGTTTTATTGAACGCAGCGCCGGCAACAGGCTCATCTGAAATACAGAAAAATCCTGTAGCAAAAGCGATAAAAAATAGTTTCAAAAATGGCTAACAGCATCTTGGAGGCTGCCAGATGGAAGACAGGAAAATATTATCTACAAACTGATCGTTTCGCAGACGTGCTTTTCCGGCATCAATGATCTGCGCTCTTTCGCTGATTTCAAAAGTAACAAGCGGTGATAAAACAAAAGTCATACTAAGTACTGTGGAGTTCATAAAAGGAAGATTTTGATCCCGCTCGTAATCTCTGTTGAAAGGATGATTTTTTAAATGATTTCCTTTATAATGATGCACCAGGAAATTGATTATTGACACTTCACTACTTTTCTTCTTATGCTCGAAATAATGTTCTACCAACGCAGGAATCTTCAGCAATTGCCCAAGCTCCGTTGTTGAAACAACATAAATAGTAAGAAAGAATATCGTGAGCATCTTCCTCATAATATCCAAATTTATCGAATTAAAATTTGAAATTCATAGTTGGAGTGTGTTTCTAATTTTTGAGTATACTTTTTTATTTACAAATATGAATGATCAGGTTTCGAAATTTCATTTAAAAAAATCAGTGAAGATCAGTCTGATCAGTGTCATCAGAGTGCCATTATATGTACCCATAGCTCAATAGCATTACTACCGTACAAGTGAGTGACACAACGATGCTTAATAGTAGCACTACCGCTGGTCACCCACAAAAAAACATGTAAAAGTTTACTCTTCAATACTCATTACCCATCACTCATTACAAAGCCGTTTCCACATTCGACACCATGCACTTGCTTACATTTATGGAACCGTATTTCACATCCAGGAAAGGCTTTCCGTTTTTCAGGCCTGCATTTCCGAAACCGGTATTGGTGGAAATAAAAGTTGTAAAGTTGTTTCTGATTCGAGAGTTAATGTACAGTGTTTTGGCTACCGCATCATAACGAACGCCGGTAAGCCCTTCCAACAATCCGTAACTTGCCAATGCTCTCGCGTACCACGAGCCGCATTCATACTCGTTGAAAGGGTTGCGGATACGGCCGTCATAACGTTCGCGACAAATGCGTACGATTTCCAATCCTTTTTCCACTTCTCCTTCAAACATCAGGTGAGACGCAACCTGGTATTCAATGCCGGTCCATACTTCATCGCTATACACAAACGGAAGTTGAAGCTTTCCGCCTTTTGGCCAGGAGCACAACAATAAACCGCCATCATCTCCCATCGCAAATGTTGGCCGCTGCGGATTAGCATGATTTCGCAGGTCTTTCTTCAGGTTGTATTTATAAACAGATTTTAAATGGCTTGTTACTTTCGTTTTATCAATTACTTCCGGCATGCCGCACACCAGCGATATCCATGAGCCAAGTATACCATCGGACAGGCAGCCCTTTCCATACTGGTATTTCGGGCCTTCTTTTTCCAGTATAGCAATTGCTTCCGGAGTATATTGCGAATGAAAAGACTGCGCTGTTGTAGGATCGGGGGCATTCAAATTTTTCCAGCGAATATCCTGGATGAAATACTCACCATCATACAATTTTGTTTCCATATACTCTTTGCTCTTTGCCATCAATGCTTCATATTTGGAAACATCTTCTCCCAGTGCTTTTCCCATCAGCGAAACCGCCTGCAACGCACCGGTATAAAAACCGGTACACATGCCATCCGGTCCCCAAAACTCAATGTCGTAAGTGTTATGATGTGGTTCTTCCAAAGCGCCTGTATTTCTTGGATCCCAGGTTGCAATACAATAATCCATGCCTTGCTTAACACTAGGATATAATTTTTTTAGCCAATCATTACTTCCATAAATTCTCCAGTCGCGATAAATTTTCATAAGCCCGCCCAACTGTCCGTCGGAAGCGGAATGAAAATCATGTACGGTGGGACGAATTGGAAGATTAGTGCGAAACACCTGGTGGCCTTTGCTGTTCTGGCTTACAAGAAATTCTGTTTCTCTAAGTGATCTTTCCATATTCGGAAAAAGATGAGGTATAGCTTGTGCGTAATTCCATACATGCGTGCACGAGCCGTGGCAACTTCCCCAGGTATCGCCGCAACCTTCCCAGTTCCACAAGCGTCCGTCGTATTGCCTGAAAACAGTAGGCGATTTCAGAATGGTAAGATTAGCAGCAACAGCTTCCGTTACTTCCGGCGGCAACGTGTTGTTGTAAAAAGCATCTGTAAAAATTTGCGTTTTCAATTTGAGACTGTCGTAATTCGATTTCCAATAATCACTAACCGATCTTATATCACTAAACTTATTGCTATACCAGGGACGATAAAATTTCGAACGCGCTTGTGCAAAATATAATTCATCAGACTTTTCCGCTAACGAATTATAGGCGGGCATATCATCTTTCGATTTTGGCTCCATGCCAAGCCGAAGGTTTGAATAGGGCACATACCACGTCATGAATAACTTGATGGTTTTCGTTTCACCCGATTTCAATTTGAACGGAACAAATAAAGAGCCGCCCGGCGCTCCGGGTTCAAAAGATTTTTCCGGCATAATGCCTGCGCATATTTCGTTCCAGCGAATAGTAAGCGGATCAAACCACGCACCTCTAAACCAAAGTCGATCAACTTTCGTGTTGGGATCATCCACAAAAATGGCAAAATCGCCCTGGTGATGCGGCTCCTCATTGGTACCGGTTTGAGAAAGAATAAAGCCGTTAGGAATTGCTTCCACAGAGGAAGAACCTTTACCGGGAACATACATAAAGTTTCTTGAACTGTAAGAAAAAATCGCGTCCACTTCCATTGAACCGGTGTTCTTAAAAGTATACTCAATGGCTCCCGCAGGCAAGCCCGAATTGTCCTCATCCGTTGGTATAAAAGGACTCCAGCCCTTTAGCGTTACATCCAAAGGAATATCTTCATCACTCAGTTTAATTTCTGCAAACGGAAAACGCACATCAAATGTTCCATTGTCGAAGCGGGGCAGTCCCCAGGTTGTTCCGCCATTTCCCAATCCAGATCCGTGGTTTCCGTATTTTTTCCAATCGGGAATTTCCTTTTCCAAAACTTTCGTACCATTCTCAATACCTTTCACATGTATAGCGGCAAACATGCAAGGCTCATGAAATAAATCCGGTTTGTGCCGCACCGACATATGAGAAATGGCGCCTGTTCCCTCCAGGCAAAACATTCCGGCGCCCATTCCCCCAATCGGAAACGCAATCCGGTTTAGATACTCACCTTCATACTTAGTGTTGAAAGCCCTTTGCGATGAAGTTTGTTCGGAAGGCTTTCCCTTACAGGCATACAATGTTGCTGCAACAACAATAGTCAATAAAAAATAACTTGTCGTTTTCATACATGTATTTTTATTTTTTTTAAGAGGGTGTACTAGAAACGAAAATATCAATGGTGAAGAAATGCACTAACTCTTTTGAAAACATGTTTAAGCAGTCATTACTACTATAGTCTATCTGTAGTTCGTGTTTTTTATTATGAGACCGGCATTTGTGCTACTATTAAGCATCGTTGTGTCACTCACTTCAACTTTTTATTCTTTATTCGGCAATTTTAGCAGTATAATTAATCTTTACTTCCCTGATTATATAAGCTTTTTACCCACACCTCCTGCCCCTCCAAAGGAGAGAATGTGTAACACGCTACACTTTTTTTGAGAATAATAAAATTCATTGCTTCTGAACTTTACATTTCAACAATATAACAGCAATCAACACTCTAAAATCTGCATCTCTTCTGACATCTGACTTCTAATTTCTGACCTCTCTACTGCCCACTGCCTACTGCCCACTCCCAACTACAGGCCATCCTTTTTTATACCGGATCGGATCTATGCAGAACACGCGTTTATTAAAATCACGCACCTTGCCATCGGGGTCAATAGGTATAGCATGATAGGCGAAATAAAAATTGCCTTTTTCATCAGAAAAGATGGAGTTATGACCAGGAGCGTGCCAAAATTTATTCTTCTCCAGGATAACGCTGCTTTTATTTTTACGCCGAGTACCTAAAGTTTCAAAAGGTCCGAAAGGATTTTTTGCCCGTGCCACCATTACCGCATAATTCGATTGCGGGCCACAACAATTATTACCTGAATAGTATATATAGTAAAAACCTTTGTAATAGTGTACCCATGCACCTTCCAGCAGTTTTTCGTAGTTTCTTTCTTCATTGGGGTAAACGATGGGTTGTGCCACACTGCCCTCTTTAAAAGCAGTCCAGTCGTTATTCATTTCCTGCACTTTGAGTGGTAAATGAGCGGAACCCCAGTATAATAATTTTTTGCCGCTTTTACTATCAATAATAGCCATAGGATCAATATTCACAAAAGTTTCGCCACAAATTAATGGTGTGCCCTTATCCACAAAAGGCCCCTCGGGATTATCGGCAAATGCCACTCCCAAACATTTACCTATCGAATCACTTATTGATTCGCCGGAATAAAACAGCACAAATTTTTTGATAGAAGAATCGTATAATACATGCGGCGCCCAAAAATCCTTGTTGGCCCATGTTGGTTTTTTCGAAAGTGCATCCCCAACTACATTCCAGTGTTGCAAATCCGTTGATACGGCTACTGGTATATTCATCCATTTTTTATTCGCACCTGTATTGGTAGCATAAGCATAATATTTCCCCTCAACCCTAATCACTGTAGGATCAGGAAAAGACTGATTTAATACGGGATTAGTAATTTTTTGTTGTGCGAAGGAAATATCTCCTGCTAGCAGCATAAAGAAAAATATCCATGACCTTTTCATAATTATAGTTTTAGTTGAATATTTTACCCAAAGAACATTCGAATGCATTGTTTATTTTTATTTCACTTCACTTATCATCTGTTTTCGATGTACGGATGTATGTAAAGCGTTGACCAATTTTACTGCCTCTCTATATAAAGATATACCGGCTTCTTTTTCGAGGTAAGACCATTTGCCGGGGCCTACTTCATAACCACCTTCTTCAAAGGCTTTAGATGTAGGAATATAGCCAATGCTGTTTTCTGAATATCCGGTTACGATAGTTGTTTCAAAAGGAGAATTCCGTTCAATTTCCAAAGCTATCTTAATAAACGGTTCGCCGGGCAAAAACACAAAAGCAATTTCTCCAATTGCTATTACATTGATCCGGGCAATTGCATCTGATGCATTAGATATTCCCGCTTCGCTTCTTACAGGTAATTCAAACTCACTGTTAGCATATTTGAAAGAGCCAGTGGTTGCAGAAACAAAATCCAGTTGCTGTATCAAGCCGACTAGCGCCCGGCCATGTTGTTCAGCAAATTTTTGTCCTAATGAAACACCGGGCGGATTAATGTCTCCCGCCGCCCCATTTAAGAACATCGGCACTCCAAATGCTGCCGTTCTTTCAAGAGCATTACACATTTCACCCGGAAAGTCTGATGAAATTTGCGGCAAACACATTTCATACACAGGATGACATACTGCATGCACTATAGTAGCAATACCATTGCCATTAAGCGCTCTGAAACATATCGCTTTCACGCGGCGGTCAACTGGCGTTCTGTCAAACAATTCAGCAGCAACAGGTTGAACAGCGTCGGACATGATAATACCGTGATCTGTTGCTATTCTTCTTTGCAGCGAAAACCCTTCCAGAAGCGCCGTCCCGAATGTCATGGTACAAGGCCGCAAAGACTTGCAAGCATACCTGATCGCGAACCGCAGTTTTACTTCCAGGTCTCTTAACCATTGCTCAAACACTATTGTATTCACCAGGTTGGTTAAGCCTACTGATTCGGGGGAATTATGTGTATGAGTGCATGTTATAATGATCCTACCAGGATTGATACCTTCTGCTATAGCCTTCTTAAATCGCTTCCATCCTTTAACGGAAGAATCACTCAGTCCCAATAGATCCAGTGATACAAGAACAAATTTACCAGCCGAGTCTTCCAGCACTAAAACCCGGGCTTTCAAAGGCAGGCGGATCTTTTTAAAAGAAGTACAGGTTTGATTTACTGATGATGTAAGCAAACCCGCTTCCAGTGGCGGTGTAATATCTGTAACATAAATTCCTGCTTTCATAGTTGAATGTTTCATTATTGCTTTCCGGTTTTCTTTTCTATCACTTTAATGCCTGTTGTCAAAAAGCATCCTGCGTTTTTCAAAGCTCGAAATGGATGCCACATGTAACGCCGGCTCAGGCATAGATGTATGAACATTATGTAGTGTCCTGTTATTTATTGCCGAATAGAATTACTTCAGCACAAGAGTGCGACGCAACGGCTGTTCCATAGTAATTCTAATGTTGGGCCCATAATAAAAAACATTTCTTACATACGGTTCATATTAATAAGGATACACTATTCAGTATGGTTAATTGAAATAACCTTACACTTATTTTCAACTGTTGATGTAGTTCCATTGAGCCTGTCTTCACCGGTACGAACTGCCAGGAACTTCAAGTAAGACTTTGTGAAAATTCTAAACACAACAAATAGCAAAGCAGAACAAATTAGTTCGGCAGCAGCTATAAAGTATTTACCAAACCATGCTTGCGTTAAACCAATTATTAATAACGAAGTAGCTGTAAATCCAATAGCGGCAATTATCATCCCTTTTACAATTGGTTGCAGGCTTGCAATTTTTTTCTCATTGGGAGCCGCTGTGTTGAATTGTTTCCAAAACCCTAACGGCTTTGCACGGTTGTAAAAATTACTTAGCAATTGATTGGACTCAGGCTTGGTAACCAATGCCACAGTAACCCAAAGAATAGTGGTTAATGTCATTACCAGCAGCGTTTGCCACCACCAGGGAATCATTAAGGTTTCCGCCCAGCCAAAGCCCAGCGCCAGCAGCAATTTTGGCCCTAGTACTACAATACAAAAAATAAGCGCACCGCCAAAAGATGCCGCGATGCGGGCTGCACCGTTGAACCGCCACCACCACCATTGCGCCCAGTTTGCGGGTAACTCCGCCGCACTTAATTGCAACATAAATATTGCTACATCCACAATAATAGTAACGTTAAACACAATAGCGATAGCCATGCACATGATAACAGCCATCCCTAATTTTCCAATCCACAGGTAATGCTTTTCGCCAGCAGATGGAACAAACCAGCGGCGGTATAAATCACTTACCATTATCTGGCTGCCGAAATTCAGATTATCGCCAACCGTAGACATAGTTGCCGCCATCATTGCCGCAACAAGCAGGCCCATAGCCCCCACGGGCAGTAACTCTTTCATTAGTTTTCCATACACCAGTTCGCGGTCGGCTCCCGGCAAGCGAAGCTCCGGCCACATTACAGCAGCGGAAATGCAAGGAAGCGTTACTAAAAGCAACAGGATAAACATACTGAGAGCGGTTACCACATACATTGTTACAGCTTCGGAAGGAGAGCGTGTAGAAAGAATACGCTGCCCTTCCATAGCCCCGCCCATAGGGGCGGCATCACCTCCATACCCCACACTTTGCCCAAACAACCATGCCATGGCCGCAGCCAGTGGAAACACATCGTGTTTCGCCGGTGGTACGGATTGCAGGAGTTCCGGGTTTGTACCAAATGCGCTTTCAATAGCAAGCCGCATAGCATCAGGGCCACCAAAATGCGAGAGTGTAAATCCTGCTACAGCAATAGTGCCTATAAGAAAAATGATCATCTGCACGAGGTTAGAAATCACCACACCTTTATACCCCGAAAAGAAAACAAACAAAAAAGAAATGGGCACAATAAGATACATGGTTTCCGCTTTGCTTAAGCCAAAAGCCGGACCCATTATTTTATAAGCAGCAAGAAGCGTAATGCCTGTCCATGCAGGAATAGCAATGAGCGAGGTACGAATAGCGATCCATAACCGCATGGCAGCCGCGGTCCTGGCAGTAAATCTAAGATCATAAAATTCCAACGACGTAAATAATTTCAGCCTTCTCCAAAAGAAAGCAAACAAAACGCCTGCTAAAAATAACGCAAGTCCAAACCGGCTCAAATACCACCATGAAATGAAAGCGCCCGTAACTATGGCTAATCCGCCATAACCAGTTGCCGCATCCGGACTAACCAATGCCGCCGTATAAGAAACTCCATTCAACCACCCGGGCATTTTTCTGCCTCCAAGAAAAAAGTTTTCAAGATTAGCAGACGAATACCTGATATGCCACAAGGACATTAAAAACATTATTAACAAGTACCCGATTACGATCCATAAATCAATCTGATTCCAGTTCATAATACTAAATTTAATCCTGTTGCCATTCTTCTCAATACGCTGACTCTATTTTTTACATTATTGCATTTTACCAAATTATTGAATACGTATTCAATAAAATATAAAAAAAATTATTTTTTGGACCTTACTGTTTTTCTTACGATCATTTGCCCATTCATCCGCAAAATTTTGCGATCTGCCGAAGGGTTGTTTATATTTTCCAAAACAATATTCACAGTACTGGTAACCATATCTTCCAAAGGCTGCTCCCATGTTGTGAGTTGATAAGGTGCCCAGCCACTTGGACGAATATTATCAAATCCAAATACTGATACATCGTCGGGAATTTTTAATCCTATTGTGCTAATGGCATCAATGGCGCCAATTGCGGTAATATCATTTACGCAAAAGATACAATCAATATCACGATGCTCGGTAAGCAGCTCCTGCGTTGCTTTAAAGCCGCCTTCATAAGTATAATTGCCCGTTTGCACTATAAATTTTGTAATGCCGTTCTCTTTCAAAACTTCTTCAAAGCCTTTCAAACGGTCTTTGGTAATTGAAGTATTGAGCGACCCGCCAATGAACGCGAAAGAATTATGTTTCATTTTAAGCAGGTATAAAGCAATTTGTTTTGCAGCCAAATAATTATCGCAAAAAACAGCGCTGCATTTTGAGTTTTTTTCATACCGGTTAAAAAGAACTACACTTATATCGTTTCGCTCAAACTGCCGCTCTGCCTCCGGCGATAAAACCGCATCACTAACAATTACGCCCTGCACATTGTACTGCACCAGCTTCACAATTTCGTGTTCCTGGATGATCTCATTTTCCGAATTAATAAAAATCAAATGGTATCCTAATGGAGCAAGCCGGTTATAAAAAATTTCCAGCACGGCGGAATAAAAAGGATCGCGGATATTGCGCATCACTATTCCAATAATACCCGTTTTTTTTGTAATCAAGCTCCTGGCGTGCGCATTAGGCTGGTAATTAAATTTTGCAGCCACTTCCAGCACTTTCTTTCTCTTCTTCTCCGAAACATTTGCGCCCCCGCTTAAAACACGGGAGACCGTCGCTTGCGAAACGCCCGCTAATACCGCAATGTCTTCAGAGGTATATTGCTTCTTATCAAATTTCTTTCCCTTCATGATGACTACGTATTCAAAAATAATAATTTTTACTGATCCGGTAACTATTCCCTCACTATTGCAATTTACGTCATTTGGCCGGGTGCTCATTTTTTTTATGGAACCGGCGGTAGTGCAACTATTAAGCATCGTTGTGTCACTCACTTGTACGGTAGAAATGCTATTGAGCGGGTTGGTTGTTGTTGATGGTTGATGGTGTTTTTGTTTTGGCTTCCACTTAGTGTACAAAGCACTCTCAATTCTCCACTCTCAACTCTCCATTTATTCAGCATATTATTAATTATTAATTGTCTCCCCTCCATTCAAGAGGCGCCAAAAAAAGTCCTTTCTTATCCCAACCCGTGTTGGAAATAAACCAACCTCCCTTACGATCATAAATTACTTCTGCGGCATGTACCGGTAATGTACACACTAAATTTTCAACAGGAAAAGATTCGGGATCTTTTGACCAGTAAACATCAGTCCGGTTGTATTCCGTCATTGCGCGGCAAATAAACAAATAGAAAACCCCTCCTTTGTGCACCACAAATGAGCTTTCAGCATCTCCGCCCCAATCCACTTTGTATGGCTGCACATGCGCTATTTTGGGCCCACTCCAATGAAACAGATCCTTACCTGTTCTTACCGCTACAACAGAACGTAAATCAACTTCACTAAAAATTCTTGTATAATAGTAATAGTATTTCCGCTTATACTTTAAAATGTATGAATCCCTTGCATGGCCAGGATCGCTGAAGATAGGATTCCTGTCATGCCTTGTCCAATCAAATAAATTCTTACTCGTTGCTATGCAAAGCTGTCCCCAAGATGCAGTGCGGGGAGCACTTTCCTGCATATTACCAATATTATAGAACATATAATAAGTGCTGCGTTTCTTAAAAACATGAGGCGCCCATAATACTTTCTCCACGCCGGGCTGCGCTTTTAAAGCATACTCATGATCTTTCCAATTCGCCAGCTTAAGCGATGTGGCAGATACGTGAAAAAACCTGGTCTCTTTCCACGGCGCAATGGGAAGATGATGAATAATTCCATAAGCATGCCACGTGCCATCTTTTCCTCTAATAAAACAATGATCGTTTGTGTACCAGCTACTATCCTTATCGCGTGTATCATTAGGGTTGAAAATATGAACAAAAGGGCCGCTTATGACCGGCGTATCAATTTTGTTCTCCTGGGCTAAAACCGTTGCCATATTGAGAACAAAAATTATCAGTAAAAAGAAACGGTACAGCATGTGATTAATTTAAAATGATAATTGATTCTTTAATAAAAACATGTTCTTAATACTTTACATCAAAAACTGTTTGTGTTGTTTATACCATTTTATATAGCAACCAATGATGCCATGAAATACTACCGATGAACGAAATGCGACGCAACTATGACGCCATGAAATACTGCAGCCGGTACCATAAAAAAATTTCACAAACAATTTCAACAATCATTAAGGCTTATAGTATGGAATAACATAACTGAACACATCATACTTTAATTCGCTCCAGGCGGTTTCCTTTGGAAATGGATGCCCCGGATACAACATTTGATTACCGGGCAAAAACCTGATCCTGATTCTCAAATAAGATTGCCCTTTGCTAATGTGTTCGGGAATAAGAAACTCATCATCTCTAAACCGCCGGTTAGAAGTTTTAACGATGTGCGTTCTCGCATCCAGTTCACCGGGCGGCCTCGAATACATGCAGGTGTTAGATCCGGCCAAATACCATATTCCGATTTTTTCCCACGCACCTGTTTCCTTACTGCCAGGATGAACGGGAGCCACAAAAACTTCCGCTCTTTGATTGGGAAAACTATAATCCAAGGTTCTGCGCAACAGAACTCCAACGTTCTTTGGATCCACCCGGATGGTAAACTCTGAAACATCGCGGTGATAGCGGCCGTATTCACTATGCGCGGGAAAAATCTCTTTTCCGATTTTTTCCGCATACCCCGGAACTTTTCGCACATCATAACCCCAGGCGCCGCCGGGAAAAGTATGCTGACCCCATTCGTACCGCGATGTAATGGTATCCACTTTTGAAGCCGCGGGAGCATTGTAATGATGTGCTTGTTCAGCAGGAATATCACCAACATCCAACGAATCTGTTTTTATAAGCGAAGCCGCCGGCAGGCCATACCAGTAGGTTACAGCTTTATAATGATCTTGCGATACATTTTCAGAATGTTCAAATGTTATAACCGCACGCTTGCCAAACGGCATTAAATCCGCGAGTAAAAACCTGTAAGCCGATTGAATAAGATCCTTCTCATTTTTGGCTTTACCTTTTTCAGAAGCGCCGCATGGATGACCTGCCAGCGGCAGCGTCATGTTTTCACCACCCCAATAATCGCCGCCACCACACCACTCTTCTGTGCCGGTTCCCTGCGCTTGCGGCGTTTTACTATCATCAAAGAAAAATCTCGGATCACCTTCCAATGTGTACAGGTTGGCCTGGTGCGAAAAAATAAAAGAGGTACCCACAAAACTCCCGGACCAATTATCAACTCCTTCTATTCCCTTGGTATCTAAAAAACAGAGTTCCCGTCCCATTTCCGGCTTTGGTATATCCTTATAAGTTGCGTGAAAATAACTGCTTTGATGAATGGGCATTTGCAGCGGCTCGTACCTGATTTCATAACTAATCTCCGTACCTGATGGAACAATTTCATTTAATTCAAATTTCGCTGACCGGAAGAAAGGCATCGGATAATAACAAGCGAGTTCCACCACCTGCTTCTGATAATCAAACCGCACATTAATAGGAAACCCTTTAACAAGGTATTCTTTGTTCTCCCTGTTATAAAAAGTACCGGCCCCAAAAAACAAACTCAGAGGTACATCAATGGATGGCGTAGCCCTCTCATCCCAAGTAACCTGTAAGCGAAGCTGCTCCAGCGCTTCGGCCTTTGCCATTGGAATTACAAATTTAAGCGCTCTTACTACAGATGATTTACGATTGATGTTCGCAATTAATAATTGTTCGTTGTTTAGTTTGAGTGTTCCTCTTTTTACAGAAATATTTTGTGGCGCGATATCGGTACCTGAACGGTTAAGCAGCTCAATAACATCCGCATCCGGCGCTGTATTCATGTTCCACGAATTTATAGGCTGCGACAAATTATTCTTATTTGAGTACAGATGATAAATGTAATATCCTGTTCCATAACAAGTACGGGCATACGCTATACGAAACGAGTCGTTAAACGGCATAGGAGTCCATATCAAATCGGAGCCTTTTGTAATCTCCCATGTCCAGCATAATGGCTGTGGGAAAGCGTTAGCAGGTATAAAACTTGATTTGGTAATATTCTTTTTTGCATCAACAGGATTCGCCGTTGCGGTTTCCGATACTGTATAATCCTGTCCATCCACTACAAAATGCCACGGACTTCCATGCCAATGATTTGTTCTGAAAAAATAAAACACGCCGCTTCCTGCCAGATCCAAGGTTACATTATGATCATGTTGATTCATGAAAAGAAAATTACCTGCATCGCTTCCTCCTCCTGTGCGGTCGTAAGTGCTGCGCATATAGGCCCTTGCCCCAATGCGTTGCTGCGGCCATTTATCCCACTGCCGGTAAGCATCCATTGCAATGGGAATTACCGGCAACGTGGTTTTGCTCCTAGTTTTGTTCTGACTAAAAACAAAATTAGTTGTACTGCTAAATACCATCAATAGAATTAGGTAAACTGAATACTTCATATGCTACACAGGTTTAATAATATTTATACTAAGGACAAACCAGCTCTTTATTTTGGTGCCGCACTTTGCTGAATAGTATTACCACAGTACAAGTGAGTGACACAACAGAAGCCTAATAGTAGCAATACTGATGACATCCAAAATAGTTGTATTTAAAAATCTTACATTCGTATAAGTTATACCAATTTTTATCTTCAACCATTTTCAAAAAGGTTTATACTCATTTTCCACCGGCCACCTGTCCGTACGGAACGGTCCAAGAGGAAGTCCTTCCTTACTAAAAATGTTACCAATGTCGGTATTACCAAAAGCATAACGCACTGCCACCGGCTCTTTTACCTTATCGCTCCATACAATAATTTGATTGCTCTTCAGTGTTGCTTTAGCAGAATAAAAAATGCTGTCTTTGCCTGCAATATAAAGCCGGGCTACTTCAGAACCTTTTATTACCAAACCGTTTTCAGCATTATCCAATGTAATTACAGCCTTATCATTTTTAATGATCATGTTATTAAAAAAAGGGCTTTTAAAAACAATTCCCTCCTGGTGATAATTGTCTGCAAGCGCCCAATTCGCAAGCCTTAATCCTACATCTTGTTTATTCGCAGGATGTACATCGTGAACATTTTCAACAAGATCAGTAATCACTACCATGCCGGTTTTATGATGTGTCATGCATTCTGCTTGCGCCTCACGTATAAGCGCACCCCAATTCTTTTGTTGATAATTGAATGGAGCTACTTGTACATAATAAAAAGGCATATTCTTACCAAACGCGCCGCGCCACGCATCAATCATGGATGTAAACAAACGCGGATAAACTGAAGCCACATGCGAATTATTTTCACCCTGGTACCAAACAACTCCGGCTACATCATAATTAGTAATAGGCGCGATCATAGCATTATATACATACCCTGCCATATGAGGCACCTGGCCATTGGGTGCAATGTGTTTTGTTGCTTCACTGAGTTTGCTGTCATTACGTATAATACTATCGGGAGTCCACACATCTGCTGATGATCCGGACCAACACGATTGTATCAGTCCCACCGGCATATTTAATTTTCGGTTAACTTCCTTTCCAAAATAATATCCCACCGCACTAAAAGTGTACAAACTTCTACTATCACAAACCATCCATTTACCACCGCAATTTTGCTGAGGAAAAGCCGAGGACATTTTAGGAATGTGAAAAAAACGGATCTCATTATTCCGGGCTACAGGCAATTCTTTCTTAATATCTTGCAAGCCCCATTTTCCGGACATTTCCATATTGCTTTGCCCTGAACAGATCCATACTTCTCCGATAACAACATTATTCAGCACAATCATATTTTCGCCACTAAACCTGATGAAATAAGGCCCGCCGGCCACAGGCGTTTTAATAATAAGCTGCCAGGTAGCATTACCTGTAACAGTTACCGCCGCGTAAGTTTTGTTATCCCATGAGGTGGTAACCACCACCTTCTCATTAGGTTCGCCCCAACCCCAAAGTTTTACATCGCTTTGTTGTTGCAGCACCATATTATCTCCAATAATATTAGGCAGTCGTATTACGGCAAATGACGAAAGTATAGAGTTCATCATTATACCGATCAATATAACTTTAATGAATACACGCTTTTTTATTATTGAAGTAATATACATGGCTAAAACACTTACTTACCCGAGCTGCCGGATTTTGTTATTTCAAATGACGTTGCCTTTTTTACTTCCACATTATTCTTATAACGATTCACACGCAAAGCCGCTTGTTCCTTATGCCCGGCGAGACCCTCCAGCTCACATAACCTAACAGCGTACTCACCAATCATTACACTTGCTTCAGGAGTACAATACTGGTATGTACAGTTTTTAACAAATTTTCCTACCCACAAGCCACCGGTGTACCTTGCCGATTTCATTGTAGGCAGCGTATGATTTGTACCAATTACTTTATCGCCATAAGCCACATTTGTTTCGGGCCCAAGGAATAAGGCGCCATAGTTAGTCATATTCTCTAAAAAAAAATTAGGGTCTTTAGTGAGTATTTCTACATGTTCAAAAGCAAGTGCATCCGCTTCGCGAACAGCTTCCGTTTCATCATCCACTAACATTACCGTTCCAAAATTATTCCAGGCAACGCGGGCAATATCGGCGGTGGGCAATACTTTCAACTGTTGTTCGATTTCCACCATTGTTTCCATTGCAATAGTTTCCGAAGTGGTGATCAGTGCTGCGGGCGATGTAGGCCCGTGCTCCGCCTGTCCCAGCAGATCGCAGGCAATCATTTTCGCGTCTGCCGTTTCATCGGCCACCACTAATATTTCTGTAGGACCTGCAAACAGATCGATGCCCACTCTTCCGAACAATTGTCTTTTCGCTTCCGATACGTAAGCGTTTCCGGGACCCACAATCATATCCACCGGTTGAATTGTTTCCGTACCTATTGCCATTGCGCATACGGCTTGAACTCCGCCAAGTATATAAATTTCATCCGCACCGCCAAAGTGCATCGCACACACCGTAGCTTCGGGTATGTATCCTTTAATGGGAGGCGTGCAGGCGATAACTCTTTTTACACCAGCCACCTTTGCCGTAACTATACTCATATGCGCCGATGCTACTAACGGATACCTCCCCCCCGGAATATAGCACCCCACACTATTAAGCGGAATATTTTTATGCCCCAAAAAAACACCTGGTAAAGTTTCCACTTCGATGTCGGTAACAGACATCCTTTGCTGCTCTGCAAAAAAACGAACTTGCTGCTGAGCGAAAAGTATGTCATCTATAACCTGCTGTGGCGTTCTTTTAATTATTTGTTGTAACTGTTCTTCCGTTAATCGAAATGAATTTGGCGACCACTTATCAAATGTTTGCGAATATTTTCGCACGGCCTCGTCTCCGTTTTCCTCCACATCCTTTATTACATTCTTCACCGTATTTTCAATTTCCCAATCCGCGTCCTTCATCTCAGATCCGCTTTTTCCTTTTTTAATAAACTTTACCATTTTGATTTTCGTTTACAGATTACTTTAATATTGTTTCGCGCAAGTTGGTTGTTGGTTGATGACACCTCGAAACTCATCACTCGCTCAACAGTATTACTACCGTACAAGTGAGTGACACAACGATGCTTAATAGTAGCACTACAGTTGGTCCCTAAAAAAATTGCACATTACTATACCCTGCGAAATATAAAGAACTAAGCCATTGCCAACCGGCATTCGCCGGCTATCGTTAATTTCCCCACAGCAAAGGATCATTACCTTTATTCTTGCGCCACTCATTGCGCCACTTGTGAATATCCCCGGTATTAATAAGAGGTTTAGGACTTCTCCCTGCTTTATCGGGTATGGCAGCAACAGGCGACGCCTCGTTTTGATACCAATAGGCAACGCTTGCCAAATCGAGCGTTAACACATTATTGTGGCCATGCTCAATAGTGAATTTAAAAGCGGTATTAAAAAACAATGGATCAGTAATATGGAACCGGTAAAGATGAGTGCGGCCAAGCCAGCCAATATCATTATTCACGCGGGGATAACCATAGTAAGGATTTGAGAAAACAGATTTTGGACACCATGCCGTATTAAAATAATCTTCGGTGCCGGTACCGTGAAGCGTAGGCTGCGCGGCTCCATCAATATAAATCATATCATCGCCTTCGCCATACCACATGGTGGTGGGAGAGTGTACGTAATAATTTACTCCCACAAAATGCCCTTTACCCTTTACATCAGCAATTACATAATTATCCGCGCCTGAAAGATTATTGCCTGCCGAACCAAAAATATTCCATTCGTTTTCGCCTTCCCTTTGTGAGGCTCCTTTCACCCGGCGGTTATACCAACTATGGAAACGACCGGAATTGGCGGGCAGTTTCGTAACAGCGGTATAATCTACATAATAATAAAACGCATCAATATTTCTGCCCGATTGATTTTCTATTTCAATACGTGCGCCTTTGGCAAAGGGCATCATAAAATAGCACACCATACCGCGGCCCTGCACAGGGCTTGCAGAAAGCGGCATTGCATTGTAATCATACGCTTCATTCCAACCCTGGCCAAAAAACGGACCTATGGGTGATTGCACGGAAGGATATTCCTTTTTATCCCAGTACATCCTAACAATAACATCGTTGCGGCTAAGCGCTCCGGGATCCGGCGCCATAGTGATCCAGATATGATTTATAATACCAGCGCCGCTTACATTTAATATATCTCTTTTTTCTCCGTTGGCGATCTTTATAAAATCATTAGTACCTCCGGCAGTATCAAAACTGCTTACTCTTTTAGAAGTAACACCTTCCTGTATTTGTGCTAACGCGAGCAGATCGCTGTTTACACCTTGTGCACCCGCATTTACTGTTATAATACATAACATCAAAAAAAGAAATACTGTTTTCATGTCGCAATTTTTTTGTTTAATAATTCTTTGCTTTTCCATCAATAATTATCCGGGTTCTGCCATCATTTGTTTGATTATGTTTTCTGCGGTTGCTCTTATCCGTGAGCTTTCAGTTATTTCCCAAAAGCTTTGCTTTTCCAGTATTTGCGCTTGTGTAGTAACGATCCAGCTTTGAATCCAACCGGTTAATGTGCACCAGGCGCCCCAACCGGCATCTGAGTTTGATGCCCAGTAATCCCATTTACCAAAATCAAAAGCCCGGAACCATGCGCCATCCAGGTCCTTATGTTTTTCACTCTGCACTTGTATGCGGGTTAAAAAATCTGAAAGTATGTTGGCGGCATTTATATACTTGGGGTCATTGGTAGCACGGGCTGCCTCATGAAGGCTGAATACCGCGAAATTGTTGGTGTATATCATACATGAAATTTCATCACCGTTTTTAAAAATCAGCGAACCCTCATCGGTACCGTAATCAGAATTTTTTTTCAATTCTCTAAACATGCCTTTGCCTTTGCCAATTTCTTCTCTTATTGCACCACAAGCCTGCTGATCTCTCAACATATCAGCCGCTACAATATCAAGCCAGCGGCGATGTTCTTCGGTATCTTCAATACGAATTAACCACGCTAGCGGAAGGATCATGCGTGCACGTTGTGTTTGCAAACTGCTTCCCCAAAGCCATTTTTCAGGATACGACTGCATTGTTATTTTAATTGCATTTTTAGTTTTTGTAAGCAGCGGCTCATACTTTGTTTTATCGTAAAGCCATAAGTAACAAGCCCACATCCACGATTCGAAATGTGGCGATGGGTAAACCAGGTCGCGGTTATAGTAATAAGGCCACCCATTTTTTTTGATATCCACTTCTTCCAGGCGTTCACCCCTGAAACCATTCTTACCTGTAGTTCTGAAATTACCCATTATAGCTTCCGCTAACTTATCATCCCATTTACCGGTGTTGAGGTATGCCGATGCGCAAATAGCGCCCAGTATAGCTCTCGCGTTATCATCACCATAAAAAGTTTCATTATTGGTAGTGGCCCAACCAATCAAACCATACGCCGCGCTTTTAGGATTATTTTTTTCACCTGCACGCAAATTGGAAGTAGTGAACATATAATCGATCAGGTTGGCAGATTTGGTTTTATATTCCGCATTGTTAAGCAATTTACCTGCTGCGGCAAGAGCCATCGCGGCTTCGCCCTGCACATCGGCACGCATCCAATAGCGATACCCCTGGCTCCCGTCCGTATAAAAAGTGGAAGTATGACCTTCAATTATTCCTAAGCTTCCATCGCCATTCAGCTTATCCTGGCTAACCGGCGGGCCCACAGGTTTCAAACCATCGCTGCCATATTTTATCCAATCGGCTTTCCATGTAGGATGCACATAAAAACGACCATTACTAAACCATTGTATGCCATTCTTTACGCTATTCAATTTCGCGTTGACAGGCAATTTTTCATATTCGGTAAACATAGGTTTAACATCCTGCCGCCATTGCTTTAACGGCGGATCTTTTACACCGGTTACATGAGCTATAATGTAACGCCAAAGTGTTTTAACAGATTCATTGGGACCGTATCTCCCGGTTTCAAAATTGCTAAGTCCAGTCATGCTTACCAATGCGTTACCCTGTTCAAAAAGCAACGGATAAGAAGGCGTATCATCAAGTCCAAATTCCGCTTTATCAACGCCTACCACTTTAGCTAACACTATTAATGGATTTGTGATTTGCACAGGTAACACATGACAATTATGTATTCCCAATAAACTCATCGGCTTTAGCTTTTCGCCAAATATTTCAGAGGTAACAACACCGCGCTCAAACTGCGTTTCTATTGGCTTTGCGGGCACATTCAAACCGGGAAAATCAACAGGATATTCAATATAAAGTTTTACATCTTTCTTAGATGCTTCATTCAATAATTGCTGTGTAATACGATTTAGAGAATCCATTTTAGGATATGCGTTAGCGGTAATAAAAACTCCTGCTCCTTTCACCGCTGCACGAACGGCTGCATAAGGCGTATTATACTTTTTTATATCAAATCCTTCACGCTTCAAAAGCCGGTATAGATCATTATTTACATTACCGTAAAAATACAAATGCTTAACCTGTGCATCTGTATGCAACGAAAGCGCAGCAACCGATACCGCTACTAATAAACAAAGTTTTACTACCTGATGTAATCTCATCTTTTATCGTTTTAATTGCGTAATCGAATGAAATGTTTATTGCTATAAATCGCTTAAAAACTGTTTGAATGATTTTTTTTGATACCGGCCATTGTATTTCATGGCATCATCGTTGCGTCGCAATCACTTCATCAGTTGTATTTCATGGCGGCGCCGGTTTACTAAAAATCGTTTTCAAATAATTCAAACAGTTTCTACTAATTTTCGTTAATGGCTATCGCAATTTGGCTGAGTGCTTTTCAATTGCCCGGCAGCGAACAAAATGTTGAAGAGTGCGACGCAACAGCCGCTACATGCTTATTCCACTGCCTGGCCAATAAAAAACAGATCGCATTACAGCCACTTCATTTTTTGTTATATAACTTATTCAATAGGTCAATAGCAGTTTGGCTAACGAGCTTATCAGTACCCTTTGGAGCAAAGGACCATTTGCCCGGGCCTATTTCATAGCCGCCTTCCTCATAGGCTTTTTCCGTGGGTACGTAGCCAATATTATTTTCACCAAAACCAACTACAATGGTATGTTCAAATGGCGAAGTATTTTCTATGTCGAATGCGATTTCCACGAAAGGTTCACCGGGCAGCACTACTATTGCAAGCGATCCGATCCTGATAGCGCTAAACCGTGCCACCGCGTCATTTGCATTGGTAATATCCGCTCCGGGTCTTGGCGAAAGCTGCACATTGCAACACGCAAAATCAAATGCCGAAACATCTATACTGCTTAATGCTGTTTTGTTCTGTACCACGCGGGCCAAAGCTTCTCCGTGTTCTTGCGCACTATGTGGCCCTTCCGAAACCGTTGGCGGATTGATGTTTCCGGCTGCGCCATTAAAAAAGAACGGCATTCCATTTTCCGAGGAAGCCTTGAGCGCCTCACACATTTCGCCGGGAAAATCTGGTGATATGTGTGGTAAACACATTTCATGCACCGGATGGCAAATTGCGTGAACAAGCGTTGCAATTGGCTTTCCCAAAGCATCGTGTATATGTATGGAAGAAACTCTCCTGTCAACAGGTTCACAATTCATTAGCGCCGGTGTTATGGGTTGTACCGAATCGGACATTATAATTCCGTTACTGCTTTTTATTCGCCGTTGCAAAGAATAGCCTTCAAGAACCGAAGATTTGAAGAACACGCAGCATGGTGTTAACGCGTTCAGAGCATCTTCAATAGCGGCTTTAACCTTCCATTGTACACTTAATAACCACTCTTGATAAACATCCGTCAAATACAGGTTAGACAGCCCCACCGATTCAGGCGAATTATGGGTGTGCGTACACGTTATAATTATCTTACCAGGTTCTATTACCTGCGATAACAATCTTTTAAATTTTTCCCAACCACCAACAGATGAATCGCTAAGCGCCAACAAATCGAGTGAAACAATAACAGCTATATCCTCTGCAGATTTCAATGCCAATACCCGCGCCTTCAATGGCAGCCTTGTTGATTTAAAAGGCGCATACGATCCATTTACAGAGGACGTAAGCAGGCCCACCTCATGCGGAGGCGTAATGTCTGCAATAGCAACACCGGCTTTTAACTGCGAACTGTTCATTTGTTACTGTTTATATCGTTTTTTTAACCCATTGCAGCGCTCTTTGCCAAAAGACATCATATGCTTCCCAGAGTTCAAAATTTATTCCCCAGTGCGGCGCGGGATCTGACATGTAAGTAAATACTCTTCCTCTGCCGTACTCGCCCACCACTACCAGCGGATGCCCTGTTTCTTTTACACGCACCAACACTTCGCCATTTTGTTTTTCCTTTACTTCGTTATAACCAAATATGGGTGGAAATGTATGCCAGGGCAGATCCTTAATAATCGGATGATTGGGTGCCACTATTTCCGCAGTAAAACCGGATGAAGACTCTACAAGATCTTCAATCAATAAACATTCAACCGGTAGCGCTTCCTGCAGCACGCTCCGGCCCCATCCTGATCTTGATTGCACACCGCTAAAGGACAACCAGCCTCCTAACATCATCATACCGCCGCCATCAAATATCCAACCTTTGGTAACTTCCAGCCTGTCCGGAAATGTTACTATCTTATTTTCCCTGCGATACCTGTTAAAGAAAGCAGGATATAAATGAAAACACTTTGCCTCCACATCACTAATTATCATACACACAGAATCGTCCAGGTATTTCTCAAGCATACCTGGCTCGAGCCTGTATAATTCCCAGTTTGACAGGGGAGTAACATCTACCACATGTTCCAACGCTTCTGTAAGACGCTCTCCATAAAAGTGCATATCGGCATCTTTGGTTTCCGTTCCAAAAGGCGTTTCAATAAATGTAGGACCAATATGAAACACCCAATCTCCCAGGTAAAGCACGTGCTCGTCCTTTGTTCTAACCAATTGTTTTGCTCTCATAATAATAGGTTGTTTATATACGTTATACAAGTTAATTATTGAGGTATGCTCATGTTTCTTTACTGCTCATGGTATATGTTTAGTGTTGCAATTTGCTCAATAGCATTACTGCCGTACAAGGGAGTGACACAACGATGCTCAATAGTAGCACTACCGCTGATAAACAAAAAATCAATACAAATATTTAAGTGTCGTTGCGATTTATCATCATCATTTATAACCCTTGCAATCTTTTGGAAAGTGGCGCCAGTGGCGGCAAATCGGTTTCCGGTTTGTCCAAATAAAAATACGCGGTAGCGGCATAATCATCTACACGATAAAAATTCACCCATTCGTCCGCTAAAAATTTATCGTCAAAAAGGTCAGGATAGTTTGGCTCTTCCAAAAGTTTTATTAATCCGTTCTTCGTCATAATACTTATTGGTTTTGCCTTTCCGCCTGCTTTTACAATATCTCGTATCTTATCTCTTCCGCCACCGCCCATTTCCTGGATAGTAACTTTGCAATCTTCATGAAAATATATCGGATCGGGAATGTGATAACGGTAAAAAGAATACATTCCCTTTGCCTTATCCACAACGGGAGCGCCTTGGTAAAGCTGGCTAAACGCACCTAAGTTCCATGCGGATCCAATATAATCCTCCATTCCTGTTCCCACCAGCGTTGGATAATCCCGGTCGCCATCCAAATAACATTTTACTTCGCCTTCACCAAACCATGTATCGCCGTAAATCTTATCGGTTATCACACTAATGTTTGTTCCTAAAAACCGTCCCCGGCCTGAAACTTGGGGCAATATTTCAAAATCCTTTCCCAAAGGCATGCTATCATTACGGCTCCAAAAAGCATGAAAATAAGAGATGTCCTGCGGCGCTTTTTTCAACTCTACAAGGTTAATATCGTAGAACAAAAGCTGATCCTGTTGAGACTCATTTACAAAAATTATTTTCGCACTTTTTTTAAAAGGCATGGGAATATTGCAGTTAAACGATTTCCCTTCGGGATCGCTGAACAACGCACATTGAAACGCCACTTTGCGGCCATGGCCAATTCCAAAAAAATCACCAAGAGGAACAGAAACAGCGGGCTTTGCAGCGCCGTCCCAGTACATTTCCAAACGAATAGCACGAAGCGCTTTAGGATTCATGCCTATAATGGTCATCCATATTCGTTGAATAATTCCGGGCTTGTTGTAATCCATCATTACAACACTGTCGCCCGCTCTGATCCATTGGCTGGGATTGCCTTTGGCTCCTTTGTTTTCTTTACCTCCCTGTCCTTTTTCGCCTTTAATATTTTCAAAGCTTATCCATTTGGTTGTTGCATCTTTAGGAATTTCAAACAATTGCTGCGCCCGCAAGCACAAAGGCATCAAGCAACAAAACCATAATGTTATTATTTTAACGTTAATCATCATACGAAAATGTTTTTAATATTCACATTGGTTCTTATGCTTTATTAATATTTAGCACATCGTTAAATGGTGTAGTTTTTTTTGGAACAATCAGTAGTAATTCTTCTCATCTTTTGTTGTGTCACTCACTTGTACTGTTGTAATACTATTCATCGCTTCTGTACAAAGTTTATCTCCCGGAATATTGTAAGCTGTTATTACCAGCCAAAGTTTTGAACCAAGTTTGGATTTTTATCTCTTTCCCTTTGCTGCATTGGCCACAGGTAATGTTTCTTTTCAAAAATTCTTTTTTCAACCAGTACTCTTTTAAAAAATGCGGGGTCAGTTTTATTTTCACCGACAGTAATATCCATACCTAATATAGTAGTGTAACCGGGTTGTTCCGAGATCTTCCAGCGGTTACAATCAAAATACCTGTGCGTTTCAAAAAACAGTTCAATGCGGCGTTCATGACGTATGCGTTCACGCATTTCATCTTTCGTTAAACCGGCACGTAAACCCGGAAGGCCGGAACGGCTTCTTATAAGATTCACATATTTATACACGTCGCTAACCGGTCCCTGCGCTTCATTTAGGGCTTCCGCATAATTCAGGTATTGTTCACCAAGGCGGAATAATATCCATGTACGAAGCACCTCTCTCCTGGGCACCCAGGAAAAACTAGGATCGGAACACTTCTTTACCAGGTAACCTGTTTTTGAATAGTTACCGGTAGCTGGACGTCCATCAGCTCCTTTAGCCCAAAATTCCAATCCGCCTGTACGAGTTTTCCAAGGCTCGCCAGAAAAGTGAATACTGGCATAAAATCTTGGTTCGCGATTCACATACATGTAACTTGTTCCAGCCACATAATTACCTTTCGGATCCGCATCAGTAACAAATCCTGTTTCAGTGTATCCGGATGCCGGATTTATGATAGGAGTATAATCAGGATTGTATCCTAAAATGGGTGTGGAACCATCAGCCATTTCATATGCATCTACTATATTTTGAGTAGCACCATTCAAGGTAAACCCACTAATGCTCCTGGGATCGCTGTACACATCATTGTCATTAAAGTAACCGGCATTGAATGCAAAAAATACTTCCTTATTATTGTTGACATAAAAAATTTCCTGGAAGTTTTTAATCGGATCATTATTAGTTGAAAAATACAATCCATAACCTGCCGATTCCGCCTGGTCTATACAGGCTTTTGCAGCATTGGCTGCATCCTGCCAGCGGCTTGCCATATGGTCAGGAAATAGCCTAGTTCCATTATCATTTTTAATATTGCTATAATCAGGATTACCATTCCATAATGGACTGGCCATGTATAATAAAGCTCTTGCTTTAAGCGCCATGCAGGTCGCTTTAGAAGGACGACCGTATTCGGTTGCGGATGTAACCATAGAAGGAAGTAGTGCTGCGGCTTTATCGCATTCGGTAGTAATAAACTCAACACATTTCTCAATTGGATCTCTACGTATCGCATATAAGTCTTCACTAAATGTTATACTGTGGTCGGAAATAGGCACAGCTCCATAAATCCTGATTAACAAAAAGTGAAAATATGCCCTGAGAAAAATTGCCTCCCCTTTAACCCTGGGTTTCATGTCTTGCAAAAAGAATTCATTGTCAACCGGTACTTTATCAATATTTTCTATAAAAATATTAGCCTTTCTTATACCTATATAGTTATTTGTCCAGGGATCGATAGTGTAACTAGTCGGCCCCCAGTTACCTCCATTTAAATTATTGCTAAAAGAAGGCGGGTACATTTGTTCCATTTCGTCAGAAGCGCCCACAAACGGATTTCCGTTATTATCGTTGTCCACCATTCTATGTTCTATTGGTAGCGAAGCATAAATATTACTTAAATAGTTCATTGCATAAGTCCCGTTTGCAAATACCTTATCTATAGTTAAATCATCATCAGGCGCCTTATCTAAATAATTCTTCTTACAGGAAACAATTAATAAACTGAATATTATTATTGCGAAGATCGATTGGTAATATAGCGTTTTCATGATGTCATAATTAAACGTTTAGAAAGTGATTTGTGCGCCTAAATTGATATTCCGCTGCAACGGATAGTTTTCATTAGCGCTATTATCTTCAGGATTTATAATTTTTATATGATCCCAAATGGCCAGGTTAATACCATTCACGAATACACGAATATTATTAATGCGAATCTTATCCAATAATTTACGTGGAAAATTATATCCGATCTCTGCAGTTTTAAGACGTAAATAGTTACCGTTCTTCATATACTGCGTATTGTTAGTAAAATTGTTGGAAGCTTTCGTATCCAATGCTGCAGGATATACCGCATTGGTATTGTCTTTACTGGGAACCCACCTGTTATCATAATATTCCCTGAAAACATTGTATGATGCTAACCCATCAGCAAAGGCCCACATAGACCTTCCGTTCATAAAGAAGCTTGTGCGTGCAGCGCCTGAAAAGAAGATACTGGCATCAAATCCTTTATAGGAAACAGTTCCTCCAAATCCATACATCAATTCAGGTGTTCTGGCATATCCTATAAAAGTTTCATCACCGGCATCTATCTTATTGTCTCCATTAAGATCTTTATACATGATATCTCCAGGTCTTACTATAGTTTGAAGAAAAGTCTGACTTGGGCTGTTATCAATTTCATGCTGATCTTTAAACAATCCTAAAGCAATATATCCATATGGCCGGTCTATGCTTTGTCCCCTTGAATTTTGGTATTCATACGGTTTAACAGGACTATCGTCTTCCAATATCTTGTTTTTCGCATAGGTGAAATTTCCCTGAACAGAATAATAAAATCCACTTGCAGTCTTATTCCTAAATTCCAAACTTCCCTCTATACCCTTATTATCTACAGCGCCCAAGTTTGCATATGGTATAACTGCGCCTGGATAACCTGCAGAACTGGGTATTGTTTGTCTTGACAATAGGATGTCGGTTCTATGGGTCTTAAACACTTCCAACGTTAACAGGATGCGGTTATTCCACAATTCCATATCCATACCAATATTAGTTTTATTTGCAACTTCCCATGTCACATCTTCATTTCCAAGTCGAGCCTCTGCAAACGCTCCGGTCATATAGGTTTGACCTGAACCAAAACGATAATTCGCCGCATTTTTATTCATAGTAGTCTGAAATAAAAAACGAGCATTCCCTCCTATCTGGTCATTTCCTACCTGGCCATAAGATCCACGGAATTTTAAATAATTTATTACATTTCTATTCCAGAAACTTTCGTTAGATGCTATCCAGCCTACGGCTGCAGAAGGGAAAAATCCATAGCGCTTACCAGGAGGAAAGTTTTCCGACCCGTTGTAACCGCCGTCAAATTCCACTATATACCTGTTATCATAGCTATAAGTGATTCTAGCGGCAAGACCCTGTCTCCTGAATGGAATATTTTCTATGGAAGATCCTGCAGTAAGATTAATATATTCTCTGCGGTTGCCCAAAAGCAATCCGCTTACAGTATGAAGCCCAAAAGTACGGTCATAATTGGCGGAAGCTTCCAGGTAATAAGCACGGTTAGCAACACTATACCATGAATAACCTAAAGCTGTTTCAGTTTGAATAAGTTTGTATTGATCCACTCCTTCCGCATTCTTTCCCAAATACTGATAAGTAGATGGTTGTTTACCGCGGCCATTCCCCTGAACACTTAAATAATCATAGGCGAACAATCCCTTCACGTATAAACCTTTGGTAATAGAAGAAAGATCCCACTTTACTCCAAGAGAACTTTGAATGGTACTTTTCGCCTCTTTCACATAACCTCTTTGTGTAGTCTTCATATAAGGACTTTCTAATAGAAAACCGGATTTGCCAGGTACAGATCCATCCGGGTTTTTCAATGGAAAGGCATTGTTGGGTGTAAGGTTCATGGCCTCCATGATCATAAAAGCGGAAGTTCCTGGGTAGTTACCGTTAGATGTAATACCTCCCAGGTTAAGAGACATGGATAAAGTTTTGCTCAGGTTTACATCAACGTTCGATCTAAAGTTGAACCGTTTGTAACTTGTATTGGTTGCGTAGGGTACATCCGAGTCTTCTTTATAAATACCCTGCTGCACTGTGTAGCCAACATTGGTAAAATACTTAAATGTTTGGTTACCCCCGTTTAAGCTTAAGTTGTTTATTGTTTGGAAAGTATTTTTCTTAAGAACAACATCAACCCAATCCACATCAGGATACAAGTAGGGATCAGAATGGTCCTTGTATTTTTGTAATTGTTCATCCGTAAAATAAGGATTTACAGCTCCTCCCCTGGAAGTGGCTTCATTACATAAAATACCATATTCATAACTGTTAATGAAGTTGGGAAGGCGCAAAGGGGTTAACATGGCGCTTTCAGTTCTGAAACTTATTTTAGGTGTTCCTGCAACTCCGCGCTTTGTATTAATTAGTATTACGCCATTCGCCCCCCTGATCCCATACACAGCGGTAGCAGTAGCATCTTTCAGCACCGAAAAACTCTCCACCTCCTGAACATTAATATTGTCCATACTACGCTCAACACCATCAATCAATATCAAAGGAGTTCTGACACCGGTAAATGTTTCAAAACCCCTAATAAAAACATTAGCAGCATCATAACCCGGTTCACCGGACACCTGCCTGGTAATAATTCCCGGAAGCTTTCCTCCAATGGCATTAGAAAGCGAAGGTGTGGAAGCTTGCTGAAGTTCACTAATTTTAACTGTAGAAATAGCGCCTGTTACCAATTGTTTTTTCTGAGTGGCAAAACCCACTACTACCACTTCATTTAGTTTTCGCCCCACTTCATCCAGTTCCAGCTTAATAATAACGTTCTTAGTGCGGTTAAGATCACCTACCCTCGTTACAAAAGATTTATAACCAATAAACGACACTATTATGGAGTCGTTCGGGCTTTCCACCTCTAATAAAAATTTTCCCAAAATGTCGGTCATTGCGCCCAATGATGTACCAACAATATTTATTGACACACCGGGTAAAGGCACACTTTTTTCATCGAATACAGTTCCGGATAAAACAAATGAAGCCTGATAATTTGATTCTGGAGCAGGTACTTTGGTAAAGGCGGGAATGCTTAAATAAGTTAGTATCAATAGCAGCAACAATCGTTGAACGATAAAGCAATCATTTCTACTGGTATGGCAATCTTTGTACCAGTTGAACATTTGTTTTAAAGAATGTTTCATAGCTTTTGTTTTTAAGTTTTCATTCTCAAAATTTAATTTTAAAATAAAAATTGAATACGTATTCAAAAATTGAAAAGGCAAAAAAATTTAAGAGCGCTTTTTCACTGAATTGCGAATAACCAAACGTCCTTTTTTCATTATTACCTGCTGAACTGCCTTATCATCATTCATTTCGTTTGTTATTAAATCAACCGCACAGTCAATCATTTCTTCTACCGGCTGTTCCCATGTGGTCAAAGCAAAAGAAGGCCAGCCAGCCATCCTGATATTGTCAAAACCAACTACCGACACCTCTTCAGGTATGCTAATTCCTCCTACTCTTAACCCATCCATTGCACCCAGGGCAATTATATCGTTGCCGCAAAAAATGCAATCAAGATCAGTATTTTGGGCAATAAGTTCCTGTGCAGCTTTGTAACCACTTTCGTAAGTATATTCACCTGAATAAGTGGTTAATTTTTTGATATTCCGCTCATCGAGCACTTCTTTAAAACCTTTTAACCGGTCAATGGTGGTGGAAGTATTGGAAGGGCCTGAAATAAAAGCAAACGTCTTGTGTCCCGATTCTACCAAGTAAGTAGCTATCTGCTTTGCAGCCATATAATTATCGCAATAAACAGCGCTACTATCCAAATCTTTAATATACCGGTTGAACAAAACAACCGCTATACCATATCGTTTAAACTTTTGAGATGCCGAAGATGACAACAACGCATCTGTTATAATTACACCTTTAACCTGGTATTCTAACAGTTGATTGATCTCTTCTTCCTGTATTTCGTCGTTCTCAGAATTTATAAAAATCAAATGATAACCTAAAGCCGAAAGCCTGTCATGAAATATCTCCAGCACCGCAGAATAAAAAGGGTTATGAATATTACGCATAACCATTCCAATCATCTTCGTCTTCTTTGTTATAAGGCTCCTGGCGTGTGCATTAGGCTTATAATCTAATTGCTCAGCTGCGGCAAGTATTTTTTTACGTTTTTTTTCCGATACATTAATTTTTCCGGCAAAAACCCTGGATACAGTCGATTGAGAAACTCCGGCTATTTTAGCTACATCCTTAGAGTTGTAATTTTTATTCATGCTGACAAAAAAATGACTACGTAGTCATAAACAAATTTATAATTTATATTCATATTTCCAAACTTTTTTAACAAATTCTTTCAAGCTGCCTTTTTCCGGGCATATTTTTTTTGTTACCGACATTTGTAACTTCGGTTAAGCATCGTTGCGTCGCATTACGTTCATCGGTAGGAATACTATTAAGCGGTGGGTTTATGCCGAAGAACCTCATTGGGCACGGATGTTTCGCAGAAGATCCGTGCTTGCTAAATAAACCCGCACCTACGCTGTGCAAACATGTTGAACAACGAAGATTATGTAGTAAAAAAAAAAAATCAGCCGCCAAGGCAAAAGATCACATAATATTATTTCAAGGGTATTTCAACCATCGTCACCTGTTCATTTTCAGGAAAAGAGGGACCGGTATAGTAATACTCAATGGAAGTTCCCGATGCTTCGTAACCCTTGGATTTTATCCATTCCGATATTTCGCGGTACAACTTTTCCATTTCGTTATAGCTACCAAAAAATAGGCTTGTAATAACTTTTTGCGCTGGCAACTGAACCGCTTTTATTTCGTCTTTGCCTGGCAATACATTGGATAATTTAAACCCGATAAGCATCCTGATGTTTTTTTCGTCCATGCCTTCGTAATCGGGATAGATAACAAATGGAACATCCCCAGGCAATTCACCTTGTTCCTCAATGTATGCGCCTATTTTCACGAAACTATCGCCAATTACACGACCTATTTGGCTTAGATCGGTTACCGTTTCAATGATCAATGCGGGTTGTTCCCCACGTTGCATCAACATAATTTCTGAAATTCTTGCCATAATAGTTTATATTTAAAAGTTATAACATACTTTTTTTCAATATCACAAAGGCTTAAGATTTACTGAAATTAATCTAAAAATTTAAAGACAGACAGGATAAACTCCATTTATATTTAAAAAAAAGACAATAAATCAATCAAAATGAGAATCTTAATGAGAATCACTTTGTAATTCATAACCGCTCAAGAGCATTAGTAAAAACTGAAATGATTTTCTGCAAGTGAATTGTAAAAAAATTTTTAGTGTATTCTTTAACGTTATTACAGTGTAAATTTGTATTACAATTGCGTACATCTTTAAACGTTAGCCATTTAATAATAATTTTTTAGAATTAGGCACTTAAGTCGTGTAATGCTTTTTGAAACACAGTCATGGAAGCACAAAGAAACACAAAGCAAATTCTAAAATACCTTATTGATGGCAGCATGCCTTTGTTAGTAAAGTATATTATACAGACTTTGTGCCTCATATTGTGTACCTTGTGGTTAAACAATAACTGCTAACTGCTGACTTCTAATTTCTCTACTGCCCGCTGCCAACTGTCAACCGCCCACTAAAGTTACTACCGTACAAGTGAGTGACACAACGATGCTTAATAGTAGCACTACCGCCGGTCCCATAAAAAATAAAAACACGTCCTTCAGGAAGCTATTCATCATGCAGGCGCCGAACCTGGTCTAATGGGAGATAGTGTTACAAACTGCTTAGAAAATATTCTATCGATAGTCCCTTCACTTATTGCTAAGCGACGGACTACCGATAACAATTATTTAAAGCTTTTATTGCTTTATAACTTTCTGCACAATTATACTTCCGGCGGAAGGAGTGATATACAAGAAATAAGTACCGGAACTTAACTTATCCAGCCCTCTAATAACATAAGATGCTGTGCCTTTTCTGAAATTCAACAGTTCTGTTCTGACAGTTTTGCCATCCATACTCATCAGTTCCAATTTAGCCTCCTGGTCTTTACAAGATTTTATGGCAATTGTAAGCATATCCCTAAAAGGAACAGGGTGAGCCATTTGGTTTAGTAAAACACAGTCATCCGCATCATTTACATTATCACCTTTTATAGCAATTACTTTGCTATAGCTACATGTTCCGTCTGCATCTACCATTTTCAATCGATAGTATACAACAGCTTTGTTACTTATATTATGGATGAAACTATACTGCAAAAGCACTGTGCTATTACGGGCTGCCGCCACTGTTCCTGCGGTTTGATAGCCGGAATTATCAGCACTATATTCTATTTCGAAATGTGATGTGTTTGCTTCCTGTAGTGTATTCCAGGATAGAAAACTATTGTTGTCTTTACGCTTTCCTTCAAATTTGCTTAGTATTAATGGCAGTACAGCGGGTGTACTAAAACTTCCAGTGGCATAAGCACTGTTAATAGAAGTACAGGTAGCCTTCAGCCTATACTGGTAATCTGTTGCGGGAGTCAGCTCACTTAGTGTTTGATTAAGGCTTGTAGTAACAGGAAGCACCAGCCAGTTCGCATCATCTGTTTTTTTAAATTCTACCGTATAGTTTGTAGCACCGGTTACCGCAGCCCATTCAACAGAGGCTGAACTGCTTAAAATATTTGTTGCCGCAACAGAAGATGGGGTGTTGCAGTTGTTAAGCGTTTTAAAAGTTGAATTGTTATACCTGCTTTCAGATAATGTACAGTTTGCTTTTAACCGGTAAGTATAAGTAGTATTGAGAGCGAGGTCTGTTAATTGATAACTTGTTGACGAAGTATTGATCACAGTCCATGCCGCATCATTTGCTCCTTTGTATTCAAGTACATAAGACGAAATGCCGGCAACAGCGTTCCAGGAAATAGTTGCTGAACTATTAGTAATATTGGAAACTGTTACAGTAGCAGGATATAAACATGGAGTAGCAAAAGTTCCTTCACTCGAATAAGAACTTTCGGAGGAGCTGCAGTTTGCTTTTACACGATAATAATAAACAGTGTTAGCGGCCGTTAACCCACTTATAATATAACCTGTACCCGTCACAGGCGAAACAGCAGTCCAACTTGCATCACCTGCCTTCTTGTACTCAAATGTATAAGATACTGCATCGGCATTAGCATACCAATAAACAGCGTGAGAATATGAAGAACCGGCATTAATACCATAAAATGTGCCTGTTAATTCCGGTGCAAAACACGGGCATTCAGCTATTTTTTGAAGGCAGACTGCCCGGGAAACTTTATTTCTTACCCGTTCGCCGGGAAGAGGCCCAAAACCATTAGCCATCGCAATACCCCTGCTTACTAAATGACAATAGCTCATTACAGTTCCTTTCCAACTTGAAGTGGGAGCCGCGTTATTCCAGGTAAAACTACAAGTGGTACAGCCCTCTCCGCTTTCCTGTGTATAGCAATTATCTATTGAGCCGCAAGTGCCATCAGTACCGGTGTTCCAGCCACACCAATGAGTATGGTTCGACCCAATGTTGTGCCCTATTTCATGAGTAATCATATTTACATTCCATGAATAAGTAGGAATAGGAATTACACTATTATTTTGCAGACCACCCATACCATAAGCATATGTTCTGTAACAAAGCACATCTATGTATGCCCTTCCTCCGTCATATTTACCAGACAATAAAAAAGCTAAATCGCCATTAAAATTATTACCTTGGTTATTCCACGTGCGTCTAAAATCATCTAATGCATTACTTGTATTATCATTCCTGTAAGGGTCCTCTTCTATCCATATTTTATATGCAGACAACTCCAGTGCAATTCCCTCATTTTGATACATTGCTGCAACCTGGTTAAACAGGGCTTTCAAAAAATTTTCAGCGTTGGTAAAATTGCTGCCAAAATTTGTACTATATGTTACATAATCAGCTTCCCAATAACATCTTACTTTCCTACATTGTTGAGGAGCAGGATCATCTAATACAACGGGCCCATCATTGTCATTACCATGAGAACTTATGATTTCATCATCCTTTGTGTCGCAAAGGAATGGAGGTTTTATCAAGATATCACGATCGTTATAAACAATATAATCCTCACTATCCTTTGTTTTTGCAACCACATAATTTCCCTCCTGGTTAGCAAACAATCCCACCACACTACCATCATCGAAAATGCTGAATGCCGCCAGCGATGAAGGATCACCATTTATATAACCACGATAATGCAACCCGTTCTCACTGTTTGCCGATAAAGTCCTGACAGGTTTTAGATCACTTTCATTTTTCGGATTCACTTCATGCTTTAGCAATACCAGGTCGAATGCAGAATCTAAAACAGGAATTTGTATGGTCACCAGTTCAGCGTTACTATTATACAATCCGCTCTGAACATTTGCATCAATAGACAAAAGCGTTTTTTTAAGCAATATGGTATCATAAGTATTTTTTTGTTCCAGAGTTTTAGCCGAAGCAGATTTATGAAACAATTGGGTAGTACCTAAAACGCGGCTGTCATTTACTACCGACTTCTGTTTTGATTGTACCAATTGATAAAGACGAGAGGGTTTAGCATTCTGAGCAAATAACTGAAAGTTTGAAATTAATGTAATAATCATTAATACAAACCAATTCTTGATGAGGGGCTTTTTCATAAAATAAGATTTAGTTGTTTAAAGGATCAAGATTTAATGAAATTAATCTAAAAAATTAACTTACAACAGAATAAAGTCCATAGTTATTTAAAAAACAACTAAAAAAACCATTAAAATTGGAAATTTAAATGACCCTTTATTGCAATTATTGACTGCTCCAAAGTTTAAGGAAAACTAAAAGTGGTACACAAAAGCGAAATAAATTATACTATTAGTGTATTCATAAACGTTATTTCAACGTAAACAAGTATTAATATACGCATATACTTAAACGTTATAATGGTTAATGGTATTTTTTTTGTTACCGGCTTTTGTAACTCCGGTTAAGCATCGTTGCGTCGCATTACGTTCATCGGTAGTAATGCTATGGGGCGGTGGATAAGTTATGAGTTTTGAGTTATGAGGTCTGAAGAAAGAGGTGAACCACAAGGTACACTAGGAAAGCACAAGGCACACCAGGGTGCCCGAATAGCGACCAACCCTTATGTATCTTTATCAAGAAGTCCTACACCTTTGAGGTAGGACATCTGGTACTCGCATAACCACATATCTGGTTTTTAACGTTGCTCAAAAAAATTATTGCACCTATAATAAACCAAACCATGCGAGACACAGGACACTGATTTCTTACTTCTGAATTCTCTACTGCCCGCTGCCTACTGCCCACTCGCTCAATAGCATTCCTACCGTACAAGTGAGTGACACAACGATGCTTAATAGTAGCACTCCCGCCGGTTCCAAAAAATAATGCGTAGTTTTATTTTGCCTGTAGTAGTTATGGAAGTGTATTCTATAAAAACAAAACAGGACGCTGGATATAGCGTCCTGTTTTGTTAATCTTATTTCTGTGATCCCGCTGGGACTCGAACCCAGGGCCCATACATTAAAAGTGTATTGCTCTACCAACTGAGCTACGGAATCATCCTTTTTTATATCCAGCCATAAGGCCGTTTCAAAATTGGAGTGCAAAGATAAGGATTCAGCAATACGCACCAAATTTTTCAAAAAAAATATTTTAGTTTTTTTAGAAACCTCTCCCAAAAATTCTAATGCTATAATAAAGTATTAAATATACCAAATCAAACAGCATACTTCTTTGTGAAGCAGTAGTTTTCGTGTAGGTTTGCGCACGAAATTTTCATCCATTTTACCATGTCCTCATTTTTCAAAAATAAAGTTGTAGTCATTACAGGCGGCAGTGACGGAATCGGAAAAGCTATTATTGATCAGCTTATTCCATTAGGTGCTAAAATAGCCACTTGCGGCCGCACTTTTGAAAAACTGTATAATCTGCAACTGGAATATTCCAATGTCATGTTGCACACATCCGTTTGCGATGTAAGTAACGAACAGGAGTGCAAACGTTTTATAGAATCAACTATTAAAACATACGGTGGCATTGATATTCTCATCAACAATGCCGGCATGTCGATGAGAGCACTTTTTAAAGATTCTACCACTGATGTTATTAAAAAGCTGATGGAAATAAATTTCTTTGGCGCGATGTATTGCACCAAGTATGCTTTACCTTCTATTATTGACCGCAAAGGAACTATTGTGGGCGTTTCCTCTATTGCCGGTTATCGAGGGCTTCCGGGACGTAGCGGCTATAGCGCTTCAAAATTTGCTTTGCAAGGCTGGCTCGAATCTCTGCGCACCGAGCTCATTGATGACGGTGTGCAGGTAATGTGGGTGTGCCCGGGCTTTACCGCATCCAACATACGTTATGCAGCTTTTAACCAACATGGCGAAGCCATTAAGGAAAGCACCATGAATGAAAGTAATATTATGCCGGCGGGCCAATGCGCTAAATATATTCTTCGTGCCATTGAAAAAAAGAAAAGAACGTTGGTGCTTACCTTTACCGGGAAACAAACCATTTTTATGAATAAGTTTTTCCCCGCATGGGCAGATAAGCTTACACACAAATTTTACTTTAAAGATGGGAAGCTTGTTAAATAATCCCATTATCAACAATTTATTTTCAGCGCAAACAAATATTTTGAACTAACTTAATTATATAAAAGAAGATTTTGGAATGGCTTTAATTACCCTTACATCCGATATTGGCCCGCAGGATTATCTTGTGGGAGCAATAAAAGGGCAATTATTGCAGATCTGTCCTGCATTCAATATTGTAGATATCACACACCAGCTTTCGCCATTCAATTATCCACAGGCGGCTTACGTAGTTAGAAACGCGGTCAAAAATTTTCCAAATTTTACTTTTCATATTGTACTGGTCAATTTATTTGAACGTAAACCGCAGCAACTGCTTTTAGCTTTTCACAAAAATCAATACATTCTTTGTGCCGACAACGGTTTGCTCACCATGATCCTGGAAGAAAAACCCGAAGCGATCATCAGCCTGCCGCTTGATAACGACGCGATAAAGAACAGCCTTTATTGCACACAGGTTTTCGGTCACGCTATAAACGCTATTAATGATGGCAGGAGCATGCTGTCCATAGGCGAGCCTGATATTGCCATCATCGAAAAAAATCACTTACGACCTTTGCTGGGCGACAATTGGATTGAAGGGCAAATCATATTTATCGACAATTTCGAAAACGTAATTGTAAACATTACCCACGAAGAATTTGAGCAACAACGCCGCGGACGCAGCTTTAAAATTGTTTTCAAAAGAGATGAAGTTATTGAAAAGATAAGCGAATCATATGCCGATGTTCAGGAAGGAGAAAAGCTGGCATTGTTTAATTCTGCCGGTTATCTTGAAATATCGGTAAACAAAGGAAACGCCGCGGGTTTATTCGGATTGCAAGGCTATCTCGAACGAACGCAAAAAGCATATCTTCAAAACAGGCTTTTTTATCAAACCGTAAAAGTTTTTTTTGAATGATCTACACCGTTAGTCGTTAGAGATCAGAAATCAGATTTTTTTGCTTTTGTCACTGGTAGCAGGTCACTGGTAGCAAGCGCCAGGAACCTGTAACAATTTTTACCAACTCGAATATTGTAGAGTTGCATGTGTTCTCACTCCTGCAACTTGTAACTTGTAACCTGCGACTTGCCCCGCCCAATAGCATTACTGCCGTACAAGTGAGTGACACAACCGAAGCCTAATAGTAGCACTACCGCCGGTTCCCCCAAAAAAATCCCAAATGCCGCGTTGCCACATTTGGGATAAAAATATTAGAACACCGGTATACCTGTGCTATAGATTATAATTGTTTGATTTCGCCCACAAGATCCTGAAGCGTTTTCTTCGCATCACCAAACAACATGGATGTTTTGGTGTGGAAAAACAATTCATTCTCAATACCTGCATAACCAGGCTTCATGCTGCGCTTATTAACAATTACGTTCTTCGCCAGTTCTACATCTAAAATAGGCATACCGTATATTGGTGAAGAAGTATCAGTTTTCGCGGCCGGGTTCACCACATCGTTTGCTCCTAATATCAATACTACATCCGTTTGTGAAAATTCGTCATTGGCATGCTCCATTTCTTTTAGTTTGTCATATGACACGTCAGCTTCCGCCAGCAACACATTCATGTGGCCGGGCATGCGCCCTGCAACGGGGTGTATCGCGTAATCTACCTGTACACCTTTGCTTTCAAGCAGTTTTTCCAATTCATGGCATACGTGCTGGGCCTGCGCTACGGCCAATCCATAGCCGGGCACCACCATAACTTTATTCGCATATGCCAATAATACAGCCGCATCGCTTAACGACACTTCTTTGTAATTACCCTGCGCTTTTGCTCCGGCCGGTCCGCCTCCATTTTTATTTCCACCGAACGATCCAATCAACACATTCTTCAACGAACGGTTCATGGCTTTACACATAAGTATGGTGAGCAATGTACCTGCCGCGCCTACTAATATACCACCCGTAAGCATCGCTTTGTTGTCATAAAGGAAACCACCGCAAGCGGCAGCCACACCGGTAAAAGAGTTTAACAGCGAGATTACTACAGGCATATCGGCCCCTCCTATCGGGAACACAAACAATACACCATATAGTAAAGCCAATACAAAAATGAGATAGAACCGTGGCGCGGAAACAGGATCATATATGAGCCATGCACCAAGCCCCACAATTACCAACAACAAAACAATATTAAAAATGTGCTGCCCGTTGAAAGAGAAATCTTTTATTCGTCCATTCAATTTTCCCCAGGCGATGACACTTCCCGCAAAGGAAATACTACCTATGATCACTCCAAGCACAATCACCAGCATAGTACCGCCTCCGGCTATAGAGTCCGCACCATGTTCAGCAGCTTTTAAAAGATGATCATATTCTACTATTGAAATAAGAGCCGCACAAGCGCCGCCCATACCATTGAAAAGGCTTACCATTTCGGGCATAGCAGTCATCTTCACCTTTTTTGCGGCCAGGGTTCCTACTATACCGCCAATTAGCAAACCGCTGAAGATCCATACATAATTATGAAGATAATTTCCTTCGGAGTCTTTATATAAGAAAATGGTCGCGAAAATGGCTATTGTCATACCTACTGCAGCGATGCGATTACCATTGCGGGCGGTGGCAGGATTAGACAACATCTTCAATCCCAAAATAAAGCTTACTGAGCCTATCAGATAACAAATTGTAAGAACACTACTAAACATGTGAATATTTTTTTAATCGAACGTTATTAGTCGTAAATAAAAAGCTAAATGTCGTAAGTCATAATTCCATGGGATTATTACTTACAACTAACGGCAGCCAATAACTATTTTTTCTTTTTGAACATTTCAAGCATTCTGTCGGTTACCACAAAACCGCCCACCACATTCAATGTACCGAGCACTACCGCGAGAAAACCTGTTGTAAGAGCGAGGTAGTTTCCGGGTTCAGCTTTACCCATTACAATGATGGCACCAATGATAACAACTCCGTGTATCGCGTTCGCGCCGCTCATTAAAGGAGTATGTAATACAGAAGGCACACGTCCTATTACTTCCACGCCTAAAAAAATCATTAATACAACAATATAGATGTATTGTTCATGTTGCGAAAACCAGTCTAGAATAGTTTGCATAACTATGGCATTTAATTCATCAAATAAGTAATAATCGAAAGATAGCCTTACCGGCTACCGCAAGTGCATTGGGCATTCAACGTTCTGTCCGCCGAAGACCGCTACACGGTTAAAAAATAAAAGTTTAAAATTCGTTCAATCTCTCAATAGCATTCATTTAGTCTGATCAAAAGATGAAAACGCACTAAGGCCCATCTTCCGCGCCGAATCTGCCGGTATAATGCCAAATGGTTAGTGGCAGTTTAATATCTCTTCAGCCTTATTAATAATAGTTTTAGCTTTTTCACGAAACACTATTTCACTTTCAAAAACTGTAGCTCCGCCAATGTCTTCCCCCATGCTTTTCCAAACACCATTACAATTATAAAAATACCACAAACCATAACCAAAAGAATCTAAATACGCGTCGTTTATCACTCCGGCTATTTTGTCATTATACAACAATACCTTTTCGATTGTAGTATTGAGTATTTTACTTTTTTCAGATTGACTTATATCTTCTTTATTTAGCTGATTATTTTTTACTTCTGATAAATATGCGTTCAAAGGGGAAGCCTTGTCTTCATCACTTAACAACTCACTGATTTTCTTTTTTATCGGGGAAGAAGAAAAAGAGTCAATTGGAATCGCGTTTCTTTTCAAAAGAATTTTTGATTCCAATTTTTGAGTTTTTATTTTCCCATTTTCAATGCTGACAAAATATGAATTTTGAATATCACTCTGACTAACAAATTCAGCCGCTTTCCCATTCTTAAAAAGAACTCCAGCAAATTCATCACTTGCATACCCATAGGGCATTTTCTTTGTTATAATCATCTTATGATACAATTCCCTTCTTTTCTCTTGTGAATAGTGTGGGCAATTACTATAAGGTAAAACATTTAGTCCTTCTACAATACTCAAATTAACCGGACGCGAGTCGCTAACTCCATTTTTAAACCAACATATAGAACCGGCACTTCCTCCTGCCAGTACTATTCCTTTTCTTAATGCTTTTTTCAGAATAATATCAATTCCTTGTGCTTTCCAAATACCAAGCATATTCAATGTATTACCTCCTCCAACTACAATCGCATCAGAGTTTAATAAAATATCTTCAAATGTTTGATTTTTTTCAGATGAGCTTACCCATACTTTGAGAATAATAGTATCAATTTTTAACGTGTTACAAATAATTTCCCAGTATTTAATATTGTCCGCATTATCGGCACTGGCAGTTGGCAGATAACATATTTTAGGGTTTTCCTTTTTTGTCAGATCAGCGATATATTGAACAAATTTTAAATTAATATCGCCACCCCAAACAAAAACCGTTTCATTTATTTGGCCGGCTCCTTGTTGAGCTTTTAAATGTTCCATTCCGGCAAATGAAAGTGCCACTGATAAAATCAGCATCAATATTCTAGTCTTCATAGAACTGTCTGCATTGTAAATTGCCAATAACCGTTATAATAATAGAGAGAGTTTTTTAAAATTAACTACCAAGCAAATCCTTTACCCTGCTATTCGTTACTTCACCATTGTGGGTAATACACGCACCTAATACCAGGTCATCATCAAAATTGAGGTTCAGTTTTCCTTCTTTATCAATGATTAGCTGCAAAAAATTAAGCACGTTTTTACCATACATTTTACTGGCATCCGAAGGCATAGTTGCCTGCAAATTGGAGTTGCCTACTATTGTAATACCATTATAAACAATCGTTTCGTTATTCTTCGTCACTTCGGTATTACCGCCGGTAGCGGCCGCCAGATCAATAATTACAGAACCCTTCTTCATTTGTTGCATCATGTGGTCTGAAATTAATATTGGCGCTTTCTTACCGGGAATTTGAGCTGTAGTTATAACTACATCCGCTTTCGCGATAGATTCGGTTATTTTTTGTTGCTGCTTTTGCTTATAGTCTACCGTTTGCTCCACCGCATAACCTCCGGCTTTAGATGCATCTGCAGCACCATCCACTTCTATAAACTTAGCTCCAAGGCTCATAACCTCTTCTTTAACAGCAGGCCTGGTATCAAATACTTCCACTACTGCTCCAAGCCGCCTGGCTGTGGCAATTGCCTGCAAACCTGCAACCCCCGCTCCAAGTATCAGTACTTTAGCAGGCGCAATACTACCTGCTGCAGTCATGAACATGGGAAAGTATTTAGGATAGATGTTAGCGGCATGCAACACGGCTTTATAACCGGCTATGTTTGCCTGTGAGCTTAATACATCCATACTTTGCGCCCGTGTAGTACGTGGCAACATGTCCAAACTAAAAGTAGTAACACCAATCTTCGCCCATTGTTGCATTAACGCTGCATTGAACAGAGGCTGATAAACACCGATAAAAACTTTGGAAGATTGAGAGAGGGTTATTTCGTCTTGGAGAGGGTGGATACTTAAAATTACGTCTGCCGATTGCTTAATTTCCTTTGCTGTTTTGATGCTTGCTCCTGCTTTAACATATTCGTTGTCAGGACAGGCTGCCTTTTCTCCGGCCCCTTGCTCTATCCAAACATCAACGTTCTTTTTTACAAGAGCTGCTACTGTTTCTGCAAGCATGGAGACACGTGTTTCAAAGGATAACTCTTTTAATATTCCTATGACCATAAAAAAAATTGAAAATCAGATTTTGAAGGTATAAGTTTTTTTTTACAGCAGAAAAGATTTTCCAATAATCTATATCATGCCTACGTAAGATTTTCGTAAGTGTTTTTTATAAAAAAAACACTTATGAGAGTGAATTTGAAAATGTGCCAACTTGAAAGTTTGAAAATGAAGTAGAGGAACCTTGCTTTTGTATTTCGAATACAATGTATAATGTAGTAATGGCATAAACTTCACTTAAAACTTATAACTTACAACTACCCTAAAACCTTATCACAAAATCCTGCTTCTCCTTAAAATCTTTTCTAAAAAACACCAGGCCGATAAAAAACAAATCTATACTGCATTGTACAGAATCGTGAGCTTTTATTGTATGCCAGGCTTCTTCCATTTCGCGGCTCCAATGAATATCATCAAAAATAAAAATCGATTGTTCATGCACCTTATCGAGTAATACGTGGAAGTAATCAATGGTTGGCTGTTTACGATGATTGCCATCTACAAATGCTAAATCAATCTTAGGCAGCAACGCTATTGTTTTACTAAGTGTATCGTCAAAGTTTCCGGTCACCATTTTAATATTATGCAACCCAATCGCATCAAAATTTTCTTGTGCCTTTTGCGCTATTGCTTCCGCCCCCTCCATTGTCATAACAGAAGCTTTTTCATTTCCCATTGCTAAATACGCTGTCGACAAGCCAAGCGATGAGCCAAGCTCCACCATAATTTCAGGCTGATAATAATTCGCAATGCGAAATAATAATTGTCCAAATTTTTTTGGCTTTGCAGCAAGTTTAGCAATATCGTTTATACGCCTTTGTTTTTTATTATCCTTTACCGAACCCGCTCCAAAATCTTCCACTTCTATAATAGTATGATCATGCAAAAGCTTTGTGCGCAAGGCTTCTACTCTTTCATAAGCATAAAATCCGCGTTTATCGTTCAACACATTTTTTACAAAATCATACACAAAAGGCGAATGAATTCCATGTCCTTTTCCATTTAATGCGGAAACGTAATAATGTAAAAAATTGTGTACTAATGCAAGCTTACCATACATACTTCTGAATTTGTTTAATAAAGGAACACAAGCGTGCGCATTGAAATCCGAAATCTGAAATTTGATACTTGATATTTAAAATGTCTTATAATAATGTTATTCTCTGTATTGCCAAGCAATGTGTTTTTGTACCGGCAGTAGTGCTACTATTAAGCATCGTTGTGTCACTCACTTGTACGGTAGTAATGCTATTGGGCCGGTTGGTTGTTGGTTGATAGCTGTTGGTTATTGGAGGCCAAACTTTTACTCCCAATTACAGTCTTTTCCAACGTGCAGCCATATTATTATCAATTAATTATTAATTGTTAATTATCCCACTCTCTCCCAAACTTGAAAACTGTATGCATATGCATGCTTTTCATCAGCAGGAAAATCAAGATTTGATTTTAGCTTCCATCTAGCAGTATCTATTTCCGGGAAAAAAGTATCTGCATCATTAAATATTGCGTGCACCCTTGTAATAAAAATTTTGTGCGCCAGCGGTAATGTTTCTTTATATATTTCACCGCCGCCAATTACAAAAGCCTCTTTAGAGTCTGTAGCAAGAGCCGCATCTATCGCCTCTTTAATATTTTTTACAATAACCACCCCTTCGGCATGCCATTCACGCTGACGGGTAACCACAATATTTGTCCTATTGGCAAGCGGCTTTCCCAGCGATTCAAAAGTCTTCCGCCCCATAATAACCGGCAAAGCCCAGGTTACATTTTTGAAAAACTTCATATCGTTTGGCAATCGCCACAGCAATTCGTTGTTTTTTCCAATCGCATTGTTTTCCGCTGCCGCTACAACTAAAGATAACTTCACTTTATTTATTTGAATGGTTGATAAAAAAGGTCTGAGGTCAGAAAATGGAGGTCAGAAACCGAATGTTTGGTTTCATTTACATCCGGGCATGCAGCTCAATTCTCAACTCTTCATTCTCCATTTATTCAATACTTCACACAGCTACCGGTGCTTTTATAGCAGGATGACATTGATAATTTTCCAATGTAAAATCCTCATACCTGAAACCGAAAAGATCTTTTACTTCCGGATTTAATTTCATTACCGGCAATGGTAAGGGCATTCGCGACAACTGCAATTTTGCCTGTTCAATATGATTATTGTATAAATGTACATCACCGAAAGTGTGCACAAAATCGCCCGCTTCCAATCCGCATACCTGGGCCATCATCATGGTAAGCAACGCATAAGAAGCTATATTAAACGGCACTCCGAGAAAAACATCCGCGCTACGCTGGTATAGCTGGCAGCTTAAACGGCCGTTGGCCACATAAAACTGGAACATAGTGTGGCATGGCATTAGCGCCATTTGCGATAAGTCGGCCACATTCCATGCACTTACAATCATTCTGCGGCTATCAGGATTATTTTTTATCTGCTGCAGTACATCACTTATCTGATCTACTACTTTGCCATCGGCGCATTGCCAGCTTCGCCATTGCTTTCCATACACCGGTCCCAGATCACCATTTTCGTTGGCCCATTCGTCCCAAATACTCACACCGTTTTCTTTTAAATAAGCAATATTGGTGTCGCCTTTTAAAAACCAGAGCAATTCATGAATGATGCTTCTAAGATGTAGTTTTTTTGTAGTAACCATTGGAAACCCATCCGATAAATTAAACCGCATCTGGTATCCAAAACAACTAATAGTTCCGGTACCGGTTCTGTCGGCTTTGAAAGCCCCTGTGTCTAAAATATGCTGTAAAAGTTGTAAATACTGTTGCATAGCACAAATATACTAAGGAATGCAGGATGATTTAGTTAATGTGGGAATGTGGTGAATGTGAAAATGTGGAAATAAAGAACCGCTAAATTTTTGAATTTGAATTTGGGGTATAAATAAAACGAATAGAATGTCGTTATCGACCTCCGCGTCGCTGCTCCGTTGCGTTCGCCGCGAGAAAATAAAAAACGCTGATTCAATTTACCCCTGGTAAAATTTTAGTTGCATAGTAGAATTACTTCAGTACAAGAGTACGACGCAAGTAAAGCTTATACACACCGCCATTAAAAAATAAAAACTTCTAAGAGAAAATTTATTCTGAATAATCGTTCGAGTCTGTATGATAAATAATCATAGGAAAATTAAATTCAATAATCGTAAGCATGTTCGAAAACTATGAACCAAACTCAGCCTCCAGCATTTCAAATCTCAAATTTCAGATCTCAAATTACCAAGTGATCGTCGCGTCGCTGCCCCGTTGCGTTCGCCGCGAGAAAATAAATGATCCGTTGCCCACTGACTACCGCCCGATACCTACTGCCTACTGCTACAACAAAAAACCCGGATGAAATATCCGGGTTTTTGTTAAGTACAATACGTTAAAATGGCAAATCGTCAACCGGTTCAGGTCCAGCGGGATTGCTTTGTGCAGGTTGGTATCCTCCTCCATTATTCGTATTAGCTGCTGGTTGTGGAGCAGCATTGTAATCGCCGGGAGCTGCGGCTTGCCGACTTCCCAACAATTGTACACTCATTACTCGTAATGTAAGAGAAACGCCTGTGGTACCATCGTTTTTTGGGTAGGTACGTACTTCGGGAGTACCTTCCACATAAACTTGTGTACCTTTTTTTAAGTAAGGTGCCAGTGCTGTTCTATCGCTCCAGTAAGCGCAGTCAACCCAAATGGTTTTTTCCTGTTGGTTACCTTGTGCATCACGGAAACGTTCTGTGTGAGCAACATTAAAATTCATCACACTTTTTCCATTTACAGTATTGGTAACACAGTCTTTACCAAGATTGCCGATCACTTGTAGCTTAATCATAACTTAAAATTTAGCTTCGTAATTAAAATTATTTAGAGAGGCAATTTAGAGAAATTAATTTGAAAAGGGGAAGAAAATGTAGCAAATGTGGTAAATATGAAAATGTGGAAATGAAGAGCTCCATGCAGTGTATAATACTTCTGAAATATGTACCTGCTCAAAGAATTACTACAGTACAAGAGTGCGACGCAAGAAAAGCTTAATAGTAGCATTGCTGCCGGGCCCATAAAAAAAATATGCCGCCTAACATTTTCATATTCTCACATTCACTAATACACTGCTTTTACTACTCCGTTTGTCTTTTTAATGAAGTAGATTTTCTGGTTCTCGAAATACTCCAGTTGCTGTGTGCTGTTGTTTAAGATGGTTGGTTGTATATCGAAGTCGGTGAATATTCTAAACTTTTTATCTCCAATATTGGAATCAATATTTTTTCCATACATATTTAACAACAACGCGAAGTGCATAACGGTTTCGTATCCACGAAATACCATATCGCTGGGTCGCGAAAATAAGTTGTTTTTAAAGTAGTTGCCAATTCCCATACTTACGGCGTCTGTTTTAGCATTGTAGAAAGGTGTGCCATAAAAAATATCAAGATTGGTGTATTCTTTTTTGTCAAAATCTCTTATTGCATCCCAGGTGGGCATTCCTACAACCTGCAGTGGATATTTTTTTGTAAGGGTGGCCAATTGCGAACATAGGCTTCTGGCAAAATCTTCATCAAGACTGCCGGCTACGCAAATGGTTTGCCTTGTACTGTCTAAATATGGAGCGAGTTGATTTGAAGTAAAATCATCGCTAAGAGTCACATACTTTACTTTCAGTTTTACGGATGCCGTACTGGAAGCTATTTCATCCAAATAACCTTTTAAACGGTCTTCCTGGTCGCCTTTCGTGCGAAAAACTATTATAGGCGATGCTGCATAATTTTTTTGCAAAAACTTGTATATGCCAAAGCAATGAGTTCGCAATGTGGAGTTAAGCAAAACAAAATACGGATTATTGGTTATGTTGGCATCGTTGGGAAAGTTGGGATTGATAAACGGTATTTTTTTTCGAAGTGCAATTTCTGCCAGCGATTTCATTTCCGAGGCTGTAGTATGGCCAATAATCAAATCAACATCTTTAAACTCCGTATCCTGCGTAACCTGGTAAATTGATCTTGATGAACGTGTATCATATACCTGCACTTCAAGGCTAACATTCAGTTTTCGCAATGAATCAATTGCAAGTTGAGCGCCTTCATAAAATTCGAGACCCGGGTTTAAAAATTTTGGAAATTGTTTATTGTATCTATAATTATAAGATGCATCGAATGCCGAATCTAAGTAAAGAGGCACAAACAATGCGATTGTATTTCTTTTCGTGGTATCGGCGTTCGTAAAACAAAAACTACTTTTTACAAACACAACCAGCAAAAGAGAGATAAAAAAGATTTTCTTCATTGGAAATAATTAGATAAAAAATGAGTTGTTAAGTATAAGATCAAATGTTTTAATACAATCTCTCATCAACAACTCACACAAATAACTAAAATATGTTAATATTAATTTTCAAGGTTATTAGTCATTTGGCACAATGGCTGTAATTATCTCCCCCAAAAAATGTACCTGTATTTCATCCGGCACGTTAAAATATTGCAACTACTCCCACTCAATAGTTGCAGGCGGCTTGCTGCTTATATCATACACCACACGGTTGATACCCTTCACATTATTTATAATTTCATTAGAAACATGTGCCAGGAAATCGTAAGGTAAATGAGCCCAATCTGCTGTCATTCCATCCACAGAGGTAACAGCTCTTAACGCCAGCGTATACTCATAAGTACGTTCATCACCCATTACACCCACGCTTTTAACCGGCAGCAAAATCGCGCCGGCCTGCCAAATGGTGTTGTACAAATTGTACTCTTTCAAAGCGTTGACATACAGATGATCGGCGTTTTGCAAAAGTTGCACTTTATCTTCAGTTATTTCTCCCAATATCCGTATCGCCAGCCCCGGACCCGGAAATGGATGGCGTTGTAACAATTCATCAGGAATTTCCAGTTCCCGCCCTACCCTTCTTACTTCATCCTTAAATAAAAAGCGTAACGGTTCCACCAGTTGCAAATGCATTTTTTCCGGCAAGCCGCCAACATTGTGATGCGATTTAATAGTAACTGAAGGCCCGTGAACAGAAACACTTTCAATAACATCCGGGTAAATAGTTCCCTGTCCCAGCATTTCTATACCTTCCAGCTTTTTTGCTTCTTCCTGAAATACGTCAATAAACTGTTTACCTATCGCTTTTCTTTTTGCTTCCGGATCGGTTTTCCCTTCCAGTTCTTTATAAAATCTTTGTTTCGCATCCACACCTGCCACATTCAGCCCAATTCCTTTATATGTATCCAGTACTTTTTCAAATTCATTTTTGCGCAGCACTCCATTATCCACAAATATTCCATACAGGCGGTCGCCAATAGCTCTGTGAATAAGCGTAGCAGCCACAGTAGAATCAACGCCGCCGCTAAGTGCCATTATCACTTTTCTATCGCCGATCTGTTTTTTTAATTGCTCAACGGTATCTGTAACAAAATGAGCAGGAGTCCAGTCCTGTTTACAACCGCAAACATTCACAAGAAAGTTTTGCAGTATTTTTTTTCCTTCGGCAGAGTGATATACTTCCGGATGAAATTGCAAACCATATAATGGTTGTGCTTCGTTATTATTGCTCACCTTACGAAAAGCGGCAACCGGAATACTGGCCGTAGTGGCCAATACTTCAAATCCGTCAGGCAATTGTTTTATAGAATCACTATGGCTCATCCACACCTGGCTCATATCACTCACATCATGCAGCAATGTATCATTAATATGCTTCTGCATCATTGCACGGCCGTATTCGCGCTTATTACTTTTTTCCACGCGTCCGCCAAATATTTTCGCCGTTAGCTGCGCCCCATAACACACTCCTAAAACAGGTATTTTTTTTATAAAAGCTTCTACATCCACCACCGGCGCTTTTTCTTCATTTACAGAAAAAGGAGACCCTGAAAGAATCACACCTTTCAACGAGGTATCAACATCAAACTTTTTGTGATAAGGAACTATTTCGCAATAAACATTAGCCTCACGCACGGCCCTGGCTATTAACTGGGTATATTGGGAGCCAAAATCAAGAATTAAAATTTTTTCCGTCATCGTGACGCGAAGGTACAAATTTGCAATGTGAGAAAATATGGAATCACCGGAAATGTGGAAACTATTTGAAAATGTATCATTTGCATAGTTATAGCAACTGATTTTCAGGTCTTTTTATATTTCATTTACATTTTTCCGGCAACCTGCAGTTCGAAATTTTTATTTATGGAACCGGCAGTTGAGCCCTGATTAAGCTCCGGTTGTGTCACTCACTTGTACGGTAGTAATGCTATGGAGCTAGTGATTAGTTTTGAGTGGTGAGTGGTGAGTGTCCGCCCCCTGCCCACTATTCACTAATTCTCTGTTTTCTTAATACTTCCGCTGCCATGTATACTGCTTTTAACACTAGGCGCGTTTCCTTTATAAATTACATCGCCGCTTCCATTTACAGTAGCATCAAGTTTCACACTGGCGAAAACCTTCGCGTTGCCACTGCCTGCGATATTTACTTCTACATCTTCCGCTTTCAGATCAAAAGCAATAATATCTCCGCTACCACTTACCCTTCCGGAAAACGATCTTGTTTCACCATTCAAATTTACATTACCACTGCCTGAAATTTGAGATTCAACTTCAGGAGCATTTACGGTAGCTTTAATATCCGCGCTACCACTTACCTTCAGCGTTATTTTTGAAGAATCGTACAATGTATTTTCACTTACAATATTACCGCTTCCAAAAGACTGGATGGAATTATAAGTGGGCGCGGTAATATATACTTTCAATTGTTTTTTAGGACGAATCCAGAAACCATCCTTAGTTTTTATTTCTAGTCTGCCGTTGCTTACATTTGTTTCTATATAAGGTTGCAGGTTATCTTCCGCTTCAATTTTTACAGTGTATGAATTACCTGTGGATACATACACATCAAAAGAACCTTTTTGTTCTACATGTGTAAATTGGTTCAACGCTCTTTCAACAGTGGTTACATTACCGTTTCCGGAAATTCTTTGTCCCCCAACAAAATTGCAGGAGATAAAAACCATGAGCATGAAAAAGGCTATTAAAGCCGCTGAATGTTTCATTGATTTTGTTTTTTGTAAGGTAAAAAATTTATTGTTTATGACGCAGCTTTTCTTGCTTTGGTTACAGAAAAACGAATGTTGATTTTGTAATTTTTTTATTCAACTGAAAATGACATCCTGATTTTTAGCTGTTCGATTACATTGAATATTATTGGGCAAACGCCATAATACATAAACATATTGAATAACCTGCCGGTGAATTTATCCCGATGCAAATGCGGAAATTCTCTGCAAGTGTGAAAACGATTTTCATAAATCGTGCATTTATTATCTGAAAGGAAATGACAGGGGAGCATGTTTATTACATATTGATCTGTTATACCCTGGTCGAAATACTTTTTTTCAACCTCTTCAACCGGTTGTTGTAAAACATCAGCAAGATATTTCACTTCATCAATTGAAACCCTTATCATAAGGCTTTTGCAGCAATTTCCACAAGCCGTACAATCAATTAACGGACTAATCTCATCATTTAATTGCCTAACCATTTCATCAATTAACTGATCCTGTCTTATATTTCTCAGAAAAGCGGCAAACGCGTCATTTTCCTTTTCGTTATTATCAGCTTCTTGCGCTATAAACGATAAAGATGTATGGAGGGGATAATTTTTCAATTGCTTTGTTATACGATAAAAGTAGAACTATTTTAGCTGAAAGTTGAATGTGCTTAAATAAATGTAGAATTGAGAGTGGAGAATTGAGAATGCTGCTTAAAAAAATATAAAGACTACGAATATCCGCTTTGTGCGCCGGACTCCCTCTTACTTTTGAGAAGGGCCGGAAATGAGGCCGCTTCATAGCATTACTACCGTGCGAGAAATCTTGTCACGTCCTGAAAAAAGTAGACATTTCTTTTAGTTGTTTATCCCGCCCTGGCGTTAACATGTCGAACAGCACCGTTGTTTAACCACAAGGGACACAATAGAGGCTCAAGGTACACAAGGGTTTGCTGAATTGTTACCAACACTTGTGTGCCTTGTGCTTTCCTGGCGAACCTTGTGGTTAACATCTCTCACTCATAACCCATAACTCAAAACTCATTACCTGCTGAATAGCATTACTACCGTACAAGTGAGTGACACAACGATGATGCCATGAAATACTACCGCCGGCACCAAAAAAATTTAGCACTCTAAACATTCCATGTTATTATTGTTTTTTAGTGCTTTTGAATATTTCCTTGTATTTATTGAACTCTTTGCGGTATGAAAAACTAACACCGGAGCGGTTTTTAGCCTTGCCTGCTATGTAGCTGTAATTGTCGCGGTAAAAGAATGTGAGCCGGAATTTTCCATCAGGAGTTAACTTATATTCTACACTCACATCGGGCAAAAACTGGAATGCAGCCTGGCTTTGCTGATTGGTTAATCCAAAATCAAAGGCACTGCCTACAATAAAAGTCAGACGTTCATTTAAATAACTTTTATTTACACTAAAAGTAAAATTGGTTCTGTCGGGAATAGCAAAATAGCTATTTGTGGCAGCCGGATCGCTTGTGTTACTTATACTGTTTGCAGCATTGTATAAGCTTGCGTTGATGTTTATTTTCAAGCTGCGATCGTTGAAAACATTTTGCAGAATACTTGAAAACTCTTTGGTGAGCATAGCCGATAAAAATGTGGATATACTACTCACCACCAAACCTTCAAACGCGGTGTTCGCAAGGTTTCCCTGGCCTACTGTTGCGCCTTTTGTTACCGGTGCAAACGAGCTGAATAAAATGAGGAACGACACCTGTTTATTCAGTTCGTTTTCATCACGCTTTATGAGTTGAATAGCGGCAAGCAATTCCGGATCGTTTCCTGCAGAGCCGGCGTCTTGCGGCAGTTCAATATCGAATGTAATTTTAGGAGCGGTCAGCCGGTCGGTAATATTAGCGATAACCAGCACATCGCCACGATAACGATTTATTTCCTTCGCGTCAAATCCAAGCCCGGTGATGAGATCATTAAACTTTACGTTTTCCGCTCTGTACACAGCGCTTATTTTCAGCATCGCTTGTTCGGGATCTCCATTCCACATAATATAATTTGATGCATTCGGGCTAAGCGTGAAAAAACGTTTAAGCCCCTGAAAACTGAAATTGTAAAATCCCGTCGAAATATCGTACCGCCCATTCATGGTAAGATCCTCATTTGTACCTACTTTCATTTTTATATTGCCACTACCCTGCGCTTCAATTATATCGCCTGTAAGCTCATCCATTATAATGTACATTTTCGCATAATTGTTTGCGGTAATATCCATCGAAATATTAAGGTTGCTGCTTATTCTTTCGTCGGGGCGGCTCGACATTTCTTTACCATATTGCTTGTACACAATAAAATCGGTTGTTTCGCTTTCATGCGATGCACTCATTGGTAAATAAAGCTTCGATGAATCGGTTGGCTCTCCTTTTATTGTCATTTCCATTTCATCCATAGGCCCGGTAAGCGACATATTCACTTTACCAATCACTGTTCCGTAAAACTGGCTATTATCCTGCGCTTTGGTATTAAGCAGTAGTAAATGATTTGAACGAAGCTTAAAATCAAAGGCAAGATTATCAAATCCCTGGTGATATAATTTGCTGTCTACTATTTCACCTGTATTATTCAGTGTATCTTTTACTGCGAATGTTCCAAAGTCTATAAGACCGTCTTTAAACTCAACATTGGCTTTCGGAATTTTATAATAACACTTTGTATAATCAATCATCATTCCGCCATTCAGAAGCTGTACTTTTCCCAAATACTTCAATTTCTTTGGTGGACCGGTTATTGTTATTTGACCTGTTGCATTTCCGGAAACATTAGAAGCTATACCCGAAAGATACTTTTCAAGCGGATGAATATCCGCACCTTTTAGATCAGTAACAATATGTAAATTTTCTGTAGTACTGTCAATCACACTGTACATGCCCTGTAAGTCAAAATTGAACTTTGCATTTTTGGAAATTACGCTGAATGGCGCCCGCTTAAAACGATCATCATATCCGGCAGTTAATGTAAGTGTTCCTATGGAATCGTTATCCAGCCAAAAACGATCGGCCCTTCCATTCACATCAAATTTTACATTGCCTAATGGGTCTTCAATGTTCACATATGCATTTAGCAAACCATCAAGCCTTATATCTTTCACAAAAAACGGAGCGAAGTCCCCTATGTTAATTTTTGTTAGCTCGATATTCAATGTATTAGAGCTACTGTCTTCCCCTTGCGACCCTCTCATATATATTTCCTGATCACCACAATAAATTCTAAAACCATCAGTAGTTACAAGATCTCTGCGCAATACCAGCTCGCCGTTATTATCAATTACCCATTTTTTTCCATTAATATCAAATGTCGATGATTTAAAACGAATCTGCACTCCGTCGCGCAAAGTCTGCACATCAGCATCAACGAATACATTATTGAATGTTTGGCTGGCTGTTGTAAAAATCTTAACGGAAGAAAGATCATTAGAAGATGTAATATTTATGGAGCTCCCCGGAAAATGCAAGCTGTCGTTTACGTAAGCATCTTCAATGTTGGTGGTAAGAAACAGGCTGTCGAGGTCGCCCTTTGCCTGCAACTTCACATTACTGAAAGATACATTGCTATAAGCAAATTGTGGAATTTCGGATGAGGCTTCAAACACATTATCTATACTATTTACCCGCCCTGAAACCGTAGTATTATTGAAGCCGCTTACCTTATCTGTAAACAAGGCAACATAATCTTCAATATTTTTTGTAGTAAGCACAAAGCTGAATTTTTCCTGATGCAGTTTTTTGCCGGAAGGCTTTATATAACTTGGGTAATACCTATTTAAGAAAGTGCGAAACGCATCGGGCAAATTTATCATATTGAATTGCCCTGCAATGGCAGCATCCAGTTCGTTACTCCGCAGCACCAGTGTTTTATTACTGTCGGCCATTGCTGAGTAAAGAGTTAATGAATCAAAGGAAATGCGCTTCCCTTCCTTAAAAATAGCGGCATCATACAAACGGGCGGAACCAAGGAAATTATCAATATTATCTCCCTGGAAATCGAAACGAAAGTGACCATTAAAGTCTATATCCTTTTTCGTGAAATTTAATCTTTGCAAATTTGTATTTTCAATTGTAGATGTGAAATTGAAACGGGGCTGAACATCCGAAAAATCAATTATTCCATCCAAATTGCCTTCCAGGTTATCGTCTTTTACCTGCACCAAACCATTAAACACCTTCTTAGCCACTTTTCCGTTTATGGAAATGTTTTTATAAGCATAATCATTAAACTCAAACGAATTAATATTTCCGGTTAGAGCGGCTTCTAATTGGTTCAGTGTAAAAGCGCTCCCCTTACCAGAAGCGTCAAAACTGATTTTTCCAAATTGCTCATTATCCAATAACGGGCCAATATCAAAATTGCTTGCAGCTATTTTCCCATTATAAGATGCCGACCTGTTTTCCGGCAACTTCATGTGAAGATCCGCCACTATGGTTCCCAGGTTTGTTTCTATAGTGCCAAATGTTACAAAATCCCTGATAAAGCCGGTATAGCTTCCCTTGAACCGTAAAGACTGAATACTACTAAGTTTAGGCTGTTCAATATTTTTTATTTCGGGCACAATCACTACCGCATCCGCATAATTGGTGTGAAGATCATTGGCTTTAAAATTTATGTAAGTCTGCTCTATATCCGGCAAACCGGTCATTTTAAAATCGCAATTCAGGTACGACGATTCCCCGGCTTTGATCTCCAAACCTTTTCCACCCAGGTTTTCCACTGTACCCTTTACATTACCGCTAAAAGTGACATGCTTTTTCCAATTGGCCAGTTCCGGCGCAAAGTATGCGATATCATCACTGCTTACCTCTGAATCTTTAAACCGGCCATCCATTACCACCTTTGAAATATAATAACCCATGTCATCAAAATCATCATAACGCATAGCATAAAAATTCCGCAAACGGCTATTGGGAGTGCGTATGTCAAGGTTATGAAACTCCATGGCTTTAGGATGAACTTTCACATCAGCATGCATCGATGTTACTTCAAAACCACAACGCTCTCTAGTGCTGAGAGTAAGTTGAGCGGAAAGCGTGTCCTTATAAAACCGCAATTTTTTAAACGTACTATTGATTTGCCCAAAAAGAATATGCAACCCGTCAAAGTGCGGATAAGGCGCTCTCGAAGTATTCACATCATCTCTGAAAACACCGTTTTTCAACACCATTTTTTCCACAGTCATATCCCAGCCGGCATTATTCCATTGTAGAGAATCGCTTCGGGGTGCAAGTTCGGGCTCTACAGGTTCAGCAGGCTTGCGCACCCGCGGCGGCCGCTTTCCATCATAATTATAAATAGAAAATACAGGCTGGATCAATTCAATATTATCAATCGCGATTTTCTTCTTTTTCAAATCAAAATCCCTTGCACTTAATTCAAACGATTCAATGTCCAATCCCATATCTTCGCCGCGCCACGCATCTTTTTTCAGTACATGAAGATTTTTGAAAACAACTTTATCCAAAGAAAGAATAATAGAACTTTTAGCTTTAGTGGTATCAGGCGCTGAACCAAAAAAATCCACCAGGAACTGGTAATTCCATACAGAATCAGTACGGTGCAAAAAAGTAGTAGCATTTTCCAACCCAATATAACTGAGATCTATTTTTTCTTTCAGAAAAAACCAATTGTTCACATTTACCTTTACTAATCCGGCATACAACAGGGTGTCTTTGTTCCTGTCCTTCACCAAAGTCCCTTCCAGCAACATTTTGTCAAATAAGGAAAAATCAACATGCTTGATTTCTACGGTAGTATTCAATTCTTTAGAAAGTCTTGAAGTAACCCTGCTTATAAGCCAGTTTTGAACAAAAGAAGTTTGAATAAGCAGCCATGCCAGTAATAAAAATACCAGCAGAGAAAGAAAAAAATACCCGGTTATTTTGATGGCTTTTTTCAGTAACAATAATTAATTTGTAAAAATAACTAATCGCTTAAAATGAGCAAATCCAATACCAATTTAAGTTAATCAGTATTAAGCATTTTTATACTTCAGGCATGAAAATATTGTGAAATATTTTTTGGGGGACCAGCGGTATTGCTACTATTAAGCATCGTTGTGTCACTCACTTGTACGGTAGGAATGCTATTCAGCGAGTGATGAGTTTTGAGTTATGTGTTATGAGTGCTTTTGTTTTGGCTTGCAATCAGTGTATAAAGCACTCTCAATTCTCAATTTATCCAACCTCATCCCCTGCCCTTCTCGTAAGGAGAAGGGAGCCCGGCGCACAAAGCGGATATTTGAGAATGTAATAATTTTTCACCTTTCATTTATAACCGTTTTCAGCATACTGTCAACTTTCAATTTTCAACTTTCAACTATGCACCGACCTATGACATCTCTATTGCCTCGCCCACCCGCCGAATAGCGAACCAAACGTACAAGAGTGCGACGCAACCAAAGCCCAATGCTTATTCTGCCGCCCGGTTCATAATTATTCTTTACCTTAAATTGATGGCATAATCATGAAAAGTATGGCAAACCACCTCATTTCTTAAAAACTTCGTTCTGCATAATCGGAATGATTGAACTTTATGCAAAAAAAATATTGGGTTTACAACCAAAAACTTTCATACTTCGACTAGATTCTTATGTTTTTGACTTGGTTTTTGCGTAATTTAGACCCCATGAAATCATTTAAACATTTCATCGAATGGCATGTTTTCGGAGTATGTTCCTACCTTGGCGAAAAGATGGGAATTGCGCCTGCATCCATACGTCGATTTTTCATCTATGCCTCACTACTTACCATGGGTTCGCCAATAATATTTTATCTTATTTATGCATTTTGGATAAATATTAAGCATTATATGTTCGCGGCGAAACGCAATCCATTGAAATATTTGTAATTAATTGCATAATAATTGTATAATAATAATGACAAATATTAATCGCGGTTTCCTTTATATTCAGCAGATTGTATATACAATTAAATGTCACTGTTAAGAAAATTGGATTAAAAGTCTTTTCCGGATAGAGTTGCGACTACATTGGTTACAGCTTAAGTGTAATGTATAACTATCTTTGCATCATAAACAGAGAGTTTGGTTTCTGACCCGTTTTTAAAATGTGAAATCCGTGAGAAATATATTTAAAATATGTTGATACATATTATAAAAATAAATGTTGGAAATTTTTAATTCTTTGTAACGTGAGTCGATTTGCTATTCAATATCACAATTATTCCAGTTTTGTACAAAATGTAGCGAATGAAATTCATACAAAAGTGCAAAACAACGAATTGGAAATTCCACAATCATTTGGTAGTGGATTTGTGAAAGGAGTAGATTTGGGTAGCGGGTTGAGCATTTTAATGACAGAAGGTTATTTGCGTAACGAATATGAAGTGGAAGTTGCTTCAACAAATAATGATGAGTTATATATATTAACTTTTCATGAAATACAGCCTGATAGCTGTAATTTTGAGAGTAAATCGCCGGAAGCAATAATGCTGAAAACAGGCGTTTATTTTAGAAGTTCTTTGAGTAATGTTGTTTATTGTTTGCCACCGGGAAGAATAAAAACCGTGAGTGTAATTATGTCATTGCATTGGTTGTCGCAGTGTGCAAATGAAAGTGAAAGTGCAATTATGCTAAAACATTTGAACAGCATACAACCTCAGGAGCATTTTTTGCAACTTATGAGTATTGATTACAGAATTATAGTAGAAAGTCTTTTACATCCTGTAATTAAAACACCGCTAAAAGAGTTTTTCATTATTAATCGCATATTGCTGCTTATTGAGAAATTCTTTACAAAGTTGTACTTAGGTTATAATAGTTGGGAAAGGACAAAAAACCTTACAGAAGAAGAAGTGGAAAGACTTACAGTAGTTGAAAGCAAATTAGTAAATGGTTCATTTGACGAAACCCCAACAATTGAAGATTTAGCAAAAATGGCAGCGATGAGCGCCACAAAATTAAAACGTTCTTTTAAATCGATTTTCGGATTGCCGGTATATGAATATTATCAAAAATACCGCATGAATGTTGCCAAAGATATATTACTTTCGGGAACCCATACAGTAAAGCAGGTTGGCCAAAAAGTAGGATATCAGAATATTAGTCATTTCGCGTCAGCATTCAAAAAAGTACATGGATTATTACCCAGCCAAGTGCTGGTTAAAAATAGGTAAGTTTTAAGGTTCAATGGTGTTGTTTAAAAATGCGAAGCCCCTTTCTAGGGGCTTCAATGTTTTTATACGGTTTCAAAGATTGATCAAATTTGAGATTTGAAATTCTTTAGGAACCTGGTTTATAATATTGGAGGCTATAAAATTAAAGGTCCTTCAGCTACATATAAATGTTATCCACCAGCTTTCTCATGTTTGCAACACTATCAACTCTCTTCCTCATAGTACAGCTTATAATATTTTTTGCCTGTCAGTTCGTCATAGCCCTTTTCAATAAGGTCTTTACGGCCATGTATGTAAAGGTGAAAATTCTTATCAAGCTTAATCACACTCTTGAAATATTTATCCTGCTTTTTTACAGCCGATAAATGAATATCAAACTCATCTCCTATTTCAAAATTTCTGGATTTTTGATATTGTTGTTTAAAGTTCATAAAAGTATCCACCACTTCCGGATGATGGATCACTTCCTCAGCAAACTCCTGCAAATTGAATTGATCCTTAGTTTTAAAATACTCCATCGAGCGGTTCATCAAATCAACCCGGTCACTTTTTGCCACATCAAATTTTTCCGCATATTCATTATCGATAAACAGTTTGCACATGCCCAGGTATTGATCTGTGTGATGGTAACTGTCGGCCACAGGTTCTACCTGCAAAAAATCGGTGATCCAATAACGGGTATCGTTTTGCTTATTGGTTTTGTCCACCACACATACGGTATAACCATCGTTTTGGTTAGTATTAAAAACAAGGCAGCCCTTATCCAGTTTATTAATATCAATTCCTTCTTCCTGTATCACTTCCCAGCTTTGGCCATGAGGAAACACTTTTAAAAAAGTCTCTTTTGTTTCCGACTTAAATAAACCAACAGCTTTATGCGTTTCATTACCAAGCATCACATTATCAAACACGGCCACGTACAATTCGCCTTCCTTCACTTTCACGTGGGTAGATTTACTGTATAAAAAACCTGCAAGTTTTACAGAAGCTTCATGAAATTTTTTAGGTTCTTCAAAAATCTGTGTTACATAACTAAACACTTCATTCATACTCAAATCACTTAAGTGAGTAAAGTGATAGTGTTCGTTTTCATTAAAAGGCGATAAAAAATATTTGGTAAGCATACCCTTTACCACCTCATCATTAAGCGTAAGCGCATTCGCGGAAAATTTCAATTCCTCATTACGGCTCGGATTACCCACTTTATGTACGATCACCTGTTGTAAGGTTACATTTTCAATTCCTGTCATGCTGGTTGTTGGTTGAAAGAGGTCAGACATCAGAAAGACGCTGATTTCTCACATCTGTCTTCTCCATCAATTTTTTATTATGCTACCGGCTATAGTGCTACTATTAAGCATCGTTGTGTCACTCACTTGTACAGTAGTAATGCTATTCGGCAATAAGCCGGCTATCCACACAAAAAATAAGATCTTTCTGCTGAAAAAATTTTGAAGCGAAATTAATGTAAAAACCACTATGCTTTGTATAGCCTTTCTAGAATTAATCTTGCACCTCTGCTCCTGGAATTCTCAATTTCCTGCGGTTTCACCTATTCATAACAGTAACACACTTTGTTTATTAAACTTGATTTTTAGACTACTTTCAGCAATTTTTTTCAAAATAAATTATTTCATAAATTTATTGAGTATTAGATTCCTATTTCCACTCTTAACCCTAACGCTCAATAGCATTACTACCGATGAACGTAATGCGACGCAACAATGCCTAACCGGAGTTACCATTGCCGGTAACAAAAAATAAAATGTAGTTGGTAAAGCTAACATATAAGGACATGCGCAATAGTAACACCAGCGGAAAATTAGCATCTTTCAAATTCTGAAATCCTCACTCCCACCTCTACAAAGCCACTACTTTTCTTGTAGCATTACTTTCAAAAGCGGCTTCTATTACGCGAATAACATTCATTCCCTCGCCGGCGCTTACCGGCACAGCTTTGTTGAAGCGGATCGCTTCGTATACCAGTTTAAAATAATCATTATAATCACCTTTGAGTGTTTCAATATATTCCCGGTATTCCTGCCCATCTCTTTCTACATGCAGCAAACCTTTTTCCGATGCCGGCTCTATACCCCACCCTTCCGAATTGGGTAATATCCCCGCATCAAGTTTTGCCTCCTGCACATCTGCCTTCGATTTAATGAATGAGCCCATTGTGCCATGCAAAATATAAGCAGGCAAAGGCTCCTTTACAAGATAACTGCTTTTCAACCGCACTCGCAAATCAGGATAATATAACAACACTTCAAAATAATCATCCACTTTTGATATTTCTCTCACAATTCTTATATCAGCAAATACAGCCTCAGGCAAACCAAAAAACGTTAACGCCTGGTCTATTAAATGAGACCCGAGATCGAATAACACACCGGTTCCGTCACCCGGAATTTCCTTATGGGTTTTGTCGCTTAACGTTTTCTTATAACGGTCAAAGTGAAATTCGGCTTCTACAATTTTACCCAAACAACCGGCATCAATTACTTTTTTCAAAGTCCTGTAATCGCTATCGAAACGGCGGTTATGGTACACCGATAGTTTCAGGTTATTTTCTTCCGCAATACGCTGCAATTCCAGTGCCTGGACCGAATGCACTGTAAATGGTTTTTCCACAATCACATGCTTACCTGCGAGCAATGCATTTTTTGTATACTCAAAATGCGTTGCATTGGGAGTATTTACTACAACCAGTTCAATCGCTTTATCGGCAAGCATTTCATCATAATCCGAATAAGAAATAATGGAAGGAAACCTTTCGGCGGCACGCTTTTGACTGCGCTCCCACACAGCATACAGTTCAAATTGCGGTAATGTATAAAGGAAGGGCGCATGAAATAAACGGCCCGACATTCCATAAGAACAAATCGCTGTTTTTATTGCCTGCATAGTATGATTGGTTTTGGTGACAAAGATAGTGGTTGTTGGGCTACAGGTATAGCGGTCATAATAGATTTGAACAGCTTGTAATTATGGTTTATCTTAATTGGTTACCAACAACCTCCAACATTCAACTTTCAACTCCACGCCTCCAACCAAATCACGGCAAGTTCATAGCCTTTCATTCCCAAACCGGCTATGGTACCTTTTGCCTTTGCGGAAACATGCGATACTTTTCTGAAGTCTTCTCTTGCATGTATATTACTGATATGCACTTCTATGACCGGCGTTTTTATTGCGGCTATCGCATCGCCAATAGCCACCGATGTGTGGGTATAACCACCGGGATTCATTATTATACCATCATAATCAAAACCCACTCTTTGCAACTCATTGATCAGCTCGCCTTCTACATTGCTTTGAAAATAGGAAAATGTAATGGAAGTATATTTTTGTTGCAAAGCTGAATAAAAAGCTTCAAATGTTTCGCTGCCGTAAATGCCCGGTTCACGCGTTCCGAGTAAATTAAGATTAGGCCCGTTGATAATGGCTATTTTCATTAAGAGAAAATTGATAGTTGAAAAATGAAAGTTAGTATTTTTTGCAGGAAGTTTTTTTATTGATCCACAGATATTCTACCGCTGAACGGAGCGTCGCAACCAAAGCTGAACCAGGGATCAAATGCCGGTTACAAAAAATAAAAGAGACAGCCATTAATTGCTGTCTCTTTTTATTGTAAACTTTTATTTTAAAAATTATTTCGACTCTTTAATGAGATTTATAAAATCGTCAAACAAGTAGCGGCTGTCGTGCGGGCCCGGCGTGGCTTCCGGGTGATACTGCACAGAAAAAGCCGGCTTCCCTTTTATTTTTATACCTTCAATAGATTTGTCGTTCAGGTTTACATGCGTCACCTCAATATGATCAGCATTCTTAACCGCTTCCGGATCCACTCCAAACCCGTGATTTTGCGTTGTTACCTCACACAACCCGGTAACAAGATTTTTAACAGGATGATTCAGCCCCCTGTGACCATGGTGCATTTTAAAAGTAGGAATTCCGTTTGCCAAAGCCAGCAACTGGTGTCCAAGGCATATACCAAAAACGGGCTTATTTTCTTCCAGTATACTCTTTACAGTTTCCACTGCATAAGGCATTGCGGCAGGATCGCCAGGCCCGTTGGAAATAAAATAACCATCGGGGTTGAACGCTTTCAGTTCCGCCGCCGTTGTTTTTGCAGGATGAACTTTTATGTAAGCGCCTCGTTCCACAAGGCAGTTAAGTATATTTTGTTTTACGCCAAAATCAATCACCGCAACCCTTACAGAAGCGTTGGGATCGCCAAGCTCATAGGTTTCTTTAGTACTTACATGCGAAGCCAGCTCAAGTCCGCCCATTGAAGGCGTTTTTGCCAGTTCTGCTTTTAGTTGCTCTACATCCAGTATTTCGGAAGATATAATACAGTTCATCGCGCCTTTTGTGCGCACATGTTCCACCAGCGCACGGGTATCCACATCTTCAATTGCCACCAGGTTATTGGCCTTTAAGTAATCATTTAAAGAGCCTTGTGCCATGCGACGGGAATACAGCTCTTCAAGGTTACGGCCAACCAATCCACGAATTTTTACGGATCCGCTTTCCACATCGCCCTCTTTCACACCATAATTGCCAATATGAACACTATTCATGATCAGGATTTGGCCATAATAACTGGGGTCTGTAAAAACTTCCTGGTAACCGGTCATCCCGGTATTGAAGCAAAGTTCGCCGGTAGTTGTTCCAATTACGCCAAAAGCCTTACCATAATGAACAGTGCCGTCTGCCAGCACCAGGATTGCTTGTTGTTGTGTTGTGTTAGACATGGAGATTTTTAATTCGCTGCAAAAATAGTTGTTATTAAAATCAAAAGTCAAAAATTTGTCTGTGATGCAGTCTTGCCGCTACAAACGAAGCATGCACAATTTCGTGTTGATGATTATGTAACCAACTGTATAGCCCTGATTGAGCTTTCGTTGCGTCGCACTCTTCAACATTTGTAATTCTATTCATCTTAATGCCGGCATCCAAAAAAAATACCCACATTTTTTCAATTTTTTGCTTTTATTTTTTTACTTCTTATAGGAATATCAAAAAAAAGCCCCGATAAAAAAATCGGAGCTTTTTCTATATAAAAATGAATTAATTATCATTTTACTCGGCTGCTTTTGTTTCTTCGCTGGAAGTTTCAGTTGCAGGAGTGTCGGTGCTTTCAGCTTTTTTCTTGCTACCGCCGGAACGACGTGTTCTTTTAGCTGGTTCAGCTTTAGTATCGGAAGATTTGCTGTACACTTCATTAAAGTCAACCAACTCTATCAAAGCGGTTTCAGAAGCATCACCCACGCGGGTTCCCAATTTAATGATGCGGGTATAACCTCCGGGGCGGCCTGCTACTTTTTCAGCAATTGCACCAAACAATTCCTTAATAGCTTCTTTATCCTGTAAATAACTGAATACTACACGACGCTGGTGAGTACTGTTTTCTTTTGATTTTGTAATTAGCGGCTCAACATACACACGCAATGCTTTCGCTTTAGCCAAAGTTGTTACAATACGTTTATGAGCTATTAATTCGCAAGCCAGGCTACTTAATAATGACTTGCGGTGAGCCTGAGTGCGGCCTAAATTTTTGATCTTGTCTCCGTGACGCATAACTTTTTAAGTTTTAATTCGGTTGTACCGTGTCAGGAATTACAACCTACATTATAAATATAAAATAAGGCTTACGTGGAATTTTTCACCAGCATAAGCCTTATATCAGTTTGTTTAGATATCATCTTTATCTACACCCAGTTTTGCCAGGTCCATTCCAAAGTGTAAACCTCTTTCGTTTAACACTTGTTCAATTTCGCTCAATGATTTTTGACCGAAATTGCGGAATTTCATCAGGTCTTCCTGCTCGTAACCCACCAACTCGCTCAAGCTGTTAATTTTAGCAGCTTTCAAGCAGTTGAATGCACGAACTGAAAGGTCGAGGTCTTCCAAAGGCGTTTTCAATACTTTACGCAGTTGTAAAGTTTGCTCATCTACCAGGTCTTCTTTCTTCTCTTCCTTATTATCAAAAGTGATGTTTTCATCAGTTATGATCATCAGGTGTTGAATAAGAATACGAGATGCCTGCTTAACCGCTTCTTCCGGGTGAATAGTACCATCCGTGCTAACTTCCATAATCAACTTTTCGTAGTCGGTACGTTGTTCCACACGGGTATTTTCGATACTGTATTTTACATTTTTGATTGGAGTGTACACCGAATCAATAGGAATATGTCCTACAGGAGCATCTTTCAGTTTGTTTTCTTCTGCAGGTACATAACCACGACCTTTACCAATTGTAAGTTCTATGTCCAGCTTTGCGGAAGGATCCATAGTACAGATCAGTAAATCAGGGTTCATGATTTGGAAAGATTGAGTTCCATCCTGGATCATTCCTGCGGTAAATTCGGTTTTACCTTTTATATGAAGGGTAATTTTCTCATTAACCGATTCAGTATCTACAATTTTTTTAAACCTTACCTGTTTCAGGTTTAGAATAATTTCTGTAGCATCTTCGGTAATACCCTTGATGGTTGCAAATTCATGTTCAGCCCCTTCAATCCTAATTCCCGTGATAGCATATCCTTCCAAAGAACTAAGCAAAACACGACGCAACGCGTTACCTATTGTTACGCCAAAACCAGGTTCCAAAGGACGGAATTCAAATAGTGCTTCAAAATCGGTTGCCTTTTGCAAAACAATTTTGTCAGGTTTCTGGAAATTTAAAATGGCCATATATCTGTTTCAGATTTAATTTATTATTTTAATTTACTTTCCTGCATTGCCGATAGTTAATTTCTTTCGGCTCTCTGTTCATTCTCTAAGTTAATTATTATTTAGAGTACAATTCCACAATCAATTGTTCCTTAATATTTTCAGGAACGCTTTCTCTTTCAGGGTATGCAATGAAAGTACCTTTTTGTTCTGTTTCATTCCAGTCCAGCCAGTTAAATTTAGCATTTCTGCCACGGAAATGGCTTGTAATGCTGGAGTTAACGCCTGATTTTGGTTTCAAACCAATAATATCACCGGGCTTCAACTGAAAAGAAGGTATATTAACAACCTCTCCATTTACTGTAATATGCTTGTGCGACACCAATTGGCGGGCACCGGGACGAGAAGCAGACAAACCTAAACGATAAACTGTGTTATCTAAACGGGCTTCCAGCAATTTGATCAGGTTTTCACCGGTAACACCACGACGGCGGGAAGCCTCATCAAAAGTTTTACGGAACTGGCGCTCCAATACACCATAAGTGTATTTGGCTTTTTGTTTTTCACGCAATTGTAAAGCATATTCACCAAGGCTTTTACGTTTGCGTGTAGCTCCGTGCTGACCGGGAGGATTGCTGTTTTTGTTCAACCATTTACCATTGCCTAAAATAGGCTCACCAAAAATTCTTGAGATCTTAGTTTTTGGACCTGTGTAACGTGCCATAATTTAATACTAGATTTTTTAAGTTTCGATGTACAATCAGTAAAAATCTTAAAAATGAATTGTACACCCATTTTAATACAAAATATATGAAAAGCAAAATGTACGGCTGCTACGCCGTACATAATTTTATAGAAAAAATTAAACTCTTCTTTTCTTTGGAGGACGGCACCCGTTGTGAGGAAGAGGTGTCACATCTTTAATCATTACCACTTCTATACCGGAGTTTGAAAGTGAGCGAATAGCGCCTTCACGTCCGGAACCGGGTCCTTTTACATATACATCCACTCTTTTCAAACCCGCGTCAAAAGCAACTTTTGCAGCATCTGCAGCGGCCATTTGAGCTGCATACGGAGTATTCTTTTTAGAACCTCTGAAGCCCATTTTACCGGCAGATGACCAGGAAATAACCTGACCTTGCTTGTTAGTTAAACTGATAATAATATTGTTGAAGCTTGCTACAATGTGAGCATCCCCATAAGCGTCAACCTTTACGATCCTTTTTTTCGCAGCGGCTTTTGCGCTGTTTTGCTGTGCTTTCGCCATAAACTTTTTTAAAGGTAATCTTATTTAAATTAAATATTCCGCACATCGGAACCGAACCAATTCCTCCATCGCACCTAAATATCCGGCAACTGGTTCTTTTATCAACAGGTGCATATAAAAAAGCCATTGATAGTATATTACAACTATCAACAGCTCTTAATTATTTCTTAGCAGCTTTCTTCTTACCGGCAACAGTCTTACGTTTACCTTTACGAGTACGGCTATTAGTTTTGGTGCGTTGACCACGAACCGGCAACCCTTTACGATGACGCAGGCCACGATAACAAGCGATATCAAGCAAACGCTTAATGCTCATTTGTACTTCAGAACGCAAAGCACCTTCTACCTTAAATTCTTCATTGATAATATTACGAATTGCAGCTTGCTCTTCGTCATCCCATAGATGAACCTTTTTATCAAAATCAATACCTGCTTTTGTCAGAATGTATTGAGCTGTTGAACGGCCAATACCATAAATGTAGGTTAAACCTATTTCGCCTCTCTTGTTTTTGGGTAAATCAACACCGGCAATACGAGCCATAATTCTATTTTAATTTTCGATTTTAATTTTCGATTTTAATTTTTTCAGATTTGATAATTACAAAAACTAACCCTGCCTTTGTTTGAAACGAGGATTTTTTTTGTTAATTACAAACAATTTACCTTTTCTCCTCACAATCTTACAATCAGCACTACGCTTCTTGATGGATGTACGAACTTTCATTATAATTTAATTTAAACGTTTTTCTCTTGTAAAAGATCACTCTTATTTATATCTGAAAATGATCCTTCCCCTTGAAAGGTCATATGGACTCATCTCAACACCTACTTTATCTCCGGGTAAAATCCGGATATAGTGCATTCTCATTTTTCCGGAAATTGTCGCCAGAATTTCATGTCCATTCTCCAACTTAACCTTAAACATCGCATTTGACAATGCCTCCAGAATGATTCCGTCTTGCTTAATTAGTGCTTGTTTCGCCATACTATTTTTGGGAGCGCAAAGATAGGAGTTTATAAATTAATAATAAAATAAATGAAGAAAAAATTACTTTTCATGCATATTATTCTTAAATACGGCGGTAAATATAAAACTTTTGGCGAATGTTTTGAAAAAGGCAATAAAAAAAAGAAAAAATTAATAAATAGAAGAATGGATTATTCTATGTACCTTTATATAAATCATAATTTATTGATTTTAAAACAATTACAAACACAAGCGTAACGAAAATCCAAGGTCTATGCCAAATCCACCTTCGTCATCTGGTGATAGTGATGCTGCAACTGATGTACAAAAAGTGGCCCCTTTAGTAACCGGTGGTCTTCTCTATACCAAATTTCCATATCATCAAAATTGCCTGCATGAACCAATACCCTGAATGGCCCCTTCTTATACTTTGCATCTTCATTTTCGTATAACTCCTTTTCGAAACCCAACCGGTATAATTGATTTTCATTTACAACAATTGGCAGCAGGTCATTTTCAGTAAACCAGAATGACTGCACATCCGTTTTCACACAAATTTCTCTGTCTTCATGGTTAATGTCTGTAACAACACCTTCATTTACCTGGCCATCATAATTGGCCATTACAAAATCGCCTTCATGCAAGTCACTAATTTTTATCATACTTTACGTTTTTTTACAATAGTTCGGGTAAGATAATTTTACAAACATTTTTTGGGGAACCGGCGGCATTACTACTATTAAGCATCGTTGTGTCACTCACTTGTACGGTAGTAATGCTATTCGGCGGGTGATGAGTTTTGAGTTATGGGTTATAAGTGCTTTTATTTTGGCTTGAAATCAGTGTATAAAGCACTTTCAACTTTCAACTTTCAATTTTCAATTTTCAACTAATTTTTCACGCTCTGCAAGGCTTGTAGCCTTGCAGTACTATACTGTTGCTTTTAGCAACACCCCTGTGTTTCAGTTACTATTGAGATTTATACAGCACACAATATTGCAATAACAACACAAACGAGCTTTTGTTGCAACGGTGGCGGGCGGCAGGATGCCGGTTTCCGGTTGCAAGATGCAAGTTACAGGTAGCAGGTGTTTCAACACAGGCAAACGCTACAGTATTCAAGCTATTTGAAATTGGAGCAGGGTCTTGGCGCTTGCAACCTGGAACCTGCCACTTGTAACCTGGAACCTGTAACTTGCCACCAGCCCTGCTCCATAGCATTACCACCGTACAAGTGAGTGACACAACTGAAGCTTAATAGTAGCAATACCGTCGGCTCCATAATAATAACCATCAAATTAGAGCTGAGGCGAAATTTAATTCAGCAATTAAATGCATAAACATTTTCGGCTTTTTAAAATTGAAGCCGAATATGCGCTTTGAATTTTTACTTTTGGCTTATGAAAATTGGACTCATTTCCGATACACACAACTACCTGGATGATGCTGTATTTAAATATTTTGACGCCTGCGATGAAGTATGGCACGCGGGAGATTTTGGTGAATTGGCTATTGCTGAAAAATTAAAATATTTCAAACCACTCAGAGCTGTGTATGGTAATATTGACGGGCCTGAAATCAGGTACAACTTTCCGGAAGAACTGGTGTTTAATTGCGAAGATATCACCGTTTTCATGAAACATATTGGCGGCTATCCCGGGCGTTATGCGCCAGGCGTGAAACAAAAAATTATTACAACAAAAGCGGGTTTATTTATAAGCGGCCATTCGCACATCCTGAAAGTAATGAATGATGACAAATTGAAATGCCTGCATATGAACCCCGGCGCTGCTGGTAATCAGGGTTGGCATCAAACAAGAACGCTCATCCGTTTTGCGATAGAAGGGAAAAACATAAAAAATTGCGAGGTGATTGAATTGGGAAAACGAGGTTAAAGAAAAACTTTTTGGTAACGCCACTTTCCCAATTCGTTGCTTTTATTAATAAAGAGGTCTGCCTACTTCTCTTGCTGGCCACGGAATCATAACCAGTATAATGATCAGCGAAATGAAATATAACCAAAAGGCTGCGCCAAATGCGGATTTTTTCACTTTGAAGCGTGCTATTGTAATTAAGATAATGGCTATAAGCATTCCTGCGAAATGCTCAACAGCCCAATAGCGAAGTACACCGTTTTTCATTACTTCTCCCATACCCAGATCTAAAATTTTTTGAAGTCCCCACGCGCCGACGAACCATTGGTATAAACCGATTAACAGCGTTGTGTGCGCAGAAATAAGCAAAAACAAACTTGTTTTATTAAGCCCCCGGCCGGAAATTGAATTTCTCTTTGCAGTAAGTGATTGAACAATAGTAATGAACAATAAGATTAAAATAATCCATCTTAAAGCATTGTGTAAATGCAGTAATGCTGTGTACATGTTAATGTTGGTTTTTAATTTGATTTAACGATAAAGCTATAAAAAAGTTTGGAATCCATTGTAAGACATGAAACAAGTTCTTAATTCGACACTTCATATCCTTTAGTATTTCTACTTGCTGTACCTTACAACTAAATCTTATTTTCGATTCTCAAACATCATGTCTATGAGTTTTTTGCAGGTAACGAATATTTATAAAAAGATAGAAACAAATGATGTTCTGAACGGCATTAGTTTCTCACAGCAAAGGTTTCAGAACATTGCCATAGCAGGCGAAACCGGTTCCGGTAAAAGCACTTTGCTAAAGGCCATTGGCGGCCTATCGCAACCCGACAAAGGCGAAATTTATTTTGAAAACATACGTGTAAAAGGCCCTGCAGAAAAATTGATTCCGGGTCATGCCTGTATTGCCTATTTATCGCAACATTATGAATTGCTAAACAACTATAGAGTAGAAGAATTATTGTCTTATGCGAATGTACTGCCGGAAAAAGAAGCCTACGAATTATTTGAGGTTTGTGAAATAGACCATTTACTAAAAAGGAGAACGGACAAACTATCCGGAGGAGAAAAACAACGCATCGCGATGGCACGCCTTTTGATTTCATCGCCTTCACTTTTGTTGCTTGACGAACCGTTTTCCAACCTCGACCTGATTCATAAGAACACCGTAAAAAATGTAATCAACTATATTGGTAGTCGATTAAAAATTTCCTGTATCATTTGCTCACACGATCCACTTGATACACTTTCCTGGGCCAATGAAATTATTGTGTTGCGAAAAGGAAAAATAGTACAGCAGGGAACACCACAAGAAGTGTACCGCCATCCCGCCAGCGAATATGTTGCGGCTCTTTTTGGCGCCTATAATTTAATACAGGCAAGTGCTGCGGAAGTTTTTCAAAAGTATTCGCCTGATGGCCGCAGCTTGCTGATACGCCCTGAAAGTTTTAAAATAGTGCCATATAATACTACCGAATCCATTAAAGGAGTGGTGCAAAAAGTAGATTTTTCAGGAAGCATTTATGAACTGAAAGTGGCAATATCAGGAACTGATATTTTAGTAAAAACCACCGATAACACAATTAAAATAAATGATGTCATTTATCTTGCGTTATCGTCAGAAGATGTGTGGCGCGTGTAGATGTGGCAGTAGGCAGAAGAAATTGTTAACCACAAGGTTCACCAGGAAAGCACAAGGCACGCAAAGGTTGGTAACAATTCAGCAAACCCTTGTGTACCTTGAGCCTCTATTGTGCCCCTTGTGGTTAAACAACGGTGCTGTTTCTATCACTTCAACAGATCATTTATCGCCGTATGCACATTTTGAAACTTAAAGCCCACAATTTGCTCCTTCATCATTCTTTCTACCTGCTCATTGCATAAGTTGCCTATACTACCTTCATGTGTGTGGTTAACATCCGTCGCATATGTGTAAGCGTTATTATCAATATCCAAACCTATTTTCTTATATGCATCACGGAAAGGAATGCCTTGCAGTACCAATTTATTCACTTCTTCCACGCTGAATAAATATTTGTATTTCTCGTCAGCCAAAATATCTTTTTTTACTTCAATATTACTTAGCATTAAGCCGGCCATTTCAATACAATCTTTCAATGTTTTAAAAGCAGGAAACAAATGCTCTTTCAACAATTGCAAATCACGGTGATAGCCAGATGGCAGGTTCGTTGTCATCATCATAATCTCATTGGGCAAAGCCTTGATACGATTACAATGCGAACGGATCAATTCAAATACATCAGGATTTTTCTTGTGCGGCATAATGCTGCTGCCTGTGGTTAGCTCCACAGGGAAACTTACAAAACCAAAATTCTGGTTAAGGAATAAGCACGCGTCCATGCTTAACCTTGCCAAAGTATCAGCCACATTGGCAAGTGCCATAGCCACAATTCGCTCTGCTTTTCCTCTTCCCATTTGGGCATACACCACATTGTAATTAAGATCTGCAAATCCGAGCAATTGTGTCGTCAAGGTTCTGTTTATTGGAAATGAAGAACCATAACCAGCCGCTGAACCCAAAGGATTTTTATTTACTATTTCATAAGCGGCTCTAAGCACGTTCATATCATCCACCAAACCTTCCGCATATGCGCCGAACCATAATCCAAATGAAGATGGCATTGCCAACTGCAAGTGCGTATATCCCGGCAGCAGATCATTCTTATACTTCTCGCTTTGCCTGATCAGCAACTCAAAGAAAGGAACAATTGTATTGACAACCTGTTCCAATTCATCTCTCATAAATAGTTTTACATCAACCAAAACCTGGTCATTCCTGCTACGTGCGGAATGTATTTTTTTACCGGTATCGCCAAGTTTTTCAGTAAGTAAAAATTCTATTTGCGAATGAACATCCTCAATATTATCCCGGATTGAAAAAGGCGTTGCACTGTCTGCTGCTGTTGTTTTGTAAATATTCTTTAACTCAGCAACCAGCTCATTTGCCTCTTCACTTGTTAATAAACCAACTGTAGCAAGCATTTTTGCATGCGCCATATTTCCTAACACATCATGCTTCGCCATCATTACATCAAACTCACGATCACGTCCAACAGTAAAAGTTTCAACCTCTTTGAGCGATACGATCTTTTTTTGCCAAAGTTTCATGGTTTTATGTTTTAAATTCTGAAGAAAATAGTAGCCGGTTGCCGGTTACCAGTAGCCAGTAGCCAGTAGTGGGTTACTAATCGGTACTTTCAACCCACTGTATGAATTTGTTTATCTGCTTGCTTAATACATTATACTGCTCATGCAGGCTTTTATATTTTTCTTCGTCTTTAAAAGATTTCGTTTCGAATAAAAAATCTAAATGAACTATTGTCTCATCACATTCAGACTGAGCATATACTAAAAACCTAATAAAATCAGCTTTATACCTTCTTCGGCCATAACCTTCAACAATTGCTGTAGTAACGGCTTTCGACGATCTTCTTATTTGACTTCCTTCTTCGAATTGCTCATATTTTGGTAATAACAATGATAGTTTATGTATCTCAATTGCTAATCGCTTTGAGTCTTTATATACATTTAATTCTCTAAAATTCTTCATAGTTTAAACAAGGCAAGCATCTTATACAGTCAAACACTACCGGGCTACTGGCTACTGGCTACCGGCTACGGGCCACAACTCCCTCCACCAACTTAATATATAAATCAATTCCGTTCTTTATCTCATCTAAATAAATATACTCATCCGCGGTGTGGCTTCTTGCTGAATCGCCAGGTCCCATTTTCAATGTTGGGAAAGGCATTAAAGCCTTGTCCGACGTAGTTGGAGATCCATAGTAACCTCTGCCAAGCGCTATACCCGCTTTCACAAGCGGATGATCCAAGGCAATTGAAGTTGACTTCATTCTTGTTGTACGCGGCTTAAACTGGCTTTGCAGGTTTTGCTTAAGCGCATCTAATATTTCATCAAATGTGTATAGTTCATTCACTCTTACATCAATCACAAATTTGCATTGTGCCGGAACTACATTATGTTGCTTATTATCTGTTTCTATAATTGTAACCGTCATGCGTGATTCGCCAAGCAAATCACTCACTTTCTCAAACTTGTAATTGCGTATCCAGTCAATATCTTCAAGTGCTTTATACAAAGCGTTTTCACCTTCATTGCGTGCAGCGTGCCCGGCGCGGCCTTCGGCTGTACAATCAATTACTAACAATCCTCTCTCTGCTACAGCCATTTCCATTTTAGTAGGTTCCCCCACAATACCAAAGTCAATATTTCCGAGGTATGGAAGCGCCAGTTCGATACCGTTTACTCCGCTGATCTCTTCTTCCGCGCTTGCTGCGAAAACTATATTATAGCTGATATCCTTTCTATCATAAAAATGCAGGAAAGTTGTCATTAAGGAAACCAAACACCCACCGGCATCATTGCTGCCCAGCCCGAACAATTTTCCATCTTTTATTACAGGAGTGAATGGATCAAGCGTGTAGCCTTTATTGGGTTTTACCGTATCGTGATGAGAATTCAACAACATAGTTGGCTTAGAAACATCGTAGTGCAGATTCTTCGCATATACATTATTGCCAATTCTCTCATGAGGTATTTTATTATCCTCAAAAAATTTTGAAATTAATCCGGCTGTATCATTTTCCTCTTTCGAAAAAGAAGGCGTACTGATCAATTGCTTCAATAAAGCGATCGCTTTCTCCGATAGTTGTTCTACTGAATTATTCATGTAAAATTGTTGTTCCGGCGTTGCCATTAAGAATTTGATGTAATTGTTCAGCCTTGCCAATGATCACTCGTGCCACGCCGCTATTCAACGCCGCAAAGGCATTATCGAGCTTGGGAATCATACCGGCAAAAATGAGTTGCTTTTCTTTGAGTTGCTTGTATGATGCAGGGTTGATAGTTTTTATAGCAGTACTATCATCTTCCGCATCAAGCAAAACTCCGCTTTTCTCAAATGAATAAACCAGGTCCACTTTATAAATACTACTTAGCGCTTTCGCGGTTTCCTGCGCAATTGTGTCGGCATTGGTGTTCAGCAGTTGCCCATTACCATCTTGCGTAATCGGCGCCAATACCACAGCCATATTTTGTTCCAATAAACTTTTTAGCAAGCTTGTGTTCACCATATCTACATCTCCTACAAATCCGTAATCAATAGTTGGATGAATTCTTTTATGTGCCTTTATCACATTTCCATCTGCACCGCTTAAGCCAATGGCATTGCAATTATTCGCCTGCAACTGAGCCACAATATTTTTATTAATAGCGCCGGCATATACCATCGTTACGATCTTCAAAGTTTCCGCATCAGTAATTCTTCTGCCATCAATCATTTGCTGTTCTACACCAAGCTGCGCTGCTAGTTTTGTTGCCAGCTTTCCACCGCCATGCACAAGGATTTTTTTTCCTTCTATGGCCGCAAAATCTTTTAGAAAAGCAGTGAGCTTTACTTCATCATCAATAATGTTTCCGCCTATTTTTATAACGACAGCCCCCTGTCCCTCGAAGGGGGAACTCAGGTCAGGCTTACTAGTTTTTTTTTCATGCATACTTTTAATAAAATATTTTTTTAACCCCCTGTTTATTTTCAAGCTCGTTTATTCCTCGCTTTTATTTTTATGAACCCGACGGTAGTACTACTATTAAGCATCGTTGCGTCGCACTCTTGTACTGAAGTAATGCTATTCAGCAAAGCAAACCATTCATCCATAAATCTATGCTGTTTGAATCATTTGAAAGTGTTGTTTCTAAATCCCACCGCCGCCATGAAATACTACAGATGAAGTGCTTGCGACGCAACGATGATGCCATGAAAAACTACTGCCGGTACCAAAAATTACTAACGCTATAACCTCTTAAAAAAAATTTATAAACAAATTCGTTTATTCTTATCTGTTAGTTTTTTTATTGAACAGTACGAAAGCTTCTGAAAAGAACCGATCAAACTTAATCATAAAAAAAGTACATTTCAAACTACCCTTCTCTACCTAAGTTCCCCCTTCGGGGGACAGGGGGCCAGTATCTCCGCTATCACCGCTTGTGCGGCCCATACGCGGTTGGCGGCCTCCTGGGTTACGATGCTGTTGGGACTATCAAGTACTTCATCACTTAACTCAACATTTCGTCTAACCGGCAGGCAATGCATTACTTTAGCGTTGTTTGTAAGTTTTAGCTTATCGCAAGTAAGCATCCATTGAGGATCGTTCTCGTAAATCTTTCCATAGTCGGTGTAAGTGCTCCAGTTTTTTACATACACAAAGTCGGCATCTTTCAAAGCTTCATCCTGATCAAGCGTTATGGTTGCACCTTTTGTAAACTGTTCTGCCAGTTCATAATCTTCCGGATGCGTGATTACAAAATCAGCTTCGCCCCATGCGATCACCCACTCAGCAAAACTGTTTGCAACGCACTGCGGCAAAGGCTTTACATGTGGCGCCCACGTCAAAACTATTTTAGGTTTGCGATTTATTTTTTGAGCTTGTAAGCTTTCCTGTATTGTAATAATATCTGTAAATGATTGCAAGGGATGCAGTGTAGCGCTTTCCAGGCTTATTACAGGAACACCTGCATATTTCATAAACTGTGTAATAAACAATTCGCTATAATCGTCTTCCTTGTTTTTCAAGGAAGGAAATGTTCGAATACAAAGAATATCAAAATAACTTCCAAGAATTGGGGCGGCATCCTTCACGTGCTCTACGGTGTTGCCACTCATAATGGCTCCCTCTTCAAACTCCAATGCCCAGCCTTCTTTATCTACATTAAAAACAATTGCTTCCATCCCCAGGTTCTTCGCTGCTACCTGCGTACTCAACCTTGTACGTAAACTTGGGTTTAGAAACAACAATCCAATACGCTTGTTCTTTCCTAAATTTTGCGCCATTAAAGGGTTCGCTTTAAAAGCAAGCGCATTTTTTACCAAAGCATTGATGTCTGTAACATCACGAACGGAAGTAAAATTTTTCATTCTTGTTATTTTTTTAGCACACTGATGACACCCGCCTGAATGACTTTAGTTGGGCAGGCTGATTGAACTGATGAACTCTAGTTGTCCTACACCTTTGAGGTGTAGGACAACTAGAGCGCATTTATTCAATTTCTCTCAATAGATCTTCATTTATCATTTTGTACGATTCTTCATAAAAAAAATCATTATTGATATCTATATATTCTTTTGCCAATTTCATATTACAAATCTTTCCATTCCTTTTTCCACAATAATCGATAAAAGAAGAATACTGCCAATCTTCCATCTTTTCTACTAATCGGGCTCGTAAAGGATTTTGATGAATATAATGAAAAGTTCTAATCACATAGTTTTCTTTATCCATTACACACTTCGCTCTTGTCTTTTGCTTAAATAAACTACCGATTGTTCCTGTTCTTTTATTGATAGCTTTTGTATAAGAGCTTAAAAGCAATTTAATATTTTGAGAAAATTGCTGCCTTTCAAAACCTCCATCTTTAATTGTTATGGTAGAGTTTTCTGTTGCATACACTAAAAAATGAAAATGATTCGGCATTAAGCACCATGCAAGAATATCACAGCAAGGCAACAAATATTTATGAACTTTCCTGAGGAAATACAAGTAATTCTCCTCCTCAAAAAATACAAGCTCGTCCCTGTTGGCTTTATTGTAAACATGATAAATATTTCCTTCAATCAAATTCATTGAGTTATATTTTTATAGGGTCTGCAAAGCTGTCCTACACCTTTGAGGTGTAGGACAGCTCACATACATGCACTTTAAAAAAATCAGTGCAAATCAGTCCAATCAGCCTGCCCGACTAAAGTCATTCAGGCGGATGTCATCAGTGTGCTCACTTCTTTTATTGCAATTCGGCTTTCAAAGCACTCAAAAATTGATCAGCTTCTTTCATACCGATGTTCAATGCCGGTAAAAGTCTTATTACATAAGGCTTTGCTTCACCGGTAAAAATTTTATGTTTGAACAAAAGATTCTTCTTTACGTCTTTTAATTCTTCCGGCAGATCAATGCCTATCATCAGTCCCTTCCCTCTTACTTCTTTTATTTTCGGCAACTTTTTTAGTTCACTCATCAGATAGTTTCCAACTGCTTCTGCATTTTGTACCAGTTTATCCTGTTCTATAATTTCCAATACAGCTAACGCTGCCGCACATGCGAGGTGATTGCCACCAAAGGTAGTTCCTAACATTCCATACTTGGGATGAAGTTTTGGTGCTATGGAAATTCCGGCAACAGGAAAACCATTACCCATACCTTTAGCCATAGAATATATATCAGCATTTACTCCGCTATGATCGTGCGAATAAAATTTACCGCTTCTTCCATAACCACACTGCACACTATCGGCAATGAACACACTATTATACTCATCACACAGGTTACGAATTGTTCGCAAAAATTCATCGCTTGCAACATTGATACCGCCTACACCTTGTATGCCTTCAATGATTACCGCACTTATCTCGTTGCCTTCTTTTTTGAAATGGTCTTCCAAAGCCTGCACATCATTAAACGGTAAGAAAGTAATATTAGGCGTTTCATTTACCGGTGCAACAATAGCCGGATTATCAGTAGTAGCAACAGCCAAAGAAGTTCTGCCGTGAAATGCTTTGCTGAAAGCGATAACTTTTTTTCTTCCATTATAGAAAGAAGCGAGCTTTAATGCATTCTCATTTGCCTCAGCGCCGGAATTGCAAAGAAATATTTGGTAATCTTCTTTACCGGAAACCTTGCCAAGCTTTTCAGCAAGCTCTACCTGCAAAGGAATTTTTATGGAGTTAGAGTAAAAACCAACTTTATGCAATTGATCTTCTATTCGCTTAACATAGTGTGGATTTGTATGTCCTATGGAAATCACAGCGTGACCACCGTATAGATCAAGATACTCCTGTCCTTCTTCATCCCACACAGAAGAACCAAGAGCCTTCACAATAGTAATGTCGTTAAGCGGATAAACGTCAAAAAGTTTCATGTTGTAGTTTTTTTAGCACACAGATGACGCGGATTTGACTGATAACCACTGATTTTTTATTTCACGCAAAGTTGCATAAGAAGCAAAGGCGCATAAGAAAACCAAATTAATTATCTGCGCAAATCAGTCCAATCAGTGTCATCTGTGTGCTCTCTAAAAATAATTTGCCTTCAGTTTAAGCCCGGCACATTCATCCAATCCGAACATAAGGTTCATGTTCTGAACCGCTTGTCCTGATGCGCCTTTCAATAAATTATCTACAATGGAATGCACCACCAGTTTGCTGCCAACTTTTTCAAGTTGAATAATGCATTTATTTGTATTCACAGCCTGCTTTAAGAAAACCGGCTCTTTGCTAACTATAGTAAACGGATCATCTGCATAGAAGGTTTCATACATTTCAACAAGCGCGGCTTCACTCAATTCGCAATGAATTTGAGAACTAATGAAAATGCCTCTTGTAAAATCTCCTCGCCATGGTATAAAGCTCAATTCTATTTCTGTACCGGGCTGCAGTTGATTAAGCGATTGTCCAATCTCTTTTAAATGCTGATGAGTTAATGTTTTGTAGGCTTGTATATTATTAGCACGCCAGCTAAAATGCGATGTTGCGGCCAGGCTTTGTCCTGCGCCTGTTGATCCGGTAATGCCTGTTGAATACACTTCATCAAGCAAGTGCGCTTGTGCAAGGGGTAACAAGCCTAACTGTATCGCTGTAGCAAAACAGCCGGGATTAGCGATGTTCTGCGCTTTTCTAATTTCATCTTTATTCAACTCCGGCAAGCCATATACAAAGGCGTGACCATTTATCGAAACACGTTCATTATTATTATGCAAACGAAAATCCTGCGAAAGATCGATGATCCTGCTGCCTTTTAAAAAATCAGCATATTCATCCACAAACTTCTTTGCTTCACCATGACCTACACATAAAAAAACAACATCTGCTTTTTTATCAAGCGAGTTGGTAAATTCGAGTTTTGTTTCTCCTATTAAATCCTGATGAACCGTATAAACAGGTTTACCGGCATTGCTCTTACTATGTATGTATAAAATTTCAGCCTGCGGATGATTGATCAGTAAACGGATCAGTTCTCCACCTGTATAACCTGCTCCGCCGATGATGCCAACTTTAATCATGAGTTATGAGTTGTGAGTTATGAGTTATGAGTCGTTTCAACTTCTCTATTTTTTTTCCTTACTGTATTTATTAAAGCAATTAACATTCCTTTAATTTCATTGGCATCGTTACTCAGCCTGTCAAACTTTGCATCTTCCATATATCCCAAGTCCTTTGCAAGCATGGTAAAATAAGCGGCTTCATTTACAGAGCCCAAGCCAATATTTAGAAACTGAGCAAATTCTTTATTTGATGATCTTCCACATCCTTCTGCAATGTTTGCGGCAATTGAACTCGAAGCTCTCCTTAATTGGTTTGTTAATCCAAATAACTCGTCTTTAGGAAATAATTTCGATACATGATAAACATCTAAAGTGAATACATGAGCTTTCTGCCAAACTTTAAGTCTTTTGTAGTCCTGCATAGGATAATAAGTTTAATACAATGAAGGTATAAGTTTTCCGAACAAAACACTCATCACTCAAAACTCAAAACTCATCACTTCCCTCCATTCACTTGCTGCCAAATCGCCGTTTGGTTGCCAAATATTTTTGAGAAGCCTCTTACGTCTTCACCGCTCCAACCATTGTTCATTTCGCCATACTTGCCAAACTTACTGCTCATTAAATCGTATGGAGATTCAATTCCTATTACCTGGAAACGGTAAGGCGCTAAATGCACATATACATCGCCGGTAACATTTTGTTGCGATTGCGTAAAGTAAGCTTCAATATCACGCATTACAGGATCCAGTATTTGCCCTTCGTGTAGCCAGTTGCCATAAAATTGTGCCAATTGATCTTTCCAATTCAGTTGCCATTTTGTAAGCACATTTTTTTCAAGTGCATGGTGTGCTTTCAGTATAACCATAGGCGCGGCCGCTTCAAATCCCACACGGCCTTTAATACCAATAATCGTATCACCCACGTGAATGTCGCGACCAATGCCATATCCACCGGCAATGCTTTGCAGGTATTGAATAGCTTCAGTTGGGTGATCGAAAGATTTATCGTTTACTTTAGTAAGCTCTCCTTTTTCAAAATGCAGTTTCACTTCTTCTTCACCAGTCTTCGTTACTTGTGTTGGCCATGCGTTTTCAGGCAGCATACCTTTTGAAGTAAGTGTTTCTCTTCCGCCCACACTTGTTCCCCACAAACCTTTATTAATGGAGTATGCGGCTTTTTCAAAATTCATTTCAATGCCTTTGCCTTTCAGGTAAGTAATTTCTTCTTCACGGCTGAGGCGCATATCACGTATGGGAGTAATAATTTCCACACCGGGAATCATAATATGAAACACCATATCAAAACGCACCTGGTCGTTTCCCGCTCCGGTACTTCCATGCGCTACCGCATCAGCATTCAGTTTTTTTGCATGTTCTGCTATATGCAAAGCCTGGCTAAGCCTTTCAGCGCTCACACTCAGCGGATATGTATTATTCTTCAGCACATTGCCAAAAACAAGGTATTTAATGATGTTGTCATAATAACCTTTTACAGCGTTTACAGTAGTATGCGTTTTCACACCCAGTTTGTAAGCGTGCTGTTCAATATGTTTCAGTTCGTCTTCAGTAAAACCACCAGTATTTACAATTACACTGTGCACTTCATAACCTTTGTCTTCGCCCAGGTATTTTACGCAATAAGTGGTATCCAATCCGCCACTAAAACCAAGAACAATTTTTTTTGACATGATTGTAGAATTTTTTATTTCACGCATAGCTGCAAACAAGCAAAGTGCGCAAAGTTTTTATAAATCAAAATCGTATTTATTTTATCATTTCTTTTTATGAAACCAGCAACAGAATAAATATTAAGCTTTTGTTGTGTCACTCACTTCAACTTTTTGTTCTTTATTGAGCCGTTTATTTCACGCAAAGACGCCAAGTAAGCCAAGTTCGCAAAGAATTTTCTTTTAACCTTCATTCACAAAACAAATCATATACATTCCATTTCACTAAGCGCCTAATATTTCTTTACACTTTTCTGTAGCTGTCCTACACCTGTGAGGTGTAGGATAGCTTCTTAGTAATTTTTATTCTTCAAGTTTAAAAACTACAGGCACTTTCATATAGTATTTTACTCTTCTACAACCATCAAGTACGTATGGCCTCCAATAAGGCACTTTTTCAATTAAACCTATTGCAGCCTCATGCAATTCTTTTTGTCCTGAAATCACCTTTAAATCACTTATAGTACTATCCTTCAGTATTATGAATTCTACAACAACCGTATCTTCTATTCTTTTCTCTTTTGCGTTTTCCGGGTATATTAAATTCTTCTTTACAAAGTTTTGCCAATCTTTATCATTACCGGGAAATCCTGGCTCTTGAGGTACGACTCTTTCCCATACTTCCTCTTTACTTTTTCTCACTGTTTTAGACGCTTTTGCTTTCACTCCTTTATCTTGAGCAAAAACGCACACCGAAAAGAAAGAAAGAAATATTACAGCAACTATTAATCGTTTCATACAAATGGTTTTGTTCATTAAACGACAATTGTTTTATACCTCCTCAAGTACTTTCCTTAAGCAAAAAATCAGTGCAAATCAGTCAAATCAGTGTCATCTGTGTGCCATCATTTACAAATGGAAAAATGCTCTAAACATTGATTTGCTGCCAGAACTACTCCCTCCACCATTCGCTTTCTTAATAAACGGACGCAACAGTTTCGATTGTTTCAACCGCATGAAGCGTTCATACAGTTTTGAATGCTGTTTAAAATCCTGTGCTGTTTCTACTGGTTCATAATGATCTGCGGGATCGTACAACATGGCCGTACACATACAGTTCTTGCGATTCTTGCTCATAAGAATTTCAAAGTTCACGCAGCTTTTGCAGCCGGCCCAGAATTCTTCATCGTCAGTAAGTTCAGAGTATGTAACGGGTTCATAACCCAGGTCGCTGTTGATCTTCATTACAGCAAGCCCTGTGGTTAATCCAAATATTTTTGCGTCAGGATATTTTTCTCTTGAAAGTTGAAAGATGCATTTTTTAATAGATTTGGCTACGCCGCTTTTTCTGAATGCCGGGGAAACGATCAGTCCGGAGTTGGCCACAAACTTTCCATGGCTCCATTCCTCGATGTAGCAAAAGCCCACCCAGGTGCCATCTTTCGCTAAAGCAATCACTGCTTTACCTTCCTCCATTTTTTTCACAATATATTCCGGTGAACGCTTGGCAATGCCTGTTCCACGAGCTTTAGCCGAAGCTTCCATTTCATCGGTAATCAATTGCGAATAACCCTTGTCGGCAGGTGTTGCCACCCGGACAATTATTTCCTGATTTTCCAATTCAGTAAAATTAAATCAATGAAAAATAGTTCAAAAAACGTGCGACGTAATTCAATTGGGATTTTTCCACTGATAGGGGCCGTTGTCAAGGGCTCGTCCTATCAGCACCCACGTCGCGGTCGCGGCATGCAGTAGCTTTCCGGTCGAAAACCGGGTAAAGAAGAAGAGTTATATAGTAGTATATCGTTCAATTATATTCTTTTAAGAAGAACAAATTATTCGCCGCAAAAATATAATAATATTTAAACAATCGAAGTGTTTTTTTGATTTTTTTTTGCAATGAGCATAAACCATTGTAAACATATAAAATATCAAACAATGCCTGTAACGGCTAAAGCAGTGGGCAGAAGAGAAATCAGAGGTCAGAAATTCAGCGATCAGCACAATCGAAAACCTTGCATGTTGCTAAAAGCAACAGTATAGTATTGCAAGGCTACAAGCCTTGCAAAGCGTGAAAATGTGGAAATGTGAGAAATGAGTTTGAAAATTCGTTGTGATGGAATTGTTTATTAATTCAATGATTCAATATTTCTCTGATCCCTGTAGTGTTTGCCTATACTAAAACACCGGCAACTGGCTACCTGCTACCCGCTCCATAGCATTCCAACCGTACAAGCGAGCGTGGCAACGGCTGCTGATAGCAGCACCACCGCTGACCCCCTACAAAAAAACTTTGCAATAAAACATGCCCGAAAGAAATTGAAAAACCTTATTACATTTTCATTTACCAATAAAATAATAATTTAGACTACCAATTACTCGCATTATGAAAATGATACTTACACTGTTGACGATGTTTTTTCTTGCAGGCAATGTGCAGTCGCAATTATTGAAAACAGGCATTTGGCGCGGCTCTTTGCTTAGGCAGGATGGGAATGAAATAGCTTTCAATTTTGAAGTGAAACAACAGAACGGTAAAAATATTTTTATCATTCATAACGCCGCTGAAAGAATTGAAGTAAGCAATATAACTTTTTCGAACGATTCTTGTTTTGTGATAATGCCGGTGTTTGAATCGCAATTCAGGCTTAAGATTATAAGCAATGATCAACTGCAGGGCGTTTGGATAAAAGGCACTTCCACACAAAACCTGTTGATGCCGTTTAAAGCCGAGTTTGGCAAAAAATACCGGTATCACGGTACCGGAAAACCCGGGTTTAATATAAGCGGAAGATGGGCCGCAACGTTTATTTCCAACAATGAGAATGAAGAGGCGATTGCTGAATTCTCGCAGAAAGGACAAAAATTATCAGGCACTTTTTTAACTTCCACCGGCGACTATCGATATTTGGAAGGAGTTGTGCAAAATGATCTTTTACAGCTTTCAGGTTTTGATGGCGGGCATGCCTATTATTTTTCGGGAAAAATTATAGACGCAACACATATTGAGGCCGGAATGTTTATGTCGGGGCTAACATACAAGCAACAATGGATTGCCGAAAAAAACGCTACCGCCGCCCTTGCGGAAGACGCGGCAGCCATGTATTTGAAGCCGGGTGAAGACAGATTGAACTTTTCGTTTCCCGACCTTGACAGTAAAAAAATTTCGATAAATGACGAGCGCTTTCATAATAAAGTGGTGGTTATACAACTTATGGGAAGCTGGTGCCCCAACTGCATGGATGAAACCGCATTTTTAAGTGAATTTTACAATAAAAATAAAGAGCGTGGCATAGAAGTGATTTCGCTCGCTTATGAGTATAGCGAAGACTTTGAGCGTTCGCAAAAAAATTTGCGCAAGTTTCAGCAATACTTCAATGTGCAATACCCAATGCTTATAACCGGCGTAAAAGCTGGCGATACCTTGCGCACACAAAAAACACTTCCGCAACTCACACCTATTAAAATGTTTCCCACCACTATATTTATTGGCAAAGATGGTAAGGTAAAAAAAATTGATACCGGCTTCAACGGGCCTGGCACCGGCGCTCATTATGAGGAATACAAGAAAAAATTCAATACGATAATTTCGGAGCTTATAGAGGAAAAATACTAAAATCAATATTGGCACTATGTGTAGTATAATAGCTTTGGGGGGACCGGCGGTAGTGCTACTATTAAGCATCGTTGTGTCACTCACTTGTACGGTAGTAATGCTATTCAACAAGTTATGAGTAATGAGTTTTGAGTAATGAGTGCTTTTGTTTTTGCTTGGAATCAGTGTATAAAGCACTCTCAATTTCTACAGCGTATAGCACATTATACCGATAAAAAACAAATTTATACCCGTAAAAGACATTTTTTCAAAACTTTGGACAATACATACCTAATAGTTTCAATAAGTAAAAAAAATTGCTTTTAAGCAAAAAAACACAGTACTCTTGCAGCTTTCATACGATTTAATAAATTCAAAAACCAGGTTTGCGCTTTTCTTTACATGTAAAAAAACTGTGAATTTCACAGGCCTTCTTTCAAAACAGGTATTATTTTTTGATTTTGTACTACTAAATTTACATTTTCAACGACTACTCGCTTCAGTAAGTTTTTGAATTATATTAAACATACCTCTCCCTTAAAAGTTTTCATATTTCAACAAACCAGGATTGCCTTTTCACCCCATGTTTAAAGATTAAACATGCGATAATTATTTTATTAAAACTGTAAAATCTATCATGAAAAAAATTCTACTCTTGGTCTGTGTTTTAGGGAGTATTCACACTTATGCGCAGTATAGCTATAGTTTTTCAATAGCTGATATTTTAAATAATGGAACACCTGCTGTAAAAGCAGGTTCTACAACCAATCCTGCACCTGCTTCCGGTAGTATGACATTACCAAATGGGCTGGTAGTAACGGCACATATTATTGGGCTTGGCAATGGTGTTCCCGAACCCGGACAAATGGGCTATACCGGCCCCTCGTTGGGAGGAACATTTACCGGTGGATCAACAAACTGTATATCAGGATATACGGGAAGTACAGACCCATTAATGTTTACAAATATTTCTTCCGGACCATGCAAAATTGCAAATGGGGTTGGTAGTAATTGTAAAAATGCTGTTGGCTTTTGGATTCACTTTAGTGAGCCGATTACTTTAGATCCCTTTTTAACTCTTGATCTGGATGGAGAGGATGCACATAGTAATAAAGAATGGGAAGGAGCATTTGCATTCAATAATACCGAATATGTCCCATGCTCTTACACATATAACACATCTGGCGGAAAAATATCTCCACAAGTAATTTCCCTAACAAATTCATGGCTTCCATGGATAACAGCTAATATAGGCAACACCGATATCCCAAGCAATTTTACGATTCTCCGTAGAAATAGTAGTTCATTAAATAATAGTAGTCCGGATAATATAAATACACAAATTCTATTTACACTCCCACTCAATAAAGAAATAACTGATTTTGTTGTGTTATGGGGAGTTTGGGATAATAAGACCGGATGTGCAACTTCTGATGTGCAAAATTCAGGCTTAAGCCCGATTGTAATTAATCTTCCTACTCTCCTACCCTTAAAGCTTGCTAACTTCAGTGGTTCTATACAAAAAAATGAAGCGCAGCTAAACTGGAAAACGACGGAAGAAGTAAATACAAAAAGCTTTGAAATTGAGTATAGCGCTGATGGTAAAACCTTCACCAGGATCGGCGAACTGAGTGCCATTGGTATGGGAGAAAATAATTATTCATTTGTAGATAAAACCTCCGAACTGCTAGCAACAAATTACTACCGCCTTAAAATGAATGATGCCGATGGAAAGTTTACATACAGCCGCATTATAGAAATAAAAACATCAACGGTTGAATTGGCAGGTATTTCTATTTGGCCTAATCCTGTAAATGATGTTCTGAATATTAAGTTTCCAAATCTGAAAAGTGCTGTTGATATTGGAATATTTGATGCTTCAGGAAAAAAAGTGATTGAACACCGGAATATTTTTGCGGAAACAAAAAGTATTAAATGTTCAAATTTGGCAAGCGGGTTTTATTATATAACCATAACAGATAATACCAATAAGACTAAAACACTAAGGTTTGTCAAAAACTAAAAGAGGCCGCCTCAAAATATTGAGGGACCTCTTTTTTACCCGGATTTGATTAAGCAAATTTGAAAGCTACTTTATTTATAAGAGCACCCAATTAACACTCAATCGATGTTCAAAGGTGTTGTCCGGTGTTTGGTGTTGTCCGATGATAATGACGGCATCGGGATAATTGTTTTTGCTTGAAACAAACAATTACAATAAAGCCAGTTTTGGATTACGTTAAAAGGTTCGCAAAAAATGGTCATTGTAGTGAGGCTCAAGTGTTGATATGTTATGTACAGATGCTTCGTCATGTCTTATGCTACTCTTTCAAATCTCCCCTGGCAACTGTCACTCAATGGTCTGCATATACCCCGGATAGTTTTTACCATATCCGAATGAGGTGGCAAAAGTAGGACGCCTTATGACTAATTACTTTTGAAATTGGCTATTGCACCTTTGAAAAAAGCTATTTGTAAATTTTCCACTCAATTGTGTAAAGCAATCTTATTTTTCTGTCAAAATACTCGGGGGGATAATACTTTTCGGAGTGTACCCATTGCTCAGTAGAATTACTTCAGTACAAGTGTGCGACGCAACCAAAGCTTAATAGTAGTAATAATGCCCGGCCCATAAAAAAAAATGTTATGCACGCAGGCTTGTCAATTGATTAAATCGCTTGGCATGACATTGAACTTCTTTTTAAATGCAGTTGAGAAATTGGCCGGATCGGAAAACCCTACTGAAAAAGCGGTATCCTTTACTGATGTACCTATGTTTAATAATTCCCTGGCGGCTAGTAATCGATAATGTTGATAATACTGATAATATGACATTTTAAAAAGCTTTTTGAAGCTGGTTTTAAATTTAGCCACACTCATGTAGGCCATTTTTGCCATATCTTCAATTGGAGGGCATGGTTCTGAAAAATCGTTTATTAACAAATTTTTTATTTGCATCAGTCGTGCGGACTCTATAATATCAGTTTCCTTAATTAGTTTTTTGTTTTGTTGCTCAATGGTGTTCATCAGCAATGCCACCAATTGGTAAACTGTACCCATTAAATAAATCTGGTTAATTTCCGGCGATAATTGCGAATCTAAAATAGACCTTATGGCATCGATCATTTTAGTATCCATTGCAGCGTGTCCTTTTAATTTGCCAACAGTAAATTTATTTAGTGTATTTTCATTTTCAGGTAAAAAGAATAATTTCTTGTCAAGCAGGTTGTAAGGCATTATTATATAGAGAGTATTTTTCTCTACTTTCGTTGGTATTGTTCTTAATAATGATGGGATATCAGAACTAAAATATAAAACACTTTGCCTGGATGTTAAGCCTACTTCAATTTCCCTCTCTATTTCTTTATCGCTAAAACGGTGGACAAAAGAGTTGTCACCTAGGGTAAAAAGAAAAATGTAATACTTAGCTGTTGGGACAAATTCTCTTTCTATGTAAAATGTTTTTAGGGCTATGCCCTTCATTTTATAAAGAGTTATATTTCCAGGTAATAAAAAATGCTCGTACAGAAATTTTCCATATTGATTGTCGAATACAATTGTGTTCCCATCTTTTGAAATACCCTCCTCGAATGTATCAGTCAATGATTTATAAAATTCATCAAATGAATCGACCTTAATCTTCCATCTTTTAATGCTATGCTCCATCGGTTGTTGTTTTCAAAAATTGAAATAAAATATCAAACTATCAATACGCTGCTTAACCTCTAATAACATCCCAACGCGCTGTTTGTTTTTTTCAATTACTATTATAGGTTCAATGCCCAAAGGCCTTTAAGAGCTCTTAAAAAACATATTTTCCAATTCCACAAGGTTGTTTTCGGATTTTTTTTTGAACTCAACTGTAAAATGAGTCGCTTTTTTTAACAGGTAGCAATAGCTTCAGTATTTAACTGTTATGAACTTTTGGAGCCATAACATACTGAATAGTTTGCCTTGCCGAACGACATAATATTTCGGTATGAAACTGTATTATCCATTCTGTGAATGCCTAACAACGTTAGTCAAGCTTCTTTAACCTATCAATCAATAAATTCCTTATTTGTACCATTCTTGTTACTCTGTCCAGATCTTTAGGAGTGGTCATCAGTTTTACATTTTTCTGTAAAATTGTATGAAACAGTCTTGCTAATACCTGATATACTACTCCTGTTAAAAAAATATTTCTCACAAGCAGCGGATAATTATCACTATCAAACAATTCATTGAGTTCGTCTATTACTTTTATATTCATATCTGCATAACCTTTAAATACACTTGTACCGTGCGCATTAAGAAGTAAAGTTGCCGCACTTTTCTGTTGCAAAGACATTTCTTTATCTAATAATTCAACAGGAATTATTATAGCAATCGCATCTTTAAAAGCCCGATCGGGAAGAACTTTATAAAATGACGGCACGTTGGAGGTGCAATAAAAAACCGAATGTTTGGTCATAAACCGAAACGGATGCAATTCATTATCATTCACGTCTTTATCAAAAAAATGAGCATCCGTACCTTCTCCCAAAAAAAAATAAAAAATATAATGTGTAGGCTTTGATGTAACAATTCGCTTAAAATTTTGTCCCTTGCTACAGCGGCAGTGAAATTTATATATTCCTATTTCTTCGTTTACAGAAATGAATTCTATCCATCCTTTCAGAAAATCATTATCAAAATGTATAGCATTATTTTTCAAAATCACACCTTGCGCATATTCTTTTTCAAGTGATTTAAAAAAGCTTATAAAACTTTTATTCGTTACCCCCCCCATGTTGTAACAGATATCTTTCATGACACGACGCTTTAAAATCCAACATTGAAAAAATGAATAAATACCTCACTCAACCGAAGTAATAAGAAGACTAAAATTTTCCCTTATAGTACATTGACGTTATAGAACATATTTGGTTGCATAAAACGCACAAATGAAGCACATGTTTTTCAATTGTATTTACAAAAATGTAAACCAAAAATAAATAAATAGCACATTAAAATGTAAGATATCCGTTAGTGTGACCAACAACTTTTTGGAGTTTATTTTATAATGCAACTTATTGATCAAGTATTTTTTACAACAATTTGGGTCGAATACCTATAAAAAGTTTTTTGTTTTATTTAAATGGTCATCTTTTCTACAAAAGACAGATTAAAAATGCCCTTATTTATAAGCTATATTCATAATACTATATTACTTTTGGACAATTGCAAATTCGGTAAGAGGTCATTAGTAAATGAAACTCAATCAGTAAACTTTTCTTATTAACAGGAACATATTTCTTTACGACTAATCTTTCGTTTTTTAAGAAAAGATAACCATTTACTATTTGTAGCGTCCAAAATTAGTATAAAATTTCAAATAAATTCAAAACAAACAACTTTAATTTTAAAAATGTTGTACTTTAACCAAAACATAGTATTTCTTCGAAAAAAAAGAAAATTAAAACAATATGAGTTGGCCGACAGAATTGGTTTTAACAGAACTACATGGAATGGGTATGAAGTAGGCAAGAGTTTTCCAAAATTTGAAGATCTTGTAAAAATTTCAGAATTTTTCAATATTCCTGAAGGCGATTTAATTCATACAGATCTTTCCAAAGCTGAAATATTATCAGAAAGAGAAGAGATAAAAGATATCCGATCTTCTATTACAGAAGAAGATACTTCCACTAACTATTGTATTCCCGATTATTTTAAAACTATTATGCAAACCATGCAGCAAACAATAGATAGCCATGCAGATAACATAACTACTTTGAAAAAACTAATTGAAGTTAAAGACAAGGAAATTAATCTGCTAAGAACGGAAATGCAGACACTAAGCAACAAACTTTATTGATATATTTTTCAGCTATAAAAATATTCATAACCCATAAAGGTACAACTCATAGTTTTTTTGGTAAAAATATTTACCAAAGGGGAGAGTATTTATCAAAAATTCAGATTTCGTAAAAACCGGGGTACTTGCCTACCATATCCTTTACAAATTAATCAGGGAATGAAATATCCGCTACAGTCTTTTTCTCCAAAATTTTCAAAGTAGCATCTCTAACCTGTACCATTGCCATATTAAGTCCACATTTCTTTTCATCGCAATTTTTACAACGTTCATAAAAATTTAAACTCACACAGGGCAATAATGAAATAGGTCCGTCAAGCAAGCGCATAATTTGTGCAAGGTTTACCTTCTTAGGCTCTATCGCAAAAAAATATCCCCCTCCCTTTCCTTTTTTACTATCCAGGATTCCAGCCTTTTTCAACTCCAATAAAATATTTTCTAAAAACTTAAGCGGTATTTTTTTCTTTTTTGAAACCTCGGCAATTAACACAGGGCCTTCTTTTTCATGCTGGGCCAGGTAAATTAATGCCTTAAATGCATATTGTGTTTTCTTGGAAAGCATACAAAAACCAATTCAAAAGATGAAGAATGAAATTGCGAGGTAAGTTTCGGACACAAGTTATAGGTGAAGTGTAATGGGTTTTATAAGCCCAAAACATCTTTCATGCTAAAGATACCTTTTTTATTTTTCACAAACTCCGCCGCTAACACGGCGCCGGTTGCAAAACCGGTTCTGTTATGGGCTGTATGCACAATTTCAATATCATCTATTGAGGAGGTGTATAATACAATATGTGTGCCCGGCGCAGGGTCTACCCTCTCGCTTAATATCACCAGGTCGTTTGTATTATCGCTTTCTTCATTCACCCATTTTGATTTGCGGGGCACCCGTTCCAAAATTTGCCCGGCTATAGAAACCGCGGTTCCACTTGGCGAATCTTTCTTTGCGGTATGGTGAATCTCTTCTACCCGAACATCATATTCCGCATGTGGCGCCATCAATTCTGCAAGGCGCTTATTTATTTCAAAAAAAACATTTACTCCCACACTATAATTACTCGCATACACAAGGCTGCTTTTATTATTTTCCGCATAGGTCTTCACCTCATTCCATTTTTCCAGCCAGCCGGTAGAGCCGCACACCACAGGCACATTCCATTCTAGCAGTTTCTTTACATTACTGAAAGCGCTGTGCGGACCGGTAAACTCAATAGCAACATCAGCCTTTGAAAGATTTTCTTTTGTAAACTCATCCTGGTTATTAATATCCAGCTTCAACACAATTTCGTGCCCTCTTTTTAAAGCAATTTCTTCAATAGCTTTACCCATTTTCCCATAACCAACCAATGCGATTTTCATAACAGCTTAATTTAAATGTTGAGGCGAATGTAAAGATTTTTTAGCAGTGGGGAGCAGAGAAGTCAGTTGGAAGAAGGCAGTGGGCAGTAGGCACACATGCTTGCACTCACTCATCACTCATTACTCATAACTCATAACTTTTTTGTTACCGGCGGTATTGCTACTATTAAGCATCGTTGTGTCACTCACTTATACGGTAGTAATGCTATTGAGCGAGTTGGCAGTAAGCAGTAGGCGGTTGGCAGTAGAGAGTTCAGAAATCAGTATACACAGGTATCCTACACCTTTAAGGTGTAGGGTACCTAACTTACAAGCCTGAAATATTTTAGCCGATGAATAGAATTACAACCGATGAACGGATTGCGACGCAACGATGATGCCATGAAATACCGCCGCCGGTATCAAAAAGATAAAGACCTCTGACTTTTGCCTCTACAACTCATGGCAACGCCCGTAAAGCCGGCTTCCCTTTGTGAATATCAAATACCAGGCTGACGCCTACAACTTGCGAAGAACTTGGAATAATGTTAGGTTTTATTTTTAGACTCAGCTCGTCGCTTACATCAAAATGTTTTAAATGCGCGTCCACGGTGGCATCTAGAACATTCAGTCCCCAAAAAAGTATAAAGACCAGCGCAGAATAGTCCACATACTGGCGGAACTGGTTGCGTACATTTCTTAGCGAGTTCACATCTTCAGCATCTACAAATGGCCGAAGGTATGGGGCAATGTTATCATAGCTTGTGCCTGCGCTGTCGGTGGGGGTTAGATACCTTATCGCATAATTCGTGGCTTTAACTGTACCCAGATTATCAACGAATATATATGCTGTAATTCCCAACGCTCCATATACTAATGGCAGTTTCCAATAGCTGCGATTATAAATCTGTCCCCAGCCGGGCAAAATAGCTGAGCGCCTTGTAGCTATTTGTGGAATATGTTTTCGCTTTTTATTGCGGATGATAATAGAATCTTCTTCCCGTGAAATATGTTTTTTTATTACGGAGTCTTTAACGGCCTTTAGCGAATCATTTTGCTGTCCGATAGCGAACTGGCGCAAGCCTGCAAAGAACAAAAGAAAAAATAATAAACGGTAAAAATTCATGTCTTATTTAGTTAGCTGACACGCCTAATTGCTCAAGCAGTTTATTAAACTCCTGTAAAGAATAATATTCCAGCGTAATGCTGCCATTGCCTTTTTTACTATGGCTTAGCTTTACACGTGTGCCAAAATGAGACGCTAAATTATCTTCAATTTTCTTATATGCCGGCGGCAATGACGGTTTTGAAGCAACTTTAACAGCAGTACTGTTATCCTTAAACGATTTGCGTACCAGCTCTTCAGTTTGACGTACGGAAAGACCTTTGTTTTTTATTTCGTTGTAAACAAACAGTTGTTTATCAACAGTATCAATATTAATAAGAGCCCTTGCATGCCCCATGCTTATTTCGCCATTGCGAACAGCCACCTGCACATCCGGCGGTAGTTTTAATAATCTTATATAGTTGGAAACCGTACTTCTTTCCTTACCCATGCGTTCTGCTACTTCTTCCTGCGTATGGCTCAGCTCTTCCATCATACGTTTATAGCTCAACCCAATTTCAATTGCGTTCAAATCTTCACGCTGAAGGTTTTCCAGCAGCGCCAGTTCCAGCAGTTGCTGATCGTTTGCCTGGCGTATGTAGGCTGGTAAATCTTTTAGTCCGGCAATTTTTGAAGCGCGATAACGGCGCTCCCCGGAAATCAGCCTGTACTTTCCTGTTGGCAATTTAGCAACGGTAACAGGCTGTATAATATCATGAAGCTTTATAGAAGCTGCCAGTTCATTCAGCGCTTTTTCATCAAAATCGTGACGCGGCTGTTTTGGATTGGTTTCTATTTGCTCAATTGAAATCCGAATAATTCCAGTGGCAGCTTCTACAACATTATTCTTCAAATGCGTACCACCGGCGGTTTTTAAGTCTGCATCAATATTTTGCAACAAAGAGCGTATGCCCTTACCTAACAATTCTTTATTACCCTTTGCACTGGGCTGTTTTTTTTGATCACTCATTTCTTAAAAAGTTGATGGTTGTTGGTGGATGGCTGTTAGAGTTTAATCAAACAATTCATAACTAAACTCTAACAACCATCCACCAACAACCAATTTATTCCTCATTTGTCTCAATAATTCTTTCTTCCTGCGATATTTTGGTCATGTTGTTTTTCTGTAAAACTTCTTTAGCGAGGTTAAGATAATTTACCGATCCTTTACAGAAAGCATCATATAATATAGATGGTTTACCAACGCTTGGCGCTTCGCTCAGCTTGGAGTTACGATGTATTATAGTACTAAATACAAGATCATCAAAATGGCGGCGCACCTCACTTACTACCTGGTTACACAAACGCAAACGGCCATCATACATTGTCATCAGTATGCCTTCAATTTGCAGATCGGTATTGAGGCGGTTTTGAACAATTTTTATTGTATTCAACAGTTTTCCCAAGCCTTCCAATGCGAAAAATTCCGTTTGCACAGGCACTACCACCGAATCGGCAGCAGTCAACGCATTTACAGTAATAAGGCCAAGAGATGGCGAACAATCGATAATCACAAAATCATAATCGGATCTTATAGGTTCAAGAATTGATTTTAGAACACTTTCCCGGTTAGGGTAATTGATCATTTCAATTTCAGCACCCACAAGGTCAATATGCGAAGGTATTACATCAAGGTTGGGGATTTCGGATTTTAAAATAACATCCCGTGCAGGGGTTTCATTCACCATGCAATCGTACAGCCCTTGTGTAATGTTGTGCAAGTCAAACCCCACACCTGTAGTACTATTTGCCTGCGGATCCGCGTCTACGAGCAGCGTTCTATACTCGAGCACAGCAAAACTTGCTGCAAGGTTAATAGCTGTGGTGGTTTTCCCCACTCCTCCTTTTTGATTGGCTACGCCAATTATTCTTGCCATATTACTTATTACTTAATTACTTTCCCGCCAGTTCGGGTCGCAAATGTAAAATATTATATTTCTATTGCAATTTGAAATTCGAAAATGAAATTCCGTTCGAATATAAGTTATTTATAAACAATTAATTAGAAATCTTTCATATCTATGCCCGATGCTCGAAATTATCATGCGTAAATGCTTCTTATACATCAGGCAGGATAATTTAATATATAGTTTTTTTTGATACCGGCGGTATTGCTACTATTAAGCATCGTTGTGTCACTCACTTGTACGGCAGTAATGCTATTGAGCAATGAACAACACCCGGCAAAATACAACCCCATTCATTATTCACTACAGATCTATGGTTTCCCCAATTGAAGGCAGCAGCAGTATTTTGCCTTCTCTTTCAAAAATTTCCTGGGCCCTCGTTTTGTCTATTTTAATAAACCCGAAAGTATCATAATGCATTCCTATTACCTCTTCGCACTGTATCATATTGGCACATTCGGCAGCATCGGCAGCATCCATAGTAAAATTGTCGCCAATTGGCAGCATGGCAAACTCTACTTTCGCCCAGCGCGGAATAAGCTGCATATCAAGCGTTAATGCAGTATCGCCACTATAATAAAAGTTCCCTTCATCACTTGTAATTACAAACCCCATTGGGTTGCCACCATAAGAACCATCGGGCAAACCGCTGGAATGGTGCGCTACTACACACTTTACCGCAAAATCTCCGAAATTCCATTTGCCGCCGGTATTCATGGGATGAGTGTTTTCAACCCCTTGCTTATTCAGCCACTCATGTACTTCAAATGAAGCAATTACTTTTGCGCCGGTATGTTTGGCTATGGCCGGAGTATCGGCAATGTGATCGCCATGGCCGTGCGAAAGCAGTATAAAATCCGCTTGTATGTTTTTTATGTTTATATCTTTTGCCAGTTCATTTGGGCTGATGAATGGATCAAACAAAAGATGTTTTCCTTTGATAACAACAGAAAAGCAACTGTGCCCGTAATAAGTTATTTGCATATTAATTGGGTTTCGTTTTTCAAGAAAGTAAAATTAGCTGAAAAATGAAAGTTGCAGTCGAAAATTAAAGAATACTTGTGGTGGTCCACGAATTACACTAATCAACACGAATCATTCTTGGGAAAAAACAATGCTGCCAATAGGACACATTCGTTCAATTCATGCCATTCGTGGATAAAAAAAGGTGCAACTCGTGGAAAAAAGAATCCGCCTGCCGCACGTTTCAATTAATTCTTAACTTTCCGTTTTTAAATTCAATAATAAAATACATGTACACTATTATATCCGGCACCAACAGAGCGGATAGTAACACCATAAAAATAGCACGTCAATACCGTAATTTTTTACAGTTAAAGGGAATAGAGGCAAATTTTCTTTCGCTGGAAAACCTTGATGTTAACCAAAGAAATGCCACTATCGAACATCTCGAAAAAAGTATTTTAATTCCTTCCGAAAAATTTATTTTCATTGCACCCGAATACAACGGAAGCATACCGGGTGTGCTAAAATCGCTAATTGATATTTCGGATATAAAAAATGTGTGGAAGGGCAAAAAAGCGTTGCTTACAGGTATATCAACCGGCAGAGCCGGTAACTTGCGCGGAATGGAACATTTAACAGGGGTTTTGCATTATGTAAGAGTAATTGTTCATCCCAATAAGTTGCCCATTTCCATAGTAGATACACTTTTAAATGACAAGGGAGAAATAACAGACCAAAACACCTTAAAAGCGATTGACCAACAATTAGAAGAATTTATTATTTTTTAAAACCCTGGGTATTACCCAACAATTATATATCGATGCGCAATTCAAATTTCATTTGGGGATTATTACTGATCATTATAATTATTGAAATTTATGTATTTCAGGCACTAAAAACTGTTACGCACAACTGGTCCGGTAAAATAAGATTTATACTATTTTCTGCTTATTGGATAATCTCCATATTCTCGCTATTATTTTTAGTATTAATGCCTTACCTGCACACCGAAAACTGGCCAAGACCATTACGCAGTTATACTTTTGCCATATTAATAGCATTATATTTTTCGAAACTGCTGGCATCTGTATTTTTTTTGATTGATGATTTGCGAAGAATCATTTCATGGAGCATAAGTAAATTTTCAAGTCACCATGAAACTACCGTAGCAACCGCCACCGGCGACGACGCTATTTCACGCTCCGTTTTTTTAAGTTGGCTCGGACTTGCGGCAGGCGGCACTTTATTTAGCACGTTTGTATATGGATTTAGTAATAAATACAAATACCAGGTTAAAAGATTTCAGCTTGCATATTCCAACCTTCCGGCTTCATTCAAAGGCTTAAAAATTATTCATATCAGCGATATTCATTCCGGCAGTTTCAACAATAAACAGGCAGTGGAAAAAGGCGTAGAAAAAATATTGAATGAAAAACCCGATCTGATCTTGTTTACCGGCGATCTTGTTAACGACCGCGCTACCGAAATGAAGGACTATATGGATGTGTTCAGCAAGCTAAAAGCTCCAATGGGAGTTTATTCCACACTTGGCAATCATGATTATGGCGATTATATTTCATGGCATAGCGTAAAAGCCAAACAACAAAATCTTGAGCAGTTAAAATCAGTACATGCCCAGCTTGGGTGGCGTTTGTTGATGAACGAACATGTGCCCCTGGAAAAAGGTGGCGAGCAAATTGCATTGCTTGGCATAGAAAACTGGAGTGCAAAAAGCCGCTTTCCAAAACATGGAAAAATGAATGAAGCACACGCCGGAACTGAAAAATATCCCTTCAAAATATTAATGAGTCATGATCCCAGCCATTGGGATGCGGAAGTAATTCCCAAATACGGCGATGTGGACCTCACGCTGAGCGGCCACACCCACGGTATGCAATTTGGCGTGGAACTGCCCGGCTTTAAATGGAGTCCCGTGCAATATATGTATAAACAATGGGCCGGATTATACGAAAACGGCAAACAAAAACTGTATGTGAACCGCGGTTACGGATTCATCGGCTATCCGGGAAGAGTAGGCATTTTACCTGAAATTACAGTAGTAGAACTGGTGTAATTTTTAAGAGATCAAACTCTGCATAATAATGCGCAGTGTTTTTTTGGAGACCGGCGGTAGTGCTACTATTAAGCATCGTTGTGTCACTCACTTGTACAGTAGTAATTCTTATCGGCGAATTATCAAATTATTGAATCGTTACAGATACATTTCAAACTAACGGTAATTGATATACCTTCTTCTGCCTCCAGCCAACTACCTGTTGACTGCTTTATTACAAAAACCTCCAGCCTATACTAACCTGGAAGCCTGTGTTTCTCCAATCTTCTGGTTTATCTGTGTTATTGATATCATTCAGGCCGGTATAGAATCGGCCACTTATTTTAAATGAAGCTATATTAATTTGTGCGCCCAACAATAAGCTAATGTCTCCGTTTGTAAAAGCATCTTCAATATTTTCGGTAAGTTTCTTGCTCTTATCCATCAATATTCCTCCTTGCAACCCTGCTTGCAAAGTGAGAGGTTTTACTAAATTGTAATTAAGTAATATGGGAATGGAGAGATAGTTGAGCTTTACATCTTTAAAATTTGAAGGATTGTAAACATCGGCGGGATCATCTGCAATTTTTGCATCGTATTGGTTAAACAATAATTCCGGTTGAATTCCCCATTTCTGGTTTAGCTTAACAATACCGAAAAGACCTATATTGTAACCATAATTAAACTCGTCTTTAAACGATTCTCCTTTCACTTTAGTAATATTTGCTCCTGCTTTTATTCCGAACTGAAGACCTTGGGATCTTGCTGTAGAAAATAGAAACACGAATAAAACGGTAAGTAGTATTGTGTTGGTTACTTTGGTATACATTTCTATTCGGCGTTTATTTTTAGTGAAGTAAATCGCACAAAGATTATACCACGAAACTAAGATTTTCTTGCTTTTAAGTGAGGGCAAAAAAGTAACAATATCCCTTAATCACCGGTTGGTGTATGAATTGGGTAGTTTGAAAATTATATACATTCCATATCTCCCGTGCTCAAAATGACGGGCGGGAACGCTTTCTATAATTGACTTTTATTCTCCAAAAGCTTTTTAATTTTTGTAGAAAATGCAGGCAACTGTATAATAATCCATCTCATCCGTCACTTTGAGCACAAGCTATGAGAATTGAGAATTGAGAGTGCTTTATACACTGATTGCAAGCAAAAACAAAAGCACTCATAACCCATAACTCAAAACTCATTACCCGCCGAATAGCATTCCTACCGTACAAGTGAGTGACACAACCGAAGCTTAATCAGGGCGCTGCAGCCGGTTCCATAAATAAAAATTTCAAAATTTCAGCATCTTCGCATCAGCAAAAAACCTGACGTTTTTACTCATTTTTCGGTATGGCACTATAGTTGACAAATACTGATGGCCTAAAAATTAGTTTTTTTAGAAAAGGCGGTGTTACTTTGTCTCCCCCCTTTCTTTCGAAAAATTTTTTGGGGGAAGCCGAGACCCATATATAACAATTAGCGCTTTTTAGGCTGATTATAAATGAATTAATACATAATGAATCAAACGAATTTTTTCTTTAGGCCCGAGGATGACATGGATTTTATGCCCATTATACCCTTAAATGAAAATGAAGCGGATGACGGGATGGAGCTAATTATTCCGGAGGAACTGCCTTTATTACCGCTTCGCAATACCGTGCTGTTTCCAAGCGTGGTGTTGCCAATTACCGTAGGTAGAGACAAGAGTATAAAAGCTGTAAATGACGCATATAAGGGTGATAAACTGATAGGTGTCATCGCTCAAAAAGACAGTTCTGTGGAGGATCCGACAGTGAATGACCTGGAAGATACCGGAACAATCGCCAAAATTATCAAACTTATTAAAATGCCCGATGGCGGCACTACCGTTATCATACAGGGTAAAAAACGCTTTAAAACAGATTTCATTACTTCGGAAGACCCCTATTTTAAAGCTACCTTCAGCTTGTTGGAAGAAGAGCCCGCACCAACCGACCAGGATTTTGAAGCTTACGTGGCTAATATCAAGGAATTGTCGGCGCAAATTATTCAGCTTTCTCCCAATATGCCTTCGGAAGCGGCTATCATTTTAAAAAATATTGAAAACCCTTCTTTTCTTATTCATTTTGTTTCAAGCAATATGAATATGGAATTGTCTGATAAACAAAAGCTCCTTGTAATGAACCAACTGCGTTCAAGAGCGGATTTGCTGATGCAAATACTTCAAAAAGAATTGCAGTTTGCAGAGCTTAAAAATAAGGTGACCAACAAAACACGCAATGAGCTTGACAAGCAACAAAGGGAGTATTTTCTTCAACAGCAACTGAAAAGCATTAAGGATGAGCTGGGTGGAGATGCCAACGAAAGAGAGGTGAAAGAAATGCAGAAGAAAGCCGAAACAAAAAAATGGCCTGACGCTGCTAAGGAAATGTTCAAAAAAGGAACAGAAAAGCTGGAAAGAATGCATCCATCCACACCGGATTATTCCATAGTATACAATCACCTCGATCTAATGCTTGATCTTCCCTGGCAAGAGTATACCGAAGACTCCTACGACCTGATAAAAGCAAAAAAAATATTAGATGACGACCATTTTGGCATGGCCAAAATAAAAGAGCGCATCCTGGAATACCTGGCCGTTTTAAAATTGAAGGGTGATATGAAAAGCCCTATCCTGTGTTTTGCCGGCCCTCCCGGTATAGGCAAAACTTCGCTCGGTAAAAGCATTGCTCATGCCGTAAACAGAAAATATGTACGATTAAGTTTAGGTGGCCTTCATGACGAAAGCGAAATTCGTGGACACAGGAAAACATATATTGGCGCTATGCCGGGACGTATTTTACAGTCCATAAGAAAAATAAAATCTTCCAACCCGGTGATTATACTCGATGAAATTGATAAAATAGGAAGTGATTTCCGCGGCGATCCTTCATCCGCGCTGCTGGAAGTATTGGATCCGGAGCAAAACCATACTTTTTACGATAATTACCTTGAGCTCGAATACGATCTCAGCAAAGTATTGTTTATAGCCACTGCAAATAATATCGCCAATATTCAGCCGGCTTTGCGCGACCGGCTTGAAATTATAGACTTAAATGGTTATGCGGTGGAAGAAAAAGTGGAAATAGCTAAACGCCATTTGCTACCCAAGCAAAAAGAAGCGCATGGCCTGAAAAATGTGAACTTAAAAATAAACGACAAAGTTCTGCAACAGATTATTGAAGATTATACACGCGAAAGCGGCGTTCGTGAGCTGGACAGGCAACTGGCCGGTATAATGCGGTCGATAGCCAAAGAATATGCTGTTGCAGGCAAAGTAGATTCTTCCGTTTCGGGAAACACGATTGAAAAAATATTGGGGAAACCGCGCTACACAAATGAAATTTATAAAGCTGCCAATATGCCCGGCGTGGCTGTTGGTTTGGCATGGACATATGTAGGCGGCGATATTTTATTTATAGAAACCAGCCTTAGCGATGATGGCAAAGGCGAGCTGAGATTAACCGGCAACCTGGGCAACGTAATGAAAGAAAGCGCCTCCACAGCGCTTACTTACCTGCAGTCCAATGCGAAAAAGGCAGGTATAAAACCACAGGATTTCAACAAAAAGAATATTCACATTCACGTGCCGGAAGGCGCTGTACCTAAAGACGGTCCAAGTGCAGGTATTACAATGATGACGGCACTCGCGTCGGCTTTTACAGGCCGCAAGGTGAAACCTTATCTCGCAATGACCGGTGAAATTACCCTTCGCGGGCAGGTGTTGCCGGTAGGTGGTATAAAGGAAAAAGTTTTAGCCGCAAAAAGAGCCGGCCTAAAAGAAATTATCATGTGCTGGCAAAATGAAAAAGACGTACAGGATATTGATTCTTCATTTATCAAAGGCCTGAAATTTCACTATGTAAAAACTATGCAACAGGTAATTGATATAGCCTTGGCATAATATTTTTAATAACCGGATTGTATTAAAAAATAAGTATTTGAACCTTTTTTAATGCACGTTGTTAAAAATATTGTAGAATTTTTTCATGTTGGTTGTTTTAAGGGTTAAAGAGATCCCCCGTTTTCACGGGGGATTTTTCTATTTACAAGAATGTTAAAAATTGAATGCACTGAATGATCAGGAGGCGCATATATACCGGGCAGGATTATATTCTGTAGTGTTTTTTTGGGGGAACCGGCGATAGTGCTACTATTAAGCATCGTTGTGTCACTCACTTGTGCGGTAGGAATGCTATTCAGCGGAGGCAGGTTGCAAGTTGCCAGTTCAATAATTGCCTGAATTAGAATTTATCAGATTATAGGATTGTTGGATGTTTTCCTGGCCAATCTAAACTCTCTCATCTATAAGTTAATAAACAGCATTTTCTACTGACCTAATTTGGACAAGTCAAGAGCATAGTTTTTTATTATGCAACGTTTTATATTTACCTCTTGTCAGCACAATAAAAAACATTTTTTTGCTATAAAACCTTTTTAAGTATATTACAATTACTCCACTTAGTTACTACTGCGACAAAATACTACTACTTTATTTTCTATTCTTTATTCACCTAAAAACTACTATTATGAATGACGCTACTCCAATATTTTCATTTCAGCTCTTTCGTTAATCTTAAGAGGAGCTACCATTAAACTACAATCTTTATTCCGCAATCTTTGCATTATTTCTTAAAACCAAATGATAATGTGATTTCATCTTTAAAGCAAGCAAATGAAAAAAACTATGCATTCAATGTTGTCTCTTAAATATTGTAAGCCGAAATCAATTCTTGTAAAGAAAAAAACATTATTCTTACTTTCTTTCTGTTTGATTGTTAGCGCTTCTGTATTTGCACAAACTGCACCAAAAAAGGGTTGTATTGGCATTTCAGTTCCTGCTATTTTAAGCAATTCAGAAGCCTTTTATTATGAACTAGGATCTGCTAAACATTCAACAGGAACAGCAATTAGTTATGGGCTAAACATCAATTATACTCAACCTTTTCTTAAGAATTTTTATGCTAGAGTAGCTGCCGGCTATTTCAGGCAAACGTTCAAACTTACACGTCCATTTGAGTATCACACATCTGATGGAACTAAACCGCTTTATCATACAAAAAAATACAGTTATGATAACATATATTCAGCAATTGCTGTTGGATATAAAAGACTACTCAATAAACAGTACTCAATAAATGCCGATATTAGTTACAATCATTTGAATTCATTCCATCAGAAATATTTCGCGTTAGAAAACAACAGCTCCCAAGAAAACAAAGATTCGTTTTCGCCCGGGCATTTTATGGCACTTAATATAGGTTCAGAAAGAGTACTAGGTAATAAATTATCGGTGGGCTTTAATATCTGCATGCCTTTTTATACAAAATGGAACAATGATGAAACCTTTTATGAATATGAATATTCAGAGAGTAGCCAACAGATTGCTAAACAGAAATTTGCATTTGGTGTAGGAGTGGCTTGTTTTTATCACCTATAAAACAACTTATATATAAAAAAATCCAAGTATTAATTTTGACAATGATGCTTATTACGCTTTCAATTGAAAGCATCGCTCAAATTAAAACCAATTTTAATAACCCGAAACGCTTCGGAAATGAAGGTGGGTTTACAAAAAATATAAGACTTTGGTTGATTTTGAAGTTCTGACACCATCTCATCCGTCATTTCGAGCACTGGAATTTGATGTTTCATAAAATGAAATATTGCAACTTATTATAAACCAACCCGTGCGAGAAATCCCGGCAGTAACTGAAACCTTGAATGTTGCTAAAAGTAACAGTATAGTACTGCAATGAAAGTTGAAAGTGCTGTATGCATATATTGCAAGCCAAAACAAACGCACTCATAACTCACAGCTCATAACTCATAACTTGTTGAATAGCATTCCTGCCGTACAAGTGAGTGACACAACCGAAGCTTAATAGTAGCACTACTGTTGGTCCCAAAAAGAGATCAGAAATCGGACTGAGGTGTCATTCTCATACTTTTCTTATTTTCGGGCCGGTTTTTGCTTATTAAATATTGTTTTTTAATCATAGCAACATGAAAAAATCGGTTCGTATTTTCTGGAAAATAGTACTGTGGGGAGTTGCCTTACTAGTGTTGGTTTTCCTGCTTATAAATTTTGGAGTTTTTGGAAAACTGCCATCCCTTGCTCAACTGGAGAACCCTACCATTATGCAGGCTTCGGAAGTATATGCTGCAGATGGCACTTTAATGGGTAAGTATTACCGCGAAAAAGGAAATAGAAGTAATGTAAAATACCGCGATATTTCAAAACACGTAATCGACGCGTTGGTGGCCACAGAAGATGAGCGTTTTTATACTCATTCCGGCATTGACGGCAAATCTATTATGCGTGCGGTATTTACTGCCGGCACCGGTGGCGGTGGTAGTACCATCACCCAACAGCTAGCCAAAAACATGCTTGACCAAGGGTCGAAAAACATTTTTACCCGTATACTGGAAAAGGTAAAAGAATGGATTATAGCGGTAAAACTTGAAAGAAATTTTACAAAAGAAGAAATCCTTACTCTTTACCTGAACACGGTTCCTTTTGGTGATAATACTTTTGGAATTCGCAATGCTTCTCTCACATTTTTTCAAAAAGAACCGGACAGGCTTGGCGTGGATGAGGCTGCCGTGTTGGTGGGTATGCTTAAGGGAAATACCCTGTACAACCCCCGAAAAAACCCAAAAGCTGCAATGGACAGGCGCAACACGGTTATAGACCAAATGGTTAAAAACAATAAGATCTCTGGCGCTGAAGCTACTAAAATAAAGCTGAAACCAATTGACCTGAGCCATTATAAAAAAGTGGATGAAAACACCGGCCTTGCGCCCTATTTTCGTGATGTACTGCGTGACGACTTAAAGAAATGGTGCAAAGACCACAAAAATCCAACAACCGGCGAGCCATATGATTTGTTTGAAGACGGTTTACGCATTTACACCACCATCAACCCGCGTATGCAGCTTTATGCCGAAGAAGCTGTAGCTCAAAAAATGCCTGCACTACAAAAAGTATTGAGTGCGCAAAATAGTCTTAAAACCGGGAAAGTGTGGGAAAACCATGAAAATGTGTTGAATGCAGCCATGAAAGCAAGCGACCGCTGGAAAAACGGAAAGGAAGACGGCTTTACCGATGAAGAATTAAAAGCATCCTTTTCTAAACCCGTGCAAATGAAAGTGTTTGCATGGAACAGCAACAGGCAAAAAGATACGGTAATGACACCTATGGATTCTATTAAATACCACAGGCAAATGCTGCAAACTTCTTTTATGGTAATGGATCCGGTAACCGGTGAAGTAAAAGCCTGGGTGGGCGGTATTGATTTTAAAACCTACAAATTCGATCACGTAAATATTAATACCAAACGCCAGGTGGGCTCTACCATAAAACCATTGTTATACTGCGACGCGTTGGAAGAAGCAGGTTTTACTCCTGAAACACCATGCGAAAACAGTCCACAGATATTTCCCGGTTATGGAATGGTTCCCGCAAAAGGCAGATGTGGTGGCGGCATGGTTACAATGGCCAATGCATTGACACACTCGCTTAACTGTGCCAGTGCCTATATCATGAAGCAGGTAACACCTGCACGTTTTGTAGAGTTTTTGAAAAATGTAAATATTCAGACCAAAGTAGATCCGTTCCCATCCATTGCTTTAGGATCCTGCGATCTGTCTATGTACGAAATGTTATGGGCGTATACAATGTTTCCCAACAGGGGCTTTAGTACCAAACCAATTTATATTACCCGCATAGAAGATAAAAATGGAAATGTGTTGGAAAGCTTCCAAACAAATGTGAAGCAGGTGATTAGTGAAGGAGCAGCTTATAATATGTGCCGTATGATGCAGGGACCGGTTGACTTTGGTACAGCCGCGGGCCTGCGTAGCAGATTGGGTGCGGCTGAAATGGGTGGCAAAACCGGTACTACAAACGATAACAGCGATGCGTGGTTTATGGGGTACACGCCGCAGTTGGTTGCCGGCACCTGGGTGGGTTGCGACGACAGATTTATTCGCCTCGAAGGAGGTTTGGGATACGGAGGCAGGGCAAGTATGCCTATCTGGGAATATTTCTTTAGAAAAGTGTACGAAGATAAAACGCTGGGTATAGACAGGCAGGCTAAGTTTTTACAGCCGGAATCGATGCGCAACGAAACATTGTATGACTACATGAATATTATAGATCATACTCCACCACCTGGTGCCGAAGGAGATGACCAGGGCAATGGTAACGCATACGAATACCTGCATTTGGATACCAGCAGCACAAATGTACCTGTTGAATCAAAATTAGATCCGGATGAACAGAAAGTGCTTAAAGAAGCTAATTCTTCTCAAAAAGATAAGAAAACCACTCCGCCAAAACCTGCCGCAACAGAACCACAACAGGATGGTGAAAAAAAGAAAGGCGGATTCCTGAGACGAATTTTTGGCGGTGGTAAAAAAGATAAGACAGAAACACGCAAGAATGATTATTAGGTTAGAGGTTAGTTGGCAGTTGGCAGTTGCCAACTAACCTCAAATCACCATCAAACTACAGCCACGTATATCCGTATTATCAAGTCTTCCGAGTACACTAAAGCTGCCGTTTGGAAATAATTTGCCAACATCTTCGGTAGCTATGAACGGACAGGAATATAAATTAGCGAGATCAATCACATTAATAGCACCATTAATGCTTTTTAAGTTGTTGCATTCATGCACAGCAAGCGGATCATCTTCCTCACGAATTAAAATTTTCATCCAGGGTGGCGTTGAAAAAATTCCATCTCCTTGCGAATAAGCCTGAGATAATAATTCTGTCATACCATATTCCGAATGCACTTTATTTACTCCCAGCCTTTCCTGCAAAAAAGTATGCACCTGCTCTCTTGTCCATTCTTCACGACGGCCTTTCATACCGCCGGTTTCCATAACTGTGGTATATTTCAGTTGCAAAGAATATTTTTCAGCAAAATCCAGCAAAGCAAACGTTACCCCTATCAGCAATGTTTTTTGTTTTTTGCTTTCAAGTTGTAGTAAAACATTATAAAGTTTTTCATGATTGTATAAATAGAATCCGCTCTGCTCATGTCCGCTTTGCTTTATCAATTCATCTGCCATCATCACCAGCGAAGAAGTTGAGCGTTCAAGATACGAAGGCAATAATCCTATAATACACCACTCATTAGCCGGTCCGTAAAACAATTCAAAACCTCTCACAAAACTTTCCCGGTATAGCGAAAGGCACTTGATAAAATGCCTGCTGTTTACCGATCCTGTAGTTCCGCTGCTTTCAAAAACATATTCAGGTATAAATGACGTAGCGGCAACTATATGCGATTTAAAGAAACTGATTGGCAAAAAAGGAATATCTTTTATAACACGCACATTATCAGGGCTAATTTTTAATGCGTTTATAAATTGCTTATACACCGGATTGTTGTAATATTGAAAATGAAAAACCTGCAGGGCTATTTCATCAAATGCGGTAGAAGCATTGTTAAATATTCGATTAATCACATCTGCCGTATTAGGAAATAATGCCTGCATCGTTTAAATTTGTCAATATCAGAATAAACATTATGAAAATCAAAATAAGCGCAATAGCAATAATCAGTCTTGCGGTATTATTGGTTGCCTGCAGCAAAGATAGTTATAACACAAAGCCTACATTGAAAATACTTTCGGTAAGCTCCGATTATATTTCTTTTGATGGCGAGGTTGTTATAAGCGTTCAAATGACGGATAAGCAAGGTGATTTTCCGGGTGGCGTTTATACTTGTAAAGCCGTACGCCAAAATGAAAAACCTTTAGAAATGGGCCTTCCGGACTATCCAGTTGTCACAGACAGCCTTATTCCCGATGCTAACGGAGGAGGTTTTAATTTTGATAGAGATTATCCCAAAGCTGTATTTGACAGAAGATTTACATATAGCGATTTACATCGCAGCGGCCAGGAAAATGACACTTTAAAAATATACTTTACACTGTGCGATCGTCGCGGAAACCAAAGCGATACTGTTTACACAAAAATAATTGTGGTGGAAAAAAGCTAATTATTTGTAAGTGTGACAGATCAAAAGGCAGCGGACAGTTGGCGGTAGCGAAAAGCGGCGCTTCTCACTCAAAACTCATTACTCATCACTCAAAACTTTTTTGAGGACCGGCGGTAGTGCTACTATTAAGCATCGTTGTGTCACTCACTGGTACGGCAGTAATGCTATTCAACAAGTTATGAGTAATGAGTTTTGAGTAATGAGTGCTATTGTTTTTGCTTGCAATCAGTGATAAAAGCATTCTCAATTCTCCACTCTCAATTCTCAATTTATTCACGCTCTGCAAGGCTTGCAGCCTTGCAGCACTATACTGTTGCTTTTAGCTACACACCAAGATTCACATGAAACATCCGGGCGAGAAATCTCATCAAAGTCGCAGGTAGTAGGTTGCAAGTTACCGGTTGCCGGTGTTTCCGTTCAGGAAAGCACTACACAAATCAGAAGTCAGAAATTTGTAGTGCCGGCGCAGATATTAGAAACCTTTCGAAGAATGCAACTCAACTATGGAACGTTCACTCATTTTTGAATTTTGACTTATTAATAAGTGCATCATTTAGTTCCTTGTTGTTTATTGCTGAATAGAATTACTACAGTACAAGAGTGCGACGCAACGGCTGTTTCATAGTAATTCAAATGCCGGGCTCAAAATAAAAACACATCGTACATACGGTTCTTTTAATAATAGCCGCAAACAAATACAAAAACACTCATAACTCATAACTCAAAACTCAAAACATACATGAATACCGGCTTTCCCCTTATCTTTGACCGCTAAAAACTACATATGGCAGCGAAGAAAGAAAAAAGTGCAACTATTGTAACCAACAAGTCATTATCCTTCTTTAAGAATTATATTAACAACGCTTCTCCTGTGGGATTTGAAGCCGGCGGCCAAAAGCTTTGGCTCGATTATTTGAAACCTTACATCGATACTTCATTTGTGGATCCTTATGGAACTGCGGTGGGAGTTATAAATCCCAATGCTCCTTTCAAGGTTGTGATTGAAGCGCACGCGGATGAGATCAGTTGGTTTGTGAACTATGTCACCGCCGAAGGTATAATGTACCTGAAAAGAAATGGCGGCGTGGATCACCAGGTGGCGCCTGCGCAACGGGTTTTTATTCATGGAAAAAAAGGTCTTGTTCCCGCGGTTTTCGGATGGCCCGCCATACACACACGCCACAACAGCACAGATAGTAAAGAACCTCAACCGAAAGTTGATAATCTTTTCCTGGACTGTGGTGCAAGAAGCAAAAAAGAAGTGGAAGACCTGGGCATTCACATTGGCGCTGTGGTAACATACCAGGATGGGTTCCAGGAAATGGCTTACGATTATTATGTGGGTCGCGCATTTGATAACCGTGTTGGCGGTTTTATGATTGCTGAAGTAGCGAGACTTCTAAAAGAAAACAAGAAAAAATTACCTTACGGGCTTTATATTGTAAATGCAGTGCAGGAAGAAATAGGATTGCGTGGCGCGGAAATGATTGCAAGAAGAATAAAACCCAATATCGCGATCATTACGGATGTTACGCATGATACCGCAACTCCTATGGTTAACAAAATAATAGAAGGAGATGTGGCATGTGGCAAAGGGCCTTCGCTGGCATTTGGCCCGGCTGTTCATAATAAACTATTGCAATTAGTACAGGATGTGGCGGAAAAAACTTCTATACCCGTGCAGCTTAGAGCAGTAAGCCGGAGCACAGGCACAGATACGGATTCCTTTGCTTACGCGAATGACGGCTGCCCATCGGTGCTTATTTCTATTCCGTTGCGGTATATGCATACAACTGTTGAAATGCTGCATAAAAGCGATATTGAGAACACCATTCGGTTGATGTATGAAACAGTACTTTCATTAACACCAAAAACAAATTTGAGCTACTTATAATGATGTAAGGTTTGAGGTATAAAGTAATACTACACACTTACACCTCAAACCTTACACCCTGCTCCTCATACCTTACACCTCACCTAAATTTTATATAATGACTATTAGAAACAACTGGACTATTGAAGAGATCTCACAAATTTACAACACACCATTGCTTGAATTGATTTACAAAGCAGCTACTGTTCACCGTGAGTATCAGGATACCGCGGAAGTACAGGTATGCACGCTTTTGTCAATAAAAACCGGAGGGTGTAGTGAAGACTGTTCATACTGTCCGCAATCTGCAAAGTATCATACTGATGTACAGACACATGCCCTGATGAAACAAGAAGATGTGATTGCATTTGCAGAACGAGCCAAAGATGCAGGCGCCACGCGGTTTTGCATGGGCGCCGCATGGCGTGAAGTGCGTGACAACCGCGACTTTGACCGAGTGCTGGAAATGGTGAAAGGCGTGAATGAACTTGGTATGGAAGTATGTTGCACACTAGGCATGTTAACCGAAGATCAAGCTAAAAAACTTCATGACGCCGGACTTCATGCGTACAACCATAATATAGATACATCTGAAAAACATTATACGGAAATTATAAGCACCCGTACATACAACGATCGCTTGAACACACTTGATAATGTTCGCAAAGCGGGTATAAGTGTTTGCAGCGGCGGCATTATTGGCTTAGGTGAAAAACATGAAGACCGCATAGGAATGCTGCGCACACTTGCCAATTTACCGGAACATCCAAGCAGCGTTCCCATCAATGCATTGGTGCGTGTAAAAGGAACGCCGTTGCAGGACAATCCTAAAGTGGATATTTGGGATATGGTACGTATGATTGCCACAGCCAGGATCATTATGCCGGGCAGTATGGTACGTTTAAGTGCCGGAAGAACAGAAATGACGATCGCGGAACAGGCACTTTGTTTTATGGCCGGCGCTAATTCCATATTCACAGGCGAAAAACTTCTTACTACTCCAAACCCTGCATTCGATGAAGATATGGCAATGTTTGAATTACTCGGCTTAAAACCAATGGAATCGTTTAAAGAAGAGCATAGCCATTAAGTTGGCAGTAGGCAATTGGCAGTAGAGAGATCAGAAGAAAGTGTCAAAAAAAACGAAAGTTGTGAACAGAAAAAGTAATCACGAATATGCTTTGTGTTCCTCTGTATCTTGGTGTTTTGGTGGCTCAAATTGTAAGTATAAGACACTGATATCTATTTCTGACCTCTCTACTTCCCGCGGCCTATAGTCCTTTGCCTGAACTCTGAACAAAGGCTTTAGACATTTTACAGTTGACGTAGCCTGTAATAATATTTTACACCTTATCTCAAATCTCAAATCTCAAATTACTTAATTCTAACGGCAACCCCCACCTGAATATGTGAAGAATGCCAGGCATAACGGCTGTCGATATCATTTATATTTGACAGACCAAAATTATAGCGACCATAAATACTTACTGCTGAAACATTAAACTGTGCTCCCACATTTCCACTAAACTCACTTGATTTAAATGCGTCTTTACCGCTAATAAGAAGATCATCGTTGTCGAACACCATAAAATTATATTGAGGCCCTGCCAATACGGAAAACCATTTATTCAAATTGTACTTCACCAATACTGGAACACATAAATAAGTAAGCTTTATGGATTCATTACCATTTCGCTTGCCCGTGCTCACGTAATAGGTCATAAAATCATCGGACCGTTTAGTGTTTGATTGAGTAAACAAGATTTCAGGTTGCAATGACCAGTTTTGATTATTACAAAACTTCCACTCACCAAATACACCTCCTTCCACACCTGTTCCAAATTTTGTATCCATCCCGTTTCCTCTTATGCCGGTCAAATTCAAATCAGCTTTTACGCCAAAATGAAATACCCTTTTATCATCCATACCTTTTGATTTGGAATTTGTTTGTGCACCGGCCTGAAATCCAGCTAAAATCAAAAATACTAATGCCGCTGTAGTTGTAAGTCTAATTTTCATGTGTTAAAATTTCGGTATGATCAATCAATAAAATCGAAAACGAATTTTATCGTATATCAACAAAACTATTTGTAAACACAGAAACAGAAAAACAGACTTCCACCAATAACCAAAAAATAACGACGAAAGCATAATAAACAACTATACTACCGGCTGCATAAATTTGCGCGGGAATGTTGCAACTTGATGAATAGCATTACTGCCGTACAAGTGAGTGACACAACGATGCTTAATAGTAGCAATACCGCCGGTACCCAAAAAAGTTTTGAGTGATGAGTTTTGAGTAATGAGAGGGAGCAAGCATTTTCTAACTACTGCCAACTGTCCACTACCTTCTAACCTCTGACTTCTTTGTAAAGCCAACTAATTACTGAGCCTTGAAATGAGATGGTAATGATTCCTGAAGGAATGACCTATACTCACGAATATTTTTCTTGTTTTTCAGTAATTCCAAATTGGTTTCAGACAGCAATACAAAGTAGTATTTACTTGCATTTAACCACGGAATAATTTCAATAGGCGCAGCACTCCTGGCCTTTTGCAAATAATCAAGCGCTTCATTCATATTTGCAAAACCTTTCACTAACAATAATTTCTCATTATCGGTAAGTGATAAATTAGTCAGCTCTATTGATTTACCGGAGTAATAATCGCGGTTATAACGGCCAAATGCTGTTTTGGCTTCATTTACATATACAGGATCCACCTTTTCCATTACCAAAGCCACATATTGCGATTTAAGCGGCTCAATAGTATATGTTGATGCAACTTCCTTTACTATAATATCACTCAGCTTCGAAGTATCTATTTTTTGGCCGGCTTGCAATTCCGGATTTGCAATTATTGGTTTATTCTGCGCTAGGCCTGAATCGCCGCCGGGTTTACCTATAACCTTTACATCCAAATCTTTTTCATACTGATATAATAAAGATGAATCCAAAACGCGTGAAGCGCTTACCTGGTCCGGCATCGTGACACCCGGCTGACCCGATTTTGCAATCAAAGAATCTTTTCCTCCACTTGTAATTTGCTTTTTACTAAGATCTTTTTCATACAAATACAACAAGGATGGGTCTATTGAATGCAGCGCATCCTGCTGGGGTTTTATGGTTGTCTTACCATTTTTCAAATCAAACTCCCGGAGCTTCAGGTTGTCGTTGGCTTTTGCTGTAACATCCTTCAGTTCCACATCCTGTGGTTCTTCCACTTTTTTGGGTTCAGCATCGGCTATTAAAGTTGAAGTGTCATCTACCGGTCTTTCAATTTTCAAATTGGTGAGATATTCTTCTATCTCTTTTCTTCTGCTTAATACAGATAAAAGGTTTTGCGTTTTTTCACGCATCGGGCTGTTGGGATATAATTGCAAAATACTGTTCAATACCAGTTTTGCAGTACTGTCCTCACGTTCGTGTATATAATGCACGCCTTCTATATAAAGCAATTGCGGTGTCCAGTATTTTTTTCCATACAGGCTGTCGGCTATTTTCTTTTCTGCAATGGCCCGGTCAAAATCCCCTTCGATAAATTTATTGTAGATATCATCATACAGCACCGTAGCATTCATTTTCAGCAGGCTATCCGGTGAAGGGCCTTTGTTTATAAGCCTTGAAGCCAAGCTGCCATTTCCATACCTGGTGGTCAACATTCTTTTAGCAGCCAGTTGCTTATCGGCCATACCCACTTTTTTATAACAATAATAAAGATTGAACAATGCTTCTTCTTCATGCGAAGTTTGAGGAAAGTTGATGAGCAGCGAATCGTAGCTGTCAATAGCAGAATAATAATCCTCAATATAGTTTTGCAACGCCACACCCAAATTAAAAGTAGCATGCTCTATTGAGTCGTTGGAAATTTTCATTTTTTCAGGAGTGGTAGGAATTCCGGCAAGCAGGTTTTCATAACTTATTTCACCGGATCTTGCATTCGCCGATACCGCTTTATTTCCATTTTCAATTTCCCTGCCCTGGTTATTCACTTGTGCAACAGCGCCGACAATAGCTGAGGAGCGGCGCCAGTTATCTACATTTGGTCTTGAGCCCCATGAAGCTTTAAATTCATTAGCACCTTTTAGTTTTTGGGAACTGTTGTAAAAATACCAGTCGCCTTTTGCGGTGGCACTAAAAAGATCGCTAAATGAATTATCTCTGCCTGCGCTAACATTGGCGCTGCCTGTAGAAAACTCTTCATCTTTCAGGCCTTGCTGACGACGCAGTGTCCGCACCATTTTTTTCAACAACTCTTCACGCTCCTTTTCCGGCATTGCCGCAAGAAGCTGAAGGCTATCCTGGCGATTAATTATATTAATTTCTTTTGCTACCAGGCGTAACCCTTCCTTACGATCATTCAATTGTTTTTCTATATCCAACTCCGGATCAAGCGATTTTACATCTACGCTATCGTAATAACGGCTCGCATCAACATATTGCTTTTGACTGAAACAAACATCTCCCAACGCCAGAAATGATTTTGTTTTTTGTAAAGGGTTATCAATACTCGATTCTACGCTTTTGATAAGCAAAGCTTTAGCGCCGGCCGGATTATTGCGCATTTGTTCCACTTCAGCCGCGGTATAATAAACAACATCGCGATACAAGAGGTATTTTTCGCGTTTGGCCATTTTCAGTAATTCGGCAAGCGCTACATCCAGCGGGTTTTGAACTGATCCATCTGTAAGCTTTGCACAGTAAAGCCTGGCATACACTTCCTGCACAGGATTGATTGTATGCTGAATAGATTTATTAAAATATTGTTCTGCTAAAATTTGCTGATCATTCATTACGTATAATTGCCCCAACAAGAATTCCCAACGGGATCTTTCCTGGTGGTTTTCAGCATTGTCCAGCGCTTTTGATAAATAAAAAGCGCAACTGTCGTACATTTCCATCCTGTAAAAATTCCAGGCCTGCACTTCGTTCAAATCGGTTTTTAATCTTTCGGGAAACAGCGGGTCATTTTTCAAAGTAGTAATCAACCCACCCGCTTCCGCATATTCACCGTTTGCAATGTAAGTTCTTATCTGCCAGATGAAGCCGTCGTTCCTGCTGGGCGGCATCGCCCAGGCCCGGCTTACTATACCGGTCTTTTCCTTAGTAGATACGGAAAAAGCATTCCCGCCTTCCTGGCTGTTGGCATTACTGCCAATCACTTTATCGTAACCGTCTTTTTCTTTTGGGGAAAAAGAATAATTTAAATATTGGAAAGTAAGGTAGGCCGAATCAAGCTGATTGCGGAAATAGTAAGCTTCTCCAAGCAACAAATACAAATTATCTATGAAGCTGTTGCGTAAATCGTGCAACAAAATGCCCGCAGTACATTTATAAATCACCGAATCTATGTCCTGTTTGAAAGATGCCGTTCTGTCGAGCCTGTAATTATAAAACGGAAGCAGTTTGCTGTAATCGTCAACATGCATGTCTTTGGCGCGACTCAGCATTTGATCCAGCTTTTCAGCCGCATTGAAATAATAGTTATAATGCGTAACTGTATTTTGAATAAATCTGCGAGGTATAGTAAATTTGGTTTCGTCCGTTTTTTCGGAGCCAAGTTTACGGTTTTCGAATTTTTTAGGTTTCCTGAGCTCAAAATCCAGCTTAGGCTGCGCAACGGCATTCACCATTACCAGACACAATGCTACAACCACTATAAGAAATCTGTTCAATAATAAAAACATCTTGTTCGGATAAAGCTTTATAATTTTTTTATATAAATCTTTTGCAAAATTACCTAAAAATAAGGCTGCAGTTAATATCAAATCATTGAATTATTAAATCATTGATTCTATTCTGACACATTTTTCACATTCTATAAGCAGTATAAACTAAAAACAGCACTTTTTATTTCTTAGAATCAGCCTTTTTATTTCATTATAAGTTTTTTAAGAAAAATATCAGGCCATTTCCACAAGGCAGCTAAAAAAGCTGTCTACCTTTTTCAGGACGTGACACAGCTTCTCTACTGCCAACCGCCTACTGCCCAATGCCAACCGCCCACTAAAGTTCCTACCGCACAAGTGAGTGACACAACGATGCTTAATAGTAGCACTACCGCCGGTGCCCCCCAAAAAAAATGCATGAAATTATTGCTGTTCAAAGTAAGGAAGGTTGGGATGAACTATAAATTGCAAGAAAATTTTTGGGTACCGGCATAAGTTTTTCATGGCATCATCGTTGCGTCGCAATCACTTCATCGGTTGTATTTCATGGCAACGTTGGCTCTTAAGCTCAGGCAGACCCTTGAATCGGCCCGAACCGACTCCCAATTGTTTTCAATTTGTCAATTATCACAAAAATAATTTTGAAACCGATAGTTTGCTGTGCCGCGACGAAGCAAAAAGATTAGCAAAAACACGGCATTTGAACAATATTTGCATAAAATGTTGCTTTAAAATTCACTACTTTGCAAACCACAAAATGTTTAGAAACATTTACCTTAGAGCTTTGAATTTCAATTATGGCTAAAATAGAAGGTTCTTCTACACTAAAAAGGCTGAGAAACCGTTATAGACTGGTAATAATGAACGATGATTCCTATGAGGAAGTGGTTACGTTCAAATTATCGCGTTTTAGCGTATATGTTTTTTTAAGTACCATTTTTGTGTTACTCACAGGAATTACTGTTGGCTTAATTGTTTTTACGCCACTTAAACTATACATACCGGGTTATGGAAGCAATACCGCTACCCGGGAACTGCGGGAATTAAAAATACGAACCGACTCCCTGGAAAAGTCGATGAAATATAAAGATCAGTATTTGCAAAACATTAAGAAAGTATTGGGTGGGGATGTTACCGTGAATTTGGATACCAGTATGCTTAACATACCAGAACCTGAAAAAACTACTGAATAAATTCTGCTGCCATGTTTAAAAACAAATCAAAAGGAGAGGCCCCGATCAATGAATCCACTCCAAACAGTACAAGCCTTATAGGAATAGGCACAACAGTAAAAGGCGATATTATCAGCAATGCCAATATGCGCATAGACGGAACCGTTGTTGGAAATATTAACAGCACGGCGAAAGTTATAATTGGGCCCAATGGAAAAATTGAAGGCGACATTATAGCTCAGCAAGCTGATGTTGTTGGCAAAATTACCGGCAATGTAAATGTGAAAGAACTATTACAACTTAAGAACAATAGCGTGGTGAATGGTAATATTGCAGCCGGAAAACTAATGGTGGAGCCTGATGCCATCTTTAACGGACATTGCAATATGACAAACGATGCCGTTAATAATCTTATTTCAGATGAGGAGAATGGTTCTCAAAAATTATCACTTGTGAAGTAGTTGATGATTGATGGCTGTTGGTTGATGGTCTTTTATTATAAGAGGCTGCTAGTTATTATGCGCTCAATGAATTTAGGTATTACCTTTGCTCGTTTATAATTCACCAACAGCAAATAACAAACAATTTGGAAAACAAAAGCATTATAAAACTCATTCAGCCTGTAATTATAGCTTTCGTGTGCATTTGCATTGCGATATTCGCATGTAAATCACTGTTAGTAAAAAATCACTTTGATATAGCAGTATTAGGCTGGGGAAATTTATTGCTATTTGCGGTTACAGCATTTTCGTTTGTTTTATATAAACGGGGACTTACACATCAATCCACTCAAGGTTTTCTTCGAAATGTATATAGTGCACTTTTTTTAAAATTAATGGTTTGTCTTATTGTAGCATTTGCATATATTGCCACAGCCGGCGGCGACATCAATAAACCATCGCTTTTCGCATGCATGGGTTTATATTTGATCTATACTTTTTTTGAGATGCGCAGTGTATTACAATTAAGTAAGCAGCCTAAAAAAAATGTCTAAGAAAGAACAACCGCTTCACACATTACAAGCTTTTATACCGCAAGGCTCCCTGGAGCCGGTGTTGCATTATATACAGCAATTTAAAGTTCATCTCACTATTACAAGAGAAAGAAAATCCGTTCTTGGTGATTACCGCCATGCTATTCCGGGAAAGAATCATCGCATTAGCGTAAATGGCAACCTGAATCGATACGCATTTCTCATTACTCTGATACATGAACTTGCGCACCTTGTAACATTCTTAAAATTCAGCAACAAAGTGCAATCGCACGGCAAAGAATGGAAAGCTATTTACAAAGAATTATTATCACAATTTCTCCTTAAAAATATTTTCCCTGAAGATGTTGAAAAAGCCCTGCATTCATCATTACACAATCTTCCGGCCAGCAGTTGCGCGGATGAAAACCTGATGCGGGTTTTGAAAAATTATGATCCTGTAAAGGAGGGTATAAAACTGGTGGAACAGGTGGAGGAAGGCGAATGCTTTACCATTGAAGGAGGACGTGTATTTAAAAAAGGTAAACAACTTCGAAAACGCTTTCAATGCATTGAAATAAAAACCGGCAAAGTGTATTTGTTTAGCGCCGTGTATGAAGTGTATGCATGAGCATTCAACAAGTTATGAGTTTTGAGTTTTGAGTTTTGAGTAATGAGTGCTTTTGTTTTTGCTTGCAATATATGCTTAAAGCACTTTCAACTTTCAACTATAAAGCATTCTCAATTCTCCACTTATTCACGCTCTGCCCACACTCTCACCGCTTTCGCTAAATTTTCTTTTCCATTTTTCAAAGCCTCCGCAATTGAAGTACCAGGTGGTGTGATCTCAATAATTTCCATTGACTCCACGGTTTCCAAAATATTACGATCAGCAACTTTACCAACAAACGCCACAACAGGTTTATTATACTTTTTAGCAAGCGCTGTTAATCCATGAATAGCTTTGCCGTGAAGGGTTTGTTTATCAATGCTCCCTTCGCCTGTTATAATCAAATCGGCGCTTGCAATTTTTTCTTCAAGGGCTGTATATTTCATAACCAGTTGCACGCCACTAATTAATTCGGCATTAAAGAAAGCCATCAACGCGGCGCCCATGCCACCGGCTGCACCGGCGCCAGGTTCAAACTCAATATCATTTCCTGTAATGCGCTTAATTATTTTCGCATAATGGTGAAGGTTAGCATCCAGTAGAGAAATCATATCCGTCGTTGCGCCTTTCTGCGTACCGTATACAGCGCTGGCTCCGTTTGGCCCAGTAAGCGGATTATTAACATCGCAAGCAACTTCAAACTTTACACCAGGATATGTAGAAAGTAAAAAATGAGAAATATCTACATGATCAATTTCACCCAACCGTCCTCCTCCGAAACCTATTTCTTTATTTTCCTTATTGAGAAATGAAATACCCAAAGCCTGCAACATACCAACACCGCCATCATTAGTGGCACTTCCGCCAATTGTTATAATCAGCTTTTCAATACTGTGATTTAACGCAGCTTTTATCAATTGCCCGGTTCCATAACTGGTAGTGATCAACGGATTTCTTTTATTAATTGAAACCAGTTGCAATCCGCTTGCAGCAGCCATTTCCACAACAGCCGTTTTACCGTCACCCAATATACCATAAGCGGCCTCAACATCATTACCTAAGGGATCTTTCACTTTTTGTGAAAATGTTTTTCCTCTTGTAGCTTCCACCAATATTCGCATGGAGCCTTCCCCACCATCGGCAAGTGGAGATGCAATGCAACGTGCTTGCGGCAAAACGCTATTAACGGCTTGCTTAATAATGTCACAAGCTTCATTAGCAGTCATACATTCCTTAAAAGAATCAGGAGCAATTACAATAGTCATAAATGATACTGAGATATTTCAAAAATTATGCAGAATGATTTTAATACCGTAATGTCAAATCTTTCTCAGCATCCAGACATTACAACCAAAATGCCCTGAATTACCAAGAGGTTTATCAAGATATGCAAACCCAAGTTTTTCATACACACTTACCGCTTTATTAAGCTCCGGAAGCGTTTCGAGATATATGCTCTTGTAACCCTCATGCCGCGCCCACTCAATGCAAGTATCGATTAAATACTTGCCTAATCCCTTACCACGAGCATGGGGAGCAAGATACATTTTCACTAGCTCGCATGTATCATCCGGCAGTTCCGCTGTTGGAAATATTCCCGCGCCACCCACCACTTCATTACCGGTTAATGCAACAAAATACACACTACGTGGTTGCTGAAAAAGTTTATACAAATCATCAGTTGTAGGATCAAAAAACACTGTGCCGGGTTTATTTGCGCCATACTCCGCTAAGGCATTTCTTACAATAGTAGCCAACGATGCATTGTCGGCCTGTATAATTTTTCTTATTGTTACGTCTTCTTGCATATTGTGAAATTACAATTTAGTTGCCGGTAGAGAAGTCAGAGGGCAGTAGGCAGTGGACAGTGGGCAGTAGAGAAAGCAGAGATCAGAAGACAGCTGCGCTGTTCGACATGTTAGCCTAATAACTGTCTACTTTTTTCAGGACGTGACATAACCACAATGTACACAAAGGAAAGATCAAGGCATACAAGGCTACTTGTAATTCAATCATCCCTTGTGTGCCTAGTGCCTCCTATTTTGCCCCTTGTGGTTAAACAGTATATTCTACTTTAAGTTTATACTGATAAGCACATCATGGAGTGCCATTTTAATAATTGCCGAATAAAATTACTTCAGCACAAGAGTGCGACGCAACGGCTGCTCCATAGTAATTCAAATGCCGGGCCCATAATAAAAACACATCTTGAATACCGTTCTTAATAATTAGTTTCGCTTATGCCCATATTATTGAATTCACTTTCCATTTTCAACTTTAAATTTTCAACTGATCATCAATCCACCATAAACACCGCATTACAAAACAACAATTTTCCATTTTCCCAAAAGCTTCTGAATAGTGGATCATCGGCGAGATATATAACTTTTCCGCGGCCAAATTCCTGCACCCCGAATAATAAACCGTCTTTCAATTTTTCTTTTGTTTTGCTGCCTGTAAAACCGGCTATGTGATTATCTTTTTTCAGTACACCAACATTCCAACCTTCTTTCATGAACTCATAAATATTTTCATCCTGCTTAATTGTGTAATAAAAACCGGGATAGCCAAACGCCAGCGGATGCGTATTATCAAGCTCCACTCTATAAATAGAGCCGGGAATACTGGTTGTTAACGCATCGCGTTCGCGATTTTCATATTTCCTCAACAAGGTATAATCTTCTTTGGGCGCATTATCTTTTTTCTCATCATCCGTAGTTTTTAATTTTATTCCCCATTCAGCTTTCGCCATTTGTGCAACCGCGCTTTGCAACGCGATCAGCCTTCCGCCTCTTCTCACCCAATTTTTCAATTCTTCATTTGCACTTTTATCAGTAAACATTTTATAGTACCCATCAGGAATTATAAGAACATTAAAATCGTTGAAACCGCTTTCGGATAAATCATTTACATCAACTACAGAAATCGGATAATCCAACTGCTGATCGAGGAAATGCCACACTTCGCCCATACTTAAAGAAGAAACTTCTTCGCCGGCCAGCAAAGCCACTCTGGGCGCTTTCACCAAATGAACTTTGTCTGAGCCAAAATCAAAACCTTTGTCCACAAATCCGGAATTAACTGCATACACTTTAACAACTGCATCTTCCGCTGCCGATTTAATGATCTGCTCCAAAGGCTGATCTAGCTTACCGCTCGATGCTTTTGTAATTATCAAACTACCTTTTTCAAATTCTTCACTGCCAATATTGAACGAACGTTCAGAATAACGTACACGAACACCCTTTTTTAAAAGTTTGCTTAAAAATTTCGCGCTGCCTAATCCGTCCCATTGCACTACATAACCATATGTGGTCGCTGGCAAGGCAAACGCAGCAACACTTTCCGCACCTGGTGGAGTAGTGGTAGTAATAAAATTCTTGATACCATACGTTTCCAATCCATACACAAATGGCAGCGACCATGCTGTAATATCGTAGGTAACTGAGTCGCTAAGTTTTGATGTTCTCTCAAAAAATACTTTAAGTAAATTCGATTTAGGTTGATTCGCATTAATAACAATATCGCCATTGGCAGTTTTGAAATTTTCAGTTTTGCCACTGAAGTAATTTACACCATTGAGTTGTGCATTTTTTGGTTGTAAATATGCCCATTGAATTTTATTCAGATTGAGCAATTGCTTTAATCGTTCAAGCCTGTCGCCCTTATCAGCTTTTACCACATAGCTTTTAAACTCTCCTGCCGGGTTCGAAACCGAACTCTTAAAATAATTATGAAATTCATTAACCAATTTACCTGCATTTTGCGAAGCAATTTCAATAGTAGACATTCCTGTTGTGAAATGATGCAATACACGTTCACCCAATGTAAGCGTATCGCCCGAATCTGTAATAACAGAAAGTCCACCACGGCTGTGGCCGCCCTGCTCATAAGTCATTCCGATGGCTCCATTAAAAAGCGGGTAAGTATCTCCATAACTAGGATAGAATAAATCAAACTGTTCCTTAGTAAAATACAACCATCCTTTCTCATCAAAATACTTAGCATTACTTCGTCCGATAACAGTTTGAAAATTGCGTTGCCACGGAGTGATCACTTCATGAAAAGGTTCTGCCGCGGGAGCGAAATAATAAGGATTGTTATAATACTGTTCATGAAAATCTACATGCACCTGTGGCAGCCATTCATTATACTTTGCCATACGCAGCCTGCTTTCCAATTGGGTTTGCCAAGCCCAGTCGCGATTAAGATCAAAGTAATAATGATTACTTCTGCCGCCGGGCCACGGCTCATTATGCTCACGTGAAATAGGATTGGGATTGGCTCTGCGGCCCACAACACTATTGAACCAATTCACATAGCGGTCGCGACCATCAGGATTCATACACGGATCAATTATAACAACAGTATTCTGAAGGTATTTTTTTGCGGCTTCCCCGGCAGGACTTAACAGCTCGAAAGCCGTGAGCATCGCGGCTTCCGACGACGATGGTTCATTGCCATGAACATTATAACTCAGCCACACAACAACCGGAGCGCTTTCATTTTTGCTGCCCGTCCCTTCCCCAAAACCGGCAAGCTGCATGTTGCTTTTACGAATTGTTTCAAGATTCTGAATATTTTCTTTCGAAGAAATATACGCCAATAACAAGGGCCTGCCTTCACTTGTTTGTCCATACTCTTCCAGTTTTATGGTACCGGGAAACTGAGTTGATAAAAATTTAAAATAATCAACGATCTTAAAATGAGGAGTAAACCTGTCACCAATTTTGTATCCCAAAAACTTTTCGGGACTTTGTGTTTGAGCAAAAGAAAAAACCACCACAACACATGTAAACAGCCAGCTAAAAAAAACTTTCATGAACTTGTATGCTTTTAAAGAATGATTTTTATTTACATTTTGAGAATAAAGTTGGCTCACACTTTACAACACATCATTTGCAACTTGAACCCGAATATACGTAAGCAAATACAGTTTTTAATTAACCGGATGAAAAAAAGGTAGATGTTAGGTGCCTGAGATCAAAGAACTAAGTTGCCGGTGTTGAAGTACAGGCAATACAATAAATTGTCAGTACACTAATTCAATGAGATTTCTCTCGCGGGTGTCTCACGTGAAATTTAGTGCATAACTACAAATATGTTGAAAATAAGAGGGCTCGAAATGACGGTGTCGATTATGGTTGCGAAGTGGTTGCAAACAGTATAGAATGCTCCTCCGTCATTTCGAGTACCAGCAGAGCGGTATGTATGAATCAAAATTGATAGTTCATAATTCAGAGAGCGGGACGAGAAATCTCAATATTTCCAAGCACAAAACCTTTGGAGGTAATGACAGTACCTTGTAGAGCAGGAATACTATTGAATGGAGGGCAAGTCGCAAGTCGCAAGTTACAGGTTACAGGTTGCAGGTGTTTCAGTACCAGCAATCACTACATGATTCAAGTTGTTAGAAATTGTTACAGGTTGCTGGCCCTTGCTACCAGTGACCTGCTACCTGCGACAAAAGCAACGCACCGGGATTTACCAGGAAAACGACATCCTTCAATCTATTAATCTGATAAATCCAAATTCAGACAATTATAGAAAGTGTTCCCGCACGTCATTTCGAGCACGGGGAATGAAGAAAGTATATGATTTTCAAATCATCTAATTCATACAGCAACCGTGCGAGAAATCGGCTTAGTATTCAATTATTTGCATGCACAAATATACCGCTTAGTTATAATTTTAGGGTATCTGTGTCTGTTATTTACATGAATGCAAATTTCGACACAGATACCCCAAGCTACGTTTGCCGCATGGCTATATTTGGGACAGATTGAAACAGTCTTCTCAAATAGTTTTTTGTTCTCAACATTATTTTACTGGCGACAAATTGATTACTGGTGTCTTAATTTTCTTATCATATTCCAAACCATCGTCAATACCTTTCAATTTATAAGGAAGGCCTTGCGTCATCCACTTTGGAGCAGGCGCATCTTTTAGGTAATGATCAAAGAACTGCTTCATACGAATCGTAAAGTCAATTTTATTCGCTTCTTTTTCTATCGTATGGTTTTCACCATCATATTGCAACAGCCATACTCGTTTTCCCAACTCTCTTAATGTATAAAAAAAACTAAGACTATGTTGAAAGAGAACAGCCACATCATCTTTATTATGCATGATCAAGAGAGGTGTGTTCATTTTATTCGCATGTAGTTTTGGTGTATTTTTAATGTATACATCTATGTGGTCATGGATTGTTCCTTCTACACCATCATAACCTATCCCAAAATTGGGACGCCCCCCATGCGTAGGCATTCCATATCCTCCGATCGCATCGGCTTGTCCAGAACCAGACATGGCAGCTGCGAATTTATTTGTCTGCGTAACGATATAATTAATTTGACAACCACCCCAACTATGTCCATGTATAGCCATTTTGGTAGAATCTATCCAGGGATAGGCAGACAGAAAATTAGCAGCGCCTACAACACTATTAAGTGCATCCTGCCCCGCAATACCATTACCAAACCGATGGCCCATATCCGGCGTACACACTATATACCCATTACTTACATAATAGGGTATGTCAATCACCGCATGAGACAATGCAGGCATCTTGTATAAATACACATCCTGAGACAATGCACTATAAAAATAAAAGATCACCGGATATTTTTTTCCAGTGTTGAAATCCTCCGGCTTGTATAAAACGCCTTTTAGTGGCCTGCCATCTACACTGTTAAACGATATAAATTCTGATGTAAGCCAATTGAATTTCTTTTCCGGATAAATATTGCTTACCGGCTTGAAAGATTTAAAATCAGATGTTACAAATAAGTTGAGCGAAGCCGAACTGTTCTGCCGAATAACTAAATAAATATTCGCCTTTGCTGCTTTTTTACTCCAGGGCCCTCCTCTATGTATTTCGGTATTGATTTCTACAGACTCATACATCCAACCCCCATTTGTCAAACGCTTGGGATCAGCCACTTTATCCATCCTGATGTTATAATAATCGTTATTGCCAGTGTTATAATCATAGGATGAAAGAATCCAATCTTTATTCTGATCCTCTTTTGAAATCAATTCGCGATTGTAGTAACCGGAATAATTATTATTCCCAATATTAAAGACCATTCGGTTCTTACGACCGAAACCATTAGTGATGTTGACCGGGTTAGTTTTACCCGACACATCGATGCGCCAAATATCATAACTATCATTAATTAAAACATGTGTTGTACCCTCAATCCAAGCCAGTAGAATAAACCTTCGTTGCTGATGCTTATTAGGAAACCATTGATCCAGATGAGGGATCGGCAAGTCCGTAGTTAAATTTCGAACGATCCCTGTGTTAATCTCACAACTGTAAATGTCTTCCCCAATCTTATAACCCTCATCTGTTAAAAGCATATAGTTCTCGTCTGGGGAAACTGCATGATTCAACAAAGCCCTCATTTTTTTTACTTCAGTTTCCTTTCCACTAACTGTATTTATTATAAAAAATTGATCTTTGTCACTTCTACGACTCACATGAGCTCTCTTTTCGACAAAGCCAATCCTGTCAGTGAAATTAGTAGGTATGCGATAATCTTCATTCGATTTTTGCTTATATATTATTGATCTGTTTTTAAAATTATAAATGCCCTTAAATTCATTTACTAGTTTGAAATCTCCTGTTTCTTCTTGTAATGAATAAGGAACTTTGTCTGTATAACTGTATATATTCGCCGTTGCCGAAGCTTTAGGGGTATCTGCTACGAAAGGAATGTTTTCCTTGAATTTGAATTCAAGACAATCGCCTCCACCTAAAAATTGGATAATGCCTGTTAGAATATATTGATCGCCTAATTGGGCTATGCTATTATTTAAGACCTCGTCCAATTTATTACTCTCTATTTCATACAGCCATACTGACAACAGCGACTTTCCCTCATCACTTTTATTTTCAATAGTGAATGCAAGCTTTGACATACTTTGGTCGTAAATAATATCTCCTAAATCTTCGCCCTCCCATACTTTTGTTTCTTTTTGTGATGCTATATTCACTAAATGAAAAGACTCTGATTTTTTTTCGTTACCAGATTCGTTGAAAAGTGATACAAATTTTTCATTAGGACAAACAGCATATCTTGTGACATTAGTATACCTCTTTTTGTTTCCAGATTCTAAATTATATATAACGATTGCACGTTCTGTATTAAGATGATAGATAAGGTACTCTGTTCCATTAATGAGCAAAAGATTATATCCTGATATGGCTGGTATTGTTTCAATTTTATCGGAACCGAGGTGCATTAAAAACAATGTATCCCCCACCATGCCAATTAATAAATGACCTTCAGCAGAGAATTCAGCAGAATTGACGGAATTAATTTTTTTTTCCCAGTTACCTTTTACAGAACGCACATGCATAGTTTGTAAACCGGGTACTTCATCCTTCACAGAATAAAATACATATGTTCCCATTGCATTAATATCCTTGCCACCAGTCAACTCAGGCCAGTATTTCAGGTCTTTTAATTCAAGCGATGGCTTGTTGTTTGATGATTGTCCAAGACAAAGCTGAACAGACATCAAACTGCATACAAAAAGCATTAGTAAGTTTATTTTACAGATCATATATTTAGTATTTACAAATTAATTGTTTTCTGATAGCTTCATCATTTTCCTAGTTTATCCATCTTTTTCTGTATTTAGTTTGTTGGCCAAGTGGGTTTCCCGGCTTTCATTTTACTCAAATTTTCTACATAGCTTCTCTCATTGTTTGATAACACTACTGCTTTCTCCTGCCATGAGATAGCCTCTTCTTTTCTTCCCAGTTTATAAAGAAGGTTGGCATAGGTGTCTATTGCAAATGCTTCTTTACCTGTATAATTATCAATATCATATTTCATAGCTTTTTCTGCGGTATTCAGCGCTTCGGTATCCGAACTGTGTTCAAATACAGCCCAACTCATATTGTTTACGTGCAGGAAACTTCTTCCAATAGACTTATCAAAATAACGTTTGTAATATATCGTCATACTATCCCATTTTTGCCTTTCTGCATAATACAACATTCTATTTCCCCATACTCTTTCCTTTCCCAGTTCACCAAACTTTTCAGATACGGTACTTTCTATCTTTTCCCAATCAACATTCTCGTCATTCGTATACGGATTGATATAATCCTTCGCTATCAATGACATTACTACCCTTTCGGCATAATTCTTTCCCATCACCTGGTTGATCTTATCCGGTTCAGTAAAGAACATATTGAAGTATTCATCTTTTGTGGAAAAAAGAAACATGGTTATGTAAATAAGCGTTGATTTTGTATAGAAATTTTGAGGTGAAAGCTGTTTGACATATTCATTACTGACCTCACTTGCACACGCCGTGTCTTTCTCTTTTTTTGCCAACAAAGACAGGTTAAACAAAAACGCGGAATCGCGATTGCCGCTTTTATACTCTTCCACCCTTTCAGCCAAACTCCTGCTTACTGAATCTGCCACTACTGCCTTGAAGCCTTTTGTTACGGCAGCATAGTTTGCGGTTGTGGGCCATAGCCTGGCATTGATCTGACGGTAATCTTCTACCGGTATTTTGATCAGCTCACGGTCGTATGTGATCAATCCGTTTTGCTCGCCTTCCACATCAAATGGTTGCGTATAAATGGAAGCGCTCAAGCCCTGCTTTTCAAATACTATCAAACTATCAGTCATTTGAGAGTAATTCCTTTTCATCTGCCCGGGATTTACTACATCGCCATATCCAAAACCGGCTTTCAGCGGATCCCACAAATGGCCTTCCAGCGATACCGCGATACCACCGAATTCACCCAGTACCTGTGCTTTGCCTGCAATGGCCGGCGGTATGGCCGGTGGCGGATAAGAATGCACATCGATGATATCGCTGTTGACAGTCTTCTCCTTAAATGGTTGCAGATCATCCACTCTGCCGCCTACTATGGCAGCACCCGAATGTCCGTTCAACAATCTTGTGCCATCCAGGTCTTTCATCCATTTGGCCAGTCTTTCCTGGTCGTAAGCGCCCCACCCTTCATTGAACAATACCCACGAAACAATGCAGGGGTAATTGTACAACAGTTCCACTGTTTCCTTGCATTCCTTTTCAAAAGCCGCTTTGGCCTCCACTGTAGAATTATTGGCCGGGTTCACCATATCCTGC
>JAVBLN010000066.1:0-17946 GCA_031553495.1 Flavihumibacter sp.
TGAAATCATGGTTACGAGGAATTTACCACAAGTGTAGTGAAAAGCATATGCAAGCATACCTGAATGAATTCTTCTATCGTTTTAATAGAAGAGGATTTGGCAAAAGATGCTTTCATAATTTGATTGTACGAATGGTTGAGTCCAAACCTTTATTTATAAAGGCCTTTACGACATAAGCGCCTAATTCTATTAAAAAAAAGAGCCGAAAGGCTCTTTTTGTTTTTAGTTGTATCCTTTGATTATTTGAATAGCCTGAAAATATCAAGTCCTAACGCGTAGGCCATAATACCCAGCAACAGCACCATACCCACCATTTGCGCATATTCCATAAACTTATCGCTTGGCTTGCGGCCGCTTACCAGTTCAAAGATAGTGAACAAGGCATGTCCGCCATCCAATCCGGGAATGGGGAGTATATTCATTAATGCCAGCACCAGGGAAAAGAATGCGGTAAGTGCCCAAAAGCTTTGCCAGTCCCACATGGAAGGGAACATTTTTCCAATACTGATAACACTCCCCAAAGATTCGTTGGTGTTTACTTTGCCACTGAAAATTAGTTTTAACTGCAGCCAGTATGATTGCAGTGTTTCAACACTTTTTTTCATACCTGCTGGTATGGCTTGAATAAAAGAGTATTTAATTTCCTTTGTTTCAAAAAACTGTTTTACATCGCAAGGCATAACTCCAATAATACCTGAAGCCGGTATAGCAACATTTAAATGAAGCGTGTCTTTTTCCCGAAGCACTGTAAGGTCAACCTGTTTCCCTTTGTTCTTAATGATCTGTCTTTTAAAATCCTGGAAGAAGGATGTGTTAATATCGTTTAACGCAAGTACTTTGTCATTCTTTTTCAGGCCTGCTTTTGCGGCAGCGCAGGTGTCGTTTGATATACTATCGATGCACACAAAGGGTATGCGTATTTCAATAAAATTGATAGCTTTATACTTAATTACTTTTCCGGCAAAATCATCAGGAATGTTAATGGTTTCTTTTTGGCCGTTCCTGTCAACTTCAACGGTTTTCGCACCGCCCAAAATTACCTTCATAGGTATTTTGTTAAATCGATCGAAATATTCACCATCGACGGTTAAAATTTTATCACCATCTTTAAACCCAATACTTTGCGCAAGCGAATCGGTGGCAATACCATATGTAAATTTATTTGTGGGCACATATTCTTCTCCCCAATACCAAAGCATACTGGCATAAATGAGAAAACCTAAAATGAGATTTACCAAAACGCCACCAACCATAATAATAAGTCGTTGCCATGCCGGTTTGCTGCGAAATTCCCAGGGTTGCGGCGGTTGCTTCATTTGCTCTTTGTCCATACTTTCGTCAATCATTCCCGCAATTTTCACGTAGCCGCCAAAAGGCACCCAACCAAGTCCATATTCGGTTTCGCCAATTTTCTTTTTAAAAAGGGAGAACCATGGATTGAAAAACAGGTAAAATTTTTCTACACGGCATTTAAACCATTTTGCAGGCAAAAAGTGTCCCAGCTCGTGTAATACTACTATAATTGAAAAAGATAAAATGAACTGTCCCGTTTTTACTGCAAATTCCGTCCAGTCAATTGCTAATAATGTCGTCATACAGGTATAAAATCACCGTAACCCGGCATTTTTTGATTTTGAATAGTGGCAAATATAGGTAAAAGTTGAAAGTAGAAAGTTGAAAATTGAAAGTGCTGTAGGCTTGTGTAGTGGAGAATTGAGAATGGAGAATTGAGAATGCTTTGTGCACTGATTGCAAGCAAAAACAAAAGCACTCATTACTCAAAACTCATTACTCATAACTTGTTGAATAGCATTCCTACCGTACAAGTGAGTGACACAACGATGCTTAATAGTAGCACTACAGCCGGTCAACAAAAAAACTACACAAAAAATTACCCTGTTCGAAAGATATACTGAACAAAGATTTGCATTTTCAATAATTCAATGATTCAATTACTTGCTATGCTCAACGTAGTATTTTTCCATAATATCATACACATCCTGTTTGAGTTGTTTGTAAGTAATATCATCGCTAATAAAAACAGGAGGCAAAAAATGAATGGACAATTTATGCGGCCACAAAAAGAAAAATTTATCTGCCGGAAACGCTTTTTTAGTATTAAAAATTAACGCGGGAATTATTGGTTTTTTGGTATCTACAGCCAATTTGAAGGCCCCATCATAAAATTCTTTCAATGGTTTGCCGGTAAGGTTTCGGGTGCCTTCGGGATAAATACACATATGCATTTCCGTTAGTAATACTTTTTTCATGTCCTCTATACTTTTTCTGCGGCTGTTGTCTTTTCGCCTGTCAACTAGTACGCTTCCTTTTTTATATATTATTCCAAAAAGGGGAATTCTTGATAGTTCAACTTTTGCTATGGTTTTATTGGCTCCCGGTATTTCGGGGGAGGACAGCGGCACATCCAGCAATGAGTTATGATTACACAACACAATGTAAGTTTCTCCTTTTTTAAAATTCTCTTTTCCTTTTGCAGAAACCGGGCAGCCTATGCAGAACAAAAAAGTTCGCATCCATCCTTTCGCAATTTTTATAAAGCAAGCGGTTCTTTTAGGCTCGGCAAAAATATCGGTGGCCCAAATTACCGGAAGCATGATAAGCATGCTGACAAAAAAAAAGATCAAACCCCAGAGTGCGAGTATCCTGCCAAGAATTTCCTTTATTATTCTCATGAGTTGCAAAAAATTGTATTGGTTACGGATATGTAGTTATGCCCTGCAAAATTATAGCTATACTTTTTTTGGAACAGTTTAAAGCTTCCAGTCTATAGGATCTATACCGTTTTTAACGAGGTATTCGTTGGTTTTAGAAAAATGCCTGCATCCCAAAAAACCTTTTTCTGCGCTAAGTGGTGAGGGATGGGCGGCTTTCAGAACGAGATGTTTTGTTTCATCTATCAATACTTGTTTTTCCTGTGCAAATCTGCCCCACAACAAAAACACCACATGTTCTTTTAGTTCTGATATTTTTCTGATGGTGGCATCGGTAAACTCTGCCCAACCAATTTTCGCATGGCTCATAGGTTCGTTCTTACGAACAGTTAGCGAGGCATTTAGAAGCATTACACCTTGGGTGGCCCAGTGGGTAAGGTTGCCCGACTGCGGCATGGGCATACCGATATCATTATGCAGTTCTTTGAAAATATTTATTAATGATGGCGGCGGCATAATTCCATCCGGAACGGAAAAACTTAATCCGTGAGCCTGGCCGGGATTATGATAAGGATCCTGGCCGATTACCACTACCTTTACCATATTAAAAGGCGTAAGGTTATATGCATTAAAAATAAGAGAGCCTGGCGGGTAAATAGTTGCTTTAGCCATTCGTTCTGTTTTCAGGTGGGTAACAACCTGTTGAAAGTAAGTTTTTGAAAACTCTTGCTTTAGAACTTGTTTCCAGGTTTCATCAATTTTTACATCCATACTAAAATTGTTTGGGTGCAAACTAAACATTTTTTACTTTTGCAGCCCTTTAAGGATACATTTTTTGGTCCGGTAGCTCAGTTGGATAGAGCAACTGCCTTCTAAGCAGTAGGTCATTGGTTCGAATCCAATCCGGATCACAAGGAGCCAAACTCGGTAGTAATATGGGTTTGGCTCTTTTTATTTTAAATTCCAACCTTTCCTAAATTTTTCAAAAAAATACACTTGGCTCATCTTTACCTGCATTAACGAAATATTTTCCTTATACGCAAACAAAAAATATTCATATCGTGAAATAAAGTATTTTTACGTTACCCTTTCCTGTTGAAAAACGGTTCTATGATTTCGTCTTACCCGGAGGTAGTGTTCGCAAGCATTCAATCTTCATAATAAGCGAATAATTCATACATCAACAATCGATGCCGCGTGAATTAAGGTCTTAACATGTTTTACTTTGATGAATGCAACCAATAAGCGAACAACTTCTGTGAGCCAGAAAACAGCGCCAAATAGAAATTTTTGAACCGGCATAATAAGAGACAACCAGTTCAACAGAATAACTATGGGAATTTTTAGCCGTAACAAAAACAAAAAACTCATTATTGAAAACTACCCTAATATAGGAGGCTTGATGGTATCGAAAATGGTAACAGAAGGAAATAGAAAGCCTTTGTTTATGTTCAGGGAAAAAAGATCCAGGCCTGAAGATAGCGGCTGGCGAATTTTTTCAGGATTTGAATCTGACGAATATGCAAATGATCACAAAAATTTCGGCATTTACAATCCCACCACAATTCTAAAAATAGATATTTCCATCGCCACATTGTTATTTAAAGGAGTTGGATCGGTATATGAGCGCGAGTCGGAAAAGTCGCCATGGACCAGGGTTTACGATTATCACCTGGAAGACGATTATTTAGTGAAGCATAAACTCACAGTGCAATGGGAATTGGAGATTAATAACCTGTTTGAACGGCGCGAAGAAGAAACCGGAGATCTGCTGTATACCACAGGCGACAAGTCTTTACGGCTTGCAATATGGAACTATGATAATGAAAACAAAGCTGAAATTTATAAAAATCATCAGGATATTATTACACATAAAAAAGACTCGTTTCCGGAAGATCTAAAAACATTCGAGTTGTCCGACAGCGAAATTTCACGCATCGGTTATATGATAAAAGAATTTGACGAAAGCCGTGAATACAATGTGATTTACGGCTTTTCAATTGTTGATAACCAGGTTCTGCAACTGGCTCTCTACTTCGATGACGATGAAGACCTCAACTGGGCGCTCGCCACATGGAAAGGTATAAAGAGAATAAAGGAATGATAATACAATATGCAATTTTTTTTGGGAACCGGCGGTAGTGCTACTATTAAGCATCGTTGTGTCACTCACTTGTACGGTAGGAACTTTAGTGGGCGGTTAACAGTAGGCAGTGGGAAGTTAGATATCAGCGGTTATTCTCAATTCAATAAGCACTTTCAATTTATAGCGACATCTGCTCTCGGATTACTCTACTGCTAACTACTCGCAGCATACTGCCACACAATTGCCGAATGCGATGAATTTACCACTTCACCTGAAACCGTTTGTAGTCGCGGGTTACGGCTATTTTCGGAGTGGCTTAAAACACAGTGATTTTTTTTTACATTTCTTTTTTGAGTAGTTTTAGGGTTGCCTGCGTAACTGTTTAACCATTATGAAGATTTCACATGGCCGATACAACATCATTAACAACACTGTGTAAAAAAATCTCCGAGAATGATCAAGAGGCACTGAAAAGCCTGTTCAATTTATTTCATAAGAGACTGCTTAGTTTTATCATGAATTATGTTAAGAATAAGGAGGCCGCTAAGGAGGTTGTGTCTGACGTGTTTCTGGGTTGCTGGCGGAACAGGAAAAAACTTGCAGATGTTAAGCAATGTGAAATATACCTGTTTATCTGTGCAAGAAATGCAGCGCTGAATCATATTCGAAAATTTGGAAAATTACAGGTAGTAAGCATGGATGAATATTATGATATTGTATTATCGGAAATTGCAAATCCTTTACTGGAACTGGAAAAGAAAGAATTGATGCAAAAAATGGATGATGCTATAGAATCACTTCCTACACAGTGTAAAGCTATTTTCCGGTTGGTGAAAGAACAGGGATTTAAATGTAAAGAAGTAGCACGGATCATGGATATATCGCCGAGAACCGTGGAAGCCCAAATTTATAAGGCCATGAAGCAGCTTGATGAAGTATTGTCACCCTCTCTTGTGCAGTAAAACAAAATCGTTTCAAAAAAATATTTCCCTCTTTTTACTTCTGTTATTTTTTTATGTCGCGTAAGTAGTTGTCAAAAAAAGCGTGTCTATTCAAGATAGATGTTTAGCATTTTTATTAATAAATGGGTGGTTGGTAATAATAAAGCCGAAGACCAATTGTTATTTACAGAGAATAAATTCTTTGTATTGAATATTGCTATAGTGCCCGGCTGAATTGCGATTTCTGTTGTGTGCTAGGAATGTTAATAATAGAATACTCTGCTGCACAGTGCACAATAGCGAACAAACTGTTGAAGTGTGCGACGCAACGAAAGTTTAATAGTAGCAATGTCGCCTGGCCCATAAAAAAAATCATCCTAAATGCTGCTGTAGATTTATTGATATCACTGCGAGTTTTTATGTTGCTGAACATATAAATGAATGAGTTAAAACAGATATGGACAACACTCAATTTTTATTACTCGTAGCGAAATATTTTGCGAGTACTATAACGCCTGAGGAAAAAAGTTTGCTGCAAAAAACAATTTCCGAAGAAAAATATTACCGAGATAAATTCTCTTTGTTGCTGGATTATTTTGTGTATCACAATGAGTTGGCAGTGAATGATTTTTCAGGAGAGTTTCAGGCAGTATTTGAAAAAATAAATACTGCTCCGGCGCCGGTTATGCGGTTGAACAAACGGTACAAAATAGCTGCTGCTGTAATATTTATAGTACTGATGATGGGTGTAGGCTGGGTATATATATTGCGCACAAAATCAGCAAAACAAATTGCTGCAATTACGCTGCCGGGCAATTGTGATGTGGCGCCTGGTAAAGACAAAGCGATGCTAAAACTGCCTAATGGTTCATATATTGATCTTGATAGTTTGCAAAACAATGCTTCATTACATGGTTTTCAGAAACACAATGGAAATGAGATTGTGTTAAACTCCGGAAAGGCAAAGGGATCTGCATTAAATACACTTTCCACTCCTCAGGGAGGAAAGTATAAACTCACGCTGGCAGATGGCAGTATGGTTTGGCTGAATGCTGAATCTTCACTGCAATTTCCCATGGCTTTTGATGGTGAAAAAAGAGAAGTGGCATTAACCGGCGAAGCTTATTTTGAAATAAAAGAAAATAAAAAGCAACCTTTTGTAGTAAAAGTAAAGGACATGACGGTACAAGTGCTAGGTACGCATTTTAATGTGATGGCCTACAATAATGAAAAAACTATTAATACTACTTTATTGAAGGGGGCTGTAAAAGTTTCGAAGGGAAACATTTCTACTTATCTGAAACCCGGACAGCAATCATCTGTGACTATCGATGATAAGATTAGGGTTAGTACAGCCGACTTGGAAGAAACAATGGCATGGAAAAATGATCTGTTTGTTTTTAAAAGCTGCGGCTTTGATGAGATGATGCGCCAACTGGCAAGATGGTACGATGTAATAATTGAATACAAAAGCGATATTCCCGAAGGTAAATACTCGGGGATTATTGGGAGAAATAATAACCTTTCTGTAGTGCTTAAGATGCTTGAAACTTCGGGGGTGTTATTCAGAATAGAAGATAAAAAAATTATCATTGAATAGACCCTGAAAACAATCATTTTATCAGAATAATTCAATAACTATTTAAAAATATTAGCTATGTAAATAACAAGATGCACCACAAAAAATATTTCAAATAAAGAGGCCGGAAACGGTGCAACGTTGCCGGCCAGGCGTTTGAAATAAACAACTCAACGTTAAATATGAATTGTAAACTCAAATTCAAACAATCAAAATTATGGAAAATCTTTCCAGGATTGCTAATGCCCGTATAAAGAGGCGTGGACTAAAGAAATTTTTGCTTACTATGAAAGTGACTGTTTTATTAGTTGTCATAGCCTGCTTACAAGCAAACGCAGGCAGTATGGCACAGAGAATTACATTATTGGGTAAAAACATACCGGTTCAAAAGGTATTTAATGAAATACGGAAACAAACCGGTTACGAGCTTTTTTACAGGACTGATGTTATAAAGCAGATGCCTTTAATAAATATTCAAGTGAAAAATGCTACTATTGATGAAACGCTGCAACAAAGTTTAAAAGATCTTCCACTGGCCTATAAAATTGTAGAAAAGATCATTGTAATAAAATCTGCAGCACCCCAATCTCTATCGAATAGCCATCCCATACTCCCGCCCACAGAAATAGAAGGTATAGTAACAAATGAATTGGGAAATCCTGTTGCGAATGCAAGCATTGTGGTAAAAAATACAAACTATGGCGTTACATCTGATGCTAACGGTAAATTTCATTTAACAAGCAGTCGGCAGGAAATAACACTCGTAATTAGTTCTGTAGGCTATCAAACGCTGGAACTAAAAGTAAAAAGCAGTGAACAAAACGTTGTGATTAAATTAAAGACTGCTGAAATAGCTTTAAAGGATGTTGTGGTGGTGGGATACGGAACACAGAAAAAAGTAAATTTATCTGGATCGGTGAATGTGGTAAATACAAAGCAAATTACCGACAGGCCGGTATCATCTCTTACCAATTCTTTGCAGGGGCTTATACCGGGAATGACCATTATTGGCCGACCTGGAGATGTGGCTGGCGATATTGGTACTATTAATGTGAGGGGACGGGGTAATCTTGGAAGCTCCTCTCCTTTGTTTGTAGTAGATGGAGTACCTGTAGGTTCAGATGTATTTGGAAGGCTAAATCCTTCTGATGTGGCCAGTATATCTGTTTTAAAGGATGCTTCCGCTTCTTCCATCTATGGTAGCAGGGCAGCATATGGTGTGATATTGGTAACAACCAAAAAAGGACGTAGAGGAAAAGCTCAGGTACAGTTAAACAGCAATTATGGATGGCAATCTGCTACCGTGTTGCCGGCAATTCTTGATGCAAACGGTTATGCTATGCTGCGTAATGAAGCGGAGACCAATGCAGGAAGAAGTGCAATATTCTCTCCCACTAAGTTGGATACTATACGCCGACAACTTGATCCGGATCATTTTCCCAATACCAACTGGATAAAAGAGGCTTTACTTGAATCAGCTCCTATGTGGGAAAACCAATTAGCAATTTCGGGTGGAAATGATAAAACAAGGTATTATGTTAGCGGATCCTATATGCGTCAGGAATCTTTGAAAGAAGGTAAACATATAGACCGGTACAATTTTGTTACCAACATGGACTCTAAGATTTCCAATATCTTTAAAATAGGAACAAATATCTCTTATATACGAGACCAGTACAAGGCGACCACAGGAGATTATTCTTTGATATCTCTAATGCGTATGATACCTCTAACTGTAAAAAAACATAGCGATGGGACCTGGGGTTCCATGAGCGCCGGAGTGCCTAGCTCAACACAGGGAAAAGACAATCCTGTCCGGTTTTCCGAATTAGGCGGTTGGCGAAATTATTATCAAAACAGATTTTTAGGAACAGTAACCGGTACGCTGACACCAACAGCCGGATTAAATATTGATGGAACTGTATCATACAATCTGTATAATTATAGCAATTCATCATTTTCCAGTACTATGCCTGCTTTGATAAATTTTGATACAAAGGAGCCGATACCAAATAGTGCGACAGCTCCTAATCAATTAGAGGAAACTTGGCAAAATACCGGTAATTTATTAACACAATTAACTGCTTCTTACGAAAAGCATTATAAAGATCATTATGCGAAAATACTTTTAGGTACTTCTTATGAAAACTACAATCAGGATAATATAAGCGTGACACGAAAAAATTTCGCCAATAATAGCATGGGAGCTATTAATGGTGGTTCTTCCAGTCCGACAGATAACTCCAATTCCGGAACTAAATATTCAAAAACATTCCAGTCTTTCTTCGGACGTTTGAATTACAATTTTCTGGATCGTTATATGTTTGAAGCAAATCTGCGTGTGGATGCTTCATCTCAGTTCGCTCGTGGCCATCGTACAGGTTATTTCCCGTCATTTTCAGCAGCATGGCGTATTAGTGAAGAAAGTTTCATGAAGAATGTCAATTGGGTACAACAATTGAAGTTAAGGGGTTCATGGGGGATACTGGGTAATGTGAATAATGTAGGATATTATGATTTCTACGATGGGCTGATCTCCGGATCGACTACAATATTTGATCAGCAACAAGTTTCAGGAGTGTGGCCGGGAAAAGTGTACAATGCGACTTTGTCGTGGGAAGAAAAGCAAATGACCAATATAGGCATAGATGCAATTTTGTTTGAAAACAAATTAAGTTTTCAGTTAGACGCCTACCATAGTGTGACAAGTAAGATATTATTGCCGGACCCGAATGTGCCGGATGAAGCCGGACTGGTTTATGATGGAGATGCAACTAAAAACCAATATCCATCACGTAATCTTGGCGAAGTGCAGAATGATGGGATAGAGTTGGCATTGGCATATAACGGAATGATTGGAAATGATTTCAGTTATAGTGTAGGTGGAAATATGTCGAAGGTATGGAATAAGGTACTCAAATTGGATGGTGTGTCTAATTATTATACTACCGGTGAGTTCTATGTTATAAAAGAAGGAGCCGCGATAGGTTCTTACTACATGTGGCAAGCCGATGGTTTGTTTCAGTCTAACGATGATGTATCCAAGCATGCTCAACAGGGTTCCGGAACACAGGCCGGAGATATAAAATATGTAGATCAGAACGGAGATAATAAAATCAATGGAGATGATCGTGCTATTGTAGGTAATGATGTTCCGTATTTTACTTATGGGCTAAACCTGAATGCTTCTTATAAGAATTTCGATCTGTCTATAATAGGACAGGGTGTAGAGGGTGTTAGTGTTTACATGAATGATGAAGCGTCTCAACCTTTCTTTAATGGAGCTGGTGTTCGGGAGTTTCATATGAATAGATGGACAAAGGATAACCCGGATCCTAATGCCGATTTTCCCCGTATGCTGGTATCTTCAGATAATGGGAATAATTTGAAACAGTCAAGTTTCTGGTTGTTTAATGCAGATTATTTCCGTATCAAAAGCCTTAGTCTTGGGTATAATTTTCCGGAAAAACTATTGCGGCATGTTGGAATGCAAAAGGTAAGATTCTACCTGGCAGCAAATAATTTCTTTACTATTAGGGGTGATAAGAGGTTGAAGGATTTTGATCCGGAAACGCCTTCGTCAAGAGCGAGCTATCCGCAATTGAAGACTCTTTCCGTTGGTATGAATCTTACATTTTAATAACCATTGCTAAATATAAAAGAATGAAACGTAACAATATATTATTAGTCATATTACTGCTGTTTTTTTGTTGGGGATGTACCCGGAAACTGGACCGGATCCCCCAGGACCAGATTTCTTCTAATACTTTCTGGACATCACCTAACGACGCCTTACTGGAATTAAATGGTTGTTATGGCAGTTTTGATGGCGGGTACGGCGATGCTTATTTTGAAGGTTATGCAGACAATGCATTTTGTCAGTTTTACTGGGAAAGTGCAGCTACAATGATCGGTGCAGGTAATATTGATGCAACAATTGATGCAGGGTACAACAACCGCTATGCCGGTATCAGGAGATTTAATTATTTTCTCGATAATGTAAATAAAACTCCGGGACTTAGTGAATCATTAATGAAAAGATATATAGCGGAAGTACGTTTTCTTAGGGCGTACACATACTTTAATCTTGCGCAATTATTCGGCCCGGTTCCCTTGTTGAAAAATGCTTATAAAGATCCTTCTGATGCGGCAAAAACTCCGGCATCTGAAGATGAAGTAATCGTTTTTGTAATAAGTGAATTAAAAGCATGTGCCGAAAACTTACCGGCCAGTTATCCCGGGGGCAGTGGTAATGAAGTAGGCCGTATCACCAAAGGAGCGGCGGTTGCATTTCTCGCCAGGGTCGAACTTACTTATGGTAAATATAGCGATGCGGTTGCCGCTGCTCAACAGGTAATGGGAATGGGATATGAATTGTATAAAAAAGCTCAGCTTGAACCATCAGATATGGCTGTAGATTATTCCACCCTGGTAACATTTGCAAACAATACCGATAAAAAAAACTTTTACAAAGGTCTGGCTAGTTATGAACAGCAATTCTGGCAAAAGAACGAAAACAATCCGGAAGTGATCTTATCCTCACAAAGAATCAACAATTCTCCTTATGTATTTGGAAATGGGTTGAATACCCTTTTTCTGCCCGGCCAATGGAGCGGCTGGAGTTCTATTACACCCACTCAGGAATTGGTCAACGATTACTGGAACAGAGACGGAAGCAAATTTACTCCTCCTACATCCGAATACAGGGCGCAGCATTTTAATAAAGGCAATCCGGATGCGGATTGGCTAAAGGAATTCGAAAATCGCGATACACGTTTATATGCTTCAATTCTTTTTCCAACCTGTAAAATGCTTTTGTCGAATGGAGTTACAACCTTCACCTGGAGCGGGCCCGGCAGCAACCTGACCAATACAGGGTATAATTTCCGCAAACTGGTCGATGCCACCTTTACGGTAAGTCATGATGGCGGCCAGGATTTTCCGCTCATTCGGTATGCAGAGATATTGCTTACATATGCAGAAGCTAAAAATGAAGTTAGTGGTACGGATCAATCCGTTTATGATGCTTTAAATCAGATCAGGAACAGGGCAGGAATGCCGGATGTGGATCAGGCGGTTTACAATTCCAAGGATAAGCTTAGGGAATTAATCAGGCAGGAAAGAAGAATTGAACTGGCCGCGGAAGGCAACCGGTATAACGATATACGCAGGTGGGGCATCGCTTCCAAAGTAATGAAAGATATAAAAAGCATTAATAACGAAGTCGCCCAGGCACGTATCTGGAAGGACAATTATATTCGCCTGCCTTATCCACAATCAGCCGTGGATCACAATCCAAACCTGAAATCAGCCCAAGCAGCAAAAGGGTATTAAAATCGTAAAGCTGGCAAAGGAGGCCTTTCGGGTATAGTTTGATCAGGCATTTTTTTCAGGCGCAAACCACGAGGAGTGTGTGTTGGAACACACTCCTCATTTTTATTTCGGGCAGGGTAAGTGTACCAATATTTTTTTTGGGAACCGGCTTCAGTGCTACTATTAAGCACTGTTGTGTCACTCACTTGTACGGTAGGAACTTTAGTGAGCAGTAGAGAAGTCAGATATCAGATATCAGAGATCAGAAACATTAGAGTCCTGTCTTGTCACGTCCTGAAAAAAGTTGACAGTTTTTTAGTTGATTATCACGCACCTGGGCGCAATCGTGGTAACTGAGCCCAGTGTATAGCCAAGCTTGTGCCTTACCGGCAAATTGCTTCTTCATTGGTTGTTGGTGTGCCTTCGCACGATGGCCACCCTACACACGCAACAACGGCAACTCCCAACCATTCCTGTTTAATACAGCTTCTCTACTGCCCACTGTCCACTGCCTACTGACATCTGATTTCTGATCTCAGACCTCTTTTTTTAGACCGGCGGTAGTCAGTAGTAGTTTGCCGGTGTTTCAGTGCTGGTAGGCACTACAGCATTCAAGCTGTTTAAACGAATAGTACGTAACTGGTACTTCTGCCTCCACCGGCCTCCTTCTGCAGTACTCCTTTATCGACCAGGTCGTTTATATCACGGAGAGCCGTATCCGAAGATGTTTTTGCGATCTTAGCCCATTTGGAGGACGTTAACTTGCCATCAAAACCATCCAATAGTTTGTTTAGCATCAAGCGCTGACGGTCGTTGAGTTGTACCTGTCCGCGGCGTTCCCAAAATTTCGCTTTGAACAGAACCGACCCCAGCAATGTTTCGCTGGATAAGATGGCCCGTTCAAGACATAGGAAAAACCACTCCAACCATGCCGTAATGTTGTTGTCGCCCCGTTGGCTTTTTTCAAGAATATCATAATATTCTTTTCTTTCTATCAATATCTGATTAGACATGCTATAGAAACGCTGCGGACTTTTATCGCTTCTGGCCAGTTGCATATCGGTTATTGCCCTTGCAATACGTCCATTGCCGTCATCGAAGGGGTGTAAGGTCACAAACCAAAAGTGAGCAATTGCGGCCTTTAGCACAGGGTCAATTGCTGTAGATTTATTGAACCAATCAAAGAAAACGGACATTTCCTTGTCAATGACGTTAGCATCCGGTGCGGTATAGTGAACTTTTTCTTTGCCCATTGCGCCGGAAACAACCTGCATTTCTCCGGTTCTGAATTTACCAACTTCAATCTTGTACATGCCACAGTATCCGGTAGGGAACAACGCAGCGTGCCATCCAAAAAGACGCTCTTGTGTAAGACTATTTGAGTAGTGTTGAGTGGCATCTATCATCATTTCCACCACACCATCCACATTTCGCGAGGAATTTACCAAGCCGGATACATCAAGCCCCAAACGCCGGGCAATCGACGACCTTACCTGATCCTTATTCAAAATCTCTCCCTCAATTTCCGAGGATTTCAGAACGTCCTGGGTGAGTGTAGTAAGCATGGCTTCTTCTTTAAAAGAAAAGCCCAGGTTTTCCATCTGCCCCATAAGCCGTCCTTGCAAATGTCTCACGTTACCCAGCAAAGGAACAATCGTTTCATTGTCCCATTTAAAATCTGTCCAATTTTTGCGTTGGTAAACAAACATAATCTCCGCATATTATGCGGTAAATGTACTCTATTTTCTCCGCATTGTAAATTTTCTCCGCAAGATATGCGGAAAAAAATGGATTAAACTTACGCAGGATTATTTGGAAAATCACGCTCCGCAAGGCTGAGGTAATAACAAATGAAATTGAATGTTGTATTAAAAATATTATTTTTTTCAACTTTAAAGTTGTTTTTGCAAAAAGTGGGTTTATATTTGTAATATTGGCTAATAAAGATGATATACAAGCTTTTTTAAAGGATTTCCATATTAAAATGGATATCTGGGGTGTGGTAGTGAGAGATGACCGTGGAAAGAATGCTCAAACACTTCTCTATCTTGAAATTACTAAAGACTTCAGAAAAAAAGTACTGAAAAGCCTGGTTGTGGAAGATTATTCAGAAGGCCCATTGGCTGAAAAACTTTATGGAGGAGCAGACATGTGGGTGTTTGGGAAATTAGTAAAAGGGAAAGAGATCTACATAAAAATAACGATGGGAATAGCAGGGGCACAGGTAATATGTATTTCATTTCATATTGCCGAACACCTCATAAATTATCCCTACAAATTGTAGAAAGGCAATGATTTGGGACTTTATATTTATACTTTACGTGGCATAAAAAATGTGTAATTTTTTTGGCATCAGCGGTAGTGCTACTATTAAACATCGTTGTGTCACTCACTTGTACGGCAGGAATTCTATTCGTCAGGTTGCAACATTCATGCACAAATTTATACAGCGTGTAGTATAAAAGTTAGTTAAGTTTTTTTGAATCATCCTTTAAATTGTAAAATAAATGAAAAGTCCGTTTACAGGGGGTGAAACAACCCTCCAAAAAGAAATAAGAACTATGGATTTCCGTAAGGAACCTTTCCGGGTTCAATTTCAGTATTATTTGTGCAAGGATACTGGCGAGCAGTTTACAGACGACGAATTGGATGAAGTAAATATTAATCAGGTGTACAACAAATACAGGGAAAAATATGGGATTCCATTTCCCGATGAAATAAAAGCAATACGTGAGCAGTATGGCTTACCTGCAAGTAAGATGTCTGAAATACTTGGTTTAGGAGCGAATGTGTACAGAAACTATGAAGCAGGTGAAGTACCCAGTGTATCTAATGGCAGGTTAATTCAAATGGTGAAAGACCCAAAAGAATTCAGACAGTTAATAGATTATAGTAAAAATGAATTTACTCTGGAGGAATTGGAAAGGATAAATAAAAAGATTAATCATGCTTTGGATAGATTGGAAGACCATGAAACTGTTTTTGAAACTTACGTCATGTTAGGCGAAAAAAGACCCACTCTTTTGAATGGATACAAAGTGCCTAATATTGAGAAGATAAACCATATGGTTTTATTTTTTGCAGAAAAGATAAAACCATTTAAAACCAAGCTTAATAAGCTTTTATTTTATGCAGATTTTCTGCACTTCAAGATGACTTGTTTTTCAATAAGTGGTTTAACTTACCAGGCAATTCAAAAAGGCCCGGTGCCAAAAAATTATGATTGGATATTTGATAATACGATGAGGAAAAAAATGGTAAATGTGCAATTACAGGATTTTGGTGATTACATGGGTGAGCGTTTTGTGAAAACCGAAGAAGCAGTATTTGACGAAGAATTATTTACACAAAGCGAATTGAAAGCAATAAAAACTGTTTCAGATGCTTTTAAAAACGACACGGTGAATCAGATCGTGACTAAAAGCCATGAAGAAGATGCATGGAAAGATAATGTAGATGCTTTTGGCATTATTAGCTATGATTATGGTTTTAACTTGCAATACCCTGTCGAAAATGGCTAAACGAAACGGCAAAATTTATCCTTCATGAGGCTTATGCTCTGCAAGTCGAAATTTTCCTTATTATTTGTAACTATCGATTTGGGGATACGCAATCCACATTCATTAGCAATGGCAAGTACATTAAATTTACTTGGGCTAATGCTTTTATAATGAGTTAACCATTTCTTATTACCCAGTGCATTATAAATAAGGTGAATGGTAGAATAAAACTCATCGGAACTTTGAGCTGCAATATTTTCTCCATATTTTTCACTTAATATTTTATATGAGTCACTGTTTTTATAAAATCCAAACTTCCTAAACCAGACTACTTTTATATCTTTCGAGTTTAAGGTAACATTGTTTTTATCAGTAAATGAAAACCCTATACTACTATTGCCTAGTGAAGAATTATTGTTGTTAAGAAAAAATTTGACTTTTGTATTTGTAAGCAAATCTTCGCTATTCAACCTGTAAAATGGAATATTATAATAAACTAACCAGTCAATTACCTCGTCTGTGCTTATTTCGCCGTGAATGCTCAGTATTAAAATCATTGTATGCCAGTTTAATATTGTGACAATAGTAGATGCTTGTTTGGATTGTCAGTCACCTTTCATTACCGGGTTTATTCTTCAAGCGGCTCAAAGCCAACTCTTTTCCTAAGCTCATTTACCTGCAGGCTATCCTGTAGTGGATATAATTTCCATTTACCGGTTTGTTTATCTTCATAATATTGTGTACCGTATATCTGTGTGCCACGGCGGGTTACATTATACCGGTCAATATATAGCGCATAATCTCCAGGCCGCAGATTATTCTTCCTGTAGGCTTTTTTTATCATCCGATAATACCCTACAAAAGTGGCAGAATCTTCCTCATGCTGAATCGCTAAAAACATTGCCCTGCAGGCTTTATCGCCCACGTCTTGACTGCCCAGCCATCCTTTTGTACGAAAAATACTCATTACTATCTCCCTGTTTTTAATATCGGCCATTTCCATACTGTCTATTAAAAGTTGTTTTCCGGCACTGTCTAATTTTTCTTGGTTACGGTAAAGCATTAGCCGGTATTTCTGGTCGCTATCATACACCTCCTCCAGTATTTGTTTTTCTTTGATGTATTTTGTTTTATAACTGTGTAAAAACAGTACGCTGTCCAGCGCTTTTCCATAGGTGTTAAAAAACCAAGGAGTACGGTAAGTGGTGGTAAGCCTGCGACTTAGAAAGTCTAACACCATGTAATCCCTGCTATACAAACGGCCAACCATTTCATACAAGGCAAATTCCTTTGCATAATTGTTACTATCATTGAATTCATAAGAATAGATATCCGCCAGCCATTGTAATGCACCTCTTTCTTCTTTTGTAAGTGCATGCCGTTTTCTATAGCGATGGCTTGTATCCACTACCTGCCAAAAACAGGACTCCGCTTGTTTGGTGGATATAACTGCCTTTTCTGCATCGTCATGTGGACGATTCAGATAATAGTAATAACGTCCCAGATCATACATGTTCTTTTTTCCTGTGAAAGTTGCTCTACTTTCATCTTTTTTACAGGTGTGCAAGACAAAAAAACAGCAAGCATTAAAATGCCAAACAAAAAGTATTGTTTTAATTCTACAATTCTACCAATCATAATTGAATGTATTATAAGATATATCATTACACACATCCCTTTTTTTGCAAAATAGACTTGATTAAAAACTGCATATAATTGTAAATTCCTGCACATGTTGACCCACCATTCTTGTTTATGTTGACCCACCATTCCTGCATGCTGACCCGCCCTTAACCAACGTATAATGGTCGCTGTTTTCTCTATGATTGCTGCAAGTTGGCCCACTTCATTCTTG
>JAVBLN010000046.1:0-71192 GCA_031553495.1 Flavihumibacter sp.
GGGGTAATTTATTCAGCACTTAACTATAAACACCAGCCTTTCTACCGAAAAAAATCTGTAGTCCCCCTTTGCTCAATTTCAAAAAATCAAAATCACTCCCCTGGCTCTTTCCCACCTTCTTAGCTGCAATGTGGGTTAAAAATTTACGCTATTGCAAAATCCGGACACATAGCCGTTTTTTGCGGAGAGGTATGAAACGTTTTGCAAAATTTATCACTTTCGGCCGCTGCTTTCCGAAATATTTATTCCATTTTTTTTGAGAAGTAAAATATTTTATACTTTTGTCTATAATAGAAATTACACCAAGACGGGATACACATCCATCTTTTCCCTAAAAGAAATTATGAATTGCAACCTGCTCCTGAATTTTCGGAACAATTGTTGACAAAGTAAATATCTCTTCAAAAAGTATTACATGGAATATAATACAAGCAGAAATCATTTGGTGATGCGTGAATATGGACGTCATATTCAAAAAATGATTGAATATCTGTTAACTATCGAGGATAAAGACCTTCGCCAAAAAAATGCTCAGGCGGCGATTGAGCTAATGGGTTTTTTAAATCCGCATCTTAAGAATGTAGAAGATTTTAGGCATAAACTGTGGGATCATTTATTCCTGATTTCAGATTTTCAATTGAATGTGGAATCTCCATATCCTATACCCACCAGGGAAGAATTGAAAGCTAAACCGGAACCATTAAAATATCCAAAGCGCTATCCAAAACATTCGCACCTTGGCAAAAACCTGGAAATGGTAATTGATAAAGCATTAAATGAAGAAAACCCCGAAAAACGGAATGGTTTTGCCAATGCTGTAGCTTATTACATGAAGCTTGCCTATAATAACTGGCATAAAGAAACAGTGCATGATGACGCCGTGCAAAGTGAATTAAGCGCTATTACAAAAAACCAATTGGAATTTACTAATACGCCTTATGTAAAAAGCTACCGCACTAATGAAAACAGAGGTGGCGGCTACGGCGATTTCAGAAAAGGAGGCAGAAATCAAAAATTCCAAAACGGCGGAAGAAGCAACCGGAATGGCGATAACCGCAATAGCGGAGGACGCAATCAGAAATTCGGCAGCAACAAAAAAAGATTTCAGTAACCTGCTCATATATCAGGCAAAAGCTGGCAAAAAGTATATTCGCGAAAAGACTTCTTTTTATAACTTGTCTTTCGATTTCTTTTTGCCGGCTTTTTTATTTTTCATAACGGCTGTGACTATAATCGCGTATTTAATTTTTTAAAAACAATTTATCGGTAATGGACATTTTTGAAGTAAGGGGAGGAAAAAAATTAAATGGAGAAATAACTCCTCAGGGCGCAAAGAATGAGGCTTTGCAAATAATCAGCGCTGTTCTTCTTACACCGGAAAAAGTAATAATAAAAAATATTCCGGATATACTGGATGTGAATCTGCTGATAGAATTGCTTGGTGAAATGAATGTGCAAATAGAGCGTATTGACAGGCATACCTGCATATTTGAAGCTAAAGACGTAGATATAGATTACCTGCACAGCGAGGATTACAGAAAAAAGAGCGGCAGGCTAAGAGGCTCTGTAATGCTTGCCGGGCCCATGCTTTCACGCTATCGCAAAGCTTTTATACCAAAACCCGGCGGTGATAAAATTGGAAGAAGAAGACTTGATACACATATAATCGGGTTTGAAAAATTAGGAGTTGAATTTGTGTACGACAGTGGCGACGGATTTTTTCACCTGGTAGCAAAACAGTTGGAAGGGAACAGCATGTTGCTAGATGAGCCATCCGTAACCGGAACGGCAAACATAGTAATGGCGGCGGTTATGGCCAAAGGCACTACTACTATTTATAATGCCGCGTGTGAACCTTATATACAACAGCTTTGCAAAATGCTGCAACGCATGGGCGCAAAGATCAGCGGCATAGGAAGCAATTTACTGACAATTGAAGGCGTTGAGTACCTTAACGGTACCGAACACACGATGTTGCCCGACATGATTGAAGTAGGCTCCTTTATTGGACTTGCAGCCATGACGCAAAGCCACATTACTATTAAAAATGCGGGCATTGGGCATTTGGGAATTATACCCGAAAAGTTTTCACAGCTTGGCATTGCAATGGAGTTTAAAGGTGATGATATAATTGTGCCCGAACAATCAATTTACGAAATACAAACTTTTCTTGACGGTTCAGTGCTCACAGTGTACGATCATCCCTGGCCGGGCTTTACACCGGATCTGCTGAGTATAGTTTTAGTGGTGGCCACGCAGGCAAAAGGTTCTGTGCTGGTGCACCAGAAAATGTTTGAAAGCCGGTTGTTTTTTGTAGATAAACTGATTGATATGGGAGCGCAAATAATTTTGTGCGATCCCCACAGGGCCGCGGTTATCGGCCTTGGCCGCCAACAAAGTTTACGCGGCATCACTATGAGCAGTCCTGATATACGTGCCGGCGTGGCCTTGCTTATTGCGGCGTTAAGCGCTGAAGGCAAAAGTGTAATTCAGAATATAGAGCAAATTGACCGCGGCTACCAAGACATTGACACACGCCTGAATGCATTGGGCGCTGATATCAGGCGCATTTAAGGCATAAAGCTGCATTTATTTTCTCGCTTTTATTTTTATGGACCCGGCAGTAGTGCTACTATGAAGCGACTGTTGCGTCGCACACTTCAGCGGTGGGAATTCTATTCACCGCTGTTGAAGCAGCATGTTTATTAGCAACAGCAGCGGTAGTGTACTATTTCAATAAAAACATAGCGTTGTATAATTAATCTGTCAGTATAGTAAACTATTTATAAAAAGACCCAAGTGACCCTTGTGGATTAATCACTTACATTTTTGGAGCGAAATATTTGCAATCAACAATTATAATAAGTAAGTTTAGGTAGTTGCTTAACTAACTATATGCCAAACAACCAATTTAAGCGAGGAGAACTTTACAGTTTTATCACCGGTAAAGCATCTATCGCAATTGCGAGAAGACTGCAAAAGAAATTTAACCATGCGTCTCTTAATTTGACAATTGAGCAATGGAGTGTGTTGTATCATTTATGGAAGAAAGATGGCATAAGTCAACAGGAGCTTTGTAAAGCTACCTTTCGCGACAAACCGAGTATTACGCGACTAATTGATAATCTGGAAAAATTGGATCTGGTAAAGAGAGTGGCATCAAAAGAAGACAGGAGAATCAATTTAGTTTTTCTTACCCCACAAGCTCTGCAATTGCAGGATACCAGCATGAGCCTTGCTTCTGAAACTTTAAACGAAGCGTTAAAAACCGTACCTGAAGAGCAAATCGAAATTTGCAAATCCGTTCTCCAAATTGTGTATGATAATTTGAAGTAGAAGATGTGTAACCCCTCTATTAGAAGCTGATTGATTTATTGTAAAGTTTTGTTCATACAGCCCAATGATGACATGAAATACTGCAGTACAAGTGAGTGACACAACGATGATGCCATGAAAAGCTACTGCCGGTGACCAAAAAAAATTACAATAACAGTTTCGTGATTATTAATAGTTTTTTCATCAACACTAAATATGTTTTATGAGTACCGAAATAAAAAACAAAACACTATTGAAAGGCGGTGAATGGCTTATTAAAGAAAGTGCGCCTTTGGAAACGTTTGTACCGGAGGATTATAACGAAGAGCAGCAAATGGTGAAAGACATGTGCAATTCGTTTTTAGACAATGAAGTGCTGCCCATTATTGACCGTATAGATAAGCTGGAACCGGATCTTATGCCATCGCTGGTTTCTAAAGCGGGTGAGTTGGGCTTGCTGTCTACCGCGCTACCTGAGCAGTATGGCGGGTTAGGAAAAGATTTTATTACCTCCACGCTCGTAAATGAAGGGCTTGGCGGTGGTTTCTCCTTTTCGGTGGCTGTGGCTGCGCACACAGGTATTGGTACTTTGCCTATTTTGTATTTTGGAAATGAGACGCAAAAAGAAAAATATATTCCAAAGCTCGCAACCGGTGAATGGAAAGGCGCTTACGGACTTACAGAGCCACACAGCGGAAGTGATGCGCTGGGTGCAAAAACTACAGCAAGACTAAGCGATGATGGCAAGTATTATATTTTGAACGGGCAAAAATGCTGGATCACCAATGGCGGTTTTGCTGATGTTTACATTGTATTCGCAAAAATTGACGGCGATAAATTCACCGCGTTTATTGTAGAGAAAGATTTTGAAGGATTTACCCGCGGCGCGGAAGAACACAAAATGGGAATTAAAGGTTCCTCCACTGTGCAATTATATTTTCAGGATTGTAAAGTGCCGGTAGAAAACCTGCTGGGTGAAATTGGAAGAGGGCATATTATAGCATTTAATATTCTCAATATCGGTCGTTTGAAATTATGCGCCGCCACAATGGGCGGGGCGAAACGTTCGCTTAGTACTTCTATTCAGTACGCAAATACCAGGGAACAGTTTAAACAACGTATCAGCAATTTTGGCGCAATTAAAAAGAAAATTGCGGAGATGGCCATAAGTATTTGGGTGTCGGAAAGTGGCTTATACCGCACTGCCAAATGGATTGATGATAAAGAATCGGAACTGGCTAAGGGGGGCAAACCTTTTAATGAAGCATTGTTGGGAGCTGCAGAAGAATATGCCATTGAATGCGCTATGCTGAAAGTGTTTGGTAGCGAATCGCTGGATTTTGTGGTGGATGAAGGTGTGCAAATTCACGGTGGTAATGGCTATAGCGATGAGTATATTATTTCAAAAGCGTATCGCGACAGCCGCATCAATCGCATTTATGAAGGCACCAATGAAATTAACCGTTTGCTTACTGTGGATATGATCTTAAAACGTGCTATGAAAGGTAAGCTTGACCTGATGGGACCCGCAATGGCCGTACAAAAAGAGCTGATGAGTATTCCCGATTTTGGAAACGACGACGAAGATGCCTTTGCCCGCGAGAAAAAAATGATAGCAAACTTTAAGAAAGCCATTCTGATGGTGGCCGGAGCCGCTGTGCAAAAACTGGTGATGCAGCTTGAAGCTGAACAGGAAATTCTGATGAATATTGCTGATATGCTTATTCTAACGTATCACGCGGAAACTGCTTTATTGCGTGCAATGAAACTGGTGGAACAACGTGGCGAAAACAAGACACAATTTGAACTTGATATTATGCGCTGTTATTTATATGAAACTGCTGATAATATTAATAAGTTTGGTAAGGACGCTATCAACTCATTTGCCGATGGTGATGAACTTAGAATGATGATGCTTGGATTGAAGCGCTTTACAAAAACTGAACCGTTCAACAGCAAACAGGCAAAACGCAGAATAGCAGAGAAGTTGATTGCCGACAATAAGTACGCGTTATAAAAGTAAAAAATCAACATAAAAAATGGCTTCCCAAACGGAAGCCATTTCCTATGTTGAAGTGAAATATAATAATCAGATATTTACTTAAAATCAAATCCTCACTCAGGCAAGCTTACCCAATGCGGCCTCAAGTTTTGCAAACATTTCATTTATATCTTCCAGCTTGCAAGTGCCGATGCTAAGCCTGTACCACGGCGAATTGTTATCAGCACCAAAAGCGTAAAACGGAACCACCGCCAGTTTTGCTTCGCTCAGAATATAATCCGTAACATCTGACTGTGTGGCTAAAGGTTTTCCATTGATGGTTTTTTCTTTTAAATCCAGTTTAATGGTTAAATAAATAGCGGCTTGCGGTGCAATGGCATCTACAGCATAACCTTTATTTTTCAACGCAATGAAACCATCATAGATTTTAGTAAGCCTGGTAAACATTTCGTTTTTAAAGTGAGCCAGGTATGCATTCACGGCATCTTGTTGTTTCAAATAAGCGGCGGTCGCTTTCTGCTCGGCCATTGGCGCCCATGCGCCTATATGACTTAACAATGCTTTCATTTTTGCAATTACTTGCGCCGGCCCCAGCGACCAGCCTACACGTACACCGGTTGCTGCAAACACTTTTGAAATGCCATCAATGAAAATGGTGTAATCTTTCATTTTCGGATGAAGCGTTACGGGATTATGATGTTGTGTTTCTCCATAAGTAAGCGTCCAGTACATCTGATCGAATAAAACGTACAACTTCTTTTCATCATTGCTTCTGCGCTCATTTTCTTCAATTACCAGTTCGCATATTTTACTAAGCTCTTCTTTGGAAAGCGTGGTGCCGGTAGGGTTTTGCGGTGTGCAAAGACAAATCAAAGCGGCATCTTTCACGTGTGGCGCAATGTCGACCGCGGCGGGCATGAAGTTATTTTCCGGCGAAGCTTCTATTAATACATGTTCGCCGTTATTAAGGTTGGTATAGTGATTGTTATTCCACGATGGAGCGGCATAAATAACTTTATCGCCTTTATTGACCAGTGTTCTAAAAGTGGCATAAATTAACGGACGCCCACCGCTTGCAATTAGAATTTCGTTTGTGCTATACTGTAAGTTTTCATTTTTTTGAAGAAAAGCAGCAACGGCCTCCCGAAGCTCCAAAACACCATCAGCAGGCGGATAATTGGTATAGTGCTTTTGATATGATTCGATAATCAGTTGCTCCAACTCTTTGGGAATCGGAAAAATAGACGGATCGAAATCACCTATCGTGTAATTATAAATTTTTTCGCCTTTGCGAATACGATCATTTATTTCATTGCCAAGACGAACAATTTCTGATCCTATCAGCGCTTCTGCAAGATGGCTTAATTTGCTCATGTTATGAGGATTTTTAAATTTTATTAGTGCATAAAGTTAGCGTTAAAATTTATTTTGACGATGGATGGAATAACAGAGTTGATAATGAAAACAGCAATAATAATTTTTATTACAGCTTCTCGTTGTTTAAAATTATTGAACGAATTATTATAAGATATTTTTTTTGGCCGGCGTTAGAATACGGATTGGGCTTTAGTTGCGACGCTCCGTTCAACTGTAGTAATTCTTATCATCTACTGAAACCAACTGTGAGAATTTTAGAAAATATCAGTGAAGATCCATCAAATCTGTGTTATCAGTATGTAATAAGAATTATTAATTTGCTACCATCACAACCTTGTCTTTAATAATATGATAAAGCTTTATGGATAACGCGTGAAAAAGCATTTTGGCATTGGCATTCCGCTCAATGTAATATGATGCTTTATCCAGCTCTTCCACGATGGCCTGCTGTTGGGCCACAGTGGTAAGTCTATTAAAGCGGTCAGCAAAATCTTTTTCGTTTTGAGGAAGTGTGAAATTGCTTACAGCACCTCCAATGTATTTCAACCGGATACTTTGTTCCAGTAAATGATTGAAGTAACGCAGGAATTGTTTTTGTTTTTCACGTCCTTGTTTGCTGATTTCTTCAATCCATTTTACCTGCGAAGCCGGACCATTTTTTAATAAGGCATTCAACCACTCACGAAGCAGATCGTTCCAGTCTTCATCCGCATGACGCAATATTTGCAGGGCTTCGCGATAATTACCTTCACTTATGCCGGCGATTTGTTGCGCCTGATCTTTTGAAATTTTCGCTTTTTCTATAAGCGCTTTTTCAATATCAGCAATATCGGGTATTGGAATTTTTACAAGCTGACATCTTGATAAAATAGTTTGCAGAATGAGCGAGTCATTTTCCGCCACCAGTATAAAAAGCGTATTGGCCGGCGGTTCTTCAATAAGTTTGAGTAATTTATTTCCTTCGGTGCCAAGATATTCCGGCATCCACATTACCAGGATTTTATACTCGCTTTCAAAACTTTTTAAGTTGAGCTTCTTAATTATTTCATTGCATTCGTAAGCCGTAATATTGCCCTGCTTGTTTTCTGCTCCTATAAATTGCAACCAGTCGTAAACATTTCCGTAAGGATTTTTTTTTAGAAACTCCCTCCATTCGGAAATGTAATCCGTGCTCACCGGTTTATCGCCGGATTTGCGCGGTAATACCGGAAAAGAAAAATGTATATCGGGATGTGTGTATGAATTTGCTTTTAAAAATCCGTCTTGTTTTTGCATCCATGCGTCTATAGATGAATGCGTAAGATGCGTTTCAACTTCTTCTTCAGGAGCATCGCCAAACAGTGATACCGGGGCTTCTTTACTTTTGGGAGCATTTAAACCATTTTTTAAACTGATATAGTTTGCAAATGCCAAAGCCAGCGGCAATGCGCCGCTTCCCTCTTTTCCCAAAAACAATAATGCATGGCTTAGCCGGTTATTGCTTACCATATCAATAAGCTGTTGCTTAATTTCACGCTGACCTATGATATCGTTGAATTGCATGAGCGCAAGGTAGTTTGAAAATGTGAAAATGTGAAAAATGGGTGTACGTCAAATTGCAAGAAATATTTTTAGATACCGGCATCAGTTTTTACCAATGTCATTGTTATTTATTTTGGACTTGGTGAATACCACAGTTATTAATTATTAAGTCGGCTGCGGTATTTCATGGCATCATCGTTGTGTCACTCACTTGTGCGGCAGGAATGCTATTGAGCGGGTTAACAGTGGATAGCAGGCCGTTGGTAGTAGAGAGATCAGATGTCGGCAATCGGACATGTCGTTGACAATACCCTCTTGTCTGAATGCGGCTTTCTGACTTGACTTCAAGACACCAACAACCAACAACCTGCTCAACAGCATTACTACCGCACAAGTGAGTGACACAACGATGCTTAATAGTAGCACTATCGCTGGTTCCAAAAAATATTGCACAAAAAATACAATAGCTGAAGTTTAATAAACAATGTGGAATTGCAGCATTTTCACATTTTCAAATTAGCACATTTTCAAATTCTTTTTCCGCTCACATACTTACTGCCCTTTAAATAAAACCGATACGGCAGCAGAGCGTCTTCTGCAGCATAGTCTACTCCGATGCGTGGTGATGAAATGATATTTTCAGATGAAATTTTGAAACCGTCATCGGCTATGTAAATATTTTCTTCAAAAAGCGAATGCCCTGTGTGATGCGTGGAAATACCCAATACTTTCGACACATTTCCAGGCCCTTTTCCTATAGTATAATCCGGTTTTGTTTTTTTCATGCGGTGCAGCATTGTATCAATACCTTCAAGGGGTTCAATAGCTCTTATTAGTATGGCATGCGGTATATTTTGTATGTTGGTAACAACGTTAAATAAATGGTGAATGCCATAGCAGAGATAAACGTATGCCGTTCCTCCCGCTCCAAACATGATATCGGTGCGCCTGGTGCGCCGGTTGTTATAAGCATGCGATGCTTTGTCCACAGTGCCGTTGTACGCTTCCGTTTCCACAATTCTTCCTGAAGTGCGTACGCCATCAAACGCAGTTACCAGTATTTTGCCTACCAGTTCCCAGGCTATTTTTACGACATCTTCACGCTCATAAAAGGTCTTGCTCAATTTTTGCATATATATTTTACGCTGATGTGGCTTCAATGTAATAAATTTATGCACTAAAAATATAGGTATTGTTAAAGGAAATTGTAATAGCGATTGAAGCGTATTTTAGGGCTCACCAGTTCATAAGGCATCACAGGCTGTGGAAATGGATATTTATTCCCGGCTTTTTATATATGATGTTGTTTATAGCAGGCATGTTTTTTTTCCTGGAGTCTTCTAATGCGGCCGTTAATTACTTAAGCCGGGTAATTGGCGTGGAGCATTGGTTACAAAAGCAATCAAGCGCCATACTCAGTTTTCTTTTTGTGATGGGACAAATAATGATCCGCTTATTACTATTGTTCTTTTATTTTTCTTTATTCAAATTTATTTTTCTGATTATTGGCTCGCCGGTTTTTGCATACTTAAGTGAAAAAACCGCTGCCATACTTGAAGGCAGAGATTTTCCATTCAGTATAAAACAATTATTAAAAGATATAATTCGCGGCATTCGGCTTGCGCTGCGCAATGCACTATGGCAAACAGTGTATGTTGTATCGCTGCTTATACTGGCTTTCATTCCACTGGCCGGCTGGATCGCACCTTTAATATCCATTTTGGTAGAATGTTATTACTACGGTTTTTCAATGCTCGATTATAGTTGCGAAAGAAATAAAATGTCGGCCTCCGCAAGTATAGAATTTATAGGCAAGCACAAAGGTCTTGCTATTGGTAACGGAATAGTGTTTTACGCCATGCATGCCGTACCTTTCTTAGGCTGGATGTTAGCGCCTGCGTACGCTGTGGTGGCAGCCACATTAAGTTTGTATAATCAGAAAACAGAAATGTAAATGGCAAGTCTTGCAATAGGTAAAGTTTATCTTATTCCCACATATCTTGATGAAGAAAATATTGCGGTAATTCCGGCGTATATTTTGGATGCGGTGAAAGAATGCAATGTTTTTTTTGTGGAAAATGAAAGAACGGCGCGCCGCTATTTGAAAATGCTTTGGAAAGAAATGGTGATTGATAATTATGAATGGTACACTATTCACAAAGCTGAAGAGGAAGTAAAGGACAGATTCAGAAAATCGCTGCAAAGTGGCGCTACTATTGGTATTATAAGCGAAGCCGGATGCCCCGGCGTGGCAGATCCCGGACAAATACTTGTAAGCGTGGCACATGAAATGTTCGCGGAAGTAAAACCTCTTACCGGGCCAAGTTCCATTTTACTTGCATTGATGGCAAGCGGTATGAACGGACAGTTGTTTCAGTTTCATGGATATTTACCAATTGATAACACGCAGAAAATTAAAGCAATTAGGGATATTGAAGCTGATGCTGCTAAAAGGCAATGCACACAAATATTCATTGAAACGCCCTACAGAAATAATCAGCTTGTAGAAATGATTGTAAAGATCTGCAAACCTTCTATGCGGCTTTGCATTGCTGTAGATATTACCGGCCGCAACGAAAGCATTCAAACAAAAACGATAAGCGACTGGCAAAAGAACAGGCCGGACTTGCATAAGCGACCTGCGATATTTTTGATTGGTTGATGGTTGAGGCCTGTTTTTATTATGAGCCAAGCATTTGAATTACTATGAAACAGCCGTTGCGTCGCACTCTTGTACTATAGTAATTCTATTCGGCAATAAGTAACAAGGATCTTAATGAAGCCATTATTTAACAGTTCACAAATGCTTTACGAGTAATAGGAAAGTTAGCTTTCTTACACCAACAACCAACAACTACTGTATTCCCCTGTTCACGCCTTGTTGCACGTCTTCAATTTTCATAATGCTATCTACAATAAACTTACTATTGCCGCGCCAGGGAATAGCACCCAAATATTCTTTATAATGCAGTTCAAAAAACTTTCCGCTGTTTCCCATTATTTGAGCAGCCACTCTTTCGTTAGCAACAGAGAATTCGAACTCGTTGGATTGCAAACTGCCGGGTGTGGCGGATCTGAAACCGGTTTGAATAAGCCTACCTTCATACGTTTTAAAAATGTATCCCTTTTTTACAAAAAAGTTTAACTGGCCTGCTTTGGTACCTTCGCCGAATACGTAATAGTATCGTACAAACACAAAAATGCCCAGTGCCAGTATGAGTACAGTAAACAGAATGGTAACAAACTTTCCCATAAAATTCTATTAATCAATGAAAGATACTAGTAAAAAACAAATCTCTGAAAAAAACGTTGAAATCGGCATCGCTTTTTATTACCGACAAAAAGATTGTTTATATTCATTATTCAAAGTTTTCAAACAACATCCGGCGTTTAAATGTTCACTAATGACTTAATTGGTAATATGCATAATAGCAACCGTGCGTTATTAAAAATATCCGTGAAGATTCAATTGGTATATGGTGTTTAACATTTTTCGGGACCTTCGCATTGCTCAATAGAATTACAACAGTACAAGTGAGTGACACAACGATGCTTAATAGTAGCAATGCTGCCCGGCACAAAAAAAATGATACCATTAACAGGTAAGTGTGTGCCGTAAAAAAGAATAACTTCGCAATCTTTTATCTTAATAAAATTCATTTGTTATGCGAATTGGAATTGTATGCTACCCTACGTTTGGTGGTAGCGGTGTTTTGGCAACAGAATTAGGAAAAGCATTGGCAAACAAAGATCACCAGGTGCATTTTATTACCTATCAGCAGCCTGTGCGTCTTAATGAATTTAATGCGAACATCTTTTATCACGAGGTGCATGTGCCCACATATCCTTTATTTGACTATCCACCTTATGAAAGCGCACTTTCAAGTACAATGGTTGATGTGGCGGTAAATAATAAGCTGGATCTGCTGCATGTGCATTACGCTATACCGCATGCTTCCGCGGCGTACATGGCTAAGAAAATATTGGAAAAGCAGAACATGAACATACCAGTGGTAACCACTTTGCATGGCACCGATATTACGCTGGTTGGCCGTGATAAAACCTATGCGCCGGTTGTTACTTTTTCAATTAATGAAAGTGATGCTATTACTGCCGTTTCGCACAACCTGCGCGATGTTACTTTTAAATCTTTCAACATTGAGAAAGAAATTGAAGTGATTCACAACTTTGTTGATGTAAGCCGCTTTCATAAAAAACCAATTGATGCTTTTAAAAAAGTAATTGCGCCTAATAATGAAAGGATCATTTTGCATGCTTCCAATTTCAGAAAAGTGAAACGGGTGGATGATGTAGTAAAAGTGTTTGCGGCTATCAGGAAGGAAATTCCGGGAAAATTGCTTTTTGTAGGTGACGGGCCTGAGAGACCAATGGCTGAAGAGCTTTGCAGAAAAACAGGCTTTTGCGACGATATTCGCTTTGTGGGAAAACAGGAGCAAATGGAGGAAATACTGGCTGTGTCTGATCTTTTTCTTTTGCCTTCGGAGTATGAAAGTTTTGGGCTTGCAGCACTGGAGGCTATGGCGGCAGGCGTGCCGGTGATTAGTACCAATGCTGGCGGATTGCCTGAAATACAGGTGCAGGGCAAAACCGGTTATATGAGCAATGTGGGCGATGTGCAGGAAATGAGTAGCTATGCTATTTCCATATTAAAAGATGACAGTACGCTGCAAAAATTTAAAAAAGTAGCTTCCTCCCAGGCTGCAAGATTTGATATTCATAATATTGTGCCCAAGTATGAAGAATTGTATAACAGGTTTTTATAAAGAAATATTAAAAGTTTTATTCAGTGCATAAAACTTAATAATTGTGGAAAAATTGACTATCTTCGTATTTGACAAAATAAGCAACGCTTTCGCATTTGTTGAAAGCGTTGCTATTTTTTTCATTCCTGTGTTAAAATAAGGAGGAAGTATATGTCTGAAATAATTTATGTAACAAAAGAAACGTTGGAGCAAATGAAGGCCGATTTGCACCGTATGAAAACGGTGGAAAGGCCCGCCGCGTCGAAAGCTATAGCTGAAGCCAGGGAGAAAGGCGATCTGAGAGAAAATGCCGAATACGATTCCGCTAAAGAAGCTCAGGGACTTTTGGAAGCAAGAATAAAAAAAATGGAAAGCGATCTTGCCAATGCCAGAATTCTTGATGCAGATGCTATCGATACCAGCAAAGTTTCGATTCTGACTAAAGTGACCATTACTAATATAAAAACAAAAAAATCATTCACTTACCAAATTGTTTCCGAAAAAGAAGCAGACTTGAAATCCGGTAAAATTTCCGTTGGTTCGCCCATTGGTCAGGGTTTGCTGGGAAAGAAAAAAGGTGATGTTGCCGAAGTGCAGGCTCCGGCAGGCGTTATTAAATTTAAAATTGAAAGTATATCAGCTTAAAAGGTGGAAAATATTTTTAGAAAAAAGCCACAAGAAATTGTGGCTTTTTTTATATGGCGATTTTCTTAGAACAAAATATTTGCCGCGCTCTCAAACTTTGGTTTTATAAGGTTGAGATGGCAGGTGGCATTTAATTTATCTACAAGATAAACGGTAAGTTCAGGAGAAGTAGCTTCGTCGTGCATGTGCATGAAAAAATACAGTTCCTGCAAACCATTATCCAGCCAGTATTTTATGCGCTTCGTCCACGCGTCGCAGCGTGTATAATCAGTAGTGTGCAGGCTGTTGCCCACATAACGTATAAAAGTTTTAGGAACGGTTAAGTGCATGTGGCAGCAATCTCTGCGGCCGGCGGTATCTGTAATAACGATGCCGATATTCAATTCGCGCAGTTTGCCAAACAATTCTTCTGCATGTTGCGGTAAAAACCAATCGGGGTGGCGAACCTCCAGGAAGAACTGCAAATCCACCGGTAGCGAAGCAAGATAAGTATACAATTCTTCTTTTCTGTTGGGAGAAAATTTATCGCTTACCTGGAAAAAGATCGGCCCGAGGTGCGAGCCAAAAGCCAGCACGCCTTCAAGGAATTTATCGGTTAAAAATTGTTTATCGGTAAGCTTGCCAAAGTGGCTGATGCCCTTGCTTACTTTAGGGCAAAATTTAAAACCCAGTCCTTTCGCTTTGTCTTTCCATTTCTCAATAGTTGCCGGCCCGTACACCTGGTAATGCGTTGCGTTAAGTTCAATGGAATTGTAGTGCTTCACATAATGATCGAGGAATTGCGCATCTTTAGTTCCTTTCGGATAAATTTTTCCAACCCATTCCTTACGCCCCCATTTTGCACAGCCCAGGTACACCCGCGGCTCATCATGTTTTTTGCCCGTTAGCACCAGCTTATTATCAGCCGGTTCTTTAGGAAGAGTGAAATCAACAGTATTCAACTCAAGTTCGGGAACGCGTCCAAATTCCATATGTGTAGGTTTTACGAATGCGAAAATAGAGAGATTTGAGATTTGAAATTTGAGATTTGAGCTGCTTTAGATTGTTATACGATGATTAGGATTGGGATTTTAATTTTTGGGGGCTGGCGGTTGTGCTACTGACAGATTTGAAATTTGAGATTTGAGATGCTTTAGATATTACTCAAAACTCAAAACTCATAACTCATAACTTTTTTGGGACCGGCGGTAGTGCTACTATTAAGCATCGTTGTGTCACTCACTTGTGCGATAGGAATGCTATTGGGCGAGCTGGCAGTGGGCAGTAGGCGGTTGGCAGTAGAGAAGTCAGAGATCAGAAGTCAGTTCAGCATCCGGTCTCTGATGAATTGCTGACCGTGTTATTTTTTCCAAACAGTAAGCATTAAAAAATTAATTTTGCACTATGCAACTCCCTTCTACATTATTGGAAAATGCGGTGAATGAATTTGCGAAGCTTCCCGGTATAGGGAAAAAAACTGCATTGCGGCTGGTGCTGCATCTTTTGAAACAAGGCAACAATGAAGTTCAGCATTTTGGCGATACCATAACACGAATGCGTAAAGAAATAAAATTTTGTCAGCGGTGTTGCAATATAGCTGATGCGGATATTTGTTCTATTTGCGCCAACAGTATGCGCAAGCAGGATATTATTTGCGTAGTAGAAAACATTCGTGATGTTATTGCCATAGAAAGCACCCAACAGTATAACGGTACCTATCATGTATTAGGTGGTGTAATTTCTCCACTCGATGGCATTGGCCCCGATCAGTTGAATATTGAAACACTTGTTAACCGTGTGCAGAAAGAAAATACCCAGGAAATAATTTTTGCGTTAAATCCCAATATACAGGGCGATACTACCATTTACTACATACAGAAAAAACTACAATCAATTCCTGTAAAAATCACTACCATAGCCCGTGGCATTGCTTTTGGCGGCGAACTGGAATATGCTGATGAAATGACACTGGCACGCAGCCTGCAAAACAGGCTGCCGGTGGAAAGCTATGTAGCGGGCGGAAGGTAGGCTGGTTAAATGGAGAGTTGAGAGTTGAGAATGCTGTATAGTTGAAAGTTGAAAGTGCTTTAAGCATATATTACATGTGAAAACAAAAGCACCAACAACCAACAACTAACAACAAACAGCACCGCTGACTTCTGATTTTTCTACTGCCCGCTGTCAACAGCCCACTAAAGTTCCAACCGTACAAGTGAGTGACACAACGATGCTTAATAGTAGCACTACCGCCGGTTCCCAAAAAAATCACTGAATAACATTATCCTGCTTGAGGTATGGCAAAATGATTTTATTTTAGTATTGTAAATTGCACATACAACCAAGTAACCGGCAACCTGCCATTTACATCAAAATCTGTATTATGAAGCAATTGGTACTCACCGTAATCGTTATGATTGGCATGAATAATGCTTTTGGCCAGTTTGAGAACCTTGAGGAAAGACTACAGAAAAAAGACAGCTTAAATGTTAATCTGCCGCGGGAAAAGATATTTATTCACTATGATAAACCTTTTTATAAAACCGGAGATACATTATGGCTGAAAGGTTATTTAGCAACCGCGGATGAAAATATTGGAACCGACAGCAGTAAAATAGCCTATGTTGAAATTATAAATTCACAAAATGAAATAGTTAAACGAATTAGTACTCCCTGTTTTGCAGGTGGTTTTTTAAATAATGTTACACTCAGTAAAGAAGAGTTTAAACAAGGGTATTACCTGTTAAGGTCTTATACCAACTGGATGCGCAATTTTGGCGATTCATTGTTTTTTGAAAGTCGTTTCAAAATAATTGACCCCGCTTCCGACGCATGGGCTGTATCATTTAAAAAAATGTTTATACAGGATAATCATTTATTACTCGAGGCGGTTCTTAAATCTCAAGATAAATTAGCGGTTATTAATAAAAAAGTTACCGTAAGCATACTGTCAAAAAATAAAGAACTGTTTAAATTTCGGACAGCAACAGATTATGCCGGAAATCTTTTACTTGATACTACACTGAAGAATGATGTGAGCAACCAGGCATTGGTTCTTGAAATTTCCGACAGGGATAACGTGTTATTACAAATGCCGGTGAAGGCAAATGAGAAACAACATGTGGATTTACAATTTCTTCCTGAAGGTGGATCGTTCATTGCCGGAAAAATGCAAAAACTGGGTTTCAAAGCGTTAAATATTTATGGCAAAGGCATTGATGTGAAAGGAATTATTAAGGATAGCAAAGGTGCTGCAATAACAAAATTTGAGCCTGTTTTTAAAGGTATGGGAGCAGTTTCTTTTATTTCTCAACCCAACGAAGTGTATACGGCATTTCTCGAAAACGGTATGTCGTTTCCACTGCCTGCCCCGCAGGTATCGGGCACCACTTTGCAGGTAACAGATGATAACGATAGCCTGGTGTTGCACATTGACGCCACGCAGGATTTGCTGAGCAAAGGCTATTATTTTACCGCTTCCGCAAAGGGAATTACGTGTGCGCATGGCCGTATTAAACTGCCTTACACGCTAAAGCTTGCCAGAACAGTGTTCCCTTCCGGCATAGTACATTTTACTCTTTATAATGCAGCCGGTAATATTGTGAATGAAAGAGTGGTTTTTGTTTGGCATAATGACGAATTAAAGCTTGATATACTTCCAAACAAACAACAGTATTTGCAAAAGGATAGTGTGATGTTGTTGTTAAAAGCAAAAGATCACAATGATAAAAATGTGCAAGGCCATTTTTCAATTGCAGTGATTGATACAAGCCAGGTAAAGTTGTTACAGAACATGGAGAATTTGCTTAGCTATATGGTTTTAAGCTCTGACCTGAAAGGTGAAATAGAGGAGCCTTATTATTATTTTCAACATCCACGATCGGAAGCTACGGACGCGTTGATGCTTACACAAGGCTGGGTAAGTTATAACTGGCAAAATATGCAGATGGCATATAACTACGAAAAAGAATTCTTTGTAACCGGAAAAGTAACCAATGTTTTTCATAAGCCAACTCCTCATTCAAGCGTTGCACTATTTGGTAAAGAAGGAATAGACCATGTTTTTTTTGTGGATACGGTAACCAATGATAAAGGCGTTTTTACTTTTACGAAGTTTCCATATTTTTCAAAAGACAGCGTGAGCCTGGTAATTAGAGCGCTTAATAAAAAGGGAAAAGCTTTTAATGTTGGCATTGCGTTACAAGAGCCTGTTTACCCTGGTTATTCATCCAACAAAATTCTTTCTTCGGATGAAAATATTTTGTTTGATACCATGGCCAGGCAGTATGTAAATCATAATACTTTTTTATCTGAACAATTAAGGAAAGACGGTCGTTTTTTACCCGAAGTAGTAGTAACAGCAAAACTAAAAATTAAAGGCTCGAAAAACTTGAATGTAGATGGTGGCGCTGATGAAACCATTTTTGAAGCAACTTTGAATACGATGCCAAAGGAAACCTTACTGGATGTGCTTTTCAAAAAAGTTGACGGATTTCGCCAGGGTTCGCCGCCGAAAAGCGTAAAGCAATGCTATATGATAAAATCCAATATTGTTTGTTTTATAATTGATGGCGTAGATCTTAACTTTTTTTATGATCCTGAAAATGGTACAGGTAGTGCTATAGACTATATCCAGTTTCTTGATACCTATCTTAAATTCTTTTCGGCTGAGGATATTAGAGGAATAGAAGTAATGAATTCTCCCAGATATAATAGCACCTATAAAGCTGCTTATCTTACACTTGAAGAAAGATTTAATGCCTCACCTCTGAAAGTTGATTATTCCTTCATTGAGATCACAACGAAAGCCGGGTACGGTCCAACAGCCAGGAAAACGCCAGGTATATATTTGTATAAGCCTTTAGCTCCCGTTTTTGGTAAGCAGTTTTATAGTCCGCGGTATACTTCGCCGGATGAAAAAACTGTGTTTCCGGATATGCGCTCCACTGTTTATTGGAATCCATTAGTACTCACCAACAGCAGCGGCGAGGCGCATATTTCATTTTACACTTCGGAAAGCAATAGCAGCTATATCATCGTTCTGCAAGGCACAGGCTTTACGGGAGGAATTGGTGTGTTGTATAAGCCGCTGAAGGTGGCGGAGCGGGATGCTGGTGGCAGGGAGCAAGTTGCAGATTTCCAATGATAAGAGGTTTTATAATTAGTGAGGCGTTTGCATTTAATAGCGAAGGTTGTACCCCAGCCCTGTATCCTGAAACTTGCAACCTGCAACCTGCAACTGGCAACCGGCCACCCGCCCTTCCCTCCCTTGCATCTTCCAAAGCTTTTCCCTAATTTTGCACTGCTGCAGGCGGATTTGTTTATTGTTCGGCCTGCGCTAAGTAAAAACTGAACTAATAAACGATTGAAATAATCCTGACCGCATCTTCTTGATATATTTCCTCGTTGGTTTGTTCGGTTTACAAAGCATGTTACACCTTGCTGAATAGAATTACAATTGTACAAGTGTGCGACGCAAGAAAAGTTGATAGTAGCAATACAGATGACCCACAAAAAAATAGCATTGAATATGATGTTCGATTGATTTTTTGTTATGGATCATTTTGTGGGAACCGGCATTTGAGCCTTGATTGAACTTTGCTTGCGACGCTCCGTTCAACGGCTGTAATTCTATTGAACAATTTGAAAATACCTGTAGTGTTTTTAGCTTTTTAAAATTTTAAATTTCGATTAAATATGTCGGATATAAGAAAGGAACTGGAAAAAAGGATTCTTGTTATTGATGGCGCAATGGGCACTATGATACAGCGCTATAAATTAACAGAAGCCGATTATCGCGGCGACAGGTTTAAAAACTGGCATTGCGATATAAAAGGCAACAACGATCTTTTAAGTATAACGAGGCCTGATGTAATTATTGCCATTCACAAGCAATACCTGCATGCCGGCGCCGACATTATTGAAACCAATACTTTCAGCAGCACTGTTATTGCGCAGGCAGATTACGATATGCAAGCGCTGGCGTATGAGCTGAATGTGGCTTCGGCGCAATGCGTGAAAAAAGCAATTGATGAATATGGCGCTGAAACCGGCGATACACGGCCAAAGTTTATCGCAGGTTCAATTGGTCCGCTTAATAAAACGCTGAGCCTTTCTCCTGATGTAAATAATCCCGGCTATCGTGCGGTAACGTTCGATGAAGTGGTGAGCGCTTATACAGAACAGATCCGCGGATTGGTGGATGGTGGTGTGGATGTACTATTGATTGAAACAGTTTTTGACACACTAAACGCGAAAGGCGCCATTTACGCGGCAAAGAAATTTTTCCGTGATAACGGTATTCCTGAGCTTCCAATTATGATCAGCGGAACTATTACGGATGCCAGCGGACGCACACTGAGCGGACAAACATTGGAAGCATTCTATATTTCGGTGGCGCATGCCAAGCCGCTGAGTGTGGGACTGAACTGCGCACTAGGTGCATCTGAAATGCGGCCGCATATTGAAGAGCTTTCTCAATTGGCGGATTGCTATGTATCGGCATATCCCAATGCGGGATTACCAAACGCGATGGGCGAGTATGATGAACAGCCACACGAAACAGCACATTTTCTTGAAGACTGGGCAAAGGAAGGTTTTGTAAATATCGTGGGCGGTTGCTGCGGCACCACCCCCGATCATATCAAATGCATTGCTGACAGTGTGAAAAGTATAAAGCCGAGGACGGTGGTGGTTATGGTTTGAACCACGAAGGCACAAAGGCACGGAGGGGCACAAAGTCTGTGTAATATACGTTACTAACAAAGGCATGTTGCCATCAATAAGGTATTTTAGAATTTGCTTTGTGTTTCTTTGTGCCTCCGTGACTTGGTGGTTAAAAAACTAAGAACAAACAATTATGAAATCAACATATCTTTCTCTTTCCGGACTGGAGCCGCTGGTGGTGAGGCCCGAGATGAATTTTGTGAACGTTGGCGAACGAACCAATGTAACAGGCTCAAAGAAATTTGCACGTCTCATTAAAGACGGCAATTATGAAGAAGCATTAAGCGTAGCCCGCCAGCAGGTGGAAAATGGTGCGCAAATACTTGACATCAATATGGATGACGCCTTATTGGACGGCGTTCAGGCAATGACCACCTTTGTTAATCTTGTACAAAGCGAACCGGACATTGCGAAAATTCCACTTATGATGGATTCTTCAAAATTCGCGATCATAGAAGCAGGATTAAAATGCGCACAGGGTAAATGCATTGTAAACTCCATTTCACTAAAAGAAGGCGAAGAGAAATTTATTGAGCAGGCTTATATATGTAAAGATTTCGGCGCAGCAGTAATTGTAATGGCATTTGATGAAAAAGGCCAGGCTGATACATTGCAGCGCAAAGTAGAAATTTCCGAACGTGCATATAAAATACTTACAGAGAAAGTAGGTTTCTTACCGCAGGATATTATTTTCGATCTCAACATATTCGCCATTGCCACAGGTTTGGAAGAGCATAACAATTATGCAGTTGACTTCATAGAAGCTACACGCATACTAAAGCAAAAATTTCCGTTGATAAAAGTTAGTGGCGGCGTGAGCAATCTTTCATTTTCATTTAGAGGAAATGAACCGGTGCGTGAAGCCATGCATGCGGTTTTCCTGTATCATGCCATAAAAGCCGGGATGGATATGGGCATTGTAAATGCCGGGCAATTGCAGGTATACGATGAAATAGAACCGGCACTGCGAGAGCTTTGCGAAGATGTAATCCTGAATAGAAATAATGACAACAACGAGGCTACTGATAAACTCATCGTGTTTGCCGAAACCGTTAAAAGCAAGGGCAAAGAAGAAAAGAAAGATGAAGCATGGAGAAGCACATCGGTGGAAGAACGTTTGAAACATGCGCTGGTATTGGGTATTACAGATTATATAGAAGCCGATACGGAAGAGGCGCGGCAAAAATATTCCAAACCGCTTGATGTGATTGAAGGCCCGCTTATGGATGGAATGAATGTGGTGGGCGATTTATTTGGCGCAGGAAAAATGTTTTTACCGCAAGTAGTAAAAAGCGCACGCGTAATGAAGAAAAGTGTTGCCGTGCTTACGCCTTATATTGAAGAAGAAAAAAAGAAAAGGCAGCTCCCTTTATCCCCCGAAGAGGGAACTGAAGAAGCATTACCTCAGGGTGCTTCCAAAATCCCCCCTTCGGGGGGCGGGGGGGCTCCAAAAATTTTACTTGCCACTGTAAAAGGTGATGTGCATGATATAGGGAAAAACATAGTGGGCGTTGTGCTGGGCTGTAATGGCTATGATGTGATTGATATGGGAGTAATGGTACCCACTGAAAAAATTCTTGATACCGCGGTAAAAGAAAATGCGGACATTATTGGATTAAGCGGCCTCATTACTCCATCGCTTGATGAAATGGTGCATGTGGCAAAAGAAATGAAACGTCGCGGATTAAAGCAGCCATTATTGATCGGTGGCGCTACTACATCCCGCACGCATACTGCTGTAAAAATTGCGCCTGAGTATGAGGAAGGCGTTGTGCACGTGCTGGATGCCTCACGCAGCGTAACGGTTGCCGGTAACCTGTTGAATAAAGAACAAAAGGGAGGCTTTTTAAATAATATCGGTAACGAATACACGAAATTAAGAGAAGATTTCGCCAGTAAGAAAACTGTAAAAACATATTTGCCTTTTGCTGAAGTACAAAACAATCAGGCAAAAGTAAATTGGAATACGTTCACACCAACGCAACCCGCATTTACCGGAGTGAAAGTTTTTGAAGACTATGATTTAAGTGAAATAGCTCGCTATATTGACTGGGCTCCATTTTTTATTGCATGGGAATTGGGAGGCCGTTATCCTGAAATATTATGTGACGATGTGGTAGGAAAAGAAGCAACCAAATTGTACAATGACGCGAATCTTTTGCTTAGTAAAATTATTGAAGAAAAATGGTTAAGAGCCAAGGGTGTCATTGGTTTTTGGAAAGCGTCGAAAGTGGCGCCGGACACGGTTTCGATTCATTCGCATACCAACAAAAAAATTAATCTTGAATTTCTGCGTCAGCAGATAAAAAAAGCGCCCGGCCAGCCTAACTTTTCTTTAGCGGATTTTATTCTGCCCGCGGAAAAAGGAGACGACTACCTTGGCGCGTTCACGGTAACTGTTCATGGCATTGAACCTCATTTAAAAAGGTTTATTGACGAACATGATGATTATAATAAAATCATGTTACAAGTACTTGCAGACAGGTTGGTGGAAGCATTTGCCGAATGCTTGCATGAAAGAGTTCGCAAGGAGTATTGGGGTTATGATAAAACGGAACAATTGAGCAATGAAGAATTGATTAAAGAAAAATATCACGGCATCCGCCCCGCGCCGGGATATCCGGCTTGCCCTGATCATACTGAAAAGTATAAACTCTTTGAGCTTTTAGGCGGCGAAGAAACAACAAGCATTCATCTTACCGAGTCGTTGGCTATGTATCCTGCGGCTTCAGTTTGCGGATGGTATTTTGGCAATCCTGAAAGTAAATATTTTGGTGTGGGTAAAATAGAAAAAGACCAGGTGGAAGATTATGCAAAGCGTAAGGGAATGAGCATTGATGAAGTGGAGAAATGGCTGAGCCCCATTTTGGAATACAAGTAAGTTGGGAGTTGAAAATTGAAAGTTGAAAGCGCTTATTGAATTGAGAATGGAGAGTTGAGAATGGAGAATGCTAAAGGTGTTAGATTAAGCAAGATATTGACTTCTGACCTCTCTACTGCCCACTGCCCACTGTCAACTGCCCACTAAAGTTCCAACCGTACAAGTGAGTGACACAACCGGAGCTTAATAGTAGCAATACCGCCGATCCAATAAAAAAAATTCTTGCTCATTTTTATGATGTATCAAGTATAAAAATCGCACAGTATAATAAGTGCGATTTTTTTTGTGGACCGGCATTTGTGCTACTATTAAGCATCGTTGTGTCACTCACTTGTACGGTTGGAATTCTATGAGGCAAGTGGGCAGTAAGCAGTAAGCAGTAAGCAGTGGGCAGTAAACAGTAGAGATGTTGGAAATCAGAAATCTCAATAGTAACAGGTAGCAGGTCGATGGTAGCAAGCGCCAGGGGCCTGTAACCTGCGACTTGTAACCGCTCAATAGCATTCCTCTGTACAAGTGTATGACACAATGATACTTCAACTATTAGGCTTTTCCCCGATCTTTACACGAACCGAAAAAATAAAAAAATGGAAAGCAAACACACAGGTTATCAGGTAAAAGAATATCGACAACCGGTAAAACGCTATTGTCAAACGCTTGATTTGGTGGACGATCCGGCATTAATGGAAGAGTATAAAAAATGCCATAGTAAAGAAAATTTCTGGAAAGAAATTGGAGACGGTATAAAGTCTGTAGGCATTTTAGATATGCAGATCTATCAATTAGGAACCCGGCTTTTCATGATAGTTGAAACACCGCTCGACTTTGATTGGGACTCCGCGTTTAAAAAACTGGCCACACTTCCGCGCCAGGCAGAGTGGGAAGAAAAAATGTCTGTGTTTCAAAAAACCTTTCCTGGCGCAACTTCTGCGGAAAAATGGCAATTAATGGAAAAAATATTTTGTATTTATAATTGATTTTTCGTTAGCTTGCATCAGCACAGTTCAGCACAGATGGAAATAAATTTCAGCAATAAAACATCTAAGGTGAAGCAACTGGCTGATGCGTTAAGCCTTGCTATATCCCGGGGTGAATTCAACCCCGGAGATTCGTTGCCATCTATAAATGAAATAAGCGCGAAATATAAAATTTCGCGTGATACGGTATTTAAGGCTTTTAAAGATCTTAAGCAGCGAAACCTCGTAGATTCTTCTCCCGCAAAAGGATATTTTGTTAAAGGCAAAATCATGAATATCCTTTTACTGCTCGATGAGTATAGCCCCTTTAAAGAAGCGTTGTACAACAATTTTATTGAAAAGCTTCCTCGCGATTATAAAGTAGATCTGTTATTTCATCAGTACAACAAACGGTTATTCAGCACTATCATTAGAGAATCGGTTGGCTGGTACAATAAGTATGTTGTGATGAATTTTCACAATGAGCAATTTTCACCTGATTTAAAGAAAATAGAACCCGGAAAATTATTACTGCTCGACTTCGGCAAATTTGAAAAAGACGCTTATTCGTATGTATGCCAGGATTTTGATACCGCACTTTACAACTGCCTGGGCCAGGTTCTTGAAAACATTAAAAAGTACCGGAAATTTGTTATGTATTTCCCGTCTTCCTGTATTCATCCGGCCAGTTCAAAAGAGTACTTCAAAAAATTTTGCACTAAGAATAAAATAAATGGTGAAATAGTTGTGGATACTATAACCGCAGATCAAATCAGACCCGGAACCGCCTATTTAATAATACGCAACAGGGAGTTGGTTGATATTGTAAAACAATGCAAAAAGAATAATCTTCAGATCGGAGAGTCGGTGGGTATTATAGCCTATAACGATATGCCGGTTTATGAAATTATTGAGAATGGCATCACTACTATTAGTACCGATTTCGAAATGATGGGAAGACGTGCGGCCGACTTTGTGTTGAAAGATGAACGCATACAAGAGTATGTTCCTACTAGAGTAACGCTGAGAGGTAGTTTGTAAGGGAGGCAGGGTATGGCAATGAATAGCGGGTTTATACAAAACTGCTTTTAAAAATATCTAAAACCAATAAAAAAGAATTCCAAATGAAAACTTATCCAAAAATTGGCATCAGGCCCACAATTGATGGGCGCCAGGGAGGAGTAAGAGAAAGTCTTGAAGCACAAACCATGAACTTGGCAAAGATGGTAGTTGACCTTCTTTCCTCAACATTAAAATATCCCGATGGCACGCCGGTTCAGTGTGTTATAGCCGACAGTACAATAGGGCGTGTAGCGGAAGCCGCAGCATGTGAGGCAAAATTTGCCAAAGAAAACGTTGGGGTGTCCATTACCGTTACACCATGCTGGTGTTATGGAAGCGAGACTATTGATATGAACACTCACAGGCCAAAAGCTATTTGGGGATTCAACGGAACTGAACGGCCGGGTGCTGTTTATCTTGCCGCAGCTCTTGCAGGCCACAGCCAGAAAGGATTGCCCGCATTTGGTATTTATGGTCGCGATGTGCAAAATGCAGGCGACGGCAATATTCCTGAAGATGTGAAGGAAAAGCTGATACGCTTTGCTAAAGCGGGTTTGGCAGTTGCTATCATGAAAGGCGAATCGTATTTATCCATTGGCAGTGTATCAATGGGTATTGCCGGTTCTATTGTAAATGCCGATTTCTTCCAGGAATATCTCGGCATGCGCAACGAGTATGTAGACATGAGTGAAATAATCCGCAGGGTGAATGAAGGTATTTATGATAAAGATGAATTTGCGAAAGCAATGGCATGGACAGAAAAGTATTGCAAACCCAATGAGGGAGCGGATATCAATGTGCCTGCAAAAGTAAAGTCGCGCCAGGAAAAAGATGCCGACTGGGACTTTGTTGTAAAAATGACAATTATTATTCGCGACCTCATGCAGGGAAATCCCAAGCTGAAAGAAATGGGATTCCTGGAAGAAGCGCTGGGTCATAATGCCATTGCATCCGGCTTCCAGGGGCAGCGCCAGTGGACTGATTTTATGCCTAACGGAGATTTCGCAGAAGCCATCCTTAACTCTTCTTTCGATTGGAACGGTATAAGAAAAGCATATATGGTGGCAACAGAAAACGACTGCCTGAATGGCGCTACCATGTTGTTCTCTCATTTGATTACCAATACCGCTCAAATATTTGCTGATGTTAGAACTTATTGGAGCCCCGATGCGGTTAAAAGAGTAACGGGTAAGGAACTAAAAGGACTTGCCGTAAACGGAATATTACACCTCATCAATTCCGGTTCGGCCACGCTTGATGCAACCGGCCAGCAAAGCAAAGACGGTCAGCCTGCCATGAAACCCTTCTGGGAAATAACTGAACAGGAAGTGGAAAAATGCCTTGAAGCTACCACATGGTATCCTGCAAACAGGGATTACTTCCGTGGCGGCGGCTATTCATCCAACTTTTTATCAAAAGGCGGCATGCCGGTTACAATGGCCAGGATAAACATGATCAAAGGCATTGGCCCTGTTATTCAAATAGCTGAAGGATGGAGTGTTGACCTGGAACCGGACGTACACAAAACACTTGACGACCGTACAGATAAAACATGGCCTACCACATGGTTTGTGCCACGCCTTTGCGACAGCCCAGCTTTCAGAGATGTGTATACAGTAATGAACAGGTGGGGTGCCAATCATGGCGCTATCAGCTATGGCCACATTGGCGCGGATCTTATAACGCTTTGCGCTATGCTCCGCATACCTGTGTGCATGCACAATGTGCCGGAAGAAAAGCTTTTCCGTCCGAGTTCATGGAATGCTTTCGGCATGGATCCTGAAGGCGCGGATTACAGAGCCTGCGCAGCTTACGGGCCTTTGTACAAATAGATGGAAAGTATAATTGCAAGTGCAAATCATATGAGGTTGTTTGAGTTATTTGAAAATTCAATTGTTTCGTTTGTATATTAACGTTAATAAATATTCAAACATGGTAGCAGGCATAATGTTTTTTTGGAACAGGCAGTATTGCTACTATTAAGCATCGTTGTGTCACTCACTTGTACGGTTGTAATGCTATTCGGCAAAGTGAAACACCTTGCACAAATCTATACTGCGAAAAGCGGAGTAGAATAACTCAAACAACTTCATTGAATTTTCAACAGCAATTATTTATAAAAAGTATTCAACATCAAATTTTATTGAAAAACAAAATCATTATGGAAAAAATAACAGGTGCGGATTATGCAGAATTTATTACAGCGGCGCACCGTGCCGGAGCGGAAAGATTAATGCTGTGCAGCAGCGGCAATATGTCTAAACGCATTGGAACGTCAGTGCTGATTTCCGGTACAGGTTCCTGGTTGCCCAGAATTAAAAAAGAAAACATAGCTGTTTGTCAACTGGATTCCGGCAATATCTTGAATGGTATAAAACTCTCCATGGAAAATGGATTTCATCTTGGAGTGATGAGAGCACGTAAAGATGTAAATGTTGTATTGCATTTTCAATCGGAGTATGCAACTGCTGTGGCATGTATGAAAGATAAGCCTGCAAACTTTAATGTAATAGCGGAAGTGCCATGCTATATTGGCGCGGAAGTGCCTGTTGTTCCATATTTCAGGCCGGGTTCAAAAGAGTTGGCAAACGCGGTAGTTGAAGCCTTAACAAATCATGATGCGGTAATGCTTACCAATCACGGACAAGTTGTTTGCGGAAAAGATTATGATGATGTTTTTCAGAAAGCCTGTTTCCTGGAACTGGCCTGCCGCATTATTGTGCACACACAAAAGCAATGTACTTTTATTAGCGAGGAACAAATTAAAGATCTTGATTATTACATTTTAGGAAAAGGGAAATAATTAATAATTAATAATGAATAATTAATAATGGTGAATGCGGGGTGAATGTTGCTTATTGCTCAATAGCATTACTACCGTACAAGTGAGTGACACAACGATGCTTAATAGTAGTAATGCCGCCGATTTCCAAATAAAAAGGTAAACAATTACTCAGCAAATATTTGTTTAACAATTCATCATTCATCGCTCATCACTCATTACTCTCAACATGGCAAACACATACATAGCCTGCGATTTTGGAGCCGGAAGCGGCAGAATAATTGCCGGTACTATTTCGCAAAATAAAATAGAGCTGGAAGAGCTTCATCGGTTTCCCAACCGGCAGATAAAACTGGGGAATCATATTTATTGGGATTTCCCGGCGCTTTTTGAAGAGCTGAAAACCGGGCTTTACAACGCGGCTCAAAAAAAGCTGAACGTAAGATCAATTGGAATTGATACATGGGGTGTTGATTTTGGCCTTATTGATAAAAGCGGTAATCTTATCGGCAACCCGGTTGTGTACCGCGACGATCGTACGGAAGGCATGCCTGGCGAGGTTTTTAAGCTTATTGATGAACAAGCGCTGTTTAATGAAACGGGTATTGCGCATTGGCAAATAAACACGTTGTTCCAATTGTATAGTATGAAGCACGGCAAAAGCAGTCAGTTGGATATTGCGAAACACCTGCTGTTTATGCCCGACCTGTTTACTTATTTTTTAACCGGCGAAGTTTATAACGAGTACACCATTGCATCCACTTCCGAACTGCTTGATGCCAGAACAAAAAAGTGGTCGGATAAGATCATTGATATTTTGGGATTGCCGCGCCAGGTGTTTGCCAACATAATACATCCCGGCAGCATTTGCGGTAAGCTAAAAAAAGAAATTGCTATTGAAACGGGATTGCAAGATGTGGATGTAGTAGCAGTAGGCTCGCACGATACAGCCAGCGCCATTGCTGCCATTCCGGCGCTTGGCAACAATTGGGGTTTTCTAAGTTCGGGCACATGGTCGTTGCTTGGCATTGAAAAAGAGCAACCGGATTTTTCGGAATTGGCACGCAGTAATGGGTTTACTAATGAAGGCGGCGTGAACAACCGTATCAGATTTCTCAAAAATATTTCCGGCCTGTGGATGTTGCAGCGCTTAATGAGTGAATGGGAAAAAGCCGGTTTGAACTGCAATTATGACTTTCTGTTCGCTGAAGCCGAAAAAGCCACACCATTCAAAACATTGATAGATGTGAATGACCAATCGTTTTTAAACCCTCAAAGCATGAGTGCGGCCATTCAAAACTATTGCATATCTTATGCTTTGCCTGTGCCGGTAACGCAGGCAGAATTTGTAAGATGTGCATTAGAATCTCTTGCATTGAAATATAAATCGGCAGTGGCACAATTGAACCAAATAAATAATTTTTCTTTGGAAAAATTGCATGTTATTTCAGGAGGTTGTCAAAATAAAATGCTTAATCAATTTACCGCGAATGCCTTGAATGTTCCGGTAATAGCAGGGCCTGTTGAGGCAACTGCATTGGGAAATATTCTTGTGCAGGCCATTGCAAAAAAAGAAATTTCTTCTATGGAGGATGGAAGAGCGCTGGTAAAAAGATCATTCCTGGTGGAGGAATATCTTCCGGGCGAGGCATCCGGACAATGGGAAGAACATTGCGGTTTATAATAATTAATTAGTGTTTGCAAAAATCAAAACATATGAAAGATATTAAAAAGAGAGTCCCGCTTCTTGCTAAGCCGGGTGGAGGCTCGTATTTAGTGCCATTTATTCTAATTACCAGTCTTTTTCTTCTTTGGGGTTTTGCGCACAGCCTGCTGGATCTGCTTAACAAACATTTCCAGGATGCATTGCATTTGAATAAAGCGCAATCAGGCGCTGTGCAGGCTTCGGCATATGGCGCCTATTTTTTGGCGGCATTGCCTGCAGGATATATTGCAAGGCGTTTCGGTTATAAAAGCGGGATACTTATAGGGCTTACATTATTCGCCATCGGTGCGTTCTGGTTTGTGCCCGCAGTAAAGCTTAATGAATTCTGGGCTTTCCTGCTTGGGCTGTTGATTTTGTTTTTTGGGTTAACATTTTTGGAAACTGTAGCAAATCCTTACACTACTGTTCTCGGCCCTTCGGAAACAGCCGCCAGCAGAATCAATTTTTCGCAAACGTTTAATGCCATCGGCTGGATACTTGGGCCGCTGCTGGGTTCTATACTGATCTTTAAAAATGAAACAGGAAAATCTCCTTTGGAATTATTTATTGAAGCGTTGCAAAAAGTATTCCTCGGGGTATCCGATACTGTTCAGCAAACAGGCGCGATGATCGCGTCCGCGCCATCAGGCACGCATACCGACAATTCAGTGTTGATTGTACCTTACGTGGGATTGGGTGTGGTGGTATTGCTTGTGTTAATCATGTTTTATTTTACCAAACTACCCGAAGTATCAGTGGAAAGCGCCGGGCACGGTACGGCAGGTGGAGAAAATAGCGTTTCGCATTTTGCAAACAAACCATTAATAAAACAAAGACATTTTGTTTTGGCAGTTGTTGCGCAATTTTTATACGTGGCCGCACAAACCGGTGTAGGCAGCTTTTTTATCAATTATTCTGTAGAAGTAAAAGGCTTAGGGCTTACCGAAATGCAGGCCGGCATACTGCTCTCGCTTGGTGGCTTTGTGTTGTTTGCAGTAGGTCGGTTTGTTGGGAGCCTCGCGATGCGTGTAATGCAGCCGGGCTCTTTACTGGGAACTTTCGCATTGATCAATACCATGCTTATGGCATTCACATTCATGCGTCACGACCGGTTTGGGTTGATAGCCATGATCATGAGTTATTTATTTATGTCGTTAATGTTTCCATCAATTTTCGCACTTGGATTGCGCGGCCTGGGAGCGAAAACAAAAACCGCTTCATCAATATTGGTAATGACAGTGGCAGGCGGGGCAATAGCGCCGGCGCTTATGGGAGTAATAGGTGAGCATAACATGAACAACGGATTTATTATTCCATTGATATGCTTCGCGTTTATCGCGTTTTATGGATTTGTAGGATGCAGGATATCTCAGAAAAAGTTAGTATAGAAAGTTGAAAGTGAGGTAAAGCTTTAAACAGTTCCACTCAATACTCATAACTCAATACTCATAACTTTTATGTAACCGGCGGTAGTGCTACTATTAAGCATCGTTGTGTCACTCACTTGTACGGTAGTAATGCTATTGAGCGGGTTGGCAGTTGGCGGTAAAGAAATCATGTGGCTCTGACATCTGATTTCTTTACCGCCAACTACTCAAATTCCCTCCTTACAAAATTACAATCACCCCGGCCATGCAATTGAATTGGCGTGTATTGTAACCGTACCAGTCGTAGTATGAGCGGTTGGTAATGTTACGAAAATCACCAAATACCTTAATGTTGCGTTTGCCTTTTTGCAACGGTATTTTATACTCTACGTATGCATCAAGCGTGTAATAACCCTTCAGATCAACAACTTCACTTTTGTAAGTAGCGCTATTATAAAACAGATCCTGTTTTTTACCGGCCCATTTAATGCCGGTGCCGGCAAACAGGTTTTGTGTAAATTGATAACCGACATTTGCATTAATGGTATTTTTCGGCCTGCGTTGCAAGTTGAAATAGCTGGTGTCTTTACCATTTGATTTGTGCGTGGTCAGCTTCCCGTCAACATATGTATAATTGGCCGTTATCCTTAGTTTCGAGACCGGGTGTATAATTGCTTCCAGTTCTACACCATGATCCTTTTGCTGGTCGCCGTTTTCATATTTATAATTGCCATTGTATAATATAACATCTTTGATCACTCTGTTAAAATAAGTCGCCCGCATATTAAGCGTGTTGCTTTTGTTAAAATACTGGGAGCCGGCTTCAAATGAAAGAGACTTTTCCGGTTTCAATTCGCTGTTAGTATCCTTGTTCATAACGTTATATAATGATGGCGCACGAAATCCGGATGAAAGATTTGCAAACAACTTGATTCTGCTATCAATCAAATACGATGGGTTAAATGAATAAGAAAAATTTGAACCCGCAGTTGAGTGATGCGTGTATCTGCCGCCTGCTTCCACATTGAAGTTGTAAATATTTTTTAATAACAGTGATGCATATGCGCTATACATATCCGATCTTTCCCATGCGGTTTTATTGGCGCCAAATGCAGAGCTGTCCGCGGATTTTGCTTTTTGATTTCTGTAATCTATTCCTGCAAGCAGACTTAATTTTTCATTAAAATTTATATTAGTGTACGCTTCTGTAAACACGCTGTTCCCCTTGTACACTGCGAAGTAAGGATCATAATCGTTTGGCAAAGGCGGCGTGTTTACTGAATCTGTAAGATTGCGCTCAATAAAATTTTCATTAGCGTTTACAGTTAATGTTCCTTTTTTAAAACTATAAACGGATGAAAGTGCCAATTGTTTATTGATGTTCTTTATAGAATTATTTTTATCATCTGCAAAAGCGCCGTCATCAATTCCTGCATTATAGTGATCAAGCAGTCCGAATAATTTTACTTTCCAGTTGGAGGTGATATCAGCCCCCAAAGTGGTGCTGAAGTTATTTTGATTAAACCCGTCTTTATCAAAATTTTGTTTGCCGGTGGTATCAGAAGCAGATGAAAAGCCGTTGGATTGCAAATGATTATACTGGGCATTATAGGAAAACCAATTGACTTTGCCATTTACTCCTGCATTGGTTTTAAGGGAGCCATAAGTACCGCCTGCAATTGTGCCATTGAATGTTACAGGTCTGCTTCCTGTTTTTTTTGTAATGATATTGATCACTCCGGCCACCGCGTCTGAACCGTATAGAACAGATTGAGTTCCTTTTAAAATTTCCACTCTCTCAATTTGATCAATGGAAAAATGATTGAGATCAAATTCCGATGAAATACCAGAGGCGTCATTTACAGGCATTCCGTCTACCAGTATCAGCGTGTATGCTGCGGAAGCGCCTTGCAAATAAACAGTTTGATTAGTACCCGGTGCATTTTGTGCGCCGCCAATAACAAGGCCAGCCTGTTCATTTAATACTTGTGTTAGCGTGCGGCCGGTATTTCTTTCCAATGTTGTTCTGTCTATAACCGTCAGTACTTTACCGGTTGAACTTTGCTTTTGTGCGAACTTGTTAGCAGTTATTACTACTTCATCTAGCGTTTTATGCTTTGTGGAGTCTGTTTGTGCTGTGGCACAATAAAAAGATAATAATGAGAACCCTGCGATTAATTTTTTCACGCTCAATGTTTTTGAATAATTAACAATGAGCCTTCGGAAAACTGAATGAGGATAGAAACATAAAAGCCATCTGCAGTCTGGCATTTACATCCCATGCTTTTCACCCGAAAGCTTTGAATGAAACTTGTACGCGGCAGGTCTTCTGGCTTGCGCTCATGCTGAAATCCTTCCCGATTAAACAGTGGCTTTATTTCAGTAGTGTGAAAACTCACAAACGCTTACAGCTACGGGGATAGCGCCGGATTCGCACCGGACTTCCCTTTTAATGGCATTATATGCCAACCATGTACGAAGCGCAAATGTAGTATAATTTGAAAGAAGGTAAAAATTAGTTGAAAATTGAAAATTGAAAGCGCTTGAATTGTTACCAACCCTTGTGTGCCTTGTGCTTTCCTGGTGAACCTTGTGGTTAACTCTTCTCCAATTTCAAATTTCAAATCCTTACTTTTGATGCCACTAAAAAAAGTAACGTGGACATAACCATTTGTTTTGATTTCGGAAATACTCGTTTGAAATATGCTGTATTTCAAGATTCACAACTCATCGAAATTGCAAATCTCGAAACAGCTTCCCCGTCGGAGATTGAGATGCTTTTAAAAGAATTGCAACCACAAAAATCTATTTTGTCTTCTGTAATCAACCATGATGAAGCTATTGAAAAACAATTGGCAGCCTGTACTAATTTTCATAAACTTTCGCACCTCACTAAGCTTAACTTTACCACACCTATTGCAAAGCCTGAAACCATTGGCGCCGACAGGCTCGCACTGATTGCCGCGGCAGTAAATCTTTTTCCTGATAAACATAATCTTGTTATAGCGCTCGGCACTTGCATTACCTACAATTTTGTTAATAAAAATCACGAATTCATAGGTGGCAGTATTTCCCCGGGAATGGATATGCGCTTTAAAAGCCTGCAAACTTTTACCGCCAGGTTGCCCCTGGTCAAGGAAGACTGGAACTTTCCGCTTATTGGCTATAACACTACCACCAATATTCTCAGCGGAGTTATAATGGGAATGGCGAAGGAGATTGACGGCATTGCAGAAGCCTATCGGGAGAAATACAGCAATTTCAATGTTATGCTTACAGGTGGAAATGCAGAATACTTTGCGCAACATTTAAGCACTCAATTAACCATTGATACCAACTTGCTTTTTAAAGGCTTATATGCCTTGAGCGAAGCCAATAAGCTAAAATAGATGGAGAATGCTTTATAGTTGAAAATTGAAAATTGAAAGTTGAAAGTGCTTTAAACATATATTGCAAGCAAAAAGAAATGCACTCATTACTCATAACTCAAAACTCATAACTCAAAACTCAAAACTCAAAACTCGCCCCATAGCATTCCAACCGTACAAGTGAGTGACACAACGATGCTCAATAGTATCACTACCGCCGGTCCCCAAAAAAACATCTTAAAACAGCCCGAAGTACAACGATCTAAAAGCATCTCAAATCTCAAATCTCAAATTTCATATTCCTTAGTCATTTTTCAATATGGCAACATTTCTTAATTTTACCTCATGTCAGAACATGCTTCATCATTTATTGCTAAAAGCACTATAAAATCCGCTGATCTTGATCATCGCAAAAAAATCAATTTCAATATTGGTAAGTACAACGCGGCTGTTCCGGTGGGTAAACAACAGTTTGCAGATGTAACTACTGCTCGCGAACGCGCCAAAAACATTAAATGGCGGGCTATAGAAACACTCGATAAACAGTTGGAAGAGTTTGAAGCCAACATCACAAAACGAGGCGCCAAAGTGATTTGGGCGGAAAACGCGCAGCAGGTCCTTATTGAAATTCTTCAAATTTGCAAAGCAAAAAATTGCCGGTCTATTGTGAAAAGCAAAAGCATGGTAACGGAAGAAATTAAGCTAAACGATTTTTTGCACGAGCATGGAATAGAAAGCGTTGAAACTGATTTGGGAGAATATATTCAACAACTGGATGAGGAACCTCCATACCACATTGTAACGCCGGCCATGCACAAAAGCAAGGAGGATGTTGCTAAATTATTTTCAGAAAAACTGGGAACCGACGCAAAACTTTCACCGGAGGAACTTACATTAGTTGCAAGAGCAAAACTGCGCGAAAAATATGTGCAGGCTGAAATAGGCATTACCGGCGCTAATTTTATTATAAGCGATATTGGAGGAATTGCGGTAACCGAAAATGAAGGCAATGGCAGATTAAGTTGTAGCTGGCCTAAAACACATATTGTGATTGCCGGCATTGAAAAAGTAATTCCATCTATGACGGATCTGGGTCTGTTTTGGCCGCTGCTCGCCACTTTCGGAACCGGTCAGAAAATCACCTCTTACAACACAATTATTAGTGGTCCGCGCTGCGAAGGCGAGCCGGATGGCCCTGATGAGATGTATGTAATATTGCTTGATAACGGCAGAACAAATTTGCTGGCCAATCCTAAAACACGCGAAAGCCTTTACTGCATACGTTGCGGAGCTTGCCTGAACGCTTGCCCGGTTTATAAAAACATTGGCGGACATACTTATGAAACCACTTATAGCGGCCCAATTGGCTCTGTAATTACACCTCATTTGAAAGACTTAGGCGAATGGAAGCATTTAAGCTACGCCTCCTCATTATGTGGCAACTGCACCGAAGTGTGCGCGGTGAAAATCAACTTGCATGAAATACTGCTTGAAAACAGGTATGAAGCCGTAGAGCATGGCGAAGCCGCCTGGAGCGAAAAATTTGCCTGGAAAATATGGAAGCAGGTAAGTCTTCACAGAAGTATGATGAACATGGGCAACACCAAAATCAAAAACCTTATGGTGAACAAAGTATTTAAAGGCTGGACCGCCACCCGCGCCGATCTTGATTTTCCCGCCAAAACATTTAACGAAATGTGGAAAGAAAGGGAGAAAAAATGAGAATGTGGAAATGTGGGAAATGTGAAAATGTGGTTCAATGCGAGGCTAGTCCTAAGTTAGCTCAAGCGTAGTAGTATAACTTCTATGTGTTGCTAAATATGTGTTTGCTAAGCGCATATCGTTTTTTGGGCGCCGGCTTTTGTAACTCCGATTAAGCATCGTTGTGTCACTCACTTGTACGGCAGTAATGCTATTCAGCGAATTATCAAATCATTGAATTATTGATCGTAGCATCGCACTTCCACATTCTCACATTATACACTATATTCAAAACACAAAAGAAAAGTTCGCCTCAAGCATTTTCAAATTTTCAAATTAGCAAATTTTCAAATTCATTTTCACATTATTTCTGCAAGCACTTTTTTAAAAATTTCAATGCCCAATCGTAATGGCTGGAAGTGGCAGAAACAAAGTAAGCGCCTAATGAAGTAGTGCCCGTCCATTTATATTTTTTCTTTTCGAATAATTCTTCATCGGTATGCTTTGCTATTAACTGCTGAACTTTTTTATGTGATTGAGCCAGTAACTTTTTTACTTCTGCCAATGGGGTGGTATTATACTGTTCCCAAATCTTTTTATTGAAATCGGGCAGTGTTTTCCAGGTGTATCCTTTTGCAGGCATATCGGGTTTTTGCCCGCTCATGCCGGTTTTATACCATTCCAGCATCAACAAATGCCAGTGATGCAAATGCGCGAACACATCCCGTATATTCCGGTTCATATGGCCTTTTGGGAATTCCGCGTTCAATTCTTTTTCCGATAATGAATCGTGGACAAATATCAGCTTTTCGAAATTTTTTGAACTCAGTTCCAGAAGATCTTTTTTACAGGTGGGTCGTGGCATAATAGTTATTTTTAAAAGGTGGTATATGTTGTCAATAGCGGTAATTTCACGCAAAGCTCGCAAAAATCTTTTCTGACTTCTGATTTCTGACTTCGATAATGCCTGCCTGTACTTCAACACCGGCAACTGGTAACCGGCAACTGGCAACTTTCTCTGCTGCCCACTGTAAACCGCTCAATAGTATTCCTGCTGTACAAGTGAGTGACACAACCGGAGCCTAATAGTAGCACTACCGCTGGTCCCAAAAAAAATTTAATCAAAAAACTAACTTAAACGCACACACGTACTTAAATAATCTCTTTACATAAAGCTCCGTAGATTACAATCATAACCCCAGTCACACAACAATCTCAAATCTCAGATCTCAAATCTCAAATTTGGCACTGCGTAACACAAGTAGGCAGCTTCTTAAAATTTCGGACATGGAATACCTTTTCTTCCGTCGCTTGGTTTCCTAATGTAAATTAGTGATATTTCTATACCGCCGCGGCTTTGGCTGGCTGCTTTCAATTTGGAAATATTTATGTCATAAGTAGCGCCCAGCCTAAAATCGCCAAATTCGAGGCCGAGGTAAGGAATGATAGCATCACTTAGGCGCACCCAGCTTCCCACATAAAAGTTAGTAGGGTTTTCTTCATCGCCACTGGCATTGAGCGCCACGGCGCCGCCAAATACTGTTTCGAAGGCGCCGCTCTGCCTGCTATGTAACGCACTTAAGTGCACCACCGCATTTGGCGCCACAGGAAAATATCCGCCCGCATGAAATGTAACCCGCGGATCCAGCACATAATAACCATTGGTAAATGATTCTTTAGGCCTGTTGATATGATAAACCGAAAAGCCGGCATAAAAATTATTATAACCGGTGGTGGAGCCGCTATACAGTGCCCCGGCGTTAAAGTCGAAGTAGTTTATGTTGATCTTGGTTTTATCAAAGGTTTCTCCACTTGGGTTTGTCCAGTTGCCATCAAGATCCAATTGGTTTTCAAAATGCAGTTGGGAGGCATCAAGCCTTTTATTGGTATATGCACCCTGGAACCCGACGCCTATTTGATGCAGGCCGTCTTCATCTAAACCTTTATGATACGATGTGGAAAATGACAGGAAATTGCTGGTTAAAATACCATTAGCGGTTCTGTCGGTCATTGCCATAACACCCACGCCCCATGTATCGGAATAAGGAAGCCTGCCTGCGAAAATAGGAGCATCTACAGACAGTGTGGATGTAATAAAAGCCTTGCTGATAGACGGCCATTGATTGCGATAATTGCCTGCAGCCCGCAGTATTCCGTCGAATTTTCCCGTAAGCGCCGGATTTAATGTGAGCGGAGACGCGAAAAATTGTGAAAAATGCGGATCCTGACTAAACGATTGCAAAGCCATTAACAATCCCGCCAAACAAATAAAAACAGTCTTTTTCATCAGCAACTTCATTTAGGGCAAATTCTTCAGAAACAGGCACTGAGGTATTTTCTGGATTAAATTACTTTTTAAAAGCTAACTTTTTCTAAAGGTTAAGGTAAAACAATTTTTTTACATCTGAACTTTATTTCCGAATGCCAGGTCGCCTGCATCACCCAGGCCGGGAACAATGTAACCCTTCGCTGTTAATTCATCATCTATTGACCCGCACCATATTTTTGCTTTCGGTTCGCTACGAAGCACATATTCAATGCCTACAGTGCAGGCTATGGCGCAAACGATATGAATTTCCGAAGGACGACCTTCATCTCGCAAATATTGAATGGTTTTAACCAGTGAAGCGCCCGTAGCCAGCATTGGATCTGAAATGATCAAAGTTCTATCCTCAACTTCGGGGCAGGAAATGTACTCAAGGCTTATTTCGAAAGAGCCGTCTTTATTATGTTTTCTGTATGCCGAAATAAAAGCATTGTCCGCTTTATCAAAATAATTTAGCAACCCCTGGTGCAGCGGAAGCCCCGCTCTTAAAATGGTGGCCAATACCGGTTGTTTGCTAAGCAGGTTACAAACAGAAATGCCCAGCGGAGTTTGAATTTCCGTAGGTGTATAAGGCAAAATTTTACTTATTTCAATGGCCGCCACCTCACCAATCCGCTCAAGATTGCGCCGGAAGCGCATTCTATCGTCCTGAACATCTACATTGCGCAACTCGGAAACCCAATCGCTTAATAAGGAATATTGCTTACTTAAGTTTACAACCATTTAACTTTGACTTTTGAATGAATAAATTTCAAATTTGCTTTCAAAACTATGACCTTTCGGCTTAATAACACTGATTTCAATCAATAATGTAAATATTAATAAAAATGGTTTACAAAGCTATCGGACTAATGAGTGGCAGTTCGCTCGACGGACTGGATATAGCATACGTTCATTTCCATGAAACCGGCGGAAAATGGAGCTATGAAGTTATACATGCGATTACTTATACATATACAAGTGACTGGCGCAAAGCGCTAAAAAACGCCGGCTCGCTTTCCGCCTTCGAATTTCAACTTTTGCATACGAAATTCGGCAGGTTTATTGGAGAGCAGGTTAATCAATTTATTAGCGATTTCGATTTATATCACAAAGTGCATCTGATAGCTTCTCACGGCCATACGGTATTTCACGCGCCCAGGCAAAAAACTACCTGCCAGATAGGCGATGGCGCCTCCATTGCCGCAATTACAGAATTGCCGGTAGTAAGCGATCTGCGGATCCTGGATGTGGCGCTTGGCGGCCAGGGCGCACCTATTGTGCCTATTGGCGAAAAACTTTTGATGGGTAATTATAATTTCTTTTTGAATATTGGCGGCATCACAAACATTTCATTTAATGGCCCTGAAAAGTATATTGCTTTTGACGTGTGCCCGGCTAACAGGGTGCTGGATATGTTTGCCAAAAAAGAAAACCAACTGTATGATGAAGATGGCAGAATGGCTGCCGCCGGCACAGTTAATGAAAATGCATTACACCAGCTTTCGCAACTGGAATATTACCATTTACCATATCCAAAATCGCTGGCTAATGATTTTGGAATTGATGTGGTTTATCCGCTTATCAATAGTTATGGATTATCAACAGAGGATGCGCTTGCCACACATGTAGAACATATCGCGCTGCAAACCAAAAACGCGGCGCTGCAGATCCTGAACGATTTTTCGCTAACGGGAAATGAGTATAATTTATTGGTATCCGGTGGCGGTGCACTGAACGATTTTTTGGTAAGCCGGTTACGCCATCATTTGGGTCACATAAATATTCACGTGCAAATGCCTGACCGCACACTGGTTGAGTTTAAAGAAGCTATTATCATGGCGCTTTTAGGCATACTGCGTTGGCGTGAAGAATGCAACGTTCTCTCCACCGTTACCGGTGCAAAACGCAACAGCATCGGCGGTGCACTGTGGCTGGGCGTGGAAGCGTGAGAGATTTGAAATTTGAGATTTGAGATTGCTGTGTGATTGGGATGATGATTGTAATCTATAGAGCTTTATGTAAAAAGATTATTTGATTTCATGTGTGCGTTTAAGTTAGTTTTTGTATAAGATTTTTTTTGGGACCGGCGGTAGTGCTACTATTAAGCAGCGTTGTGTCACTCACTTGTACGGCAGGAATGCTATGGGGCTGCCTCATCCCCAGCCCTTCTCCAAAGGAGAAGGGAGTGCCGTGCACAAAGCGGATATTCATAGTCTCAACAATTTTTTTCAACTTTCGTCTCTAATCGCTTTCAGCGGCTCATGCATACAGCTTCAACTTTTTACTGCCTTCTGTTTTCTGTCTTCTGAACTATGATTTCTCTACTGCCTACTCATTACTCAAAACTCATCACTCATAACTTGTTGAATAGCATTCCTGCCGTACAAGTGAGTGACACAACGATGCTTAATCAAGGTACTACCGCCGGTTCCAAAAAAATAAAATTCTTTAAGAAAACTTACTTAAACGAACACACGAAACCAAATAATCTTTTTACATAAAGCTCTATGGATTACCATCATCATCCCACTCACACAACAATTTCAAATTTGAAATTTCAAATCTCAAATTACTCCGGTAACTGCAGATCCGTTATAACCGGGTAATGATCGGAAAGCGCGACTTTGTCGCACTTATACTGAAGTACTTTAAACTGCTTGTTGGCAAGAATATAATCGATGCGCAATGTGGGAGAAATAAAAGACAACGTTCTTCCAATACCAAATCCTTTTTTACTAAAAGCATCCTGACGGTTGCCTTTCATTTGAAAATAAATGTAGGAATTAGGCAGCTCGTTAAAATCGCCACAAATAACTTCGGGATAAGGGCTGCTGTCCAAAACAGGTTTTATTACTTTCACCTGGTGCATGCGCAACGCATAAGCTCTTCTGAATTTTTTTAAAATGCCCTTGCTATTTACCATAGCGCTATCGGCATTTTTACTTAATTGTTTTATTTGCCTGAACTCTCTTCCGCCAAATAACATCGACTGCATGTGCGTGGCAAACACTCTTATTCTTTTACCATTTACATCAATATCCGTCCATATAAAACTTTCATTATTCTTAAGCGAATCGGGGCCGCCGTAACGCTGCCTGAATGAATCCACAATCGGATATTTAGAAAAAATGGCTACACCGGTTTCATATAAACTATCCCAACGGATGTGGTCTCTTGCAAAATATAAATATGGGAAACGAAGGCTGTCGCGGATATAAGGAATATTCTTCGCGAATTCTTTTATATTATTCGATTCAAAAAATTCTTCCACGCACAAAATATCGATGTCATTTTTGTCGATATACTCAAACATTTTTTTTCGCTTCGATATTTTACCGGGCGCCCAATACTTGTTCATTTCATCCCATCGCGCCACATTCCACTGCATTATACGTACGCTATTGTCCTGCTTTTTTTGTTCAAATTTTGATAAGGGATTAAATGCGAAAAAAGCGTTCAGTTGCGGCCATCCTATTATCAACACGATAAGCGACAGCAACGCCCATTTAGATCTGAACAATAGCCAAAACAATACAAAGCCCGCGTTTAATATAACCCATGCGGCAAAAGCAACACCTAATATAGACACATACCAAAAAGTATCGGGAACCAAAAATGCACTGCTACAGGCAAGCAAAAAAATTGCGGCAACTACCACATTGCATATGATAAAAAAGCGTTTGGTGAATGTCAGAAAGAAATTAGGCATAATTAAAATTAAGCAATTTGAAAAATGGAACTATTTTCACATTTTTAGATTATACCACGAGTTTTCCATCTCTATATATTGGTAGCACATTCGCAATATCGGAAGTTACGCAATAATGAAGATCTTTTTGAAGTCCATATGCTGCAAGCCTATGCCAATGTGTGGTTAATTGCACAAAGCTGTATAAATCATGCTTATGCAACTCATACATATTTTCCGCCATAAGCGAGGAGTCGCAATGAATGGTAAAATGCTCTTTAACCCTGTTTATAACTGCGCCGGCAAACAAAGTATCTTCCATGTTGAAACGATCTTTCCATGCAGAGCAGCCGAGTATTACATTTCTTTTTTGCTGTATCAGAAAATCGCACACCGCTGAGAGGTTTGGGAAAGAGCCTGTAACAATTTCGGCAGCGTTAGAATCCAGCGCCATATGAAGTAATTTAGTTCCGTTTGTAGTAGTAAGAACCAGCGTTTTGTTTTCAATAAATTCTCTTGGGTATTCAGCGGGAGAATTACCAAATAATAATCCGGGAATCACTTTGCCATCTCGTTCGCCGGCTGTTATACCGCCGGTTTCGCGACCAATTTGCTTACACCTCTCCACATCGGCCACCGGAATTACTGCCGCCGCGCCGTTATGCAATGCTGTGCAAATGGTAGATGTGGCGCGAAATACATCAATTATAACGACTATAGCTTCGTTCAAATTATATAAGTGTAATAATGCCGGAGATAAACAAGTAAAAAATGTCGGTTTATTCATGTGTAAATTGATAGTGATTAGTGATGTGCAGGTCAAAAATAAAAATTCAAATTTCAAAAAACGAAAAACTTTTGAGGAATAACTTTCCGAACAAAATTTCATTAAGCGTAACTACCTGCTTGAAGTGGTAATGAGTTGTAAGCGCTATGTGATAAGCGAAAGGATTATTCGACGGTTTTCAAAGAGATCTTACCTAATTCAAAAACAGTTTCCATTTTTCAGACTCTGCATATTCTTTAATTACAGCATTTCTGCTTTCAACTAATTTTTGCATGTAAGAAGTTAGAAAAACCATGTTAAAAATTTTACCCGCAATTCCATATGGCGATTCAAAGGAAACCATGTCTATCATTATGGTTCCATTTGCCGCCGGTTTAAAATAATGTTCGTGTTTTATACTCTTAAAATCGCCTTTTGTCATTTCATCAGTAAACAACAACGGCCTTTCAAAAGCAGTAATTTTTGATTGAAGAATTCTTGTTTTACCTAAATGCTTCGCTTTCCAGGTTATAGTATCATTAAGCGCTATAAGGCCAGAAATAGTTCCAGATATTGCTTCTTCTCCGGTATGTTTTAAAGACATTTTATGCAGTTCTATACTTCTGCATAAATCAAAAACCCTTTCAACAGGAGCAGCTATAAATGTGGTAAGATGAATTACAGGCATAGCTAACATTTAAAAAAAAGTTACCGGCCACCAAAGCCGGTAACTTCTATTGCAAATTATGCGAATGGTAATTTAACCACTTTTGCTTTTAATAGTTTATCACGAACGCTTACAAATATTTCAGAATCGATATTTGCATGCGAAACGGCTACATATCCCAATCCTATTGCTTTTTGTAAGCTTGGCGATTGTGTTCCCGAAGTTACAAAACCAAGAACATTTCCATTTGCATCCTTTATTTCGTAATGGCTGCGTGGAATACCTTTATCGATCATTTCAAAGCCAATCAATTTACGTTGTACCCCTTCTGCTTTTTGTTTTTCCAGAATGCCTTTGGCGGTAAAATCTTTAGTGAATTTTGTAATCCAGCCAAGGCCGCCTTCAAGCGGAGTGGTATTATCATCAATATCATTTCCATAAAGACAGAATCCCATTTCCAGGCGCAGCGTGTCTCTGGCGCCAAGTCCCACAGGTTTTATACCCAATTCCGCTCCCGCTTCAAAGATCGCATTCCATATTTTATCTGCTGCATCATCTTTGTCTTCAAAATAAATTTCTACACCACCGGCGCCTGTGTAACCCGTAGCGCTGATCAATACATTTTCCACACCTGCAAAAGTTCCCTTCACGAAAGTGTAGTATTTAAGATTTAAGATATCAACATTTGTAAGCGGCTGCAATATTTTTGTAGCATTCGGTCCCTGTATGGCCAGCAAACATGTTTTGTCGGAAATGTTATGCATCTCCACATTTGCCGTGTTATGTTTTGATATCCAGTCCCAGTCTTTTTCAATGTTTGAAGCATTCACCACCAGCATATACGCCTTATTGGGTTCCAGGCAATAAATAAGCAGATCGTCCACAATACCGCCATTTTCATTAGGCAAACAGCTATACTGCGCTTTCCCGGCGTCAAGCTTTGAGGCGTCATTACTGGTAACACGCTGAATAAGGTCCAAAGCGTTCTCTCCTTTTAAAATAAATTCGCCCATATGGCTTACGTCAAATACGCCGGCATTATTGCGCACGGCCGCATGCTCATCGTTAATACCACTGTATGAAATGGGCATGTTATACCCCGCGAACGGCGCCATTTTTGCACCCAACGCTATATGCTTTTGCGTGAAGGGAGTGTTTTTCATTGTTTGATTAATTTAGGTTTAAAGCCGAGCAAAAATAATGTGGAAATGTGAGAAATGTAAAAAATATAGAAATATGAAAATGTGGCATATACTGTAAACACCTGATGACTGACTTGCAGGGGCAATCATTACAAAATTTTAACAGCTTTTAATAGTAATATTTTTTGTGTACCGGCGATAGTATTTCATGGCATCATCGTTGTGTCACTCACTTGTACGGTAGTAATGCTATTGAGCGGGTTGTTGGTGTTTAACCACAAGAAGCACAATAGAGGCTTGAGGAACACAAGGGCTGATGGCGGTTCAGCATGCGCTTGTGCGCCTTGTGTTTTCCTTTGTGGCCCTTGTGGTTAAAAAAGTGATGCACTCAATAGTTCAATGATTCGAAATTAAAAAACCCCGATTGAAATCGGGGTACAATGGAAATTTAATTCTTAACACCAGGCAGCGGTTAAACTGCCATTCACTTGATAAGGTTTTATTCTATATCGCCTTTACATTATTTATCCCAAACAGCCCATTTTGCAGTCCAGTCGTTGGTGTCATCCATAGCTCCGATAAAAGAAGTTTTGTCAAAGAATGAATCGCTTAATCCTCTGTAATCGAATTTGCCTGCTGTTGCCAATGCCGGCGAACCCGCAGCCGGCTTTACATTCGGAGCTTTATTATTGAACGGATCTGATAATTTGATGAGAGTTGGATCAGTATACACTACACTAAGATTTCTAATTGTTGTTGTATCCTTAAGGCCAACAACTGTCCAAACGCCTTTGGAGCCATCGTTCCCAAGCTGAAACACATTATTTGCCGCATGCAAAAAACTATTATAAAAACGACTTGAATCCTTCCTGTAATAATTTGCGGTGGAGTCGTCATCAATATCGAGACCGGCTTTCTGACCACCAATTACAATAGAGTTGGCCAATACAAATCTCGCGCCTCTTCTCCAGCGCATACCATAACCGTAATCCGAATTTACATTAGTGGCCCTTCCCGAATTGGGACCAATGGCAGTGAAATTGGATAAGGTTGGAAAGGTGACCGGCGCTCTGTCAAGCTTGAAACCATTTGAGGTGTTCACATTGTCCACTTCAAAATTGTTTGAGTAATCGCCGCTGGTTCCTTTAGCATCTGTAAATTTTGGATCCTTAATAGAAATAGCATATTGAATTTTACCACGGTAGCCGTCATCCATGTCAAAATCGTCGTCTGCACAGTTGTAAGCAATCAGGTGTTTGCAATTAACCGTACCGCCAAAAAATTCAAACGCATCATCCAACCCTCGAACTACCTGTATGTAATCGATAGTAGTGCCTGACCCCACAGCATATAAAGACAAACCGTTTATTTCATCACCGGGATTAACGGCTTTACCTGCATACTCAATACGCACATACCGCATTATACCTGAGCTATGCGCATCGTTACTTCCGCCAAATGCACTGAAAGCAGCATCTACACCACCTTCAATTACAGTATGATTGTTGTTGCCTTTTGCCTGTCCTACCAAAACTACGCCGCCCAAATCTCCGGGAGCCGGGGTCGCCTCATTTGAGGTAAATACAATTGGATTGTCCGCGTTTGCATCCGCAACTATTGTCGCGTCCCTGTAAATTACCAGTACGCCTGCGGAGTCTTTATTCGATACTATTTTAGTTCCCGGCTCGATGGTTAAAGTAGCTCCGTCACTAACGTAAACATATCCACGCAAACGGTAAACTTTATCCTTAGTAAGTTTTCTGTCCGCCTTTATCACTCCACGTATATCAACAGTGTTAGTGACCGGATTAACCACATCAACTCCGCCTCCTACAGGGTCCGTGGAGTTGTCGCTTTTATTACATCCAATACCTAAAGTAATGGATCCGAGCAAAATAACAGATGCGATCTTTTTCATTGTTTTTTGATTTCTTTTTTGTTGATAGTGCTTGTTAGTTTTGCGCTACATTTAACGGCCAAAATTGTATTTCAAGCCAAGTGTAGCAGTTGTTCCAAATTTGAATGATGTTATTGTTTTGTCTTCTTTCGAATTATAATTCATATTGGATGGGTCACTGTCAAACTTATAATACCAGGCATATGGTTGCGCAAGGATGTCGCTTATAGTAAGTTTGATCTCCAGCTTTTGATGATAGCATTTTTTTGCAATTTGAAAATCTATCACATCACGTGGCTTCTCGAAAATATTCATAGCCGCGCCGCTCATAGCGCGGTATCTTAAACGCGGTCCGATCCTGTTATACAAAACATTTACTGAAAAATTATCATCAAACGAAGTGTAGTTCAATCCAGTGTTGATGAGGTATGGAGATTGTCCCTGCATAGGACTATTAATAGATACAGAATCAATTTTTACCGAACCTTTAATATAAGCCGCATTCGCATACAGTGCGAAATGGTCAAGAAAACGACTTCCCAAAAAGTCAAGTTTTTTCCTTACTTCAATTTCCACTCCATATACTTTGGAGCTATTCGCATTTGCATAAGACAACACATCATTGCCTCTGTTTGTTTGCTCGATCGGTTTGCTGAAATACTTATAAAAAGTACTTAAAGAAACGATTTCTCCGGCTGCAGGAAACCATTCATAACGGGCATCAATATTCGTATTTTTTGAGCGCACCAGTTTGTCATTTCCAATGATGCTGATATTATTATCATAATCGTACACACTATAAGATGCAAGCTCACGAAATTCCGGACGGTTAATAGCCCGGGAAGCCGCCAGGCGCAAATTCGATTGATCGCTGAGTGAATAGGTTAATATGAAAGAGGGCAGCACATCAAGGTTATTAAGTTTTATATCTGCCTTATTTTTTGATGAAAGCATCTGGTTGTAATTCTCAATTCTTGCACCCCAGGTTAGCCTGAATTTATTGGAAAATTTATTATCAAGCATTACGTAGCCTGCATTCAACATAGCCTCACCAGTATATTGAACGGTATTGGTAGCAATATTAGCTACTGTTAAATTATATGCATCAATATTCTCACTACTGAATAAATTATTGAGCGAAGTATTTTTCCCTTCATTGATTTGAACACCATAGAAATCGAGCGATGCATAACCCAGCGCATTAGCTTCAGCACTTCTGTTGCGGTAATAATTAGCTGTGCCAATTTTCAGCTTTTGCGTCAGATCCCACAGTCTGAACTCTTTTGCGATATTGGCGTTTGCCCCAAAAATATTTTCCTGTAAAAAGGAATATATGCGACCGGCATTTCTTATTTCCGGCGAGTTTTCATTATTCAATTTCAAATAGAAGTTACTGTGGGAATTATCTCCCGAACGATAAGTCAGTATTTTCTGATCAGGTTGATTTCTGTAGGTTAGCCCATAAGCGGCATTCCAGTCAAAAGTCCAGTTGTTATTTAACTTATGTAAACCTTCAAGTACCGAATTATAAATACCATTATTTAGAGGCTCTGTATTTACACTTTTTACATCAAAAAAATTTTCTCCACCGTTCACTTCATTTCTTCCCGATCGTAATGCACTTGTGTTTGAAAAGTCGTTATTAAATAAGTTCTTAAAAGATATTTTGCTTTTGCCATAAGAATACGTCAGACTCAATAATGCGGATAAATTATTTTTTACCTCATAATTGGACGTATTGTAGCTATATAAAAACATTTTATCAACCTGGTAGTCATCGCGGTTCCTTTGAGATACTCTTCTTCCGGTACTATAACCTACAGAGTATATGTAGCCAAGCTTTTTTCTACCATTTATAATTTTAGTATTCCCACCTGTAAACGATACGCTTAGATTTGGGAGACTCTGATTGGCGGGTTCATAACCAAAAGTGTTCGAAAACATTTTCGTTACGTCTTTTTTGAATCCCGGACTTTCATTTATAAAAGAACCGCCGCGTTTATAATACGGTTGAGGCATTAATCTTGAGTCATCAAAAAAACCAACAGGATCAAATTTGCCTTTAGGAAAACCGGTATAAAAATTTTTGAATGTTGTCATCGAATTATAGCCAAGTGAAACTGATAATTCACTCAATGTTTTCGATGGATAATCTTTTGTTGAAACCTTTATAGCGCCACCGGAAAAGTCGCCCGGAAGATCCGGTGTTGAGGATTTATAAATAACCAGATTGTCAATCAATGATGATGGGATTATATCAAACGAAAAAGCTTTTTTATCAGGCTCGGTGCTGGGCAGCATACTGTTATTAAGCATTGCGGTATTATACCTTTCGTTAAGACCTCTTATTACAACAAACTTATTATCTTGTACCGAAGCGCCGCTCACACGTTTCAACACTTCGCCGGTATTGCGGTCCGGCGATTTTTTTATAATCTCTGCTGAAATACCATCAGATATGGAAGCGCTGTTTTTTTGAATGCTATACAAAGAAGCGATAGTTTCTTTTTTGGCGCTTGCCTTCACTACTACTTCAGAAAGTTGCGATTTATTATTACGTTGCATGATCACCTGCATCGTATTGTTCTCAGCATTCACTAGTAATCCGGCAATATTTCTTGCCATATATCCAACATGTGAAATGGTAAGATTATAAACTTTATTGTTTTCAAGCAGCGCAAAAAAGCGGCCCTCCACATCGGTTACAAATCCGTTTTTAAGCCCATCAATGGCGATGGTTGCACCAACAAGCGGAGAGGAAGTTTCTTCATCAAGCACTTTGCCTGATACTTTTACGGTCTGTGTCCAGGCTATGCCCTTTATTAGCAGGAGGATTATTAGCAGTAGTATTTGTTTGTTCACAAAAGATAGTTTGTGTGTTAAGAATGCCACAAAAATATTTGCGCACTATTAACCCACTATTAACCCGCGTTACGAAATGATTACTTATCAATGAACAAATTGTTACTCTGTATTAAGGAAATGTGAAGTGAAGGTCAAAGATCAGAAGTAAGAGGTTTGATCAGATCACTCAAAACTCAAAACTCATAACTCATAACTTTTTTGTAACGGTCGGTAGTGCTACTATTGAGCATCGTTGTGTCACTCACTTGTACGGTAGTAGTGCTATTGAGCGAGTGATGAGTTTTGAGTGATGAGTGAGCCAACCGCCCACTAACATTCATGCAACCGTAAATTCGCGAAACCTGTGTATTATAAAACTTACTACATCGCCATTTTTATTACTCTTTTCACAATTGTAAAATTTTTATAAACTACTTGCAATGCATATACGCCGCTTGATAAATTGTCTAATCCGGTTATTGCAATATTTGTAAGCCCCTTTGAAACCTTAGCCGCATCGGTTTTTACCAGTCGCCCACGGCTATCATATAGCAACATTTTTATAGCACCATCGTTGGGCGCTATTGCATGAAAAGTAATATTTTGTTTGAATGGATTCTGCACATTTTGCACATCAAAAGCTAACCCCTCCGGGTTTAGCACAATAGATTTACTATAAATAAATTCCGCTCCATCCTGTATCCTCACTCTGTAATACACGGTTCCTCTTAACTCTTCGGGATCTGAGAATCCATAAGCTGCGCCGATGCCGGCAGTTGCTTTGCCATCAACGATGGCCAATTGTTTGTAGTGTATGTTATCAAAACTTTTTTCAAGAATAAACTTCGTATTCGCCGCCTCCGATCCCGATGTCCAACGCAACAACGCGTAGTTGACATTACTTAGCTGCCCCTCAAAATTTAGCAATGATGTATTTAAAATCGTACTGCAATTATTAACATATACCATCAACGTAGTGCTGGCCGCCACAGAGCAATTATCGTTAGAGAGGTTTTCGGCAGATGTGGCAATCCTTATTCTGTACATATTTCCATTTACAGAGCTATCTGCCAAAAAAGGTTTGTGATCAACCCTGTATTCATACTTGCCGCCAACGTTTTGAACAGCACCCATTCCGGTACTGTCAATAGACCAGGAGCTTCCGCCATCTTTACTTTTTTCCCATCGCCAATATGTGAAGTTGGGATAGAAACTACTTACAACAGTAGAAATATCAATCTGGTTGTTGTAACAAACTCTCGCATTTCCGCTTGGCTGCATATCGAGATTGGGAGTACAGGTGGCCACAGAAATATCATCTATAGCCCAATCGTTTCCACCGCCCCCCGGCGCATTATTACGTATGGTAAGTGTAAAGGAAGATTGGTTAGGCCCTGTCAAATAAGTAAACCCTTTTTTAACCCATTTCCCGGTGTAAGGAATATCGCCGGTTGTGTAATAATCAATACCATTGAGCTGGTAAGTAAGATTAGGATGTACGCCGGATGAATCTCCGGGACCTGTCGGAATATAGCCGGAATTGCCCGGTCCGCGGCCCATTGAGTCAGCACCACATTTTGAACAAATATTATACAACCACGAAGAAATTTCATAGTATGTATTAGGGCACAGATTTGTTACCATGTATTGAAAAGCATAATCGGTTTTATAACTCGCATTCACCACCATCATATAGCCGGCGTTAGCATTCGCGACAGTATCCGCCGCTTTATTACCTGCAAACGGATCTGCGGCGCCAGTGTGATCGCCAATTATATCCCACACGCTAAACACGCGATGGCTTATACTTGTATTGTCCGGTTTCGTCCATGCATTGCTGGTAGTATAATTTTGTGTGCTGGTATTATTTGCCACGCCGTAGTAATAATCATCCGGTGTGCCGGTGGTAAAAGTCTTGAACTGGTATGTGCCTGATATGGCTGCAGAAGCGCCACGGTTCCTGCTTTTGCCAGAACCGAAAGTGCCGTTGAACTCCATGCCCACTGCATTTCCGCCTACGGTGTTTTCACAAATGCCGGTATTCTTAAACACTGCAATATTATCTTTACCGAAATCTATATTAACAAACTTGTTATTATATTTATACGTAAACCTGCCTCCACCCACATCAAGCGTGCTGCCATAATTACTATTTATCACAATTTCATACGACACTACCATCACGCAAATGCTTCCCCAAAGTGTAGGTTTGTCGGTATTCTTAATTTGTCCTCTTCTTGAAGCGGTAGCAGTCTTTGACGCATTCGTTCCGTAGCCCATGTGTACGGTTATGTATTTGCTGCTCATAATTTTCGCGGGATCATTATCAGCCGCATCAGTAAAGCTTTTGTACACTTTTCCTTCGTTGGTTATTATTTTCATTGAATTGGCAACATATGTAGCGCCGGTCGGTATAGTATCATAAAATGCGCAACTATCAATTGTAGGAGTAGTAGAGCTTACCACAATGGTGGTTCTTATCTGCAACACATCTTTTGGCTCTATGGTGCCGCCGGATGAGCCTTTTGTTTTATTCACATAGGTCTTGCCATAATCTATTGTTTGCGAAAAAGCCATATTGCAGGTAATGCTTAATAGTATAAACAGCCCTGTTCTGAAAAAGAAAAAGGCTTTCTTATGGTGTAGAGGTTTTTCCATAGCAGTAGTTTTTTCAAAAGGGGGATTAATGCCTTCAATCAAACATAGAAAAAGAATATAAAAGCCGGTATAGTAAAACTACTCGTCTTTAATAGCATTTTTACTACACTTTATTTTTTATACTCCGGGCATGATAATATTGTGTAATTATTTTTTGGAACCGGCGGTAGTGCTACTATTAAGCATCGTTGTGTCACTCACTTGTGCGGTAGGAATGCTATTCGGCGAGCTGGCAGTGGGCAGTAGTTGCCGGTTACCGGTTGCCGGTGTTGAAGTACAGGCAATACAATAAATTGTCAGTACACTAATCCAATGAGATTTCTCGCACGGTTTGGTTTATTATAGGTTGCAATATTTCTTTTTCGCTATGTTAAAAACACAAGCTCGAAATGACGGATAAGATTGGTGTCAGAATTTGGATTCGTTGGATTAAAGGATTCATGGATTAGAGGATTTAGATTGACCAGGAAAACAAAATCCAACAATCCAACAATCTGATAAATCCTAATTCAGACAATTATAGAAAATGTTCCCGCACGTCATATCTCGCACGGAGTGGTGAAAGTATATGATTTTCAAACCATCTATACGTAGCGTCAAAAAATAATGCAGTATAAAAAATATTAAACCTCTTTTCTGTCGCGCATTTGATACTGCATAGGTTTTGACGTTGTGTATAAAAGCAACAGTATAGTGCTGCAAGCCTTACAGAGCGTAAATAAATGGAGAATTGAGAGTGGAGAATTGAGAATGCTTTAATCACTGATTGCAAGCCAAAACAAAAGCACTCATTACTTATTACTCAAAACTCATTGTATAGCATTACTACCGTTGAAGTGAGTGACACAACGATGATGCCATGAAAAACCGCCGCCGGTTCACAAAATAAAAAAAGCCAAAACTCAAAACGATGCAATAAACATTGCTACCAGTTTTGATTTTTGGCTTTCGATTTTTGAATTATCTTAAATCTTTCCTACCATGTTAGCAGGCACCACCCACTCGTCAAATTGTTCGGGTGTTACGTAGCCAAGCTTCACAGCCATTTCCTTTAAAGTGATTCCTTCCTTATGTGCTGTTTGCGCTATTTCAGCGGCTTTGTAATAGCCAATTTTTGTGTTGAGCGCGGTTACCAGCATTAATGAATTGTCCACGTGTTTTTTGATATTTGCTTCGATGGGTTCAATGCCCGCCGCGCATTTATCATTAAAGCTTACACAACCTTCACCAATCAACCTTGCGCTGTGCAGGAAGTTGTAGATCATTACCGGCTTGAACACATTTAATTCAAAATGACCGGTGGCGCCGCCAATGTTTATGGCCACATCATTACCCAATACTTGCGCAGCAATCATAGTGAGCGCTTCGCACTGAGTGGGATTTACTTTGCCCGGCATAATGGAAGAGCCCGGCTCATTATCTGGAATGAATAATTCACCAATGCCGCTGCGTGGTCCGCTGGATAACATGCGCACATCGTTTGCAATTTTCATCAGGCTAACTGCTACAGTTTTTAATGCGCCGTGTGCTTCTACAATCGCATCATGCGCGGCAAGCGATTCAAATTTATTTTCAGCAGTTACAAAAGGTAAACCTGTTAATGCCGCAATATGCTTGGCAACATTTTCAGCATAATTAGGAGGCGTGTTAATGCCTGTTCCCACAGCGGTGCCGCCCAGCGCCAGTTCGGATAAATGCGCTAATGTATTTTTAATGGCTTTCAGGCCGTGATTCAACTGGGAAACATATCCGCTAAATTCCTGTCCAACCGTTAGCGGTGTGGCATCCATAAAATGCGTGCGACCAATCTTCACCACGTTCATGAAAGCTTTGCTCTTAGCTTCAAGCGTATCGCGCAGTTTTTCGATGCCGGGAATGGTTACATCCAACAGCATTTTGTATGCCGCTATGTGCATGGCTGTAGGAAATGTATCATTGGAAGATTGCGACTTGTTTACATCATCGTTGGGATGCAGGAATTTTTCTTTATCATCAAGTTTGCCGCCATTTAATACGTGACCGCGGTAAGCAACCACTTCGTTCACATTCATATTGCTTTGTGTGCCGCTGCCGGTTTGCCATACAACAAGCGGAAAATAATCATCCAGCTTGCCTTCCAGAATTTCATCACACACTTTGCCAATAAGATCGCTTTTTTCTTTTGGCATCACACCAGCCTCAAAGTTGGTAATAGCGGCGGCTTTTTTCAGGTATGCAAACGCACGGATTATTTCTTTCGGCATGCGGTTGATATCCTGTGCAATTTTAAAATTCTCAATGCTGCGCTGGGTTTGCGCTCCATAATAAGCATCCACGGGCACTTTCACTTCACCCATGGTATCTTTTTCTATGCGATAGCTCATAATCTGTATGTTTTTAAAAGTTCGTAAAGTTAAATCAATACAAGGGAAGGAGGCGCTTTTTTTAATTAGTTGGCATAGTGACGAAAATCAGTTGGAATACACGATTTGCTATGCACAACGTACGAAAATTTGTAATGACAATGCATCGCTTGCTGCGTCTATCTTCCTTTAAATTCCGGTTTTCTTTTTTCCAAAAACGCGCCGGCGCCTTCCTTTAAGTCTTCCGTAGCAAAGCATTCGGCAAATTTTTTTATTTCAAAATCGTAGCCTTGTTGGGTATGATCAAAGTTATTTATGCATTCAATTGCTTTTGTAATAGCTAGCGGCGCTTTGCCATGAATAATTTGCAGTAAAGCTTTAACATTGTTTAAAAGCTCTTCCTGTTTTACAACATTGTTTACAATTCCATACTGCATAGCCTGTTCGGCAGTTATCATTTCGGCAGTCATGATCATTTGCATTGCCCGGCCTTTGCCTACAGCCTGCACCAGCCGCTGCGTTCCACCATAGCCTGGAATTAGTCCCAGGTTCACTTCCGGCTGACCGAATTTCGCGTTTTCGCTGGCAATTATAAAATGGCATGCCAGGGCCAGTTCGCAGCCGCCGCCCAATGCGAAACCGTTTACTGCAGCTACAATCGGCTTGGGTGATTTTTCAATTTTATCAAAAACCGATTGGTGGCCTTTGCGTGCAAGCGCCTCGCCCTGAGCATGATCCAATTGTAAAAACTCGCTGATATCCGCTCCGGCAACAAACGACTTTTGACCGGCGCCGGTAATAATTGCCGACCGTATTGCATTATTACCATATACTTCATCTATTACCGCGCTCAATTCCTCAATTACTGTTCTGTTTAAAGCATTCAGCTTATCGGGCCTGTTAATGGTAATAACAAGCGTTTCATTTTCGATTGCTGTTAGCAGTGTTTGATAATTCATACCTTTGCAAATTTATTTACCTAAGATAGCAACTTACCGCGTATCATATTTGTAATAATTTTTCAGCAGCATGAATTTGTTAAGTGTTATAACCTATACAGGAATATTTGTTTTCGCCGCCACAGGCGCATTTAAGGCACGCACATACCGAATGGATATATTCGGCGCCGGTGTACTAGCCTTTGTAACTGCCTATGGTGGCGGCACTTTGCGTGATTTGCTGATTGGCGTGCGGCCTGTAAACTGGGTGAACGATTACCTGGCACTCACACTTGTAATATCTTCCACGCTTATCACTTTCTTTTTTAAACTCAATTACGAAAATTTTAAAAGAACCATTTTTATTACAGATGCCATTGGCCTCGGATTATTTACTGTAGCCGGAATAGAAAAAAGTATTCAACTCGGGATCAACGAAATGTATGCGGTGGTAATGGGGGTTATCACAGCCACTTTTGGAGGTATGCTGGCGGATGTATTATGCAATGCGGTTCCCAACATTTTTAAGCGCGGCGAGCTATATGCCACAGCCTGCGCGATCGGCGGCATTGCGTATGTATCGCTCAGAGCGGCCGGTGTGGAATATAATACCAATCTGCTGCTATGCGTTTGTATCGTTGTCCTTATAAGAATCATATCAAAATGGAAAGGGGTGCATCTGCCTGAGATTTAGAAGTTAAATCATTGAGGTTTGTCTTTTGTATACAAGCATTTTTGTTGTCTAGCGTTTTTATTGTGAAACCGGCATCGGTGCCCTGATTAAGCTCCGGTTGTGTCACTCACTTGTACTGTTGTAATTCTATTGGGCAATAAGTAGCAGGCCATAGAGAAATCAGTTTTTAAAAACCACGAGGCACAAAGGAACACAGTGCAAATTCGCAGACCTCTTTCCTGTACTCAACTTTCTCTTTCCACTAAAAAAGGGATGAATATCCCTTTTATCTTATGTTCGACAAGCGCTGCGCTAACATGCCGAACAGCACCCTGAACTGTTTAGTCTTGCATTTTCAACAATTCAATCATTTCTTCTCATACACTCTTACATAATCCACTTCCATCGCTACCGGAAAAACGGAATCGTCGATGCCATATTTACCACCCCAGTTGCCACCTACGGCCACGTTGAGAATTAAATAATATGGTTTATCGAAAGGCCACTCATTAGTTGATAAATGTTCGTTTACAACAGTATAGTATTTTTTACCATCCAGAAGAAAATCCATTTTTTCCCCGGTCCATTCTATCGCATATACATGAAATTTATCGTATGGCCGGGATATGTAAACGCTTTTCCCTTTTTGTGTGCCTTTTGTGTGATTATACGCCTGAGTGTGAATAGTACCATGAATACTATCTTTATCATACCCTACATGTTCCATAATATCTATTTCGCCGCAGGTAGGCCAGCCTGTTTTTCCAATATCGTTTCCCAACATCCATATCGCGGGCCAGGTACCTTTGCCGGCGGGAAGTTTGGCTCTCACTTCTATTTTTCCATATTTGAATTCAGCTTTTCCTGCTGTTGATAAACGTGCGGATGTATATGATTTGCCTTCACGCGATTCTTTGCGTGCGGTAATTTTTAATGTGCCTTTACTAACATATGCATTTAAGGAATCGGTATCGGTATAAAATTGTTTTTCGTTATTTCCCCATCCTGTTGCGTTACCTCTCGTTTCATAATTCCATTTGGCTTGATCGGGAAGACCGCGATAATTAAATTCTTCCTGCCACACCAGCTTCCAGGAAGAGCGCTGCGCAAACAGCGTATTGCATGATAATAAAAGAATAATTGCAAACAATTGTTTTTTCATGGGTAATTGTTTTTATTAGTTGATGATAAGAATTACTACAGTTGAACGGAGCGTCGCAAGCAATGTCCCATCAGGGGTCTACGGCTGGTCTCAAAAAAATAATCTAAAAGTTTATGAAATTTCAAAACCGGATCCAGGATTTATTCATACAAAAGCGTTGCAGAATTATTAAGTAAAAACGCTGCAACGCTAGTGGATCTGTCATCACAAATTTTTGCACTGATTATTAACTTAACAACTGCAACGTGTGTTTAATTCGCCGATTGGTTTCTTCTTTTCCAATTATTGTGGCGATGTCAAACACACCCGGCCCAAACTTGCCACCCACAAGCATTACACGCAACGGCATCATTACTTCGCCTGGTTTTAGCTGATGGACAGCCGCTATTTCTTTAAATTCTTTTTCAAGATCATCATGCTGCCATATGGCCGTGAGTTCAAATGCGCGAATGAGTTCAACAAAGAATTGTTGTTTTTTCTCATCCCATTTCGGCTTAATGGAAGCGGTATCAATTTCTTTAGGAGCCACGAAAAAAAACGAAGCCTGCGTAACAAAATCATTCAGCAAAGTGCAGCGGTCTTTTACCTGTTCTAATACTTTTTCAAACTTATTGTCATCGCTTATAGTAATATTATTTTCTTCAAAGATTTTCTGTACGCGGTCTTTATAATCAGCTACTGGTAGCTTTTTAATCCATTCATGGTTGAACCATTTTGCTTTTTCATAATCGAAAATAGCGCCGCTGTGATTAACCCTGCTTATATCAAAGCGGTCTATCAACTCCTCCATTGAAAACAGTTCTTTCTCTGTGCCATCATTCCAGCCGAGCATTGCCAGCAGGTTCACAAACGCCTGCGGCAAAAATCCTCTTTCATAAAAACCTTCTGTGAGTTCTTGTGTATTAGGATCTACCCAGTTCATACCAAATATGGGGAAACCATATTTATTGCCGTGACGTTTGCTGAGCTTCGCGCCGTCGGGGCCGAGTATCAAAGGCAGATGCGCCCATTGCGGCATTTCGTTTTCCCAACCCAAATACCGCCACAACAATATGTGAACAGGGGCGCTGGGCAGCCACTCCTCGCCACGAAATGCGTGAGATATTTTCATTAAATAATCATCTACCACCACAGCCAGGTGATAGGTAGGCATGCCATCGGCTTTTAATAATACTTTGTCATCTACAAGGCTGCTGTCAAAACTTACTTCGCCACGGATCATATCTGTAAATGTTACCACTTCATCCTGCGGCATTTTAATGCGTATTACATAAGGCGTTCCTTGTGCGATGAGCGTACTTACTTCCTGTTCGCTTAATGTGATCGAATTTTTCATTCGCTCACGAACCTCATAGTTATACTGTGGAGACGGATTTTGCTCAGTTCTAAAAGCGGCACGCATTTGCTCCAGTTCTTCCGCAGTATCAAACGCGTAATAAGCATTTCCCTGCTTTACCAATTGTTCGGCATATTGCTTATACAATTGCTTTCTTTCGCTTTGCCGGTAGGGCGCATATGGACCGCCATGCACCGCACTCTCATCAGGTGTGAGGCCACACCATTTAAGGCAGTTGAAAATGTACTCTTCGGCGCCGGGCACAAACCTCGTTTGGTCAGTGTCTTCAATGCGTAGTACAAAATCGCCGTCTTGTTGTTTTGCAAACAAATAGTTGTACAATACAGTACGAACGCCCCCCAGGTGCAACCCTCCTGTAGGACTGGGCGCAAATCTTACTCTTACTTTCTTGCTCATAAGCCGCAAGTTACTTGAAAATGCGAATTATTAGAGATGCGGCACACCGATGACGTTCAAGTTAGTTGTAAGTGCATATTGAAGGGTGGGCGCTTTAGGCATAAGCCTTATTCTCCAACGGCTGGTTTGCCAACTGCCCACCGCCCAATAAACTTCCAGCCGTACAAGTGAGTGACACAACGATGCTTAATAGTAGCACTACCGCCGGTTCAAAAAAAACTACACATTTTTTTGCCGTGTTAAGTATATTGAACATGCAAACAAAATGTAACGATCCAATAATTTGAGAACTTCCGGTAACAATAAAATGGAGCCTTATTGATTTAATCAGATTCAAACCAACTTGTTCTTACAATTGCTTAACATAACTTTGCCGTTCGAATGGAAAAGACAAATTTTATAGATTACATCCGCATATTCTGTCGTAGCGGGCACGGAGGAGCGGGCAGCAAACATTTTTTGCGCACAAAATTCAACGCCAAAGCCGGCCCCGATGGTGGCGATGGCGGTCGTGGCGGACATATTATTTTGCGCGGCAACAAAAATCTGTGGACATTATTGCACTTGCGCTATTATAAAAACGTGTTGGCTGAAAACGGTGAAAACGGCAGTGGCACTAATTGCACAGGTCGCAGCGGTAAAGATATAATTATTGAAGTGCCGCTTGGTACCATTGCAAAAGATGAGGAAACAGGATTGCAGGAAGTGGAAATTCTTGAAGACGGACAGGAAGTGATCTGGATGCGCGGCGGCCGCGGCGGACTGGGAAATGCAAACTTTGCAACACCTACTAACCAGGCTCCGGAACATGCGCAACCGGGAGAGCCGGGTGAAGAAGCATGGAAATTTCTTGAACTGAAAGTGCTTGCAGATGTGGGATTGGTTGGATTTCCCAATGCCGGAAAATCTACTTTGCTTAGCGTGATAACTGCCGCGAAACCAAAAATCGCGGATTATGCTTTCACCACTTTAACACCTCAATTGGGGATGGTGGAGTATCGCGACGGAAGATCATTTTGTATAGCGGATCTGCCGGGTATTATTGAAGGCGCTGCCGAAGGAAAGGGGCTGGGACACAGATTCCTTCGCCATATAGAACGCAATTCCATACTGCTTTTCATGGTGCCTGCGGACAGTAAGGATCATAGAAAAGAATTCGACATATTGTTTAATGAACTGGAGCAATATAATCCTGAAATGTTGCAAAAAGATTTTGTAATTGCTATTAGTAAAAGCGATATGCTTGATGATGAATTAAAAGAAGCGATTGCAAATGAGCTTCCGAAGAATATACCGCATGTGTTTATTTCTTCGGTTACACAACACGGACTGAATGAACTGAAAGATGTATTATGGACAACGCTGAATGAAGGACGACAGTAAATTCAAAAGTCAAAAATGTAGCATTAAGTTTTGTAGTTCATCATTTGAGTACCAACTTTTGAATTTTGACTTTAGTCCTTTATCAATTGCATCGTCATTCGTTCGTTACTGTTTACGATCACTTCAAAAATGTAAATACCCCTGGGTAATGCGTTTGAGCCAATCAGCTCAAAAGTGTTTTTCCCGGCAATGCCTTTTTCTGTTGTATGCATCAGTTCTGCACCCTCATTATTCATGACTTTCATACCCACCATCGCGTCGCTTTTCAGCTCTACGTTTACTTTAATATTATTTACAACAGGGTTAGGTGTAATACTCACAATCTTAAGGATCTTTGTTTCAAACACACGAACCAGCAATAGTTTAGAATATTTTGCACTCTCGTTTTTATCCACTTTTTTTATTCGGTAGTAAAGATCTTTTTTCAATGTGTTAATTGATTTGACATTATCCACATGAGCATACAATGTATTAATGCCAATAGAGCTTGCGCTTTCAATTTCTCCTGTTTTTAAAAAATGAATGCCATCAGTACTCCGCTCTATTACATAGCGATTGCCAACTGAGTCGTTCTGAAAAGTCCAGTTGAGAATTACATTGTTCTTTTTGTATAAAGCAAGAAAATCTAACAATTGTAACTGAGATGATGTATCAGAATCAGGATTAAATTTTTCCTCAGTCTTTTGCAAATATGCTTTGGTATCAGCCGCAAATAATTTGTAAGGAACCGGATTGGCAACCAGTAAACTTAACAGTAGGATACAAATTTTCATATCGGGTAGAAATATGTTTATAAAATTTTCCAGCTTTCAATGGAAATGTTAATTGGATAAATACCCGGCATTACATAGCATTAGCAAACTATCAATTATGCGAATAGTTTACAGCTTTGCATTATGGTTACTAACAATAATATAAGGATTTCAATGTGGTTTGTTGTGTAAAATGGATTATAGGAATATATATTCTAAATATAAGCAATGATTTTGATTTTTGCAAGTCTTTTTATTTGAATAATTTGGAATTATTTCACTCAAAAGAAACAATGGTCTCAAAAATTTTATAAGAAGCTGTATCTCAAATTTTTCGATCTGATGTACTAAAAATTGGAAGAATTTTTTGGGGGAACCGGCTTCGGTTTTTCATGGCATCATCGTTGTGTCACTCCCTTGTACGGTAGTAATGCTATTCGGCAAGTTGGTTGTGAGCAGTAAATCTAACATCTGGCTTTTTGTTTCTACTACAGCCCGCCACCTGCTGCCATTGCTGAAATACCGCTGCCCGTACCATAAAATCAATTATTTTTGCACGCCGTTTTGAAAGCGGGCTTTTTTATGAATACACATTTATCAGAACAGGAAATTATCCGAAGAGAAAAATTAAGTAAACTGCAAGCCGCAGGTATAGACGCGTTTCCGGCTCCTTTATATCCCGTAAGCCATTATTCCTCGGATATAAAAAAGGCATTCTCCGAAGAAACAAAAGATCAGTTTGCCAACGTGTGCGTGGCCGGAAGAATAATGAGTATCAACGATAAAGGAAAAGTTTTCTTTATAAAAATACAAGACAGTAAAGGCATTATTCAATTGTATGTAAAGCGTGATGACATTTGCCCGGATGAGGATAAATCTTTTTGGGATACTGTTGTTAAACACGGCCTTGACTTAGGTGATATTATTGGCGCCACGGGGTTTGTGTTTATTACAAAAACCGGGGAAACCTCAATACATGCACAAACGCTTACGTTACTTACAAAATCGCTGAAACCGCTTCCGGTGGTAAAACGCGATGAAGAAGGCAATGTATTTGACGAAGTGACTGATCCTGAGTTCCGTTATCGTCAGCGCTATGCCGACTTAATCATTAATCCATCCGTAAAAGATACTTTTGTAAAACGAACAATATTAATCAACACCATTCGTGATTTTCTGAACGCGCAGGGCGCTTTGGAAGTAGATACACCGGTGTTGCAAAGCATTCCCGGTGGCGCGGCCGCAAGGCCTTTTACTACACATCATAACGCGCTTGATATTCCGCTATACCTGCGTATAGCAAATGAGTTGTACCTGAAAAGGCTTATAGTTGGCGGGTTTGACTGGGTTTACGAGTTTAGCCGCAACTTTCGCAATGAAGGTATGGACAGAACGCACAACCCTGAATTTACTGTGCTTGAATGGTACACCGCCTACAAAGATTATTTCTGGATGATGGAAATAACGGAGCAGTTGTTTGAAAAGATAGCGCTAGCACTTCATGGCACTACAGATGTTCAGGTGGGTGATAAAACAATTAGTTTCAAAGCGCCATTTAAACGTATTTCCATTTATGATGCCATTAAAGAGCATACGGGAATAGATGTAAGCGAAAAAGACGAAGCGGGCTTGCGCGATGTGTGTAAGCAATTGGGTATTCATGTGGAGCAAAGCATGGGTAAAGGAAAACTGATAGATGAAATTTTTGGCGAAAAATGCGAAGGAAATTATGTGCAGCCAACCTTCATCATTGATTATCCGGTAGAAATGAGTCCGCTTACCAAGAAACACCGAAGCAAAGCCGGGCTGGTTGAACGTTTTGAACTAATGATCAATGGTAAAGAACTTGCGAACGCGTACAGCGAATTAAACGATCCGATAGATCAGCGGGAACGCTTTGAAGACCAGGTAAAATTAATGGAGCGTGGCGATGCGGAAGCGATGTATATAGATTATGATTTCCTCAGGGCGCTTGAATATGGCATGCCGCCTACAAGCGGTATTGGCATTGGTATTGACCGGTTGGTAATGCTTATGACAAACCAGCCGTCTATACAGGATGTGTTATTTTTTCCACAAATGCGACCTGAGAAAAGCGAATAGAACTTGTACTCTTTAGTTGATAGTTGTTAGATGTGTGAATTTCTAACAACTATCAATTTTTTTTGCCTTTGTGCAATGCGAATAGCATTAAATACAAACATGAAAAAATACATGTTTGCTTCACAAAATTTTTTGTTCATTAATCCACAAACGTTTCCCGGATTACGGTCTTTACTTCTTCAATTTCTTTATTCGTCAATGTTTCAAAGCGTTTTACAATTCGCACTCTGTCAATTGTGCGAATTTGATCAATAGCAATCCAACTTTTAGTTGCTTTATGTTTTACCTGTACCCTTGTTGGATAAGGTTTTGAACTGCTTGTCATTGGCGCAATTACAATAGTTTGTAAATACCTGTTCATTTCATTTGGTGATAAAACAACACAAGGTCTTGTCTTTTTCATTTCGCTTCCAATAGTTGGATCCAGGTTAACCAAAACGATGTCATACTGATTTACTTGTTCCATTCCTCAAAATTTTCATCTTCAAAAACATCGTCCATTAAAAGTTGGTCGTCACCATTTTCGTGCATTTTTTTGAATGCTTTATCCCAACCTTTTCTTGGTTCAAGCTTGGGTTTAAGAATAATGTAACCCTTTTCGAGGATTAATTCAATTTTGTCCCCGATGCTGTATTTCTCTAGAATTGTCTTGGAAAGCCTGATTCCCTTTGAGTTTCCTATATTTATAATTGAAAGTTCCATAAATGCGATTGTTATTACAAAGTAATTACAAAAATTGCTGACATCCAATTTTTAAGTAAAAATTTTCCCGCTGTTGAAGGTATTCTTTAATTAACAGATTGCATAAGCAACATTTCAGTAAACATACCTACAATCTATAGAGCAGTAGGTGAATTTTAGGAGTAATGCCCTAAGGCAATATAAAATTATTTTCAATTAATACTGAAAATTCAGAAAATTAAATATATTTACGCAAAAATCATTATGAACGCTTTTCATACTAATGACGCTATTCATGCTGTAACAGGCGCTTTTGGATATTCCGGTAAGTATATAGCCAGGTTACTTTTGAATAAAAGCAAGCGGGTTATTACGCTTACTAACTCAATGCAACGGCAAAACGATTTTAATAACCATGTAACCGTTTCGCCTTATCATTTTCAGGAGCCTTCAAAACTTGTTGATTCACTTCGCGGTGTATCTGTTCTTTACAACACTTATTGGGTTCGCTTTAATCATACCACTTTTCAGCATAAAGAAGCGGTAAAAAACACCTTAATACTTTTTGAAGCTGCTAAAAAAGCAGGTGTGCAACGCATAGTGCATACCAGTATTACAAATGCTGATGAACATTCGCCACTCGAGTATTTTGCCGGAAAAGGCGTGCTTGAAAAAGCTTTGACAGAATCCGGAATGTCATACGCCATTTTGCGGCCAGCGGTGCTTTTTGGCGATGAAGATATATTAATAAACAACATTGCCTGGATGATTCGCCGTTTCCCGGTATTTGGTGTGTTTGGCAATGGTCAATACAGGCTTCAACCTATTTTTGTGGAAGACTTTGCGCATATTGCAGTAGAGCAAGGCGCTCAAACCAACAATGTAATTATTGATGCCATTGGTCCCGAAACCTTTACTTATAAGGAATTGGTAAAAACCATTTCAAAAATTATTTTAGGGCATGAGCGGAAAATCTTTTCAATGCCTGATGAATTGGGCTACTGCGTTTCAAGTATAATGGGTGCTATTATGCATGATAAGGTGGTAACTCGAGAAGAAATAAAAGGCTTGAAAGCAGATTTACTTTACACAGCTTCAACACCCGCAGGTACTACAAAACTTACTGAATGGATCGCTGCTCACGCATCCACTATCGGTGCTGTGTATGCTAATGAATTAAGAAGGCGTAAGGATAGAACAATGGCATATACTAGGTAAGGTATTTAAATCCTCAAACCATTTATTTCTTTTCATTGCGGATATTTTTAAAATTGCCGTGCAAGCGGCATACTTAACCAATTACTACTTTACTTTCCCAATTGTCTGATAGCAAAACCACTCCCGGCTTTTTTCCTTTTTCAAAACTTCCCAGTTTGTCATCAAGCCGAAGTGCCTTGGCTCCATTAATGGTAGCCATTTGCAAAAGTGTAGTAAGCGGTAAGTGCGTGAAACCATTTTTTAATGCCTGCATTTCTTTTGCAATGCTTAACTGCCAGTTACTGCTATAGCTATCGGTTCCCAAAACAATTTGGCAATTATGCTTTAAGAACAAATCAAGCGGAGGCAATTTATTTTCGATATACAGGTTGGCATTCGGGCAAAGGCAATACACCAACTGTAAGCCATTTCGCGAAGCATACTCATTGGCAAACAAAATATCTTCTTCTGCCATAAAAGTATTGTGTACAAGAAAAATAGTTTGGCCATTATTAAAATAAGAAAGGTAAGATTGTATGGAGCTTTTTCCTGTTACCGGAAATGGCGACTTTTCCAACCCGAACAATTTATACAACTTTAAAAAATCTCCTTCACCGGTTTTGTATAAAACATCTTCAGCAGGGTTTTCCTGGTTGTGTATGGAAATGATCTGCCCTTTGGTGGCAGCGTTGATCATTGAAAATGTATTCGCGCTTATACTATATGGCGCATGAGGAGCAAGTGTGCTGCGGTCTCCTAATTGGCTGATAAATGTTTGTAAAATGCCGGTATAGTTTTTCATGTTTTCTTCGGCACGGGCATCGGAAAAACTGAGCACTTCAATGAAATTGTGCCAGTGTATTTTGCTTTTTTGCTTGGTAGCAATTGTATCGGTGGTATTGCCAATGTCGCCTACAGCCACAATGCCGCTGTTATGCATTTCCTGTTCGGCTTTGGTGATGGCTTCATTAATTACTTCTTTTGCAAAACCACGTTTTTGTATAACCGAAATTAAAAAATTAACAAGGCCGGTATGCGGTGGAATTACATTTTGTAAATGACTGAGTTCAAGATGGCAATGGCAGTTAATAAATCCCGGAGAAAGCGTTCCTTTCAAATGTTGTACATCATCGCCGGCTTCGGAATGAAAAACGATTTCTTCCACTTCTTTTTTATCGTTGATTATCAATACATAATCATTTGAAAGCATTTCCTTTCCGGTAAATAAAAAATCTGCTTTTAATTTTTGATAACGCATGCTTTAATTGAATTAATTTTGCAAACTCTTAAAAAAATGTAGACCGGCTTTTGGTTTTTTTATGCTGCACAAAGCTATGCTGTACAAGTGAGTGACACAACGATGTTGAATAGAATTCCTACTGCCGGTCCCAAAAAATAAAAATATGCTAGACAGATTAGAGGCCATCAAAGCAAAGTTTACTGATTTGGGCGTGGCGCTTACAAACCCTGAGATTGTGAGCGACAACAGGAAATTCGGCGCTATGAGCAAAGAATATCGCAGCATGGAAAAAATTGTGGTGGCTTATGAAGCATATAAAAGATTGCTGGATGATATTGATTTTAACCGCGAGGCACTTATGGGTGATGATGAGGAGCTGAGAGAACTGGCAAAACTGGAAACGGCTGGCCTGGAGGAGCGAAAAGAAAAAATGGAAGCGGAAATACGCCAGTTGTTGATTCCTAAGGATCCGCAGGATGAGAAGAACGCGATCCTGGAAATTCGTGCGGGAACCGGCGGCGATGAAGCGAGCCTTTTTGCCGGTAACCTGCTAGACATGTACCTGCGCTACTGCGCCGCTAAAGGCTGGAAAACAGCTATACTGAGCGAAAGCGAGGGTACAGTGGGAGGGTACAAAGAGGTGAATGTGGAAGTTATTGGCGACGATGTGTATGGTACTTTGAAATTTGAAAGCGGCGTGCACCGTGTACAGCGTGTGCCTGCTACGGAAGCCAGCGGTCGCGTGCACACAAGTGCTGCTACGGTTGCTGTAATGCCGGAAGCGGAAGAAGTGGACTTTGAACTGAGAGAAAGCGATGTGAAAATGGAAACCGCACGAAGTGGGGGAGCGGGCGGACAGAACGTGAACAAAGTGGAAACAAAGGTGATGCTGACACACATACCTACCGGCACGGTGGTGATTTGCCAAACGGAACGCTCGCAGCTTGGCAATAGGGAAAAGGCAATGCAAATGCTGAGAACACGCCTGTATGAAGAGCAGGTGCGCAAGCAGGAGGAAGAAATTTCACGGCATCGTAAAAGCCTTGTGAGCACGGGAGACAGAAGCGCCAAAATCAGGACTTATAACTATCCGCAAGGACGTGTAACTGACCACAGAATTGGCTTAACTGTATATAATCTTGATGCTGTTATGAATGGAGATATTGAAGAGTTTATTGATGCCTTACAATTTGCAGAGAATGCTGAAAAAATGGCAACTCAACAGCAGTAAAACAGTGTATTTTTTTCTACAAAAGCATGGAAATAAGAAATTTACCTAATGAGGTGCAAATATTACTAAAACAGCTTAAATCAAAGAATTCTACTGTTAAAGTTTTGAAAAGCTGTCAGTTGTTTTTTGTAAGTTACGGCGTTATTATGTTGCTTTGTATCGTGAATTTGAGAGTGTGAAATGCAGGACTGGCAAAAGCTCTTTAAGAATATATTAACATGAATTTGTAAACCCATGGCATTTGTTTTGCGTCTATAACATGGGTTGAAAAATATAAAAGTCTTTCTATTGACTTACACAAAAGCAGTCAATTTTCTCATAAGCAGTTAGTTTTGGTTACGGCCCTTGTTTCTACAAGGGCCCTTTTATTTAGAGACAACTTAAAATGTTTAAATGCTGCGTGGTTTTGTAAAATAAATAAAAGATAATAATAAACCCAGTAATGCGCCGCAGATATCGGCAATTATATCGTATAAATCAAAACTCCTGTTTGGTATATAATATTTTTGAATATACTCCAGCAAAATGCCATTAGCACAGGAAAGTAAGAAAATACCAACCGGCCATTTTATGTTTTTGGCTGATAATGAACCACTTCTGTTTAAATATAACGACCAAAGAAATACAAGTCCTCCAAATAATATAACATGTATAATTTTATCGAAATGAATAGCATCGAGCCAACCGCTACCGGGAATGGCTGATCCGGGCAGGCATACTAAAATTTGGATTCCCAGGGTCCAGCAAATGGGAATGTAAATATTTCTGGAGAAAAAGTGTAATAACTTCATATAATGAAAAAGAGCGCCGGAGCACTCTTTTAAATTAGTTTCAAAATAGATTTGCGGTTAGCTAACCATTGCTTTGTAGCCTGCAGCATCTAGCAATGTTTCAACTTCCGCGGGGTTGCTTACAGTCATTTTTATCATCCAGCCCTTGCCATAAGGATCGGCGTTTACAAGTTCGGGACTGGCATTTAAATCGGCATTCAACTCATTGATAGTGCCTTCCACCGGTAGAAACAAATCACTCACAGTTTTTACAGCTTCAACGGTTCCGAACACCTCTCCTGCTTTTAATGTTTTTCCTACGGTTTCAACTTCTACATACACTATATCACCTAATTCACTTTGAGCAAAATCTGTAATGCCTACAGTTGCTATATTGCCTTCCAGGCTTAACCATTCATGGTCTTTCGTATAACGCAGATTATCAGGAAAATTCATGAGACAAAATTTAATGAAACAAAGATGCTGAAATTTTTGAAAAAAAAAAGAAATTGTTATCAATTGAAAGGAGTCTTATACCTGATATAAGTCTTAATATGTATCCGGCTTCGAAAAAAGCTATTATGACAACGGTTATTTTCCACCAATTACCGGCAACTAGAACCCGCTTTTCTGAAAATATAACAAAATGTGATCTTTCAAAAAATCCTCTTGCTCTTTCAATCCATATTCCGGCAAGGCTTTTAACTGGCGAAAATGCGGCCACCCATCTTCATCTACATTTTCCATTTCATAATATCCGCTTGCGGAAAGTACCGTACAAACGCCAATATGCATTAAATCCTGTTTTTGTTCTTTCGAAAACTTCTGTTTTATGTCACCCAATTCCTGTATGCCAATCATAAAAAGTATGGCTTCCATATCAGGTTTTTTCCCAAAGCGCTCTATCAGCTTAGCTTCCAGTTGCCACCAACGGCTTTGTAAATCGTCTTGAATGTGTTGCATATTTTTCAAAGTTAACTGAAAAATCAGAAAACGATTTCGTTTGCATATAATAGTTAGTACAGCTTGAAATCAATTGCCGGCATTCATGTATAAAAAACTTTATATCCACGAATTACACGAATGTCTCGAATTATTTTTTTAATAAGGATCTGATCCGTTTTGCTTTGGAATAATGAATTTCACGTAATGAATGTTACTCCTGAAGACCTTTAACCGGCAACCGGCTGCCACCCTTGGCGACATTCGTTCAATTGGTGCAATTCGTGGATAAAAGAATGAATAAGCTGGTTGATATAATTTCCTTATAGAATGTAATTTAAGGATGCTTATTTTTTTATGCACTCACGCAAAACTTTCCGGTTCGGCATCTGCAAACTTTTATATTTTTGCTCCCATGAGTGATTTACAAAGCCTTGCGGATTTTCTGGAACCGGTTAACCTGGCATCATTAAGCAACGATGAAGGATATAAAGAGGGACAGGTTGGAAAAATTATCAGCGTATACGAAGATGAATTACCGGATATAGAACATGCGGATCTGGTACTGATCGGGTGCAAAGAAACCCGTGGCGGAGGCTTTGGCAATGCACCTTCGCAAGCTTCCAATGCTATTAGAGCTGAATTTTACTCCTTATATTATTGGCATACCAATTTGCAACTGGCGGATTTGGGAGATATAAAAGTGGGCGCTTCGCTTGCGGATTCCTACGCAGTAATAAAAATGGTTTTAAAAGAATTACTCAATGCCGGCAAAACTGTTGTAATACTTGGTGGCACACACGATCTGGCACTTGCACAATACCAGGCGTATGCACAACGCCAACAAATAATTGAAGCAACAAGTATAGATGCGCTTATCAATCTTGATGTTGATTCGCCTTTGCGGCAGGATAATTTTTTGATGGAAATGCTTACTGGCGAACCGAATTTTGTAAAGCACTATAACCATATCGGTTTTCAAAGTTATTACGTACATCCGCATATGCTGGAAACCATCGACAAGCTTAGGTTTGATTGCTTCAGGGTGGGGCACGCAAAGGAACATATTGATGAAATGGAACCGGTAATACGCAATAGCAATATGCTTTCTTTTGATATGGCTGCATTTGCCCAGGCATATGCTCCGGCCGGCGCCATTTCGCCAAATGGTTTTACAGGCGAAGAAGCATGTATATTAATGCGCTATGCAGGTATGAGCCCGGTTTTAAGCACCATTGGCATTTATGGCTACCAGGAGCAGGCCGATAAAGACAAGCTTACTGCAAAGCAGATCAGTCATATGATTTGGTACTTTATGGACGGATTAAGCCGAGGTAAAAATGAACCCGGACTTGATCATAAGGACAATTTTAATGTATATCATCTAACATTTTCAGAAATAGAAACTACTTTTTTACAAAGCAAAAAAACCGGTCGCTGGTGGATGCGCATGCCCGACCAATCGTATATTCCATGTTCGCATAAAGACTACCTGCAAGCCAGTTGCAACGAATTTCCTGAAAGATGGTTGCGAGCCCAGGAAAGAAATTAAAGTGAAAATTATAATGTTCTACATCTTCTCCAAGGTGTAGAACATTAAAACCTCAGATGCCACATATTCTGCCGATGAAGTGATTGCGACGCAACGATGATGCCATGAAAAACTGCTGCCGGTATCACAAATATTATAATTGATTTATAGGATTAATTATTTAGTTCGCAAAGGAATATCGTTTACGGATTTCAACATTTCATTTACAAAGTCTTTTTCTTTTTGCTTGTTCAAAAAGAAACAAAAAGCACCCCCGCGATCGATGACGGCCCGATCGCGGGGGGCGCCCTGGTTAAGCTTTTGTACTACTGTGACTTCAGCAAAAGGAATGCTATTCATCGCTTTAGCGGCTGCAT
>JAVBLN010000056.1:0-106438 GCA_031553495.1 Flavihumibacter sp.
TGCAAGAATGAAGTGGGCCAACTTGCAGCAATCATAGAGAAAACAGCGACCATTATACGTTGGTTAAGGGCGGGTCAGCATGCAGGAATGGTGGGTCAACATAAACAAGAATGGTGGGTCAACATGTGCAGGAATTTACAGCCACCCATAAACAAGATGCTAATAACATACATAAACATATTCTATCTAATATTCTTTTTGGTAACAGTTGCATCTGAAAATCAATACATGCTGCAAAAAAAATAACACCTACTATACATAAAAACATGCCATCTGTAATTTTCATGAAAAACAAAAAATAAAATAACAAGCTACAGTATCCCAACAGAACTACCAACCATTTTATTAGTAAATTATACTTTCTCCTGGCAACCAAATTAATTAAGAAGCTTAATGCTAAAAGCATATAAACTCTATTATTCTGGAAAAACCAATATATGATAGAAGAATTATCGGCTGTATAAATAAATCGATTGGTAACTGTTTGATTTGCGGCCGCTTTTATATCATCTGATTTAATAAATGAAGTATCATAAACGAACCAAGAATGAACAAAAGATCTTTTTATATCCTCAATTCCTGTATGCTGGCTTTCATAAGGAAAATGGGGGCGATTACTGAAACTAAACAATGATTGTCTTAACAACTCCTCCTTGTTCCAATTTGGAATTTTAGCCTGGTAATATATTCTTTGTCCTAAAATTAAAATGCCTAATAAAAGTAATACTCCAAATAAAGAAAAATAAAAAAGTTTTAGTGTACGAAAAGGCAAATATGCAATGCCTAAAAATGAAAAAAGGGCTATACATAGTAATTATTATAAACCAACCATTACATTGCACATAGAGTTTATTTGATCCAAACTTAAACATGGAATGAATTTTATATTTAATCTTTTGAGAGTTGCAGCACTTCCGTATATGTGGATACTATATTTTTAATGAAAACATTTTCACCTGCAATCTTTTTTGCGCATTCAGATATCATGAAATTATCAAATTGAGCAATATTGCCAATCATTTTGATCATAGCATTTGCCAAACCTTCAACATCCTCTACCGGCACACGAAATCCAATGTTGCCAGATACCACATTTTCAGAAATAATTTCAGTGCAAATAATGGGGAGGCCGGTAGCCATGGCTTCCAATATAGCAATAGGTTGAGCTTCTACTCTACTAGCCATTACAAACACATTCGCATTCCACAACTCATCCCGAAGAACCAAAGGTGAAATTTTTCCCAATAAAACAATATTATTTTTGCATTCAGTTTCGGCTAACAAATGCTGGAATATTTGATTTTCGAATCCTGCCCCGGCTATGCGCAGTTCAATATTCCTTCTTGTTTTAACCGCTAATTCAAATGCCTTTAGTAAAATATCATATCCTTTACTAAACGAAAAACTACTAATGGCGAAAAAGACTATTTTATCAAAATGCTTCTCTCTTCTTTTGAATTCAAATAGCTGGTTGTAAACATTGGATACAACACGTATCTTATTATCCGGCAAAGTGTAATTTTTGATTTTGGCAATCATCAGGTCAGATACAGGAAGTATATAATTTGAATTAACAAATGCGCATTTGATATATTTATGATACCATGAAAGAAACCTTAATTCAGGGGGTGCTATTATCTTTTCACCAAATAAACCATTATGCTCTGTAACAACATAAGCAATCCCATACTTCTTTTTTATTAAAGAAGCAGCGTATCCAGCCCACATTGATGAATGCGCATGTATAATATCCGGTTTCCCATTTTGTTCGCAATATTCCTCAAATAATCTTACTGTTTTTTTAATCCACCGTTTTACATTTTGCTTATGCAAAAACGGAATTCTCCAAAAAAAATATCTGTATACCTTAACACCACTTTCTATTTTCCAAAACATTTTTGGCTCATACTTAAACAATTTAAGTTTTTCAGCTCTCCAACTAAGTTCAATATTTGCAAGGATTTCAACATCAATATTATGTTTTTTTAAAAATATTGCCTGATCGATGCAATACTTCCCATTAGTAGAGGTGCTACCGGGAAATGGATAAAAATATGATGGTAGTACGAGTACTTTCATTAAAAAATAGTTTATAAATCTTTATACAATACACCGAATAAATTTGCATTTGAGAGTTTCACTTTGCCGAATAGAAATTCTATCGTACAAGTGAGTGACACAACGATGCTTAATAGTAGCAATACCGATGATAAACAAAAAAAAGCACATTGCTATTCAATTTTAGGTATAGTTTAAAAAACAAAATAACATAGTAAAACTTCTCAAGCATTTTGAATGATACTAATTATTCTTCATTTAAATTTTCGCTTTGGTGTTTTTAAAAAAACTACACATTATACTGTTTTTTGCTAAACGCAAAAAAGAAAAATAAGCAAGTATACAGACACTTGGGGCAATTAGCAGAAAAAAAGCGGGTTACTAATTACGATCTTTAAACAATAATAAATCGGAATAAAAAAAAGCATTCCAATTATTACCTGAGATATACTCTTAACATTAAGGAATTGTACTGGAAGTCGTTTTTTCATAACAAGATGATAAGTAAATACAACAAGAATTAGTTCTGAAATCAATAATGCCACACAAGTGCCCCAAAAGGAGAAATGATAAGATAGTATTAGATTCGCAGGAACAAACACTAAAACTGATACAAATAATGATTTTAAAATAAGAAACTCATTATTGTGTGGAATCAATATCTGTAAATTTAAAAAAAGCCAAAGTGTATGTAACAAGGGATAGATGCTTAATATTCTTATTACATTGCTAACACTGCCAAAAGCAGTTCCAAAATATATCCTGGTAAAATCATCTGCAAACAAAAAAATACCAAAGCAAAGTGGAAGAGCTATTATAGTTATCCATTGAAATGAATTATTTAGCAATTGTATGTATTCTTTATTTTCCTTATTATGCAAGGTAAACACCGTATTAGGATAAAGCACATAAAATGAATCTGAAATCAAAGTACAAGCTATTCTAACTACTTTGGTTCCCAAGGTGTAAAAAGCAACGATTGCCGATGTTGCAACCAGCCCCAATAATACATTGTCCAACATAAGAGAAATACACGATAGTAAATTGATACAATACATGATGCGTGTTTTTGCAAAAAGATGTTTCCAATTGCTTATACTGAACCGAAAATTGATTTTATTAAAAAAAATACTAAGATTCCAAAAAGAGATAAACAATGCGCTACAAACCATTATTATGTAGTACAAATAGAAATCTTCCGGCCTCTTTATAAATAAAAAAATGCAGATCAAGCCAACAAACCGTATAAAAAAGCTACGAAGCGCTATATATTTGAACTTCTCCGTACCTAGGAAAAACCATTCGCACTTGAGCGAATTAGCTATCAAGAAAACTGAAGAAAAAACAACGAGACGTATATCACTAATTTTATCGTACACAAAAAAAAGTATAAGCCAATATATTAATAAAAATATGCATCCTCCAATTATACTAAAACTCAACAGATCTGATGCCAACTTATTTAATTCGTTCTTATGATTCTTTATTCTTGCTATTTCTCTTATTCCAAAACTTGCAATCCCTAAATCGGCAAGAGTCACAAAATAATAACTCAATGAATCTGTAAAGTTCACTTTGCCTAATCCCTCAGGAGACAATACTCTTGAAATGTAAGGAATAGAAAAAACAGGAAACAAGAGTTGCGCAAGAGTGAGTAAAAAATTATAAGAAATATTTTTTCTTAATTGAGACAATTTTTTTCTTAGGTTTTATTTATAGTTTTTTAATAACGATATAGGCCAGGACAAATTATTCCACCGTATAAAATAAAATGGTTGATTTTCACTTCCATAACCTTGGTAAAATTGGGAAACACCAGGCAAATCGGAACCTTCAAAGTCAAAAATAAAATTTTGCAAACTAAATTCATTTATTATTCGATCTACTAACAGATGACCAGCACTAGAATTTCTCATCGCAACAGGACTTACAGGCAGTAAAAAATACAATCTTTTCCGATCTTTTAAAAAGCATACAGCTGAGTGAATATTATCTTCATTTGTTATTGCACGTACCTGAGTATAGTTGAAGTAGCCTTTTGAAAATACACCTTTTAGTAGTTCGAAGTCATCATTTTGAACACCCATTTTTCTGTTGTTAAAGTAAGTTTTTTTAAAAAGACCAATAATGTCATTGGTATCATTCTTCCCATCATAATGCCTATAGTTCAATTCTCCGATATCAGCTTTTTCCAAATTTCTTCTTAAATTCTTCTTATACCCACTCCTTATCTCCTCATAAGGCCTATTTAAATCCAACACAAAATTGTTTCTTGCAATACTTCCATTCACCTTATTCTTAAAATTCAAATTAATTTCAGCAAAACGAAAATACTTCTTTGCTGTATCAATAAAAGCTTCTACCATGTCAGTTGAAATATCTTGTGCAGAAATCACTCCTAACTGCTGAGTAAATGCAGGCTGGTACAAATATTTAATTCCCCATTTCCTTCTCCATGTTAATGGCATCACTACTTCATAATCTCCAATTACCAAAGCATCCCAATTATCGGCCATTGTGTCCAACCACCACGATTGCGCATATATAAGACCGTTAGAAGAAGCATCTATACAGGTATCCCATTTTTCAATATTTAACTCATTTCTTTTTTTATATACAATGCTCTCTCTCATGTTTTTTACATGGGTAATTTGTTTCCAATAATTTTTTTGGCAGTAATTTTTTGTATATCTATACTGAAAGAAATGCGTTTTCCAAACTTGTCTGTATCCGGATCCGTTTTCAATTCGTTCTTAAAATCTTTGCTATATACCAACGGAGCATATATATTCAATATATTCCTGAATAACGAAAGTTGTATACCTCCTACATAAAGAATCCGACTAGTGTTTATTGTTGTTTCATTTTTGTTCCAGGCTTCAGCTGTTGTGCCTACATCTACAAATAACTTCAGTGGCAACCATTTAGGTATTACGGTGTATGGCAACGTTGTATTGAGATTGATTGCAGCCACCCAATCATCAGAACGACTGGGCAATGTATAAAAATCCGTACGCAGTATTTTCAGATCTCCATCACGCGACATGATCTGCTGACTTGCAAATCCTTCTGTTTCATTTCTTCCTATAAAATAATTGCTATAAGTATAATCATCGTAACCTCTTACCGCGGTCAGCTTTGGCATGTAGCGTGAATTCTCATACTGCTTCACTGACGAACTACTTCCTATATAACCAAATTTTGCTACAAATAAACGAACATTCGCCCCGCCCCCTTTTGCATAATTAAGAAAATAATTTCCCGTAAATGTCGCTTTCCAAAATGAAGAAGATTGCTGCACCTGCAATTGCGCGTCATACGGATAAATAATTCTGTTGTTTTTTACCCCAAATGTCAACTGGTTTATATATCGTGTAGTATATGTCGCTTTTGAAGGATAATAATTTGAATCAACAGAGTTCTGCACATAGTTAAAACTGTTTTCTCCAATAAAATATGTCTTCCACTCAATCCATTTGTGTATTGTACTTAAAGGAGATTTGTTTGATAAATCAATCTTAAGCGCCGGAACTATTTTGTAAAATCCGGAAAATATTTTCGCTCCATTCGTATCTACTCCATCCCTTGTGGAAAACTTAGCGCCGCTTACCGCAAACTCGATTTTTTTGAGACCAGCGGTTGGTTTCAACCAATTATAGCCAATACGTCCTATACCTGCAAAAGTTTTTGAATTGGTAGCATACATCGGGGTTAATACAAATTGCAGGCGCGGTAATGGCAACTGATAATCGTGAATGATGGCGCCAACCATAAACCGATCATACTCGTTATAACCAATAGCTGGCGCAAATGATATATACTGCTTTTTATCCGTATCGCGCAAATCATACAAAAATGCTGGAGCAATCTTCTTTTTTACAACAGTATTATTTAACGGTCCGGTTTCATTTAGCTTGCTAAAAAAATCATCCATATTACGACCACTTACATCTTCCAGCACTTTTTTAAAATCACCAGGTTGCGGATGTTTAAACTGCCATTGCCTGTAATACTCATGCATACTCGAATCAAACAAATTTCTTCCAAGCTTTTGCTCCAGCATCTTCATCCATTCACCCGCTTTATAATAAGCTATTAAACCATAGTTGGAGTTAGTGAACTGCTCAGAGGGTGTATTAATCGGCTGGTCTTCCTTCGCAGCTTCTGCAGTTCGTAACGCCAGATCCTGCAAATTGCCAGGCAGGCGTTTTTTATCTTGCGTTTCTTTAAACTCGCTTTTACGTTGGTCGTAATAACTATTAAATCCTTCGTCCATCCACGCATAATCACGTTCATTAGTTGCAAGAATTCCCTGCAGCCAGTTATGCCCCACTTCGTGAGATATAATGTCATCTAAATTTTCCTGACTAAAAACTCGCGAAATCAACGTAATTGTAGGATATTCCATACCGCCACCACCAATATTTGCCTGCACGGCGGTCACATTGTTGTGCGGGTATTCTCCTAACCATTTCGAATACTTCAAAATTGTATTTTTTAACGACGCGACGCTTTGCTTCCAATATTCCGCCTGAACCGGTAAGTAAAAACTCCATGCATTAATAATTCTTCCGGAAGGCAATCGAAGTGTGTCTGTATTAACTATAAAATGCTTATCTGCAAACCAGGCAAAATCGTGTACCCCACGTTGAATGTAGCGGAGTGTTTTAGTTGCAGGTTGCTGGGTGATAGTTTCGCGTGGAAGGTTGTTGGGTGTTGGCTTTTTAAACTTTACAGAAGAACTTTTGTAGCCCGGTTTAAAAGATGGATTATTCAATTTAGGCTTAATATAATCCTTTTTACTTTTCATCCATTCAATTTCATCATCATTTTGCAAATCGCCGGTAGCCGCTACCACATAGTCTTTAGGTAAAGTTATGGACACATCATAATCCCCAAACTCGCTATAAAATTCTCCCTGATCCAGGTAAGGCATTTCATGCCATCCGGTTTTATCGTACACTGCCGGCTTGGGAAACCATTGTGTGATCTGATAAGTGCTTTTCACATGTCCGCCACGCGAGAAATTGTAAGGTAGCTGAACATGAAAAGGAGTAGTAATGATGGTAGTTTTACCAGGCGCCAACGGAATAGGTAATAGCACTTTAACAACATCTATGTATTGCGGGTGGTCTTCTGTTTCAGCAGTTAAATCGTCTACTTTAAAATCAAGCCGGTTGATATATCCGCGTTGATCTTTATTCGAAAAATAGAATGTCGTCCGCCTGTTATTCAGCATTTGCTCACTAAATGCCGTCTTATCATTCTTATAAGCATTTGGCCAAATATGAAACCAGATAAACTTTAAAGTATCAGGAGAATTATTCGTATATGAAATTGTTTCAAACGCGTCGAGCGAATGTTCAATATCATTTAGTTTAACATTTATGGTAACATCAACACGCTGCTGCCAATAATGGTTTTGAGCGTTCACCACATTAGTAAAAAATAATAAAGTAAAAAGCAATCTTATGTTAACAAAAACACGCATTTTCAAAAATAATAAAGTTTGGTGATAAGGTACGAGATATAAATATCCGGCGCATTGTATAAAAATCCGGGCCAAAAACATATCGAAAAATGTATTGAAATTTTTAAGAAGTTTCAGTTATAATACTGGCCGTATGATATATGGCGTTATTTTTTTGATACCAACAGTAGTGCTGCTATTGAGCTCCGGTTGTGTCACTCAATTGTGCGGTAGTAATTCTATTCGGCAAGTTTGCTGCTGAGAAGTCAGATATCAGAAGAAGAACCCTACACACGCAACAACGGCAACTCCCAACCATTCCTGTTTAATACAGCTATTTTCTGACTTCTGATTTCTCTACTGCCTGCTGCCCACTGTCAACTGCTCACTAAAGTTCCTGCCGCACAAGTGAGTGACACAACGATGCTTAATCAAGGCTCAAATGCCGGTTCCATAATAATAATCTAAAAACTTAGGCCAACACAAAAACCCGTGAGAGTATGCCGTTGTTTCACCTTATTTTCCTTTACCTGTAAGAATAATTCGAAGTGTATAGATCAAAATTTTAAAATCGAGTGTGAGAGAGATGTTTTCAATATACACCAGATCGTATTGCATACGTGCTATCATTTCATCTACATTTTCAGCATAGCCGAATTGCACCATACCCCAGGAAGTAAGGCCCGGCTTCACTTTCAGCAAATATTTATAATAAGGGGTTTTCTTAAGTATTTGATCAATATAATATTGACGCTCGGGCCGCGGCCCCACTAAACTCATTTCGCCTTTTAAAATATTCCACAACTGCGGCAATTCATCCAACCGCCATTTACGCATCACTCTTCCCCACTTTGTAATTCGCGGATCGTTCGTAGATGATAAAGCCGGTCCGCTTGCTTCGGCATCCACTACCATTGATCTGAACTTGTAGATCACAAAAGGCTTTCCCTTATAACCAATGCGCTGCTGCCTGAATATTAATGGCCCTTTTGATGACAGCTTTACTCTGATAGCTACATAAAGCAACAATGGAAAAAGCAATATGAGACCGGTAAATGAAACTGCTACATCCAGCAATCTCTTAATGTTTTGTTGCCAGCCGCTCATCAGGCCTGTGTGAATGTCGGCCAATAACGGAGAGTATACATTGCTTGTTTTCACCGACCCCGATACTATATCAAGCGTATTGGGAATTAGTTTTACATCTACATCTTTTTCGCTAAGCCGCTCGAGAAGCGCCTCAATATCATTTTTATGCGACTTATCCATTGCCAGAACCACCACTTTTACCTGGTGCTTTTTAAGTATTTCATCGAGCGACTGCAATGAACCCAGGTAGGGCAAATCATTTGAAAATCCATTTTCAGAAGCGCTTAAAAAACCAACGTAATAATATCCGCTGAGTTTAAGTAAATTTTTCGTTTGTGCATACACGTCATACGTAGTAGCGTGATCGCCAATAAGCAGTGCGTTAAATTTAATTATGCCTGCTTTAAGCTGTCTTTTAGTGATATTTAAAAGAATTAGGCGGCCCAGAAAAGTTAATAGAAATTGCAACGCCAAAAAAGAAAAAAATACCGCGTAATAAAAGATAGTGGATCGCCTTACATCATTAATACGCAAAATGAAAAAAATGCAAACGCAGCCAATTATCGAACATAGTAATGTTATATTGAACTCATTTAACCTCGACTTTTTGTAGAGCGGTTCATAACTACCCAAAATAAAATAAACAATTACCCACGCTACCGGAACCACAAATAATCCAATTGTAAAAGGCGGGTTGATCTCTATTTGTTCTAATAATGAAAATGGAATTTGCAATAAAGATGCTCTTATAATATAGAACAATATCCACGTTAGCAACGCCGCAAGCGCATCGCTAACAAGATACCATACATAAGAAATCTCTTTTTTAAATACCATCCGGACTGCTTAAATATTGATTGAAGTGCCTTTTATTTTGTTTATTATCAAATGTGCTATTTCCATGGCCCTATAGCCATCAAGCGCAGAAACGACAGGTGGAGTGTTGTTTATAATAGCATCACGGAATTTTTCCAATTCCATTTTTATCGCGTTCACTTCCGGCACAAGCGGATTATCAACCGCAATGGTTTTCTTTCCGTGGGCTGTTTCAATATCAAATTCAAAGACGTTGGCATTTTCCTCTGTTTTCAACTTTATAACTTCGGTCTTCTTATTGAGGAAATCAATACTAATGTATGCATCCTTTTGAAAGAGGCGCATCTTGCGCATTTTTTTCATTGAAAGGCGGCTGGAGGTAAAATTCACCACACACCCGTTGTGAAACTCTATCCGCACATTCGCGATATCCGGTGTATCTGTCAAAACCGCTACACCGCTTGCCGAAATTGATTTCACTTCACTTTTTACCAGTGTAAGTACAATATCTATATCGTGAATCATTAAATCGAGTATCACACTTACTTCTGTGCCCCGTGGGTTAAATTGCGCCAAACGGTGCACTTCAATAAACATAGGTTTCAGATCCAACCCATGTGTTGCCAAATATGCCGGATTAAAGCGTTCCACATGCCCCACCTGCATTTTTATATTTGACTCCCGGGCTAGATTTACCAAAGCTCTTGCCTCATCTACCGTATTAGCAAGCGGCTTCTCCACAAACACATGCTTCCCTTTGCGTATCGCCTTTTCACACAGTTGAAAATGGAAATGGGTAGGTGCTACAATATCAACCGCATCACACAATTCCATTAACTCTTCCGCATCTGCAAAACGTTTCAGATCATATTTTTGAGTCACCTCTTGCGCAATGTCGTCAGAAGGATCGTAAAAACCTACAAGTTCAATATCCTTTATTTCTTTCCAGTTGTTAAGATGGAATTTACCCAAATGGCCAACGCCAAAAACACCTATTTTAAGCATTTATAGTCAACATTTAAGCCTCAAATATAGATAAGATTGAGTCAGGAAATAAGAAATAAATAATACAACAAGTGAGATGTTCGAAAACTACAGTTTTTGGGGTTATAACCAATAATGAATTTTGAAAACCAGGGCTGCAAAATAAAAGCGTATGGTATAATTCATGAAAATTTTATTTACAAAAAAAGGCTGGTTGAAAACAACCGAGCCCTTTAAACAAAACCAACAATTAACAACAAAATTTCAAAAAATCCATTTGGTAAGTTTCAATTTCCTTGGTTATGTTTTATTCTTATAGTGTACTGTTGGCAAATCACTCAGTCTTCCGGCAGCAAACTCCGGTGAAATATCGCGCTGAGGATTAGCAAGCATTTCATACCCAACCATAAATTTTTTCACTGTAGCTGAGCGCAATAATGGCGGATAAAAATGCATATGCCAGTGCCATTCAGCATGGTCTCCATCATTTACCGGCGCCTCATGCATACCGGCCGAATATGGAAAAGAAGTTTCAAATAAATTATCGTAGCGGATGGTCAGATTTTTTAAGACTTCGGCAAACGCTTGTTTCTCTTCGCCGGTAAACTGTGTTACAGATTGTACATGCCGCTTGCTAATGATCATAGTTTCATAAGGCCACACAGCCCAGAAAGGAACCAATGCTACAAAATGCTCATTTTCCTCAATAATCCTTTCCTGTTTTTTAAGCTCAAGATTCAGGTAATCACTCAGCAAGCTTCTATGATGTTTGTTAAAATAGCTTTTTTGTTGCTCCAGCTCCTTTGATATTTCAACCGGTATATTTTGTGAAGCCCATATCTGCCCGTGCGGATGCGGGTTGCTACAACCCATTATCTCACCTTTGTTTTCAAAAATTTGAATGTACTTAATATAGCTATTAGCGCTTAATTCCTTAACCTGTTCGCTCCAAAGGTTTATTACATTTATAATTGCAGGCAGCTCCATTTCAGGCAATGTAAGATCATGCCTTGGTGAAAAACAGATCACTTTGCAAATTCCCTTTTGCGATTGCGCCACAAGCAACCCTTCTTCATTCAAACCACCATCAGGCACGTCGGAAAGCAATGCCGAAAAATCATTTGTAAAAACGTACTGTCCCTCATAGGCCGGATTTTCACTGCCATCCGCTCTTTTATTTCCCGGGCAAAGATAACAGGCAGGGTCATACGCCGGACGAGGTTTTCCGGGATCAGCTTCTGTTTTTCCCTGCCACGGCCTTTTACTTCTGTGCGGAGACACCAGCACATATTCGCCCGTTAATAAATTTAGCCTGGTGTGAGGATGCTCCTTGTAATCAAAATTCATTTCTAAAAACGGTTATGTAGTAATAAAATCGCTTTATACCAATTTAATACAAATTACAAAGCGTAAACGTTTGCACAAATATATGTAAACTTAATACAGATTAGACAAATCCCATACTAATTGGCGAAATTTAACGCATCCACTACATTTATTACCCCCTTTTGTACAGGTGTTTTTTTATGTAGTCATCTTTAGTGCTACTATCAGCATCGTTGTGTCACTCACTTGTACGGTTGTAACTTTAGTGGGCGGTTGACAGTAGGCAGTAGGCAGCGAGCAGTAGAGAGATCAGAAGTCAGCTGGCAATTGACAGAAATCAGCTGATCTGAAAATGTCTCCCTGATTTCTGACTTCCTCTCTACTGCCAACTGCCCACTTGCCCAATAGCATTACTACCGTACAAGTGAGTGACACAACAGAAGCTTAATAGTAGCACTACCGCCGGTTCCAAAAAATAAAACTTAAAAATTAGCGCAAGCATTGAAGCATTCACAATACATATTTAGCAACGCTACCGCTGCGAGGATGCACGAAGTTGCAGCAAAGGTTCCAGCACTACGCTTCTTTTGGTTTGCCGGCCGGCTTTCTTATCGATCAGCTCCATAATTAGCCTGAATGCTTCCTTTCCCATTAGCACCGTTTGCTGATCTACACTGGTAAGCGCGGGTGTGATATGTTCATCAAACTCTTCGTTGGCAAAACCAACTACACCAATCTGTTCCGGAATATCTATTTTCTTTTCCTTTAGGGTCTTTAGCACACCAAGCGCAGTAAAATCTTCTACTGCAAAAATCGCATCGGGTGGCTTGGGTAATGACAAAAAATACATCACTGCATCGCGACCGGATTCCAAAGACACATTGCCGGTATATATAAGGTTCTTATCAAACGGAATACCATAATCTTTCAAAGCGGCTCTATAACCTCTTAATCGTTCCCTGAAAATTTTTAAATGTTGCTGGCCCGACACGTGCGCAATGCACTTATATCCCTGCCTTATAAGATGCTCAGTGGCCAGATATCCGCCTTTATAATCATCGATGGAGACAGAGGGAATATTTTCATCATCACTTATACGATCGAAAAAAACCAGCGGCACATTTTTTTCTATTACTTCTTCATAATGAGAAATGCTTTTGGTTTCCTTTGCGATGGAAGCGAGAATGCCATCAACTCTTGCGCTTAAAAATGCCTGCAAACCTTTTTTCTCATACTCCGTATCTTCGTTAGATTGATAAATGAGCACATTGTACCCGCTTTCATTTGCCATGGTTTCAATGCCATGAACAACCGATCCGAAGAAATTAATTTTTGCGCTGGGAATGATAACACCAATTACATTTGTTTTCCCAGAGCGCAGGGAAGACGCTACGCGGTTGCGTGTATAATTCAATTTATCGGCCATTTTTGCTACAGCTATTTTTGTAGCCTCGCTAATTCGCGGATGATTATTAAGGGCACGAGACACTGTCGCTGCTGTCACTTTTAATTCCCTTGCTATATCCTGTATTGTTGTATTACGTGATGATTTTGTCATGAAAGCAGACATCTTGTTATTTTCAAATTTAACGTATAACTACGAATACATAATGTGAAAATTTGAAACAAAAGTTGATTGTTAATTATACGAACAAATGCGGTATGGATTTATACATTTAACGAAGATCGTTATACATTAATAGAATTACTACTGTACAAAGGAGTGACACAACCGGAGCACAATAGTAGTAATATCGCCGGTATCAAAGCGTTTTGTTCGTTATTGTGCATTATACAGAAATACCTGTTACCTATTTTTGCCCAAGCAAAAAAGTAACAAACTGTATTGAAGACACTAAATAAACACTGTAAAATAAATACGCCTATTTCATTTAGTGCCTTCCATACAGCTATGCAAAAAATCATATTTCATACAGCCGAATGCCTGGTGAACATCCGGCATCAGTCTTTAGTTATACAACTTACTATTTACAGCTTTTAATTTTTCAACTGGCATTTTCATCACCTTTCTGTCATACGTTAAAAAGCCATTAGTTTCAACTTCCACATCTGTAGTTTGTGTATACACTGCGGCCGAAAGACCGTGTGGTATCAACCCTTTCAGTTGATCAACAAATTTGCTGTACTCACTAAAAAGCTCGTCGGGGCCTTTAAAACTACGATACCCCCAATTGTTTTTGCTTTGCCATGTATGGCCTTCTAAAGGCAAACCGAGACCGCCAAACTCACCTAATACAAGCGCTTGTTTTTCGCCGAAAAGATCAGGCCTTGGCATTAACGGTTCGGGATAATTGTGCAAATCGCAAATATGCCCTACAGTATAAAAATTACCACCGCTGGCGCTGTTCACAAGGCGTGAAGGATCTTTCTTCATTGTCCAGTTAGTGATCTCAACAGTTTTAAATTGTCCCCACGCTTCATTGAACGGAACCCAAACTACTATACTTGGGAAATTATACAACGCATCAATCATAAGATTCCATTCACTGCGATAATACTGTTCAGATTCGGCAGTGCGGTCTTTATCAGTTGCACGTCCAAACACACCCGGGTGGTTTTCCCAACGATTACCCAAATCACCGCTTGGCATATCCTGCCAAACCAGCATTCCTAATTGATCGCAATAATAATACCATCTTGCCGGCTCAATTTTAATATGCTTGCGAATCATATTAAAGCCCATCTCTTTTGTTTTCACTATATCAAATTTCAGGGCTTCATCTGTAGGCGCGGTATACAAGCCATCAGGCCACCAGCCTTGATCAAGCGGGCCATACTGAAATAAAAAACGATTATTCAACAACATTTTTTGAATGCCATTTTTATCCGGCGCCATCGAAATTTTGCGCATGGCAAAATAACTTTTCACTTCATCAACAGCTTTTCCTTTTCTCAGAACGGTATAAGTAAGATTATATAAAAATGGATTTTCGGGTGACCATAACCGTTGATTTTGAATATTCAATTCAGCGGATCCGCCAACCGGCAATGTAGTTTCTGCTACTTTGGTAGCTCCATCAAATGCTGTAACACGAACTTCATCGCCGCTTTGCAGGTTTTGAACATCTGCAGACACGGTAAGCGTTTGCTTATCGATATCCGGCGTTTGACGAGTGGAAGCTATATATGTCTTTGCAACCGGTTCCAGCCAAACCGTTTGCCAAATGCCCGTTACAGGTGTGTACCAAATTCCTTCCGGATTTTTCACCTGCTTGCCTCTTGGCTGCGGCCCATCATCTGTGGGATCCCACACACGAAGCGCCAATTCCTGTTTGCTACCCTTCTTCAAATATGAAGTGATGTCGATAGTAAAAGGATCGAAGCCGCCTTTATGAGTAAGCACTTTTTGTCCATTAATAAATATATCAGCCTGCCAATCCACCGCTCCGAAATGAAGCAAAATATTTTTGTTCTTATACGCTGACGGAATAGTAATATCACGTTTATACCAAAGCAACGCGTCTTTTCCAACGGTTTTTCCTACACCGGAAAGAGAGGATTCCACCGCAAAAGGCACGAGTATTTGCCCATCAAATTGCGCAGGTAGATTCTCCTGAGCTTTTGGTGTAATTGCATACTGCCATAATCCATTCAAATTTTGCCATGTATCCCTTACCATTTGCGGTCTTGGATATTCGGGCAATACATTATTGGGGTCAACTTTTTCAGCCCACTCGGTTTTAATTTTATCACCTACCGGCTGCCATTGAGCATTTATTTGCAGTAATCCAAACAAACAAGCGCTAAGGAAAACAATTTTCTTTTTCATATTGATGTTTAAAGTTGTAATAGACTAAAAGGCCATGTTAACGATTGCACAAATTGTATTAAAGTTATGTATTTTGAATAATACAATAATTCAAATTTATTTAAACGTCTCGAAAATATTATTTCGCATGTTCGCAAAAGTGGCGGCCAATATTTCGGCAGCTAAATTTTATGTGTTGATGTTTTGATACCGGCGGCATTGCTACTATTAAGCTTCGGTTGTGTCACTCACTTGTGCTGTAGAAATTCTATTCAGCGGTTGGGAAGCGGGCTCCAGATCAGTGCAAAAACAACTGTTGGAGAACAATGAGATTATTAATAAGGGCATCATTTGGTTCCTTAATGCTTATTGCTGAATAGAATTACTACAGTACAAGAGTGCGACGCAACGGCTGTTTCATAGTAATTCAAATGCCGGGCTCATAATAAAATAAGTTCCTAAATTCAGATCTTTTAATATAATAGGATTTTTCTCCACAGCCTACGGTCAACAGCCAACTTGCTCACTAATGATAAGCAATCAACAATACTTAAAACCTCCAACTAATCCAGGCTTTCGCATCTCTGGCGCTAACCATATCGTAAGAAGTTGGACCGGTTTGAATGAGATAATAACCTCGGGAGTCCACCATTTGAGCGGCTGTATTATTAAATATGGATTCATACTGCACAGGCACTGTTCCTACAATTCCCAATGCCGGAAATATAACTCTGCCATCACTTGTAAAGGTGGGCAGGGAGCGTGTTGCAAGGCCGAACGGTAACTTCAGCGATCCATTTTCCAAAGTCACAAATCCCGCGGCCAAATCATAATTGCCTCCGAATTGCGGCCAAAATATCAAGTAAAAAAAGTTGGGAATAGTAGTAATTCCAAAAGCATCAGGCTGGCCTTCAACAGTAAATCCTGTTGGTGAATACCAATAGGTGTCCTGTTGCAACGCTGCCTGGTACCACGTTCGGGGTGCATTCACATCCACCACTAATGGCGATGTGGCCGTTTGTATTTGCCCGTTAGTACCTGCCGCTGTTACGTCAATCACATTTTCAGCCGCATTATAATGAACATTAGTAAAGCCGGTAATGTTTACGCCATTTACAAATAATGGCGTAACAAAAACTACCGCATTAGCTGAATAATAATAAGCGGTAGTAAACGTTTGTACCACATTATTTTCCAGCCACGATAACGTAATAGTTCTGATTGACTGATTAATAGAAATCTCGAATTGATTACTTCCCAACACAAGCCGCTTAAAATAAGTGGTCAGGTTACCAATAAATTCGAGATCTGTTGCGGTTCCAAAATAAGAAGCAAAATTTTGCGCTTCAGCCTGCGATGCCGGCACCATAAAAGCTTTACTTCCATTAAAGCGCCCGGTTAGCTTTACGCTATCGGCAGTAACAGTATCAACGGCAAACTCAAAATCCGATAAAAGTCCTCTTCCTCTTATGCCGCCATTTATTTCGTTGTTTGGATCTGAAAGAATATGCAGGTAGCTATAGGTATCAAATATTAATGCGGGCTGTTGCAAACCCTTCATTCTATAACTGCTTTCGAAAAACTGTGTAAGCGTGGATGAAGCGATATCCGATAACATGGAGACCCTGTTGTCATTTGTAAACCTGAAATAAAAGGTAAATCCACCGCCCTTTCCGCTATCAGGAAAAATAGTTGCCCGCCAGCCATTAGGCGCATTTACAAAAGTGTTTTGGTATTGATCAAGCAGCTCAGTCATCCTGTCCGTAGGAGACGTATCAAAGGGATGACTGTCCTCTTTCTTACAGGAAATGAATGAAAGTATAGTAAGAAGAATTATTGCTAAGGAGAATACAGCCTGCATACAAGGCGAATATTCAGATCTTAAATGATATTTATTGGTATTCATGTGATAGTATCTTTTGCTCATAATTTTTTCATGCATAAAGCACTTTCAACTTTCAATTTTCAACTTTCAACTAATTCCCCGCCACGCCTACATAATAAATTGTAGGTTGCTCCACCGGAACAAGAGCTCCTATAATATCCGTAGAACCCGGACTTCTATTCGTGCCCAACTGAGGCGTAAACTGATAATTTGAAAAATAGTCTAACAGCGGTTGCACGATATCTTTTATAATGCTTCCATTATTATCGGCAGTTGAATATGTAAATTTTAACACCCCTCCCGCACCTGTAGAAACATTATAGGTGAACGTTGCAGTATACCCGCTTTGTTGTTGAAATTTGAAAAACAACTGAACCGCGACGCGTGAGGGTGTTGTAAATTTCACCTTCATTGAATCGAGCGTTATATCGTTGTCATCCAACTCGCTGCTGATGGAATTATAAATGGCAAGAAAAGACGGGGACGCTCCGGCCAAAGCTGCTTTATTAAAAGAAATCGCCGAGTATGTTTTTGCATATCCAAACTGAGAAGAAAAAGTGACTCTTCCTGTCACATCATCCAATGCTTGTTGCACTCTTGTTTGCAAGCTGTAAAAATCAATATTCCAAACATCTTTATAATAGCTTACCACCATTTGTTCTTTGCTTCTTAATGCAGTCGCCGCTTCAGTATTTTCACTGTTCACCAACATTTCAAACCATAATCGGCCTTCAGTTAGCATAATTGAGATCATTTCAACAAAGTCTTCATCCGGCGAGGCTTTCGCGTAAGCCGAAATAAATCCTTCCGCCCTGGCCTGCTCATCTGTTTGGTTTATCCAATTAGCCGTGTACTTTCCGGCAGATATTAATTTAAACTCCTGCGGATAAAGAACATTCTGATTAAGTATATGCCCATATTCATGTTCTACCACATGAACCATTTGCTTCACGGCATCCACATTAGTGTTATCGTAATCGTTCAGGTCGTATAATACAACCCGCCTTCCGCCTTCAGCGGTTCCCAATGTTACGGAACCGTCAGGATTGAATGACGGACTGCCTACAGCTACTATTAATTTCGGCGAATACTTCTTGAAAAAAACATCACCCGCTTCTGCCTTATAAGTATTGATCCAAATTTGTAGCATTGCATCCAACACAGGCCGCACCTGCGATTCCAAAGGAGGCACAAGAGTTTTATTCAGCTCCAGTTCAAACTGATCCCACTTATATTTTACCTGTATATTGTAAGGGTGAGTTAAACTGTCATACAACCATTTATCCAAATCCGTTTGCACCCAATTATCGCCGCCAAGCCCGGGAATATCAGTATCCAGCTTTTCACTTTTTTTACAGGATATGATTGTAACAATGTAAAGTAAAATTGGTATAAGTTTCAACAGTTTCATTTTGCACTAATTTTTATCTCGGATTTAATGGCACACCGGAGGTTTTTGCTGACTCCGGTATTTGAAATACACGGTACGGATCGTTTGGTTCCAGTGTTTTTACAGAACCATTTGAAAATGCATGTTTTACAGGTATGCCATACCTCAAAATATCAAACCACCGCAATCCCTCCTGTGTATATTCGGCCCGCCGAAAATCAAGCGTAGCCAATAACAGGCCCAATTGTAAATTGGTTGTACCATAATAACCGCTAAGCTTTGCCGGTGTAATATTGTGCATTGAAGGATCATAATCCAATATTCGCTTGCTGACAAACGTATTAAGATCAGCAGTAGCGGCATTGGTGTTACCCTTGTATATATATGCTTCCGCACGACTTAGCAATACCTCTTCCGTAGTAAGCAACGGCACCATTACGTAGGGAATACCGGTATTCGCGTTAATAGTAGTTGTTACAAAATACTCATTGAATTTCGGCAACACATAATCCTGCGTGCCGTAATAGTAAATATCATAAGCCCATCTGCCGCCGGTAACATTACTTCCAAAAATTTCACGCTGTTTGTTATAACTCAGTCCATACCTATAGTTCGCATAATACCTCGCATAGGTAGATGGAGTCTCCACCAACAAAAGATTGGCTTTCTCCGTGGCTTTTGTATAATTGGCAAATTGCTGCACGATGGAAAGCGTTTGATACACGGTATTCCATGGCCGCATGTTTTCAACAAAATCATTCGCGGGAAATGCCGCATTCGCATGTTCAATTACCTTGTCGTAATCATTTTTAAACAAATAATACCTAACCGCGAACGCATGCGCCGCCGCAAGATTAAAATGGTAACGCGGTATTTTGTACGCTTCATTTTTCAATAAAGGCAAGCCTTCCGTAAGATCTTTCTCAATCATATCATACACATACTTTACCGTTTTCCTGTCATAATTTTTAAATACGACTTTTTCGGGTTCTGTCACATACGGAATTCCCGCATCCTGGTCCGCAGTAGTTTCATCATAAAATTTAGAGAAAAAATTTACCAGCATAAAATGCGAAAAGGCTCTTGTAACAAGCGCTTCGCCTTTTTGCGTTTGATAGTTTTCCGGATCCTGGGCTTTGCCGCATGCCTCCAACGCCAGGTTTGAAGCCGCTATTGCCGAATAGCAGGCATTCCAAAAAAACTCCGGTGAATCCTGTGCCTGGTCGCGTACATCCTGAAAATAGTATGGATCCATATCCACATTCTCTACAACACCGGCGCCTTTATCTTCCACATTATCTGATATGGCTTCAGCAAAAGTGATATAGTTGCCTTGCGGATAAGCCGTACCCAACAACTGCGCCACCTTTTCAGGCGAATCAAGTTGCGTTCTGTTGTCGGGAGATTGCTCAAGATATTTTTTACATCCCGCCAATGCTATAAAAGAAAAAAGCAAAAAACATGTCGTGTATTTTTTCATTTTCTCCTCTTTATATGGTGTGTCTATTTTTTGTTAGTCAGCTATAGTAATTCTATTCAGCATCGTTGTGTCACTCACTTCAACAGTTGAATAAAGCCGAACGATCATTAATCATACACTGTTAATACTGATGATACGGATCCCGACCGATCGCCCCGCTTACAGCCGGCTTATTGCCGAACAGCATTACTACCGTACAAGTGAGTGACACAACCGTAGCTTAATAGTAGCAATACCGCTGATAATAAAAAAATTACTTCAATTACAACTATAACAAATAACCGGAAACAAAATTCCCTTCACAAATCATTTACCAACATATTCAACCTGCCCCCCCATTTTCACATTCCCACATTTATCGCATTCCCTTATTAACAAAACCAGCCGCCATCCAATAAACAATCCCATTCCTACAGCATTTTCAAATTCTCAAATTTTCAAATTCATTTCCCACATTTCCCACATTACCCTCCTACACTCCTATTTTCAGCGACAGCGTAAACTGCTTTTGAATAGGCAGGGCAACACCACCCGCATTGAAAAATTCCGGATCTTGCCCTTTCAGTTTTGTATTGGAATAAATAAGCCACGGATTAAGTGCCTGCAGCGTTACCGACAAATTATTCAGCTTCGCTTTTTGAATAATCCGCGAAGGCAACAAGTACGTGAGCGATACTGTTTTCAAACGCACAAACGATCCGTCGGCCACACGCTGATTGGAATAATTATAATTATTGTAAGGATAAGCGCCGCCTTCCAACGATTGCTGGTACGCGTCCATAATAGAAGGCACGTTTGTTTTTGTTTGTTCGCCAGGCATTTCCCACCTGTCGTAAAATGCGTCGGGCATCGCGTCAAGATCAGTATAGCTACTTTTAAACGCGTTGTATAACCTTATTTTATTACCGGTTTGATAAGTTATAAAAACGTTTAGCGAAAACGCTTTATAGCGAACAGTATTTGAAAAACCACCTGTTATGGTTGGATCCACAGGGCCTTCAAATATGAGATATTGTGTGTTATCATCTTGCAAATAAACCGCGGAACTAATGTTTCCGTTTTCATTTATAAAAGTCGGAATTCCTGTTCTGGCCAGCAATCCGCGATAATCCAAAGAAAAAAGACTATTCACCGGGTAGCCTAATTTATTTCCACCTTCCGGTATAACGAGGTCGAATATACGAGGATCATATTGCGCATTGGTAATTTCATTTTTACTATACCCAAACGTAAGGTTAGCCCGCCATCCCCAATCGTTTTGTTTTATAACATCGGCTCCCACAGCAAGTTCCACACCATGCGATTTCATATCAGCGTAGTTGGCAGCTTTATAAGCTTCTCCACCAATGCCTGACGATTTCACGATGCTAATCAAATCAAAACTCCTTCTATCATACCAGTCAAAAGTTACATTCAGTCGCCTGTTAAACAATGTCGCATCTATACCCACATTCGTGGTATAAAGTTTTTCCCAGGTAAGATCATCATTTTCCAGGCTCTCCAATGCAATTACAGATTCTTTCTCAGTCAGGTATGGCCGTCGGGTTTGCATATTCCGCAACACCACACTCGAATTGGTTGCAGGGCCCATACTGGCCGTTAATCCATAACCGGCTCTCAGGGTGAGCATGTCAACAAATGACATATTTTTCATAAATGGCTCCGCATCCACATTCCACGAACCGCTCACACTCCAGGTGGGCAACCATCGTGCATTGCGCGACTGCCCCAATTGATTAGATCCATCATAACGACCCGTGGCCGTAAAATTGTATTTTCTATTATAAGAATATGATGCCGTAGCATAGAAAGCAGCAAAACGATCATAAGTTTGTGCCATACCATAGTAAGGAAAATTGGCTTCCAGCGCCTGCTTTATAATTCTGTAATCCACAAAAGGTATTCCTCCCTGGTTATACTGGTAACCATAGCCTGTATTGGAAGCGCTTTGCCTGTTGGCGTATTTCACCTGCTGCCCGACAAGCACGTTCAAGCTGTGCAGGTCACCAAAGTTTTTTGAATAGTTTATACTGTTACGAAACTCATAATTGATAAGCTGGTCTTCTATACGATTATAAAATCCGCCATAAGGCAGCACTACCAGCGGTTCCGCATCGGGATTATCAGGATCGCGGTACAAAAATTTATTGCGTTGCCTTACTGTAGAAGTACCTGCAGCTCTGTAAGCCTCGGCCATGTTGGATTTCTCTTTCACCTGCTGCTCGGTGGAAGATTTCACATAACGCAAGGCGCCCACAAATTCGTACCTGAAATTTTTCAAAAACTTATAATTCAATTCACCTTGTAAGCGAAGATCTACCAGGTTAATATTTAGGTAGTTGTTATCCAGTTCGCTTATAATGTTGAATGGAGCGTAATTCATTTTATAATATTCCAGGTCGCCATTCGTATCATAAGCAGACATGGTACGGCTTGTATTGATGGCATAACTAAAAGGATTGATATCAAAATCCCGGTCAAATTTTCCTTCCACAGCATTTGCAGCACGCTGAATGGTGCCGGGAGCACGCTGCTGCCTTACAGAACCCACTGTTGAAAAACCGGCTACCAATTTATTGGAAAGATTATAAGTGTTACGAAAATTAAGCGTATATCGTTTAACGTTATCCGCAACCGTCCATCCATTATCACTGTAAAAATTTGTAGAAAAATAGGTTTGCGAACGCTCCGTTCCCGCGGATATACTAAGATTATGTTCTTGTATAAACGGATTTCTGAAAAGCAGATCAAACCAATCAGTATTAACACCCGCATAGCGTTGCAAAAAAGCGGAACGGCCTTCATAAGTATTTTCCACGCCAAACTGTCCGTTGGTTTCATTGTAAGTATTGATCTCATCGTACATCTTTCCGTACACGCCTGTATTTGCCTGGTCGGAAATGGTGGAATTAAGCATGCCTTTATCAGACAACTCTTTGTACACCCGCATTTGATCGGCAGAATTCATTATATCATAATTATCATAAACAGGTTTTAATTGCGTACTGAAATTTCCCACATACGAAACGAGCGGTTTGCCCACACGGCCTTTTTTTGTAGTAATAACTATTACGCCGTTCATTGCCCTCGCGCCATACAAAGCGGCAGCAGCGGCATCCTTCAGAATATCAAAACTTTCGATATCGTTAATATTAAGCCCGGCCACCGATGACCCAAGCAATGTTACCGGATCGCCACTTGATAATTGTTCGTTAGAAACATTCACCACATCCTCCAGCACCACACCATCTATTACCCACAGCGGTTTATTATCGCCATTTATGGAAGTGGCTCCACGCACACGCACTTTAGGCGCGGCTCCGAATGTGCCCGAAACATTCTGCACAGAAACACCTGCCGCACGGCCTTCCAGCATCCTGCTCACATCCGGCACACCATCTATTTTCACATCTTCCGCTTTCAAACCAACGGCGGCCCCGGAAAATTTTCTCTTTTCAATATTCTGATACCCGGTAACTACCACTTCCGATAACGTTTTACCCAAACCCTCCGCCAATGATACCACCAGCGTAGCCTGTCGGCGATAAGTAATTGTTTTAGATTCTCTGCCTACATAAGAAAATTGTATATCATCACCTTCTTTTACATAAACTGTAAAGTTTCCACCGGCATCTGACTGAACGCCTCTTTTTGTTTGCAAAATGGTAATAGAAACATTTGCCAATGGCAAACCGCTTTCCTCTGCCACCACCTTTCCGGCTACCGCTTTTGCAGGAACTGTATCTGTAACGCGGGGAGATTGATAATTGATAGAAACATTTGATAAAACGCGTGGTTTATCCCTTTCATTGGCACTCACAGCTTGAATGAAGCAAAAACATAAGTAAGCACATATACAATTGCCCACTGAGATCCATCTCATAAGCAGGTATTTACTAATGGTGATAAATACAATGCTTAACACTATAAATTAAACATTGCTTTAAACTCTCTTAAATATATACATTTTGACAGGTAAGTCAAAGCAATTTTAAAAATTTTGGTCCTAACTTTTGATTAACTTTAAACTTTACCGAAAATCAATTGTTGAGCCCATATCTATATTCACATAATTTCCACCCTTTGACAACCGTGTGCAACCTTACCCTAATAAAAAGCTACTAATAACTTTATTATGAGTTCTTTAAAGTAAGGACGACCAAACTATCCCAATCAATTAAACAATTAATCATGACAAAAAAATTCTTTGCGGAATTCATTGGCACCTTTTGGCTGGTGCTGGGCGGTTGCGGAACTGCAATATTTGCAGGCGGCTCTGTAGGTTTTCATGGCGTTGCCTTGGCCTTCGGTTTAACAGTGGTTGCTATGGCTTATGGCCTTGGCCATATTTCCGGTGCGCATCTTAACCCTGCCGTATCTGTAGGCGCCCTGGTAGCCGGACGCATGCCATTTAAAGATTTCATCAGCTACATTGTGGCACAGGTATTAGGCGCTATTGTTGCCGCGGCTTTACTTGCATTTATTTACAAAAGCACAGGTAATGCGCTAGGCACTTTTGCAGCTAATGGCTACGGCGACTTCTTCAAAGATGCCACTAATTACCTACAATGCAGTACCGGAGCGGCATTTGCTACAGAAGCCGTACTCACATTCATTTTTCTTTTGGTAATTCTTGGCTCTACCGATGACCGTGCACCTAAAGGTTTTGCGGGGCTCGCTATCGGCCTTACTCTTACATTAATACATCTCATCAGCATACCGCTTACCAATACATCTGTAAACCCCGCACGTAGTATAAGCCAGGCGATTTTCTCTGAAAATGCCCTTGCATTACCTCAATTGTGGCTGTTTATTGTGGCTCCGGTAGTGGGTGCATTGCTGGCGGGCATAGTGTACAAAGGTTTGTTTGAAGCAAAAAAATAACTTCTACCAAACAATAGCTATTTTCTTATATTTTTACAAGAAACAACCTCTAAAATGGTTGTTTCTTTTTTTATGGCCGAAGATTTAAACATTATAGAAGGAACCAAAACAGAACAATACGAAACGCTCATTCCTCAAATAAAAGCATTGCTCGAAGGGGAAAATGATATCATTGCGAACCTGGCCAATATTGCCGCAGCACTAAAAGAACAATTCAACTGGCTGTGGGCGGGTTTTTATATTGTAAAAAATAACGAACTGGTATTAGGTCCTTTCCAGGGACCGGTAGCCTGCACCCGCATTGCCAAAGGCCGCGGCGTATGCGGCACAAGCTGGGCACAGGCCGCTACATTAATAGTGCCTGATGTGGAAAAGTTTCCGGGGCATATCGCATGCAACAGTTTATCAAGATCAGAAATAGTAGTTCCCGTTTTCAACTATAACGAAGTAGCCGCCGTACTGGACGTAGATAGTAGTGAAATAAACACCTTTGATGAAGTTGACAAGTTATACCTGGAGCAGATTGTAGCGCTTGTAAAATTTTAAACGATAGTTGCTTTGCGCAATTTTTATAGTAATTATTATGGAGTCAGCGGTAGTGCAAACTTCAGCAGCCGTTGCGTCGCACTCTTGTACGGTTGGAACTTTAGTGGGCGGTTGACAGTTGGCAGCGGGCAGTAGAGAGATCAGAAGTCAGAAAGCATTGTGTGCTTTTTATTTTCACTTGCAACCAGTGTGATTAAAGTCCTCTCAATTCTCAACTCTCAACTTTCCATTATCTCGAACCGTGCGAAAAATCTCAAAGAAGAGTCTGAAGTCCGAAACCAGATGATACAGCCTTCACTGCTCTACTTCTTGCTGCCAGATCAATACAGGCACTAGCTTGGCTAACTAACGCACTTATGCTGTGTTACCACACTCGGGAACAGCTTATGATTAAAAATGAAACATAATTTCATTTTTTGAAACTTTTGTTTAAATTTGTAACGAACTGCATCGTTTAAGAATTGAAATGGTAATAATATCAAAAAGAACTATCAACGAATACTGCAGCAAGGAAATAAAAGCAACTGACGCATTACTTAACTGGTACAAAGAAGCAAAATCAGCAGAGTGGACAAACTTCTCTGAAATGAAAAAAAGTTTTAATTCGGTAGATGCCGTAGGAAATGATTTGTATGTTTCAATATTAAAGGCAATCATTACCGTCTTATTGCTTGTGTAATATTCAAGGCAAGAACCGTGTTTATTAAATTTATTGGAACACACAAAGAATATGACAATGCTAATATGGCAGATTTTTAGATGCCATTCCTATTCTGCCTGATTTAGGCAGCTCTTTTAATTATATGATATGGATCGCAAACATAAAATCGCAACTGAAAAAGAATACAACGCAACAATGAGAGAAATTGATGCGTTGATGAAAAAGGGAGAAAACAATCTTACCGCTGCTGAGACTAAAAAACTTGGCGTTATGGCTCAGGCGGCTGAATTGTTTGAGGATGAATTCTATCCTTTGCCTATGCCCAAAACTATACCTGAAATGGTTGAGTTAAAAATGTTCCAAATGAAATTAACACAGGCCGCTCTAGCAGACATCATGGGATTGGGAAGACCAAAGCTCTCTCAAATATTAAGCGGGAAGCGTGAGCCGGATGTTACTTTCTTGAAAGCAGCCTTTGAGAAGTTGCATATCGATCCTGCTTTTCTTTTAAAGAATGTATAAAACTCTCGCTATCAGACATGTCGTTGACAACACCTCCTTATCTGAATGCGGCTTTCTGACCTTACTTCAAAACACCCGCAACCAACAACTTGCTCAATAGCATTCCTGCCGTACAAGTGAGTGACACAACGATGCTTAATAGTAGCACTACCGCCGGTCCCCAAAAAAAGTTTTAAGTGATGAGTTTTGAGTTTTGAGTGAAAGGCGCCGCTAATCTCTGACCTCTGATTTCTCTACTTCCTACTAAACTTGAAGCATTTCAAATCTCAAATTTCAAATCTCAAATCTCATTCCCTTTTTCCTTATCATCATTTTTTAACAATTGATTCATTAAACTTTCCCGGTTGTATTCATTCTTACTCACAGTTATTTTAAAAAAACAAGTTTATGAAACAGCTATTAGCTATTACAGCACTCTCATTCTGCTTTGCAATAGCAGTATCAGCGCAGGAAACTCCATTGCAACCGCAGAAACCTAAAAAAGAAATAAATTTCAAAAAAGAACTTAATCTTACACAAGATCAGCAAAACCAGTGGAAATCTTTAAACCAGGAATATCGCCAAAAAATGCTGGCGGTGAAGAACAACAGCAGCTTTACAGATGCTCAGCGTAAAGAACAATATAAATCACTGGGAATTGAAAAAAGAACTAAACTAAACAGCATTCTGACCGCAGACCAACAAGCAAAAATGGCTGAAATGCGTAAGAAACATTCAGGAGGAAAAAAACAGGCAACACCTGTTGCTCAATTGAATTTATCGCAAGAACAGCAAAAGCAGTGGAAAGACCTAAACCGGGAATACGGGCAAAAATTTGTTGCGCTGAGAAACAACAAAAATCTTACAGATGATCAACGCAGGCAGCAATTCAAATCGCTGGCAGATGAAAGAAAAACAAAATTCAACAGCATATTAACATCAGAACAACAGGCGAAGTTTGCGACCATGAATTCGCAACGAATAGCAAAAGCGAAAAGCCACTATAATGAACTAAACCTTTCTCAAACACAACAAGAGCAATGGAAGAGTATCAATAAAGAGTATAGAGATAAAATGATGGCACTCAATAATAATAAAGCTTTAGCGGACGCTGATCGTAAAGCCCAATTTAAAAATCTGGCAAAGGAAAAAAATGATAAAATAAAAGCAATTTTAAATTCGGACCAACAGGCAAAATTTGCAGAATTAAAAAAAGAACGAAGAGCGCAATTCAAAAAGCCCGGTATAAGTAAGTAGCACAATAAGAAAATTAAAAAGTCAAAATGAGGGAACCCTCATTTTGACTTTTTAATTTCTTTTTATTCCATCACAAAATCTTCCAGGAATTTGGTATTGAAATTTCCAGACCTGAAACGTTCGTCTTTCATCAGTTGCAGGTGAAATGGAATGGTTGTTCTCACTCCTTCAATTACATACTCGCTTAATGCGCGGTGCATAGTATCGATAGCCTCGTTGCGTGTGCGCGCCACCGCTATGATCTTCGCGATCATGGAATCGTAGTATGGGGGAATGGTATAACCGGTATACACATGGCTATCGATGCGAATACCATGACCTCCCGGCTGATGCAATACTGTTATTTTTCCGGGAGAAGGACGAAAATCATTATATGGATCTTCAGCATTTATGCGGCATTCGATCGCATACATATCCGGTTCGTAATTTTTACCGCTTATAGGTTCGCCGGCGGCAATTTTTATTTGCTCTTTTATCAAATCAAAGTTCACCACTTCTTCCGTTACACAATGCTCTACCTGTATGCGGGTGTTCATTTCCATAAAGTAGAAGTTGCGATGCTTATCTACCAGGAATTCTATGGTTCCCACACTTTCGTAATTAATGGCAGACGCGGCTTTAATAGCAGCTTCTCCCATTTTCTGGCGCAGTTCGGAAGTCATGAAAGGTGAAGGTGATTCTTCTACCAGTTTTTGGTGACGGCGCTGAATGGAACAATCTCTTTCACTTAAGTGGCACACTCTGCCATACTGATCGCCGGCCACCTGTATTTCTATATGGCGTGGTTCTTCCACAAATTTCTCCATATAAATACCATCATTCTTAAAAGCGGCCAACGCTTCCGCTTTTGCCGTATTATAAGCTCTTTCCAGCTCATCTTCTTCCCATACTACACGCATACCTTTACCACCGCCGCCGGCAGTTGCCTTTAAAATTACAGGGTAGCCCACTTCATTTTTCGCAAGTTCTTTTGCCTGCTCAAGGCTTTCCAGTAATCCGCCACTACCGGGCACTACCGGCACGCCGGCTTTTAGCATAGTTTCTTTAGCGGTAATTTTATCGCCCATTGCATTGATCATGGCAGCAGTAGGGCCTATAAATTTTATATTGTGTTCTTCACATATTTCTGAAAATTTGGCATTTTCAGCCAAAAATCCGTAACCCGGGTGAATAGCATCCGCATTTGTAATTTCGGCGGCTGCCATTATATGAGGTATATTCAGGTAAGAATCTGTGCTTTGCGGACGCCCTATACAAACAGCTTCATCTGCAAATTTCACATGTAGGCTGTCCTTATCAGCCGTAGAATAAACCGCTACCGTTTTAATACCCATTTCACGACAAGTGCGTATTATACGTAAGGCAATTTCTCCACGATTGGCTATTAATATCTTTTTGAACATTTAAATAATTTGAGATTTGAGATTGATATAAATCTGAAAATATGTTTCACGAAAACAGCCTGGTAATATGAGCATGGTTTTCCATTTTCAAATTACCACATTGTTTATTTTCAAATTATTTATGGTTCCACTAAAAACAAAGGTTGATCGTACTCAACAGGGGTACTGTCCTCAACCAGCACTTTCACTATTTTTCCTTTTACTTCACTCTCAATTTCATTGAAAAGTTTCATTGCTTCAATAATGCAAACAACTTTTCCCGGAGTAATCTCATCGCCTACTTCGGCCAGCAATGGTTTATCTGGAGAAGCCCGGCGATAAAAAGTACCTATCATCGGACTTTTTATAGTAATCAAATTTTCGGTTACAGCTTCAGCGGCTTCATGTTTTGGTGCTTCAGGCGCTGATGGGGCAGGTGCTGCTGCAACAGGCGGTGGAGGCGGCGGGGGCATCATTACAGGGGGTGCTGCTGCAACTACATGTTGCACGTTTTCCTGTTTTTGTTTAATGATAACTTTAAAGCCCTTCTCTTCAATCATCAATTCGCCGATATTTGAGCGATTGATTAGCCTGATCAACTCCTGTATTTGTTTAAAATCCATAGATAGAATTTTCCAGTTAAAAAAATGGGTTGCTAAGATAAGGAAATGTATTTGTTACATTCAACGAATTGTATTTGAAGGTAATGAAAATACAAAAACAAAAACCCGAAAAATCGGGCTTTATATCGTTTGGTAAACTATTTAGTATTATTCTTTTACCCTTTCCACGTATTCGCCGGTCTTGGAATTGATACGTATCAACTCGCCTTCATTCACAAATAACGGCACATTTACAGTGGCGCCGGTTTCAACTTTTGCGGGTTTTAAGGTGCGGGTTGCAGTATCGCCTTTTACGCCAGGCTCGCTGTACGTAACTTTTAATACTATTTTATCGGGCAGCTCTACACTCATAGGCTGCTCAGTTTCCGTATTAAACATCACGGATACCTGTTGACCATCCTTTAAAAACTGGGGAGCATCTACCATTTGCTCCTCAACAGCTATTTGTTCAAAAGTTTCAGAATCCATGAAGTTGTAGCCGCTGTCATCTTTATATAAGAACTGAAAATCCTTTTTTTCAACACGCACAGGGTAAATAGTGTCTCCACTATTCCATGTTTTTTCGATAGAACGGTTATTGTCCACCCCTTTTAATTTTGCCCAAACCTTCGCTGCGGCTCGGGCTGTTTTGTTTTCGCCAAACTCAACTACGGAATAAAGATTACCGTCCAATTTTATAATCAGACCACGACTGATATCTGATGTATTTGCCATAAAAAATAAAATAATTAATTCAAAGTTTAAACCGCCACAAACGGTCATAAATTGTTTCGAAGCGGCAAATCTAAGGGAATTTGGTTGTAGAGGCAAAAAAACTAAAATTGAATTAAACCTATAAATCTTAACGATTTTCAAAAAAAACACACTTGGTTTTAGTGCGGCCTGAGTCTAAATTTTATGGTACAAACTGGTTGTATTTCATGGCATCATCGTTGCGTCGCATTTCGTTCATCGGTAGTATTTCATGGCAACGGTTGTATTGTGGAAAGCTGAAAGTGCTTGTCATTGTCCTGAAAATAAGGAATCCACTGCTGCCAATAGTAAAGTATGCAGCCGCTAAAGCGATGAATAGCATTCCCTTTGCGAACTAAATACTGAATCCTATAAAAGTATTTAAACCAGTTTGTACTATTCTTTGTTAGTGTATGACTTTACCTTTCTGCGAAAATTTTTAAGCTGGAAAACTTTAATCCCATTTTTTGGAAAAAATGGCTGGAAAAATTTAGCGAAGGTTGATTTCATTATCCAAATCTTAACTTAAGGGGGAATCATTATCAATATTTTATATTTGGTAATGTCTTAATATTGTGCCCTCATTATTTATTAAAAGCCATGAAGAAAATACCTGTTTTAATATTATTATTGTTCTCATTGGCAAAACTGTTTGCACAAACAGATACCATAGAGCCCGCATATAAACGCTTTCCAAACATACCTCCATTTACACTTACAGCCCCGGACAGCAGTTCGGTTACCAGGGATAACCTGGCTAAGCATAAAAAAGTGCTGATAATGTTTTTCAGTCCCGATTGCGACCATTGTCAGCATCAAACGGAAGACATTATTAAGAAAATGGATGATTTTAAGAATATAGAGATTGTTATGGCCACTTATCAGCCATTTGAAGAACTGGTAGCGTTTTACAATAAATATGAATTAGCAAAATATACGAATATAAAAATTGGAAGAGACGGAAACTATTTCTTCCCTCCTTTTTATAATATGAAAAGTTTGCCATACCTGGCATTGTACAACAAAAAAGGAGAGCTGATAACAACTTATGAAGGAAACCGGAGACCGGATGTGATACTAAAAGCATTCAATGGTAAATAACTGAAGCTGTGTGAATTATTGTAGAATGTTGCAGAGGAAACCAAATGATGCCATGAAATACTACCGATGAACGAAATGCGACGCAACGATGATGCCATAAGATACCACTGCCGGTATCAAAAATTTTTACAAACGATCCCTGATCCGGCCATGAATTATTAAGTTAGCGGAATAGGGCAACCAAAAGATTATTTCTTTTATTATATTAAAAATCAATTATTTAACCACAAATTATTTTTCAATGAAAGTAACAGTTGTCGGAGCCGGAGCAGTTGGCGCAACCTGCGCAGATAATATTGCCCGCGCTTCCGTATGCCAGGAATTAGTATTATTAGACATCAAAGAAGGTCTTGCTGAAGGCAAAGCGCAGGATATGATGCAAACAGCCGCGCTGCTTGGTTTTGACACCCGTATTTCAGGTAGCACTAATGATTATTCAAAAACAGCTAACAGTGATGTGGTGGTGATCACATCCGGTATTCCACGTAAGCCTGGAATGACCCGCGAAGACCTGATTGGTACAAACGCCGGAATCGTTCGCGGTGTGGCAGAAAATATTTTGAAACATTCTCCCAATGCCATCATCATTGTAATCAGCAATCCAATGGATACAATGACATACCTGGCACTGCAAGCTACCGGTTTGCCTAAAAACCGTGTAATTGGTATGGGCGGAACATTAGACAGCTCACGTTTCAAATATCAACTGAGCCAACATTTGGGCGCTAGTCCAAGCGACCTGAATGCTGTAGTAATTGGCGGCCACGGCGATACTACCATGATTCCGCTTATCCGCTTCGCTACTTGGAATAGTGTGCCTGTAACCAAATTCCTGAGCGATGATCAACAAAAACAAATTATTGGCGATACTATGGTTGGCGGCGCTACGCTTACCAAACTGATCGGAACATCCGCATGGTATGCACCGGGAGCGGCCGGAGCAGCGCTGGTAAAAAGCATACTGAATGATGAAAAGAAATTATTCACCTGCTGCGTAAGCCTTGACGGCGAATATGGTCAAAAAGATATTTGCCTTGGCGTGCCTGTAATTATTGGCAGAAACGGCTGGGAAAAAATCCTTGACTTTGGTCTTAATGCAGACGAACAGGCAATGTTCAACAAAAGCGCAGAAGCTGTTCGCAGCATGAACGATGTGTTGAAGACTTTGTAAAATAAATTAGAAATCAGAAATCAGATATCAGATATAAAGGGAAGAATCTATGAATTTCATCCTGTCTGATATCTGACCTCTGATCTCTTTTTATTACCTTTACATACCAAATATCCCCGCAAAGCCCGGTGTACCTGCATCACCATTAAAACCGTTGTTTATGAAATGGTTGCTTTGCTTTATACTAACTGCCACTTGTAAATTTTCAATTTCACAGAATTCTCTCACTCTTTTGTTCAGCAAGCATTACTCTTTTGTACATGAAACTATTTCCTGTTTCAAAAGTTCACTCATGCGTAAATTTTCATTGTTTCATATATTGGCTTGCGTACTGGCGACGAACATTTTTTCGCAAACAATTCCCGCGAAACACGATCCTAAAGCTGATCCGAATTTAAGTCCGTCGTTTAATCAGCATATCAATCCCGAATTAAATGCGGCAATCAATCCTAAATTGAATTGGAATATCAATCCGCATTATAACGCGTCAATAAATCCCGATTCAAACGCTACCATCAATCCTCAAAAAAACAAAGACATTAACCCCAACAAAAATAAGATGCTAAACCCTATGTATCATAACGACCTTCACCCGCAAAATCCCGGCTGGAAAGGGTTGTACGTTTTCAACAAGGACAACGACCTGCATGGCTTTGTTTCTTCCGCCGGTCAGCACGTTATTTTATATTTTGACTCCAAGTATAAGTGGATCGGTTATCTTATTAAAAGCGGAAAAACCACATATAATTTTTTCAATCTTAGCGATCAATGGACCGGGCAATTCGGTTGTTATGACGGCATACTGGGATTTAATTTTTTTGAAAAAGACGGAGAATGGCGGGGAGTACATGTCAAATGATTGAATCATTGAATTATTGATTTATTATGGAACCGGCGGTAGTGCTACTATTGAGCATCGTTGTGTCACTCACTTGTACGGCAGGAATGCTATGGAGCAGGCAGTGGGCAGTAGGCAGTCAGATAATAAAGTCTCGTGCTCGAAATGACGGCTGAGATTGGTTATTATTCATATGCTTATTTCATATCAACAAGATTAGAAAGCCTTTGAAAAAAGTGTGCTCAATTATGGAAAGTTTTCCCGCACGTAATTTCTAGTCCGGAGCTGCAGAATGCATGAGAATTTCAAAGCATCCAATTTTTTATAACAACCGGACGAGAAATCTCTAATTATTTGGAAACCGAAGAAATTATCCGGAACTGTAACTCAATAACTCACTGATTTGCCCTCACCGTGTCGAGTATCTTGTTTGTATCCTGTAGCGTCATACATTTAAAATGACCTCGCGGGCATTTCTTATAACCAATTTTACTACACGGCCTGCAAGACAAATTATTTACCTCAAATATTTCATTTCGCACATTATAATTTCCATAATAAGGATACATGCCAAATTCCGGAACGGTATTTCCCCAAACAGATAATACCGTTTTTTTAAATGCGGCTGCAACATGCATCAGGCCGGTGTCGTGCGATATGATAAACTTCGCACCTTTCACAATAGATGCGCTTTCGTTTATATTAAATTTGCCACAGGAGTTATAAATTTTTACATTATCTGTTGACGCGATAACGTCGCCATCTTGTTTATCTTCCGGACCGCCAAGTAATATAATCGGATGCTCGATTTTTGCACACAACTCCTTCAATTTCTCAACAGGCATTTTTTTTGTATTTAGCGCTGCTCCTATCACTACTCCAATATATCCGCTGCGGTGGCTCATCGGCAAATCATCCGGGCTTATCTCATCTTTTTCCGGAATAAAATAATCAAGCCCCAGCCCGTCATTCACCACGCCAAATTGTTTTACGGTATCCATGCACCTGTCAACTATATGTTCTTTAGGAAGGCGGTTAATTTTTAGGGCGGTTAACAACCACTTTTCTACATTCAATTTATTGAACGAAAAAGCCGGAACATTTTTTAGCGCCCATTTTATTTTTAAAGTACGAAGGTTGTGATGCAAATCTATTACATAATCGAACTGCTCACTCAACAGTTCTTTTTTCAAATTATCAAGATCGTCGTTATATAAATGAATTTTATCAATATAAGGATTCGCTTCCACTATACTTTTGAATTTTCCTTTGGTAAGAAAATGCACATCCGCTGTTGCCACCTGTTTTTTTAAACAACGTATTACCGGAGTGGTAAGCACAATATCGCCAATGGAAGAAAAACGGATCACTAAAAATTTCATACCCCGAAAGTAGGAATAAGTTAAATAAATGGAGAATGGAGAGTGGAGAATGGAGAGTGCTTTATACACTGGTTGCAAGCCAAAACACTCATAACTCACAACTCATAACTCACAACTCTCAATAGCATTCCTGCCGTACAAGTGAGTGACACAACCGGAGCTGAATAGTAGCACTACCGCTGGTCCCCAAAAAAAATTATTGAATTATAGAATTATTGATAGCATCCATCACATTTTTCACATTTACTCTCCATTCTCAACTCTCAATTTACTTTCGGTTTCTTTCGGTTTTCCGAAAAATATTTTCCATAATACGGGAGCGGTGGTTACAACTACTATGAGTATTACGATCATTTCAAGATGATCTTTTAATTCAAATCCAAATTGAGTTCTTACCCATATTTGTAAAAAGTGGCCGGCAAAGATCATGGCTATAACCCAGGCTATACAGCCCACAATATTATAGAACATAAATTTTTTGTGGTCCATTTGCACAATGCCTGCAACTATAGGAGCAAAAGTTCTGATCACCGGAAGGAAGCGTGCAAAGATGATAGCGCCGCCACCGTGTTTTTCATAGAAATCATGTGCATCGTTCAGGTATTTCTTTTTAAACAAAAACCTGTCGCGCCAGCTATACATGGCGGGACCGATTTTTCGCCCGAACCAATAGCCAACCATATTTCCCAGTATACCGGCCAGCGAAATAAGCGCAACCAATAATACAAGATCGACCCACTCGTTGTGCAAACTTCCCAAACCGAATAATTTTAAAAACTCATGTGCAAGATTTGAACTATAAATACCGGCCACAAATAACAAACTGTCGCCCGGCAGAAAAAATCCCGCGAAGAGTCCGGTTTCTGCAAACACAATAAACAACAGCAACCATAGTCCCCCGTTGATAATATAAAACATTGGATTGATAAGATCTTTCCAGGAAAAATCTTTATGAAGGGAAATCAGTTTGTTATCGCTAAGCTCCGAAGTATTGATTGTTAGGACATCATGGCCGGGAGCAGATATGGTAATAGAAGAAACTGAATCCAGGGTTACATTTACAAAGCCCTTTTTATCCGGAGTATATTCAGTGGCGCTTCCGCTATTTTCAATGGTTATTTTTTTAAAAACGTTTTCATATTGGTTAAGAAACTGAAGCTTTATTTCCCTTTGTGCAAATGAACTTAAAATCAACAATAAAAACCCTGTCAAACAAGAGAACTTTTTAATCATAATATTTTTTATTTATCGCTAAATAGATTAATCATATATATACTATTTGTTGAAATCTCATCTTTTATTTCAACTGTCTACATCACCATTTACACCTTCCCCCAATTCGCCTTCCCATTTACTCACAACTGTTGTTGCCAAGGCGTTTCCCAACACATTGGTAGCAGTACGGAACATGTCGCAGAAATGATCGATGGGTAATATAAGCGCAATTCCTTCCGGCGGAATTTTAAACATCGCGCATGTAGCTGTAACCACCACCAACGAAGCCCGCGGCACACCGGCAATTCCTTTACTGGTTAACATTAGCACCACCAGCATTGTTAATTGTGTTGGCAAATCGAGCGGCACTTTATATATCTGAGCAATGGTAAGACTGGCAAATGTCATATACATCATACTACCATCGAGGTTAAAACTATAACCCAATGGCAAAATGAATGATACGATTTTATCGCGGCAACCGAACCTTTCAAGCTCTTCGGTTAGTTTTGGAAAAACGGCTTCGCTACTGGTAGTGCTGAATGCAATTAGCAATGGCTGCGCAATGCGCTGCAACAAAGCAGGCATACGCCTTTTTATAATCAGGTAACCTACCAGCATCAGCAGGAACCAAAGTGTAGCAATACCAATTAAAAAGTAAAGAAGATAATAACCATAGAACTTAAACACATCCAGACCTTTTGTGGCAATAACAGCCGCAATAGCTCCGAACACGCCTATTGGTGCAAAGCCCATTACATAGCCAACCATCTTCAATATAATATGCGCCATACCATCCAGGGCCTTAATTACAGGTTTTGCCACATCACCAACCGCAGTTGCGGCTATTCCGAAAAAGATACTGAAAACAACTAGTTGCAAAATTTCATTTGTAACCATCGCTTCGGCAAAACTTTTGGGTATAACATGCTCCACAAAATTAGAAAGCGAAAAAGATGTTTTGGTTTTATCGATGAGGTCGCTTGCTCCGGAAGTATCGGCGCCACTTAAATTGATAACATGTCCCGGTTGAAATACGTTCACATAAATTAACCCGATGAGAAGACTTATAAACGAAGCTGAAATAAACCACAGCAAAGCCTTGCCGCCTACCCTGCCTACCGTTTTCAAATCGCCAAGCTTCGCGATACCCACCACCAGTGTGCAGAACACAAGAGGCGCTATGATCATTTGTACCAGGCGCAGGAAAATGGTGGTTAGCAATTTTATAGTGGTAGAGAAAGAATCGAGGCTGGTAAATGCTTTACCGTGTTTTGGCGCTTCAACAATTTTTTCAAGTTTGGCATCGGGATGTGTGGCGAAATAAGCCGGAATATGTTTCCCGTCAATATCTGCAAGTATTTTCCAGGTGGTATTAGTAGCGGAAACGGTATCGCTGTTAAGGGATTGAAGATCTTTATAAACAACAATGGGTTGTTTCACTATTTGGGAAGAGATCTGCAACACAAGGGTATCTTTTCCCACAAAACCCTCTTTTGGCTTATATGACAGCTTTTGGCTATTCCCCATTTCGTGCATTACATAACCTACCACCACACCCAGCAGCATCGCAACAATAATCCAAAATGTTAGTTTATTCCCTTTAGACATAATAAAAATCGGACATTAATTATGGCCTACAGTTACCGAAAGTTCAAAAAAAAATTGATTTGGCAAAAATTAAGTGAAAAGGGCTAAAATAAATGAAAAGGCTGAAAGTGATTTAAAAAAACCTTAAATAATATATAAAATCCTTTATTTAGGTGAAAGTTGAAAATTGAAAGTTGCCATGAAATACTACCGATGAAGTGATTGCGACGCAACGATGATGCCATGAAAAACTGATGCCGGTATCCAAAAAAAATAATCCCTCCGCCCTGCGAGACCACAGAATGGAAGGATTATTCAATTAAATAAAACTGCCTGAAATTGTTTCACGATTTTTTCAAACAGCCTTTATCATTTACTTTTTCAGGAATCTGAAATGTTTTATTTCCTTATTATCCATTGTTATTTCCAGAACATAAAGTCCACTGGTAAGTGACGATACATTCATGGATACTTTGCCCTGTGCATTATTCATTGTTTTAACGGCAACAATTTTACCATCTATGGAAACGATCTTAAGAACAACCTTTCTATGCGCATTATCAAAATTAATATGTAATTCATCACTCGCAGGATTTGGATAAATGTTGATCGTTTGATCTGTTTGGTCAAATTCCACGGACAGCGTTTTACTGTATTCGGATCTTCCGTCTATATCCACCTGGTTCAACCTGTAATAATTTGTACCGGCCGCAGGAGTGCTATGAATATAGCTATAGCGCTGTTGCACATTTGAGTTGCCATTTCCTTTCACTTCTCCTATTTTGAGGAAATGGATACCGTCTTTACTGGTTTCCACATCGAAGTGGTCATTGTTTATTTCGGTGGCTGTTACCCAGTTGAGAACTACATAATCATTGTTTTTCTTTCCTGTAAATGCCAACAAAGTAACCGGCAAGGGCGAGGCTCCGGGGGCGCCTACTCCAAAACCATAAAGATCGCCGTTGAATGTGGCTGTAACAACCGTATCAATACCAAAATTAGTTTTGATAGGAGGCGCCGTTACCACATCTTCCGGAAACCTCGAAGCTGGAGAAACATCCTTAATTTGATGATTGGATATTTTAACTATAGCAACATCAGGATCATTAAGCTTTTTACCTGTTGCAGCCATCCAGCCATCAATTTCCGCTTTTGTATAATACAGTTTGATCTCATACTGCCCGCTCGGATACGGATTAGCCGTAGTGACTTTAAACGTTTTAGAAGCCAGGTAATTTTCATTATCTGCATACCAGAATGGCGAAGCGCTTGTACCGGCTCTGTCAATTTCTATGGAAGTACAACCATAATCATGATCGCTGAGGTTCTTTATACTAGCAATTATGCGACCGGCAGTATTTTTAAAATCCACTTCAGCATAAGGACCGAGATGTGCCGACTGAGATGATGATAACATTGATTCTACTGGTGCCCCTTTGGTGTAATCAAATAAAACATAGGGAGCATTATTATAACCATAAGCAGCCGATAAACTACATCCGGCACCTCCAGAGCCATCACTGGCTATGGTCAAGAATTGCCCTACTCCTATCTCCGGAGAAAACCACATAAAATCAGCATAAGTATTCGATTCCCCATTATCATAACAAATATTAATAACAATATTAGAACTGCCATCCCAATTAAAATTGGTTGAAAAAGGAATCGTGTTTGTTCCGGCTTGAGTTGTGTAATCTCCCGAATACACCTGGGTAAATCCTGCTGATACGAAACTGTTCAATACCGTAGTAGAAGCAGGTACCTGCGCCAGAGAAACTGTGAAACCTCTAAAAGGGCCGGCACTTATTTTGTAAGAGATATCAAATGCCAGAGATGATAACATGGCAGCACCCGACAACCCCGCAGAATTAATATCAGTACTTCGAATTAAATATTGAACCCTGTGCTTAGATAAATTATATCCACCAAAACAACTAGCCTCATCCGGCTGCACATAATATTTACTTCCTATGGCCACCGATCCCGAGGATGCGGGCATTAGCGCCTGATCATTGTCCCTGATAGTAACAGTGTGGGTAGGATACACATTCCCAATTGAAGCGCCGTTATTATTTAATGTAAATCCCAGTAGAATTGTCTTTTGTATTCCAACCGACTTGTCATCATATACTCTAATAAGAAATGTTTTTGACTCCGACCCTGCAGTTGAAAAAGTGATATTCATAGAGGGCGAGGCAAAGCTGCCATTGGTTGTAATATCATAATCTCTTCCTTTTACGGCAGTTCCACCCAATGTTAATGTAGCCGTAACAGCCTGCGACGGAGGGAGCCCGCTTTTCAATCTATAAAGATAATCTCTATAAGAACGGCAGGGCTTAGCCGGATCTATGTTACCCGCTGTTTCCGAAACGATGGTCGCGCCATATTCAAAGTTAATTTGCGAATTCTCCAGGATAATACCAGGAGCAATTGCGCCTTCCATCTCTGTATTGCAACCATCTTCCTCCTTAGGTATAACATGCGCCATTACCGGTATTATGGCAGTTGTATTTGCGATATCCTCTACTGCAAATTTTTCATCAGTAGCTGTTTTTCTTTGGTGCTGTTCTTCAATCCTGTAATTTGGCTGAGCATTGGGCCCGGTTATTATCACTACACAAAACAGCAACGCTAATTGCGGTTTTAATTTCATAATCTATAGAGATTTTAAAAAGTAAACTATACAAATGAAGGAATATGTAACCAGACAATATCCTTCACAGAACTATACCAGATTCCGGGAACCATGATCACGCCCCCACTCTATACTTTATACAGTATAAAATATGTGCAGTATTTTTTTTACCGGCGGTAGTGCTACTATTAAGCTTCCGTTGTGTCACTCACTTGTACGGCAGTAACCCTATTCGCCAGGCTGAAACATTCATGCGCACATTTGTACTGCAAATAGTATTAATATTCCGGAATACCCGATCTTATAATCGGCGATTGGGCCATACCGATAGCTCGGCTTAGAGTTAGAGATAGGATTATACATTGTTGTTACAGACTTCAAAAATTGAAATCTGCCGGCCCAAAAGTGTTGATGATTTTCTCTAAGATAGTAATAACCGGGAAAAATACTCGTTTTTTTTAAAAAAAAACTGCAACTATTTACCATCGCCCCGAAAATGCGGGTATACGACAAATTGAATTATTAACGTTTTAAAACAGTTGATTTGGGCGTTTGAGATTACAAAAGGTGGCTGCAAAAAAGTTTGACATCTGGCAAATGAAGCTGCCCGTTTCGCGGGCAGACCGGTGATTATATGGCCCCATGCTGCCATGAAATACTATCGATGAAGTGATTGCGACGCAACGATGATGCCATGAAAAACTACTGCCGGTATCATAAAAAAATCCTTCCATTTTGTTACTTAACAGAACGGAAGGATTTTTTTGTTAAATAAAACTGCTTGAAATTGTTACACGATTTTTTCAAACAGCCTTTATCATTTACTTTTTCAGGAATCTGAAATGTTTTATTTCCTTATTATCCATTGTTATTTCCAAAACATATAAGCCGCTTGTAAGTGACGATACATTCATGGATGCTTTGCCCTGTGCATTATTCAATGTTTTAGTGGCAACAATTTTACCATCTATGGAAACAATTTTAAGAACAACATTTTTTTGCTCTTTATCAAAATCAATATACAATTCTTCACTCACAGGATTTGGATAAATGCTGATCGTTTGTGCAGCTTTGTCAAACTCTACCACCAGCATTTTACTATAATCGGATTTTCCGTTTATATCCACCTGTTTCAACCTGTAATAGTTTGTACCAACTACAGGAGCGTTATGAATATAGTTATAGCGCTGCTGCACATTTGAGTTGCCATTTCCTTTCACTTCGCCAATTTTGAAGAAATGGATACCGTCTTTACTGGTTTCAACATCGAAATGATCATTGTTTATTTCGGTGGCTGTTACCCAGTTGAGAACTACATAATCATTGTTTTTCTTTCCTGTAAATGACAGTATAGAAACAGGCAACGGCGTGGCTCCGGGAGCACCTAAACCAAAACCGGAGAAACCGCTGTTTAATGTGGCTATAACAACCGTATCGCTACCAAAAGTGGTTTTGGTAAGAGGCGCCGTTACCACATCTGCCGGGAAAGCAGAAGTTGGAGTAACATCCTTAATTTGATGATTTGAGACCTTAACTACAGCAACATCAGGATCACTAAGCTTTTTACCGGTTGCAGCCATCCAACCATCAATTTCCGCTTTTGTATAATACAGTTTGATTTCATACAGTCCGTTAGGATTCGGATTGGATGGAGTTACTTTAAATGTTTTAGAAGCCAGGTAATTCCCATTATCTGTATACCAGAACTGCGAAGCTCCTGTACCGGCTCTATCAATTTCTATGGAAGTACAGCCATAATCATGATTGGAGAGGTTCTTTATACTAGCAATTAAACCACCCGAAGCATTTTTAAAATACACCTCTGCTAAAGGACCGAGATGTTCTGATTGAGAGGAGGATGATGTTGATTCAACAGGAGAGCCGGAAGAAATTGTGTAATCGAATGAAACAATTGGCATAATAGAATGAAGATAATAAACAGATAAATTACATCCGGAACCACCCCCAAATGAACCATTGCTCATTATAGTTACCGTTTGGCCAGCTCCCAGACTTGGAGAAAAAAGCATTCTATCTACAGAAGTCGCTGCTCCTGCATTATCATAACAAACATTAATAACAATATTTGAACTGCCATCCCAATTAAAATTGGTTGAAAAAGGAATCGTATTTGCGCCAAGTTGAGTAGTGTAATCTCCCGAATATACTTGGGTAAAGCCCGTTGAAACAAAATTATTCAATACAGTAGTAGAAGCAGGTACCTGCGCCAAGGAAACAGTGAAACCTTTAAAAGGAGTTGTGCTGTTTTTAGTATTGATATTAAATTTAAGAGATGATAACGCGGCTGTACCCGATAATCCTGAAGAGTAAATATACTCGCTTCGGATTAAATATTGAACCCTGTGTTTAGTTAAATTATTACCCCCAAAACAACTTGCCTCATCTGTTTGGCTATAATATGGAGTTCCGATTGTTATTGTCCCGGATGAGTTAGGCATTGGCGTCAGATCATTATCCATAATCGAAACAGTATGTGTAGGATAAACATCTCCAACAGAAGCGCCTCCATTATTTAATGTAAATCCTATTAGAATTGTTTTTTGCGGTGCAACAGACTTATCGTCATATACTCGAAGAGTAAATGTTTTTGATTCTGTTCCGGCTGTTGAAAACGCGATATCCATGGATGGTGACACAAAATCTCCATTGGTTGTAACATCGTAATCTCTTCCTTTCACGGCTGTTCCACCCAATGTTAATGTTGCAGTAACAGCTTGTGAAGGAGGAAGTCCGCTGTTTAATTTGTAAACATAATCTTTATAAGTACGACAAGGGTTTGCCGGGTCGATGGTTCCCGCTGCTTCTGTAATAGCGCTCGAACCATTTTCAAAGTTAATTTGTGAATTACACACAGGAACTGCAGATGGAGCAATTGCTCCGAAAGAAAGGGCTAATGATGACCTAAGAGTACCCATAGCGGCATTCACCCTTTCAGCTTGTCCCAAAGTAAATAGCTTATACGAATTAGTATAATTCATATAATTGCTCTCCGTATTAGCTATGTAGGGCGTACCTGTACAAGGGTTATTGCCCGTGCGCGGTACAAAATCAATTACGCCGCCAATTTGATTATAGGATATAGGATCAGTATCGCACACCCTATCACCATCAGTTGCGCAATTAGTATTGGCAGGGCAGGTGTTTTTATCCGGAGAACCTTCAAACGGATGATACAAATTAAAAGCATGACCAATTTCATGAGGCAATGTTTTCTGACCGGAACGCATTTGCGTTGCCAGCATTACTGTACCATCCCAAAGTGCTCCTGCAGAACCGGAAGCCAAATAAGCATAGCCAGCTACAAACTGCCCACTTGTACCATCCATCCCGTCAATTTTATTAACTACCCAAATGTTATAGTATTTTGTAGGATCCCAGCGACTTAAATTCTTAACACTTAAATCAGACATGCCGGAAGAACCTGAATTATTTACACCATTTGCAACATAGTTGGGTAAAGACGAAGCATCAACCCTTACGATGCCATCTGTTGCATTGCAATCCGGTGTACGCTTTGCTAAAACAAATTGAATTGGCATGCTCACACTTCCGTCTGTAACAGAAGCATCTGCAGCATATACTTTATTCAGGTAAGCAATAGCACCTTCAATATCAGATTTTGAGGGATTGTAAGCTGATCCGACCGCACCACCGGTATGTATAACATGCACCACCACAGGTATTATGGCAGTTGAAAGTACTCCTGGTCTTTTTGAAGGTGGTAGTTTTAATTCGGGATGTGCCTTAATGTACTGTTGTAATTCCACTTCATTTGCTTTAACCCTTTCTGCAAATTTTGCATCTGTGGCCATTAGTCTTTGATGTTGTTCATCGAATCCGCAAATTGGCTGCGCATACACTCTTGCGCAGGCAACCAAACAAAACAAAAACACTAATTGTAGCCTTAGTTTCATAATTAATTAGAGGTTTTAAAAAGTGATATAATAGGTACACATAAAGGAATTTGCTATTAACAAACTTCTTTACTGATTTTTTATTTAATTAAGGAAAATCAAACACACAAAGGACTTCCGGTTTAGTATTTGGGGACTTGCCGTATCGCACAATAATTAATGGGGAAATGCTGATAGTATTAAGATCGAAGGGTACACTGTTATAGAGAACTGTGAAATCTCTGTATCAGATCATTGGGCTTCAGAATTACCCCAAGATAATACATAACTGTGAAAGACACTCCCTTTTATGAAAAAAAAATTGCACTATTGGAAATATTCTACACTACTCTTGCAAACAGCACTCAATAAATGAAAAAATTAGGTCCTTTTCATTAAATATACTTTTCACAATATCAAATTTGCTCATATATACTTCAACTTACTTAATAGTATTTCTGCCATACAAGGCGCTGCATTACTTCCGGGTGTTTTTTATCCGCCGTTGTTGGTGTTGTGCTTAGCCTTGAGCGATAGCTTCACCAACAACATTTTCTTGTTACCAACATTTGTAACTCCGGTTAAACATCGTTGCGTCGCATTACGTTCATCGGTAGGAGTACTATTGAGCGGTGGGTTTAATTATTAAAGAACCTCATAGGTTGTTGGAATACTTATCACCAGCAAGGCAGAAAATTGAAGCACCTGCCGAATGTTGCTAAAAGCAACAGTATAGTGCTGCAAGGCTACAAGCCTTGCAGAGCGTGAAAATTAGTTGAAAATTGAAAATTGAAAGCGCAGTATGCATGAGTCACTGAAAACGATTAGAGATGGAAGTTGAAAAGAATTGTTGAGACTACGAATATCCGCCTTGTGCGCGGAGCTCCCTTCTCCTTTGGAGAAGGGCCGGGGATGAGGCGGCTCCATAGCATTCCTACCGCACAAGTGAGTGACACAACGATGCTTAATAGTAGCACTACCGCCGGTCCCAAAAAATTATTGCACAATATTATATGACTAAGAAATTGATTTTTTGCAAAAAACCCCGATTTACGGAATGGTTTTCATTTTTTATACCATCGCTTATTTTGTTGCACCATATTTTAAGAAAATGACAAAATGTTTGAAAACATACAACAAAACAAACCGTATGTGAATTAAATTTCTTTATTTTATCATTACAAAAAAACAATCTATTACCATAAAAAAACCAATATTAAATAGCCGGTATGAGTTTATTTTTAAAAAAACCGATAAACCAATTACTTGCCCAGGTAGAAGATAATGAGAAAGGACTGAAACGTACCCTTGGGGCAGGAAATCTTGTAGCACTTGGTATTGGCGCCATTATTGGCGCGGGATTGTTTGTAAGAACCGCCGCCGCCGCCGCGGAAGCTTCCGGGCCTGCTGTTACCGTATCGTTTATTATAGCTGCTATTGGATGCGCATTTGCAGGATTATGTTATGCTGAATTTGCCAGTATGATTCCTATTGCCGGAAGCGCCTACGCCTATTCGTATGTTACAATGGGCGAATTAATTGCATGGATCATAGGCTGGGCGCTTATTATGGAATATGCGCTGGGAGCGGCTACCGTTTCTATTGCATGGAGTGAATATTTAAACAATCTGTTAGGAGGCAGTATTCCGTATGAATGGTGCCACTCGCCTTTTGAATCGCTGCATAAAGTGCAGGGCGATGCTATTACTCAAATAACTACCGCCTTCCCCGATTTCGCAAAAGGCATAAAAAACGGCCTGCTTTTATTGAGCGACGATCAGTTTAAAGTATTACCCGCCCACCTCGCAGGATTAGTGGAAGTTCATAGGGGTATTATGAATGCTCCGGCATTGATCATATTGCTATTGCTTACTTTACTGCTTATAAAAGGCACGCAGGAGTCTGCTTTTGTAAATGCAATTATTGTGTTCATAAAAGTGGCCATCGTATTGCTGTTCATCATTATAGGCTGGCAATTTATTAAGCCCGAAAATCACACGCCATACCTCATTCCCGATAATATTCCCGGCCACGAAGGTGTTTTTAAACATGGTTTTGGCGGATTGCTTGGCGGCGCGGCCATCGTGTTTTTTGCTTTCATAGGTTTTGATGCCGTAAGTACTGCCGCCCAGGAAGCTAAAAATCCCAAAAGAGATATGCCCATAGGCATACTTGGCTCGCTTGTTGTTTGCACCGTTTTATACATTCTTTTCGGGCATGTGCTTACCGGCGTGGCCAACTGGCAGGAGTTTAAAGCCGCGGGAAAAGAAGCCTCCGTGGCATATGCCATTCAAACTTATATGCACGGCTATAGTTGGCTCAGCACAAGTGTAACGGTGGCCATTCTTGCAGGCTTTTCTTCGGTTATTTTGGTGATGTTATTAGGGCAAAGCCGCATTTTTTATACCATGAGCAACGATGGGCTTATTCCCAAAGTATTTGGCGATTTACATCCGAAATTTAAAACTCCTTATAAAGCCAATCTCATTTTATTCATATTTGTGGGGCTATTCGCGGGCTTTGTGCCGGGCAGTGTCGCAGGAGATCTTACTTCATTCGGAACGTTGTTTGCATTCGTTCTGGTAAGCGCCGGCGTGTGGATCTTAAGAAGAAAAGAACCGGATATTAAACGTCCGTTCAAAGCGCCGCTGGTTCCTGCTGTCCCCATTTTGGGAGTTATAGTTTGTGGCGGAATGATAGTGGCACTTGACAAACAAACACTTACAGTAGCTTTTGTATGGATGGTGGTGGGCTTGCTGGTTTATTTCATCTATAGCAAAAAACATAGTAAACTTCGGATCCCCGGCGATATTGTGCCAAAAGCTTCCGATTTTGAAGCTGACCAAAATTGATTGATTTTAATATTTGCAACAGGATTTACATGATTAACAACATTTAAAAACTGATGTTGATCTGTAAATCCTTTCTTTTCTCATACAACTTGCCATTCATGTTTTTTTATTGTGAGCCGGGCTATAGTAATGCTATTAAGCGGCCGTTGCGTCGCACACTTGTACGGCAGGAATGCTATTGGGCGAGTTATGAGTTTTGAGTAATAAGTGATGAGTGCTTTTGTTTTCACATGCAACCAGTAATTAAAGCATTCTCAATTCTCAACTCTCCATTCTCCATTTATTCAACTTTCCACTAAATAAGGATTATTTGTACTTGATTTTTTTTGAACTTTGACTTTACGGAATAGTTGGACGGATAGCCATCAACTCCTAATTTTGCAAAACTTTTTTAAAAGATAAATTTTTTACCATGGGACGGATATTTGAGGTACGAAAGGCTACCATGTTTGCTCGCTGGGATCGTATGGCGAAGCAATTTACACGCATAGGAAAAGAAATTGCCATAGCTGTAAAAGCTGGCGGACCTGACCCTGCCACCAACCCCGCATTGCGCCGCTGCGTGTTGAATGCAAAATCGGTAAACATGCCTAAGGACAGGGTGGAAGCAGCAATTAAAAGAGCCCAGGGCAAAGACACCAGCAACTACGACGAAATTCTGTATGAAGGATATGCGCCGCACGGTGTGGCCATTTTGGTGGAAACAGCTACTGATAATCATGTGCGCACGGTTGCCAACCTTAAATCAATTTTCAATAAAGGCAACGGTTCTCTTGGCAATAGCGGAAGCGTAAGTTTTCAGTTCAAAAAAATGGGAGTATTTAAACTGAATCCGCAAGGGCTAAACCCCGAAGAACTTGAGCTGGATTTAATTGATGCCGGCCTTGAAGAAATGGGGGAAGGCACCGGCGAAAACGCTGAAGAGGTACTGGTATTGCGCTGCGCGTTTACCGATTTTGGAAACCTTCAAAAAGCGCTGGAAGACAAAAACATAACACCCATAAGCTCCGAACTGGAATGGATTCCTACAGTTACAGTTGAGCTAAATGAAGAGCATGCACAGGAAGTGTTAAAACTTGTTGACAAACTGGAGCAGGATGACGACGTTCAGAAAGTGTTCCACAACCTGAAATAATTTAAGATCAAGAGACGAATAAAAAAGTGGTTTAAGATTACATTTGCTGTACATCTTAAACCACTTTTTTATTTTGAGTAACCGGCCGGTAATATTATTTGATGGCGTCTGTAATTTATGTAACGGTTTTGTTCAGTTTGTAATAAAACACGACAGCCGTAAACTGTTTCAATTCGCTTCATTACAATCGGATTTCGGGCAACAAATTTTATCTTCTTTTCAATTGGATGCCTGTAAAGAATTTCAATCTTTCATACTTCTTAATAACGGAAATATATACACGAAGTCAACAGCGGCATTAAAAGTATTAACCCAACTTGACGGTTATGGCTGGACTAAACTTTTTTTTGTAATTCCAAAATTTCTCAGGGACTTCATTTATTCTATCATTGCCGTCAACCGCTATAAATGGTTTGGAAAAAAAGATACCTGTATGATTCCTACACCTGAGCTGAAAGACCGGTTTATAGAAAGCACATAAAATGCCGTTGAAATAGCTTGAATGTTGCTGTAAGCAACAGTATAGTGCTGCAAAGCTACAAGCCTTACAGAGCACGCGACTTCGGATAGTGATGATCTCATTCGCTATTTCGAGCATGTATACCCGTGAATAAGAAAATTTAAGTGAAAAATTTGAAATCGTCATTGTCTCAAATCAAAATTCAAAAACATCACAAAACCTGCACAATCAAAAACTTCAGGTAATGAGTATTTTCCCATCCCCATATAATTGGATGATCCGCGCTTTGAGCATTGTATGTAACCTGCCGAAGCGTGCGCCTTGCATCTTTGGCGGCCATAGCAATAATGTCGAGGAACATGTCGGGTTGCACCAAATTAGTACATGAAGAAGTAACCAGGAAACCACCCGGTTTTACTAGTTTCATTCCTCTTAAATTAATTTCCTTATAACCTGTTATGGCTTTTTGTATATTCTCCCTGCTTTTTGTAAAAGCAGGCGGATCAAGCATTACAACATCAAATTGTTTTCCTTCCTTAGCCCATTGCTTTAGAACATCAAAGGCATTCATAGCTTCAAAATGCACAATGTTTTCCAAACTGTTTAGCTGCGCATTTTGGTTTGCCTGTTCTACCGCCTGCGCAGAAATATCCAATCCCAGCACAGATTTAGCGCCATAATGCGCCGCATGTATTTCAAATGTGCCGGTATAAGTAAATGCGCCCAGCACATCCGCTCCTTTTACTATATGTTGAATGGCGCGGCGGTTATCCTGCTGATCAAGAAAATAGCCGGTTTTTTGGCCATTCTCCAAATCAACATAAAACTTAAGTCCGTTTTCATTGATGATAATTTTCGTATCAAACGGAGCAGACAGAAAACCTTTATGTTGAGGCAATCCTTCCAATTCCCGCACCGGCACATCGTTGCGTTCGTATATTCCTTTTGGCTGAAAGATTTTCTGTAAAGCCTTTACAATAGCAGGTTTCCAAACATCAATGCCTAAAGCGAGTGTTTGCAACACAAAGTAGTCGTTGAACTTATCAATAATTAACGCCGGAATAAAATCGGCCTCGCCAAATATCAACCGGCAGTTTTCGGCATACCCCATTTGTTTTTTGTATTGCCAGGCCTGCAACAAACGCTTATGAAAAAACTCTTCGTTAATTTCTTCTTTCTTATCGCGTGTAAGCAATCTCACCAGTATCTGCGATTTCGGATTTATATACCCTCTGCCCACAAATTTTTCATCATGTGAAAACACTTCTACAATGTCGCCGCCATTCACTTCTCCGTCAATTTTATTTACCTCATTCCCAAAAATCCATGGATGACCGCTTTCAATTCTGCGGCTAATTTTTCTTTTTAAAAACAACTTTGTCATGGCCTGCAAGTTAGGAATTAGTTGAAAATTGAAAGGTGAAAGTGTATGCTGAAAACGGTTATAAATGAAAGGTGAAAAATTATTGCATTCTCAAATATCCGTTTTGTGCGCCGGGCTCCCTTCTCTTGGGAGAAGGGCCGGGGATGAGGCCGCTCCATAGCATTCCTACCGCACAAGTGAGTGACACAACGATGATGCCATGAAAAACTACTGCCGGCACAAAAAAATATTGCCGCTTGCCTTGCGCCCGACAGTACAAGACAGTTAAAAATCTTAACTTTAATACCTTAGTATTTACCTTTCGCAACTAATCCTTACAATAAACAGAAAAAAATGAAAATCCTATTTGCGCTCATCATTACAATTTTCTCTTTCTTCCCCTGCAAAAACGTATTTGCAAAGCACTTTTCAGATCCGGCGCCTGCCGCCTGGCAAGCCAATTGGATCGCCATGCCGGGTGAAACAGAAAACATATACGGTGTTTACTATTTCCGAAAAACGATTGACCTAACTACCAAACCCGGCAAATTTGTAGTGCATGTTTCCGCGGATAACCGTTACAAACTATTTGTAAATGGCACATTGGTTTCACTTGGACCTGCCAGGTGCGATCAATATCACTGGAATTACGAAACGGTGGATCTCTCGCCTTTCCTTGTTTCGGGAAAGAACACTGTGACCGCTATTGTGTGGAATGAAGGGCTTTACAGACCTGAAGCACAGATAAGCGTTCGCACGGCTTTTATGATGCAGGGCAATACACCTGCAGAAGAAATACTTAATACCAATGAATCCTGGAAATGCACCCGCGATAATGCTTACAAGCCGCTTCCCGGTTTTTTTGCCGCCAGTACAGGAGAACTGGTTGACAGAACCAAAACCATCAACGGCTGGATGCTGGCTTCTTTTGATGATAAAACATGGCCGGCAGCGGCAAAACTTTTTGGTTGCCAGCCCAAAGGAAATTCCGACGGACTGGGATGGATGCTTGTTCCCAATAAGCTGCCGCCGATGGAAATGACATACCAGCGTATACTTTCTTGTCGTAAAGCCACCGGCATTCAAGTGCCGGCTTCATTTCCGGCACAAAAAACCGCCATTACCATTCCGGCAAATACAACGGCAACGCTCCTGCTGGATCAAACTTTTTTGACCAACGCATATTTAACACTAAATTTTAGTAAAGGAGCCCATGCGGCTATTTCCTTAGGATACGCGGAAGCTTTGGTAAAAGAATTTACTGTGTATGGCGCGAAAAAAGGTAATCGCAATGATGTGGAAGGTATGATCTTTTCCGGGCGTAAGGATAGCCTGATCTCTGATGGAACTAACGGTCAGTCATACACGAACCTTAATTTTCGTACTTTCAGATACATTCAATTAAAAGTGTACACCAAAGACGAACCGCTTACTATCGACGATATCTATGGAACCTTTACTGGCTATCCTTTTAAAGAGCCTTCACAATTTTATACTGATAACGATGAGATAAAAAAAATACTGGAAATAGGCTGGCGCACAGCCCGCTTGAACGCTTGGGAAACTTATTTTGATTGTCCTTATTATGAACAGCTTCAATACATTGGCGATACACGCGTTCAGGCTATTATCAGTTACTACAACAGTACAGATACCAGGCTGGCCCGCAACGCTATAGAATTAATAGACCAATCTCGTATATCCGACGGCGTTACATTCAGCCGTTACCCTACACGCAGCACCCAAATTATTTCCACGTTTTCGTTGTGGTATATTGGCATGTTGCATGATTACTGGATGTACAGAGGCGAAGACGCTTTTATTGAAGATAAGTTACTTGGAGCAAGAGCTATTCTCAAATTTTTTGGCAAATACCAGGATTCCGGCGGATCGTTAATTAATACTCCTTACTGGACTTTTGTTGACTGGGCAAGCGGAAGCGGCAACTGGTTCGTGGGGGCGCCTCCGAAAGGCTCTGATGGCAACTCTTCCATTTTGGATCTGCAACTTTTAATGGCTTACCAGTGGGCCGAAACCCTGGAGCGAAAACTGGGTGTTAAACATTATGCGGATGTTTATCTTCAAAAAGCGCAGCAACTTAAGCGTACTATCCAAAATAAATACTGGAGCCCCGAAAAGGGATTGTATGCGGATACCAAAGAAAAAAATTCTTTTTCTCAACATGCCAACTCGCTTGCGATTCTTACCGGAATGCTGAGCAAACAAGACATGCAGAAAGTAGGAAAACAAATGCTTTCAGACAATTCGCTTACACAATGCACCATCTATTTCAAATATTATTTACACCAGGCATTGATAAAAGCGGGCTTGGGTAATGATTATGTAAACTGGCTGGGCATATGGCGTAAAAATATTGAATGGGGACTTACCACATGGACGGAAGATTCAAATGTGGAGTTTACAAGATCTGATTGCCATGCATGGGGAAGCAGTCCTAATATTGAATTTTTCAGAACCGTTTTGGGCATTGATAGTGGTGCACCGGGATTTAGAAAGATCAGGATTGAACCGCATCCCGGAAAGATGACCGATTTAGGCGGACAAATGTATCACCCTTATGGAAAGATCACGGTGAACTATCAACTACGTCAAAACAAATGGAACTTTACCATTAACCTGCCGGAAAAAACAACAGGCACATTTGTTTGGAAAGGCAAAATATATCCGCTCAAAGCCGGAGATAATAAGCTGAGTATATAATGTATTATGCATGTAACACAATGAATTGTCCTAACCTTGCTGCATAATGCCCAATAGCGATCAAACCGTTGAAGAGTGCGACGCAACGAAAGTTCAATAGTAGCAATACCGCCCGGCTCATAATAAAAATATGCCTTAAAAGCTAACCTGGTTAATACACTTACGTGGCAAAAAATGCACAAAGAGTTTTTTGTAAACCGGCGGTAGTGCTACTATTAAGCATCGTTGTGTCACTCACTTATACGGTAGGAATGCTATTGAGCTGCCTCATCCCCGGCCCTTCTCCAAAGGAGAAGGGAGCTCCGCGCACTAGGCGAATATTCGTAGTCTCAACAATTCTTTTCAACTTTCATCTCTAATCGTTTTCAGTGACTCATGCATACTGCACTTTCAAATTTCAATTTTCAAATTTCAACTAATTTTCACGCTCTGCAAGGCTTGTAGCCTTGCAGAGCGTAGAGCGTGAGAAATTAAATTCAATAATTGTAAGCATGGTTGAAAACTATGAACCAAACTCAACCATCAGCATTTCAAATCTCAAATTTCAGATTTCAAATTACTATCCGGCACTGCTCAAGGCGCAAATAAAAAAAGCCGCAACTTACGCTGCGGCTTTTGCATTTATTTGAAATGATCTTATTCAAATTTCAGATCCAAACCTAAACCTCTCAACTCATGTACCAATACATTGAATGATTCAGGAACACCTGCTCTTGGAATATTGTCGCCTTTCACGATGGCTTCATAAGTTTTCGCACGGCCTACAATATCATCAGATTTAATAGTCAACAACTCCTGCAGAATGTTGGATGCGCCATAAGCTTCCAGCGCCCATACCTCCATCTCACCAAAACGCTGACCACCAAACTGAGCTTTACCACCCAAAGGTTGTTGTGTAATTAAGCTGTATGGCCCAATAGAACGTGCGTGCATTTTATCATCCACCATGTGGTGCAGTTTGATCATATAAATGATACCCACTGTAGCTTTTTGGTGCATGCGTTCACCGGTTTCACCATCGTGCAGGTATGTGTGCCCCATCATCGGAATACTTGCTTGCTGGCAATATTCAGCGATCTCGTCGGTTGTAGCTCCATCAAAGATCGGAGTGGCGAATTTCACACCCAATTTCTCGCCGCACCATCCGAGTACAGTTTCGTAGATCTGTCCGAGGTTCATACGGCTTGGTACACCCAACGGATTCAATACGATGTCAACAGGCGTTCCATCTTCCAGGTAAGGCATATCTTCCTGGCGCACAATTTTCGCAACAATACCTTTATTACCGTGACGACCGGCCATTTTATCACCCACTTTCAACTTACGTTTTACAGCAAGGTAAACTTTAGCCAGTTTCAATACACCGGCTGGTAATTCGTCACCAATCGACACATTGAATTTCTCCCTCTTATAACGTCCAAGTTCTTCGTTGTACTTGATGTTATAGTTGTGCAGCAAAATGTTGATCTGGTTATCAGTATCAGCTTCACCTGTCCAACCCAGCGGGTTAATGTTCAGGTAATCGAGACCGGCAAGGTTTTTAGCTGTAAACTTAGCTCCCTTACCAATTTGCACTTCACCAAAATTGTTGCTAACACCTGTTGAAACCTTATCTCTCAATAAAACCTGCAATTTGCTCAACAACACTTCCAACAGATCAGACTCATTCTTCTCGTGTATTTTCTCTATTTTTTCAATAGTGGCTTTTTCACGAACTTTTGTATTCTTATCTTTTTTGGCACGTTGGAAAAGCTTCTTGTCTATAACCACACCTTCCACGCCGTTTGGCGCTTTCAATGAGGCATCTTTCGCGTCTCCGGCTTTATCTCCAAATATCGCACGCAACAGTTTTTCCTCAGGAGTAGGATCGCTTTCTCCTTTCGGAGTGATCTTACCAATAAGAATATCGCCTTCTTTTACCTGGGCGCCAATGCGGATAATACCATTCTCATCAAGATCTTTAGTTGCTTCTTCCGATACGTTAGGGATATCCGGAGTCAACTCCTCTTCACCCAGTTTAGTATCACGTACTTCCAGTTCATATTCTGAAATGTGAATGGAAGTAAACCAGTCTTCACGTGCAACCTTTTCATTTATCACGATCGCATCTTCAAAGTTGTAACCTTTCCATGGCATGAACGCCACTTTCAGGTTACGGCCAAGCGCCAGCTCACCATCTCTTACCGCATAACCCTCCGTAAGGAAGTCTCCTTCTTTTACTTCTTGTCCTTTTTTTACAGCCGGACGCAAAGTGATGGATGTTTCCTGGTTGGTTTTGATAAATTTGGTGAGTTTGTATATTTTCAGATCTTCTTCAAAGCTTACCAGTTTTTGAGCCTCGCTTCTATCGTAACGAACATGTATTTCATTAGAATCTACGAACTCAACAATACCGTTTCCTTCAGCCATGATCTGCGTACGTGCGTCACGTGCAGCTTTGCCTTCCAGGCCGGTACCAACAATAGGTACTTGAGCGTTAATTAATGGAACCGCCTGGCGTTGCATGTTCGATCCCATCAGCGCACGGTTGGCATCATCATGCTCCAGGAATGGAATCAATGAAGCACTCAAACCTACAATCTGGTTTGGCGCAACGTCCATATATTCCACCTCATTTCTTTCCAAAATAGGAAAGTCACCTGTTTCGCGGCTGATGATCTTATCTTCGGCAAACTCTCCTTTATCTGTAAGCGGAGTATTTGCCTGCGCGATCTTAGCAAAATCTTCTTCTTCTGCGCTCAGGTAAGTCAATTCTTTCATATCCACTTTACCATCGTGCACTTTACGATACGGCGTTTCAATAAAGCCCATTTCGTTGATCTTAGCATGTACGCACAATGTAGAGATCAATCCGATATTCGGACCTTCCGGCGTTTCAATGGTACAAAGACGACCATAGTGAGAATAGTGTACGTCACGAACCTCAAAGCCCGCACGCTCACGGCTCAAACCTCCCGGCCCTAACGCGGAAATACGGCGTTTGTGTGTAATTTCAGACAGAGGGTTGGTTTGGTCGAGGAACTGAGACAGTTGAGAAGTACCAAAGAATGAGTTGATCACGGAAGAAAGTGTTCTTGCATTGATCAAATCAACGGGAGTGAACACCTCATTGTCGCGAACGTTCATTCTTTCACGAATGGTACGTGCCATACGTGCAAGTCCCACGCCAAATTGAGCATACAACTGCTCGCCCACAGTACGTACGCGACGGTTGCTCAGGTGATCGATATCGTCAATATCTGCTTTCGCGTTGGTAAGGCGAACCAGGTATTTGATGATCTCGATGATATCTTCTTTAGTTAATACTTTCTTTTCAAGCGGATAGTTCAAATTCAGCTTGCGGTTGATTTTGTAACGGCCCACTTCTCCAAGATCATAACGTTTATCGCTGAAGAACAATTTGTCAATGATACCACGTGCTGTTTCGTTATCCGGAGCATCTGCACCGCGCAATTGGCGGTAGATGTGCTGAACCGCTTCCAACTCAGAGTTGGAAGTATCTTTATTTAATGTGTTGTAGATGATCGCATAGTCGCCGCCAACATCTTCTCTTTGCAGGAACACGCTTTTAACGCCCATATCCACCACCATTTCAGCGGCTTCTTCATCAAGAATTGTATCTCGCTCCAACACAATTTCGTTACGCTCAATAGAAACCACCTCACCGGTATCCTCATCCACAAAATCTTCTACCCATGTTCTTAATACACGGGCAGCCAATTTTTTACCAATATATTTATCAAGTTCTTTTTTCTCGCATTTTACCTCATCGGCCATACCGAACAACTCAAGTATGTCCTTATCGGTTTCGAAACCAATAGAACGCAATAAAGTTGTTACCGGGAATTTTTTCTTACGGTCGATGTAAGCATACATCACGTTGTTGATGTCAGTTGCAAACTCCATCCAGGCACCTTTGAAAGGAATTACCCTTGCGGAATAAATCTTGGTACCGTTCGGGTGAACAGACTGACCAAAAAATACACCCGGAGAACGGTGCAATTGAGATACTACCACACGCTCCGCGCCATTGATAACAAATGTACCGCGAGGAGTCATGTAAGGAATGTTTCCAAGGAACACATCCTGAACGATGGTTTGGAAATCTACGTGCTCTTCATCATTACAGCTCAGGCGAAGCTTTGCTTTTAATGGAACAGCGTAAGTTAATCCACGCTCCATACACTCTTCAATAGTGTAACGGGGAGGATCAATGAAATAATCCAGGAACTCCAGCACGAAAATGTTGCGGGTATCGGTGATGGGGAAATTTTCCCTGAACACGCGGAACAAGCCCTCAATATTTCTTTTGTCGGGAGTTGTTTCTAACTGGAAGAAGTCTTTAAAAGATTGAATCTGTACTTCGAGCAGGTCAGGAGTTTCTGCAATGTTTTTAATTTTTGCAAAATTAATCCTGTTGTTCATTTTTGTTGAAGACATATGTATAATTAAACCGGTTTTAAAGATTTTTAATCGCCTATAGACAAAAGACCCACTGAGAATATTTTATATTCTCAAACACTATTAATCAATAAGTTATACAAAATATATGGCCATCATATAACCTAAATTAGCTAATTTGCCTGTAGAAACAGGAGTGCAAAGGTATGAAATTACATTAAATAAAATAAAAGTTATTAAAAAAGATGCGAATAGCCATTTTTAGAGGTAGGCAGTAAACAGTTGGCAGCGGGCAGTGGGCAGCAGAGAGAGTCAGTGTCAACTTACCTCTGATATCAGACTACTGATTTCTGACTTCTCTCACCAACATTTTTATTTTCTTGTTACCAACATTTGTAACTCCGGTTAAGCATCGTTGCGTCGCATTACGTTCATCGGTAGGAATGCTATTGAGCGGTGGGTTTACTGTCGAAAACCCTCATTGGTTGTTGGTGTGCCTCCGCGCAATGCCGCCCTACACACACAACAACGGCAACTCCCGAACACCTGTAAGAGCAGAAAAACTGAAACACCTGCATACGTTGTCGCAAGTCACAGGTCACTGGTAGCAAGCGCCAGGAACCTGTAACAATTTCTACCAACTTGAATAATGTAGCGTTTGCCGGCACTGTAATTACCGGCAAACGGCAACCTGAAACTTGTATCCTGAAACTTGTAACCAGCAACCACCCCGCTCGCTTCTGGCGCAGGTCTCCTGACCTGTGCCCATACGTTACTTGACCAGCATTAACAAGTGCTTTATTAATTCAAATGGTATTATCAGGTAAAATAAGTAACGGCTAAGCACGGGCCGCGAGGCCCGCGCTAGTGTAGTGACAATTCATTGAGATTTCTCGCCCGGTTGTCTTAGGTGAGGCTTAGCGCATAATCACAAATATTTTGAAAATAAGCGGGCTCGAAATGACCGTGACGGGAACGCTTTCTATAATTGTCTGAATTTGGATTTGTCAGATTATTGGATTGATGGATGTTGTTTTCCTGCTCAATTTAAAACCTCTAATCCATAAATCCCTTAATCCAGCGAATCCAAATTCTGACAACATTCTCAGCAATAATTGAAACCTTGGATGTTGCTACAAGCAACAGTATAGTGCTGCAAGGCTACAAGCCTTGCAGAGCGTGAACAAATGGAGAATTGAGAATGCTTTATACACTGATTACAAGCCAAAACAAAAGCACTCAAAACTCAAAACTCATAACTCATAACTCATAACTTGCTCAGTAGCATTACTGCCGTACAAGTGAGTGACACAACGATGCTTAATAGTAGCACTACCGCCGGTCCCACAAAAAATAAATGAACAATAATATAACTTACTATTCTCTCATCATTTCCATTATTACACTTACAATATCTTCCACATTGGGCTTGCTGAAATAATCGCCATCACTGGCATACGCGGGCCTGTGTGCTTTTGAAGTGATAGTTCTGGGTGCCACATCCAGCCATTTATAGCCGCCTTGTTTTTCCATTACTATATTGAACATATATGCCGCCGCACCTCCGGGCACATCTTCATCCACAAACACAATGCGGTTTGTTTTTTTAAGCGACTCAACAATGCTTGAATGAATATCAAACGGCAAAAGCGTTTGCACATCTATTACCTCGCAACTAATATTTTGTGCAGCCAATATTTCGGCAGCTTCCTGGATAATGCGCAATACGGAACCATAAGATACAATAGTAATATCTGTACCGTTCCTCAGTGTTTCGGGTATGCCCAAAGGCACTGTAAATTCAAGTAAGTTTTCGGGTAACTGTTCCTTTAAACGATATCCATTAAGACTTTCAATTACTATTGCCGGATCTATTCCTTTTAATAAAGTGTTATACATGCCTGCTGCCTGCACCATATTGCGCGGCACACACACATGCACACCTCTCAACGAATTGACAAGCATTCCCATGGGCGAACCGCTGTGCCAGATGCCTTCCAGCCTGTGGCCGCGTGTACGTACAATTAACGGCGCGCTTTGCCTGCCGGCTGTTCTGTAATGAATGGTGGCCAAATCATCGCTCAATGGCTGCAAACCATATAGTACATAATCAAGGTATTGAATTTCGGCTATGGGCCGCAAACCGCGCATGGCCAAGCCTATACCCTGCCCTATGATTGTAAGCTCGCGAATACCGGTATCAAAAATTCTTTTGTCGCTGAACTTTGCCTGTAATCCTGCAAAACCCTGGTTTACATCACCGATCTTTCCAACATCTTCACCAAAGGCCAACACTTTTGGATTACTGGTGAACAGTGCTTCAAAATACCTGTTCAAAACCTCATAGCCGTTTAATACAGTGGCATGCTCATTATAAGAAGGTTTTACTTCCTTCACATGCATTACACTGCCCGGCCCGGTATGGTATAAGTAAGAATTATAAAGCGACTTATTTAATGCCACCAATTCGTTATAATAATTTTGAACAGCTTGTAGTTTTTGCTTGTCGGCTTGAATTAACAGCGCACTATGCAAAGCACGCATCACGTCTTTACGGCCGGGATCGCGTTTGGCTGATAACACCTGCGAAATGGTGTTGATGGCGTTTGATTTTTCGGGTAAAGCAAAAGCCAGATCGCTTAATAAAGCGGTTACCTTAGTGACCTGTTGCTTTATTGGATTAATATAATTTTCCCAGGCAGTGGTTTTGCTTTGCTTCACAAACTCTTTGGCTTTTATTTCAATTTCAGCCATTTCTTCTTCACTGGCCAGCGCGTTTTCCACAATCCATTCTTTCATTTTTTTGAGGCAATCCCACTCACGCTCCCAGGCAAGCCTTTCGTTTGATTTGTAACGTTCATGACTACCCGAAGTTGAATGCCCCTGTGGCTGCGTTACATCTTCCACATGAAATACTGCCGGGACATGCGTTTCCCGCATTTTTTGAATTCCTGCTTCAAATGTTTCGCACATACCGGCATAATCCCACGCTTTTACTTTATAAATATCAAATCCATTGGTTCCTTCTCTTTTTTGAAAACCCTTTAACGCGGCAGAAATGGAACCTTTAGTAGTTTGAAATTTTGTAGGAACTGAAATGCCATAGCCATCATCCCATACAAAAATGGCAAGCGGCACCTGCAAAACGCCGGCGGCGTTCACAGTTTCCCAAAAATGACCTTCACTGGTAGAAGCGTCGCCAATTGTGCAAAAGCATACTTCATTACCATTGGTTGACAGATCCTTAAATTCTTTCAGAATTTCAATTTCCCTGAAAGCCTTGGAAGCATATGCCAAACCTAATGATTTTGGCATTTGACCTGCTGTGGGGGCCATACCGGCAGCCAGGTTTTTGTGGTTTACAAGGTCAAGAATATTTCCATTTTCATCTACAAAAGGAGTAGCAAAATGCGAATTCATTTGGCGTCCCGCGCTATGCGGATCATTATTTCTGTCGGGGTCTGCATATAATTGCGCAAAAAATTCCTGAACAGTGGCGCTGCCAGTAGCAAAAGCAATAGTTTGGTCGCGGTAATAACCGGAATAAAAGTCGCCGGATTTGAAGAACCTCGACAATGCAACCTGGGGCACTTCCTTTCCGTCTCCAAATATCCCAAACTTAGCCTTGCCGGTAAGTACCTCTTTGCGTCCAAGTAAGCTGGCTTCGCGGCTTTCAAAAGCAATGCGATAGTCATTTAACACCTGGTTCCGAAAAGAATCAAATGACAATTGATCATCAGTAATCGCATCATTTTGTATCATGTTTTCCATGCAACAAATGTAAAATGATTTTCTTAACCAAAAACTAACAACTGAAAGTATAATTGCTTTGTTAATAACCTGTTTTAAAACCCAAAAATTTCTTTATTAACATTAACAATTTATATTTTTGTAGTCTGTTAAACCTGATTTGAGTTTTTCAATCAAATTCACGATGAAAAAAATTTTCCTAAGCTGTTTTTTAATGGGTTGCGCACTGTTTTCTTTTTCACAAAACAGTGATAAGCAACAAGATGCATTAATACTGGCAGAAAAAAGCTACGATTTTGGTAAAATTCCCCAAGGAAGACCTGTAACCCACGATTTCTTTTTTACCAACTCCGGAACTGATTCCTTACGTCTTGATCAGGTGCATGCCACCTGCGGATGTACCACCCCGGTATGGAAAAAAGATCCCGTAGCGCCCAATAATTCTGCCAAAATAACTGTTGGTTACAATTCCGCCGCTGAAGGACCATTCGAAAAAACCGTAACCATTCACTATAATGGCAACAAAACCAAAAGCATCGTTATTAAAGGCGACGTTACCAAAGCTCCTGTTACATCAGCACCCGTAAACAGCTCTATACAATTATTAAAACAATAAAAATCAATACACATGAAAAAAATAGCTTTTCTATCTGTTTTCTCCCTTTTATTTAGTGTACTTGCCTTTGCCCAAAATACTCCGGCGGTAAAAAAAGCAACTGATTTTGTGAAGTTTACCGAAACAAAACATGATTTCGGAAAAATTAAGCAAGGCGTTCCTGTAACTTACGACTTTGCTTTTAAGAACATATCGTCACAACCGGTTGTAATCGAGTCTGCAATTGCAACCTGTGGTTGTACCACTCCGGTAAAACCGGAAAAACCCGTGGCTAAAGGTAAAACTGATATTGTAAAGGCAGGTTTTAACTCTGCTGCTTCCGGCCCATTCAAAAAGACAATATATGTGAAAGTGGCAGGAGTTGATCAGCCTTTGGAATTGGAAATCTCCGGACAAGTGTTAAGCCAGGATGATTATGCAAAATATGAAGCAGAAAAAAATAAAGGCAAATAGTCGTTTAATTAAAAAATAGTAAAAGTCCTCATGAATTATCTTGAGGACTTTTTTTTGGGACAAAAGTCAGATAACCACAAGGGGTACGATGGAGGCACAAGGGCCACAAGGAGAGGCTGAATTGTTACCAACTCTTGTGTGCCTTGTGCTTTCTTGGTGAACCTTGTGGTTAACAATTTCTTCTGACATCTGTTTTCTCTACTGCCAACTGCTTACTGCCCTCTGACCTCTGATTATTAACCTCTATTTCACTAAACCCATCTCAAATTTCAAATCTCAAATCCAACAGATTTCCTCCACCTTTTATAACGTTTATTCTTAACACCTGCATTCCAGATTTAAGTGAAACGTTTGGCACTTCCACCACCTTCCAATTAGTGCGGCCGCCGGTATTGGGAATTGTTACATTATATACTTTTCCACTATTCATTACCGTTATATTCAATTGAGCTGTGTCGCTTATTGAAGAAACCTTGCAAAGCAACTTATAAGTACCACTCTTTGTTACATTCACTGTATATTGTAACCACTCACCGTTTTCCATATCGCTAACATAATAGCTATTGTACCGTGAAGAATCCACTCTTATATCCACGCCATCATTCCTGTATACACGTCCACGGTTGCCCACACCACGCTTTCCTGAAACATGATAATCGGCTGTATCATTATCTAAGTAAGCAAATCCATTTCTTCCCAAATCATAATCTACCGCGTTCAAAACAGCATTGGCCTTAATCAAATTCGGTTTATACGGTTTTACTTCCAGGCTATGCGGCTGACGAATCATGGCATCAATCACATCGTGATGAATAATATTGTTTTCAAGTTTTAGATATGTTGCCAGTTCCATTAATCCACTATAAGCATTGCTTTCATTGGGCTTTTTACCTTTACCGCTCCAATAATCCAGCACTTGCAAATAATTCAGGTTTACCGGTACTTCAAGCGGATTATTAAAACCGAGTTTTTTTAACGGCCACCATGCCCAGCCAATATTGTTTTTTTCCAGCAGTTCTATAGCCTGTGTAAACCACACATTTGAATTTTCACCTGTTTCGCCAAGCCAAACCGGCACATTATATTTTTGCCTGAAATCAATTATATGCTTAATAGATCCCTGATCGTTATAGTTCCAATACTTGTGAAAACTCAGTGCCATATTAGGATCCCAAGTGGGCAATATGCCGTTGTAATTATTTCCCCAACCATTTCCCTCTATAATGATAAGATGGTTTTTATCCACTTCGCGAATGGCTTTAGTAATATCTACCATCAGTTTTTTCAACGGCTCATTCTTTTTTTCTTTCAAGCCGTTTTTATCATTGGCAAGATCTTCGAAACCCCAGTTTGGTTCGTTAATTATATCATAACCGCCAATCCATGGTTCATTTACATAACGCTCCGCCAGTTTCTTCCATAGCATAATCATTTTTTGTTTATTGTCTTCACTTTCCCAAAGTGAAGGCTTTGATGGATCCCTGTCAGATATATTCAAATCACTTCCCTGCCCGCCGGGAGCCGCATGTAAGTCGAGTATCAAATACATTTGGTTGGCTTTGCACCATGCAAGCAAACTATCCGTCATGGCAAATCCTTTTTGCAGCCAGGTATTCTCTCCTTTTACGGGTTCTTGTTCTATCGGCAAAGTATATAAGTTGTAATGCATAGGCAGCCTTACAGAATTAAAGCCCCATGCTTTCATGGAATCAATATCAATTTTACGTGTGTGATTAGCAAGCCACATATCATAAAACTCCTGTGTTTGTTTTGGTCCAATCAGTTCTTCAATTCTTTCACGAATCCGGTATTGCATTCCCTCGCCGCTAACACGAAGCATATAACCTTCCTGCAGCATCCAGCCGCCAAGCCCAATGCCGCGAAGCAACACATTTTCACCATTTCCATTTACAATCCGCTGTCCTTCCGCCTTTAAGAAGCCCTGGCTTTTCCCGGTAAATGAAAAGGATACCAGTAAAATCGCAAACGCAACCTTTAGAAAAAATTGTTGTTTGAAGTTTTTGTTCGACATAATGAAATCAATATGATGTAAAAAAATAATTGCTATTTGGAAAACTGCTGTTCATTTAATAGCTCAACAGAATTACAACTTCTGAACGGAGCGTCGCAAGCAAAGCTCCATCAGGGCTTCACCGCCGACTTCAAAAAAAATCTAAACCTATTTACACAGTTTCATAACAATTAGAGCGTACTTTTTTTTGTTATCAACAGTTGTGCTACTATCAACATCGTTGTGTCACTCACTTGTACTTTTGTAATTCTATTCAACACGCGATGCAGTCTTGCTAACCTATTCCAACCTTGCACTATACAAAGAGGAACGGGTGGTAATATATAACGTTTTCTTATCGCTTGCGCCAAAGCAAATGGTAACGGGCCTTTCGGGAACTTCGATAATTCCCGTTTGCTTGCCGGCAGCATTGTACACATACACTTGCCCGTCTGCTATGTAAATATTTCCCGAATTATCAGTTGCACAATTATACTCCCCACGCTCTACAAAATATTCCGGATCACTTAAAAAACTATCTTCGTTTACACGTAACCGTATAGTTCTTTTATCGTATTCATCTGTAGCATAAATAGTATTGCCAGGCACGGCTTCTATTAATGAATTGGAACGTGCAAGATCATACACAACCGGTATAAAAGTTACGCCATCTAAAGCAACAAAGGCCTCTGTTGGCTTATTAAGCACTACCTTATTAAAGTCATGAAAATCGCGCCACCTGTTAGCAGGATACAATACTTTGTGAATATTCTTCACACCGGTCATCGCGGTTTTTTTCAGTAATTGAATAGAATTTTCGGGCTGCTCCGGATCAATTGAATACACCCATACTGCATATCCTGAATTTCCCCAACCGCTAAACGAAGTGCCGGACGCATCTTCAGGCGTTGGAAACAATTCAGGCTTTCCTTCTTTCAAATAACCGGTTCGCGGCACGTATTTAAACACCACTAATAAGCGATCATTTTTATCGCATGCCAATGATAGCGGCTCCCAAGGAAAATCCGCGATCATGCTAAGCGCTTGTGTTTCCGGCGACCACTTATATACTTTTTTCTGGCGTGTTTCGCTAAAATAAATATTGCCTTTACTATCGCTGCAAATACCGTCAGCAAATTCAAAACCGGTTACCAGTTGCTGTACATTATTTTTTTGAGTAGTGATCAATGGCTTTTTCGCTGCATTTCCGGTAATGTGCAAGCGTGCAAATTCCCACGGCCTTACTTCTGTATTCGAGTTAATATCATACACAGGAATTGTTGTGGTATATTTTGTTTGACTGTAATTATGCACATTCAACAATTCAATATTCTTGCAGCTCCATGTACGAATTGAGTATGGAAACGGTGTATTAACGCGAATTACACGAAACATATACAAATTCGCAAACACCATATTTTCGCAGTTCTCCAACTCCATTGGCAACGCCAGCGAGCTTTCACGGCTTTCCTCTTCCAATTGCAGCGCATATACTTTCCAGTTAGATACATTTTTAAAACGCACTTCGTTGCGCACATGATGCTCTACCGACATAGCATATATCCGCGATGGTGTTGAAGTATTGGAAACATAAATACCCGAAGTTGAAAAAGTATTCGCTGTCCAAATGTTTTTAAAAGTTCCACCACCGCCATCCGTTATCCAAAGGCTCCAATATTGTGTATCCCACGCCGCATCCATACCGGGCAATATTCGCGACGGAGTATAGCCGCCCTGCCTGCGCTGTTGTCGCTCTGTATTCGCGGAAGGATCAGGATGGGACATGGTTCCATGACCGCCAATAAATTTCACATCATTCATATAGGAATTTTGCCCTGCCATCCATTTGCAAGCCACCGCCCTGTTATTGTAAGCGCCGGTATTCAATCCTATGCCGATCAAAATATTCAGGCCATCTTTTGGTGCTTCTATAATAGGTTGAGGTCCGCCAAAACCACCAAATGCTTCCGTATTATCATCTATAAAAAATTGCGTAGCCATTGGGTGAAGTCCGATCAAAGCGGTATTAGGCTTCATATAAATAGGAGAAGTCACTTTATACCAGCCTTGCGGAACATATATATTCGGATATTGGTTAATGGCCTGCTGAATAGCTTTGGTATCATCAGTTACGCCATCGCCTTTTGCACCAAGGCTTTTCAAATTCTTCCAGCTCTGCATAGGCGGCAACTCCGGAAGCGAAGATGCAAAGACAGTTGAAAATTTTTGCTCCGCCACAAGATCCATTACGGTTGCGCATACAGCATCTTTACCAATATCACTCATTTGCCAACCGTAACAAAAATTATTTACACGGTATATATTCGATTGCGCGATTGTTTGCTGCCTGCTTTGCCTAAGCCGGGACCAAACAGGCACTTGCCTGCAAAGCACATTGCGAATATTCACTTGTGTAAAAGCGTTCCCTTCATTGCTTATAATAAAAGCGGGGCCGCTCACATTATCGAAAATGCCATCTTCAATAAATATTTTTTCATTGTAGTTTGAATCGACATCAATAACAGTGGGCACATTTTTTACACTTAAGCGCACTATGGTTAATCCGGCCTCTTGTGTTTTAATAGCGGCTTTTCGCTGTCCTTCAAAATATATATCCGTCATCATAAACTGCCAGCCTGGCGAAGGTTTTGTAGTATAAATACCGTAAGTACCGCCAAAAAAACGCACATCTTCCATTTCATTTCCCACATCAAACATGCCGGCCTTACCATCGCCAATATGAATATCAACATGCGAAATAAAACTGTGCTGCGCATAGTGTGTACGCAACGCCACCGCCGACGGATTGCCGTTTTCTATTTTTATATCAACATTCGAAAGGGCGCTGTAAAACGTACCGGCGCCTGCATCCGGAATATTCCTGTCCGGTTGAGGAATGCTGCTTGTAAACCAAAACATATACCTGGCTTTCCCTTTATCGGATGGATACTCGCTTTGAAAGCCCGGAGCGTTTTTCTGCAAAATGATCTGCGGGCGATTTTTACCATAGCCGATAATCCTTACCGCTTGTGGCACATAGATGGTTTTACTGATAAGATATTTTCCTTCCGGAATAAACAAAATTCCAAAATTACATTTTGTCTTTACCAGGTTTACAGCCTGCTGCAACACGTCCGATACATCAAAAGAACCATCAGCTTTTATATTAAAAGCTGATGGGGTAAAGTAAATGGCAGTAGTGTCGTTAGGTTTTTCAGTATAAAATGATTTTACTTCGGGCGGCGCCCCTGTTACAGAAATAAATAATAAACAGAACAGAATACTTACTATAAAGCGTGTATGTTTCATGGTTAGTAAGCCGTTTATTTAAAAAATCAAAAAATATAAGTTCCTACCGCTCCCCTGTTAAGTGAAGCAGTTGCTTTCTTTCCTTTGAACTGAATGTTGAAAGAGCGGGTTTCCCTGCTTTCATTTACAACAATCAAAACAATTTTTCCATCAGGAGTTTTAAATGCGACATTAGGAATCGAATCTGCTACAGATGACGCAATACGCACCGAACCCGGTCTTACAAATTTTGAAGCATGCGCCACCGAGTAATAAGCAAGATTTCGAATAACGGTATTGCCATCAATAGTTACCGCGCCCTGGCACATACTGCAACCACCACGATCCGTGTAAGGCTTATAAGCGGGATCGGCGGCCAAATTCCATTCCAGCACATTGCGGCACCAGTTGCGAGTAGCACCAATTATTAAGCGCTTAACCGGCGATGCAATATTAAACGGCCCGCCATCACCTCTGTCAACCACCATTTGCTCGGTAAAGTATAAGTGCTTGTCGGGGTGCGCATCATGTACATCAGATAGCGCTTCAATTTTTCCGCCATACAAATGAAAGCCTGAGCCATCAATATATTTCCTTGCTTCAGGATCATTCAAAATAGAAATCGGATAATCGGGCCTGTCGGCATTATGATCATAGATAATTATTTTGGTGGCAATATTCGCATCTCTAAAAGCAGGGCCTAAGTGGTTTTTAATAAAATCAGCCTGGTCCGGCGCTGGCATAAGCAAGCTCGGATTATTACCGGGATGCAGCGGTTCATTTTGTACCGTTATCGCATCTATAGTAATTCCTTCCGCTCTCATAGATTGTATATACTTTACAAAATATTTCGCGTAAGCAGCATAGCACTCAGGTTTCAGTCTGCCGCCACGTGTGTCGTTATTGGTTTTCATCCATGTGGGCGGCGACCACGGCGAACCGAGAATTTTAATACCGGGATTGATCGCCAGTATTTCTTTCATAACGGGAATCACATCCTGGCGATCCGGACCAAGATCAAAGCGCTTCATGTCAAAATCCGTTTGGCCGTCGGGAAGATCATTATAAGAGAAAACTTTTTCATTTAAATCAGAAGCGCCTATGCTTAACCGTAAGTAACTTATTCCGATGTTATTACCATCGGTAGCAAACAGTTCTTTTAGCAGCACGGCTCTGCTACCGGCATTCATGCGCATGATGTGTTGAGCGCTTCCGCCGGTGAGCGCAAAACCGAAGCCGTCTATACTTTGAAAACGCTGTTTATCATCTATCACAATACTTGGAAAATTATTGGCAACCTGTCCAAATTCCAATCGCGGGCTTTGTTCCGCAAACAGCATCGATCTGTCGGGATTAGTGAGCCAAAAGCTCACCTGGCCTTTCTTTTGAGCGGTAGCTATAAAAGCGAGCACGCAAAAATAAAGGAGCAGTAAAAAACTTCTATTATACTTCATGATTTAAAAAAATAACTTATAAAAAAGTCAGTTTTATTTTTTTGATACCGGCGACGTTGCTACTATTAAACATCGTTGTGTCACTCACTTGTGCGGTAGTAATGCTATTGAGCCCTTAAATTCGAAGTAGCCTTATAAATCATAAATTCCATTATACTTAACAGTTTAGTAACACTTGTACCCTATGCCCAATAAAGATTCAAAAGCTGAAGTGTGCGACGCAACGGAAGCTCAATAGTAGCAATGCAGATTGGCCCATAATAAAAACCTTGTATTAAAACATTGCTTCTATATTCAAACAAATGCTTGCGGCGTATTACCAAATAAAAGTTCCTACCGAACCGGTGTTCAATGTAACAAGAACAGTTTTTCCGTTATACTTGATGTTGAATTTTTCTGCCTCAGCGCCTTTATTTAATACAATCAACACTTTCTTGCCTTCGGGATTCTTGAAGGCCACACTAAGCAAATTTGAAGTTTGCGAAGACGCGATACGTGTGGATCCCGGACGCACAAATTTGGCGGCATGAGCGATTATATAATAAGAAACATTTCGAGCCGAAACCGTGCCGGCGCCTATGGTTAAAGCGCCCTGGCAGGTAGTGCATCCGCCATCGGTGTGCGGCTTATAAGCCGGATCCGCGGCAAGATTCCATTCTATTACATTGCGGCTCCAATTACGAGTGGCGCCAATTATAAGATTTTCTACGTGCCACTTCAGGTCTCCACCAAAGTTGCCGGGACCGCCTACCCACTGTTCAGTAAAGTAAACATTCTTATCGGGATACGCATCATGAACGGTGCTAAGCGTAGAAATAGAGCCGTTGTATAAATGAAACGCGGAGCCATCAACATACTGCCTTGCGGCAGCATCGTTCAGTATAGTTAACGGATAATTTGGATTGTCGGCATTGTGATCCCAAACGATAATTTTGGTTTTGATGTTAGCAGCCTGAAAAGCAGGCCCTAAGTGGTTTTTCACAAAGTCGGCCTGTTCTGTAGCCTGCATTACCATGCTTGGATTATTACCGCCATGTAAAGGCTCGTTTTGTACAGTAACGGCATCAATAGTAATGCCTTCGGCTTTCATAGCCTGTATATACTTTACAAAGTACTGAGCATACACGGCGTAATATTCAGGCTTGAGGTTACCGCCGACAAAACTGCTATTAGACTTCATCCATGTAGGGGCCGTCCATGGTGAACCCATTATTTTAATGTTTGGATTAATAGCAAGTATCCTTTTTAGAATAGGTATCAGATCAGTTTTTTCAATATCGATGCTGAATTTTTCAAGAGTAGGATCTGTTTGTCCGGCGGGCAGTTCATCGTATGTAAAAGAAGTAGCGCTAAGATCGGAAGCACCGATGCTTATACGCAAATAACTAATACCGATAAATGTGCTGTCGAAAGCAAACAGTTCCTTTAATATATCGCTCTGAGGGGTTGATGCTAAAGAGTTTAAGAGGGTAGCGCTTCCGCCGGTTAATGCAAAACCAAAACCATCAATGGTTTGATAGGTTTGGCTTTCATCAACATCAATAACGGGGTACGAATTGTAGGCCGTTGAAAAAACTAAATTACCGGGCTGCTTTTTAAACAGCACCATTCTGTCGGATTGTGTTAACCAGAAATCCATATCAGATTTCTGAGTTACGGGAGGAGGATCTACAGTGCCTGAGCCATTGTCAGATTTATTACCTCCTTTGCTACAAGCGCATGCGATGCCTAAAAACAAAAACGCTATCCAACAGATATTTTTTTTCATATGAACGACAAAACATTTTAAGAAAAACGGATACTAGTGACCGATAGTAGTGCGATCCCAGTATCCGATAAAAAACTTTTAATTAAACACCACGGAGTTCGACGTTGGTAATAGAGATACCGGAGGTGCCCAAATTACCGCCTGCACCGGCTTTAATAACCAGGTAAAGAGTTCCACTTTGTGCAAAAGTAATTATACCATTTTTACCGACCAGATCACCAGAGCAACCATAAGTAGCCAAGTTTCCACTGAAGGAAGACTTAGCACAACCATTCCAGGTATTTAATCCTATTTTGTTGCCACCATCCGTATAATCACCATTGCCAGGAGCAGATGCACCAAAATAAACTTCATACCATGTGTCAGAAGCACCGCTACCTGATACCAAAGCGGAAAATTGATATTTTTTACCTGCTTCAACCTGAATAGTTTGGTAAATAGCGGTTGATGCCCAACTGCTGCTGCTTCCTTTTACTGTGTATGTGCCATTTGCAAATGTCCATGTATATTCACCTGAGCTGTTAAGTTTTGCCACAGTCCAGAAAGCATCGTCTCCCGGCTGCATTTTACCACCTTTAACCATGTTACCAAAAGCAGGATCGGAGTTGGCAATCGTTACAGTTTTTGATTCTGCATCATATAAATTACCTCTTTTACTTAATGCCTGCATTTTGATAATATAAACGCCGGCATCGGGATAAAAAATCGTGTCGCTCATTTTACCCATACCAAGTCCTGTTCCTTTGCCGTAATCCCACCTGGCACCAACAGAGCCTTGTGTTGTGTTGGTAACAACATATCTATTCGCATCGCCTTGCACAGGCGTTAAAGTAAAACTAGCCTGTAGCGGAACATCTGCTCCATAAAAATCATCATCACTATACTGGCGACAAGCCCAAAAAAGAACAGCAGTACTCATAGCAGGGAGCAGCCATTTTATTGTTCTGAATTTTATCGAAGATTTCATAGTTTTTTATTTATTAAAATCTTGAAATACCAAGAGAAACTGTTTACAAAATCTATTAATCATTTATACTTACTCAGTATGAATTTGTGCATGACTGTTTGAACTTGCTGAATAGCATTCCTACCGTACAAGTGAGTGACACAACGATGCTTAATAGTAGCAATACCGCCGGTCCCAAAAAATGATGCACAACTTATTCTTACCAGCCGGAATTTTGAGTCCAACCGGTTTTTATAATTTCACTTTGAGGAATAGGATACCAGTTCATATAATCATGGTAAACCCTGTCTTCCAGTTTTTTTACAGCATAGGAATAACTGGAACCTCCATTGTATGTGATTTCCATTCTTCTTAAAGGGGCGCTGAAATAGCTGCCTTTTTTCCATCTGCGCACATCCCAGAAGCGGTGACCTTCAAAACCTAATTCAACATTACGTTCATGTTCCAAAGCGGTTTGATTTAGTTGTGCGGCAGTAAGGGCGGGCATTTTAACGCCGGCCCGGTCTCTCACTTCATTGAGAGCCTGTAAAGCGGTTTTACCATAACCTTGTGGGTCGCCGGTTGGGCCATATGCATTGAACATTGCTTCGGCATAATCCAAAAGGATTCCTGCGTATCTGAAATAAATCCATGTGTGATTAGGTGTTGTATTATTTACAAGATCCACACTAGGATTCACATATTTTGATAAATAGTAACCTGTTTTAGTAGCATTTAATTTCGGCAAACCACTGTTTCCACCGGTATAAGTTTGAATGATAGTGGATTTGTAGTTCACTCCATTATAAATTACTGTAGCTGCAAAACGAGGATCCCTATTAGCATATGGGTTGGAAGCATGTGCAGCATTATTCCAGTCAAAAGGAACGGAGCCTGTTACCTGCCCGCTTCCATCTTTCACCAGAACTTCAAACTCATCTACAAAATTCTGACTAGGTGTAATACTGTTACCATTAACTCCTTCAAAACATATAGGGAAATTGCCTGCTTCATAAGAGTTTTGTCCTCCATATCTTCTCATGAAAATTGCTTCTTTAGATCCTGCATTGTCAGCACCAAACAAATTAGAGTAAGTACCATCAAGCGAATAAGCATTCAAAGCAATCACATCATGAGCAGCTTTTGCAGCATCAGCCCATGTTATTGTTGACCCAGCATCTTTAAATAAAGGACTAGCAGCATATAATAATACACTTGCTTTTAAAGCCTTAATAGCGCCATGTGTAACTCTTCCGGATTCATACCAGGAATAAGAGGACATATCGGCTGGAATTATACCGGCGGCAGAGTCACACAAAGTAGCAATGTATTGAATACATTCATTCAAAGGATTTCTTTGGTACTTAGCCCATTCTTCCGCATTCTCATCTAGAGCTTCTTTTACAATTGGCACCCCGCCATAACGTTTTACCAATTCAAAATAAAAGAATGCTTTTAGAAAATAAGCTTCACCTTCCATAAACTTCAGGTTGTTGATAGCCTGGTAATAGCTTGTTGAATCAGTTGTTGTGATTTTATCTCTGATTGGAGAAAGATCTGCCCGGCCTTTGTTCTTCAAGTAGAGGTTTGCCTGGCGAATACCGTCATACAAGTCACCCCATGAGTTATCCGGATTCATGTACTGATTCCAGATACCATCATTATAATACTGAGCTGCAGAGTTAACATTAGTGCATTCTGCATTATCTGTAGCACCTTCCAATATATTATAATTAAACCCATTTGGCAAACGACCATACGCATTCCAGATAACACCCTGCACATAAGTGTAGGTGGTGTACATCATATCAATAGGCATGTCTGCCTGCTCACTTTTCACATCCAGATAATCCTTCTTGCAGGAAAAACAGCATGTGATAAACAATATAAAAATATAATGAACTTTTTTCATTTCGTTTTGTTTAAGTGTTCTCTCTAAATTTTTACTTTAAGTCCGAAAGTAACCACTTTCATCAGCGGATATCCCATTGATAACCTTTCAGCTTCCAGGCTTTTAATTTTATCTGAAATGAACAGGTTAGTGCCATTTGCAAATACTCTGACAGCATCAATTTTCTTCATGAAACCAATCTGTGGTATTGTATATCCCAGCTCAATACTACGTAGTTTAAAGAAGCTGCCATTTCTTAACCAGAAATCAGAATTCTGATCATTATTAGCATTCACCAAAGTTGACAGTCTAGGAGAAGTAGCAGTTGTAGCAGTTGCCGGTGTCCAGGGATTAAGAGAGAATTCTGTAATGTTATTATTATTTGCTATTGGATGCGTGTAATAGTAAGCATCATTCAATAAACTTATTGTACGGTTTGTTACACATTCCAAGAAGGCATCGAAATCAAAACCAGCATATTTGAAACCCAGATTGAATCCTAAGGTAAACTCAGGAAGTTTTGCAAACTGCATCGGGATCTTGTCATAATCATTGATGATGCCGTTTTTATCCTGATCAATATACTTCAAGTCGCCTGGTTTTACAGAACCATATGACGACTTCACTACCCCTGGCATTAATAATCCGGTAGAGGGGTCAAAATCACTCACTTGGTAGAAACCCAAACATTCCAATCCTCTCATTTGATTAATTCTGTGACCTTTTTGATACAGATAATCGTAAGGAAGAGGATCTTCAGACCTTGCGTTTATTTTATTGCGGGCAAAAGCAGCAGTAACACCTGCATAATACTCAAATGTATTTATGTTATCATGATATTTAAGCGAAGCTTCAAAACCTGTATTGCTTACTTTACCAGAGTTGGTCATTCGTTTATCAATACCGGCAAATTCAGGAATTCCTCCAGGAGTTTCTAAAATACCAGAACGTTTTTCATGAAAAACATCCAATGTCGCGGAAAGTTTCTTCAATAGGTTCAGATCAAACCCTACGTTGAAAACTTGTTTTTTCTCCCATGTAAAATCCGTATTTGGATATGCACCTTCTATGCGACCGGTATACCAGGTATTACCTGTTCCCAAATTAGTGCCCCCTGAAGTAGAAGCCCATTGTTCAAAAAGAAAACGGTAGCTCTCATTATTATTAGCAGTTAAGCCATAAGATGCTCTAACCTTCAAATAATCTATTACACTATTGTTTTTCAAAAAGTCTTCATTGGAAGCTATCCAAGCTAAACCGATTGCGGGAAATAATCCATAACGATGGCCTTTTTCAAAATCAGCAGAACCTAAATAAGAAGTTGAAAGATCAACAATATACTTTTTTTCATAATCATAAGTAACAGCAGCTTGTAATCCTTGAGTATGCACAGCATAAAGTTGGCCATCATGAACATAACTATGCCGGTTCCCTTTTAACATTGCGGTGAAGGTATGCTTACCTATAGTTTTGAAATAATCAAAACCAAATTGTAAAGTGGACCGGTTCCAGTGATCATTGCCGGCGTCATTAATACTACTTCCAACATCTCCTATTTTTTTGTATGTCACATTACCTGCTGCATCCAAAACAGGATTATCATAGGCATCTTTAATAACCTCATAGGCAGGTACCGTAAATCCGGTTTGATAGACCCCCACATATTGGTTGCTGAAAGAAACACCTCCATTAAACGAAAGGCCCTCCAGAAGTGCGTCAAGTTTTTGATTGAAACTAAAGTCTGTTTGCAAATTCCTTGTATGCGAACTATAAATACCATTTTGTCTAAGCCTTTGTACCGGATTGAAACTATAAGCAGAGTTGTTACCCCAAGACCCATCCAGGTTCTTTACAGGGAAGGACGCAGCAGGAATTTCCATTAAAGCATTAAATACCTGGTCTGCAGTGAAGCCGTTTGGTGTTTTGCGGTCTTCTGTAATACCCATAACAGTAGCCCTTACAGAAAGGTTTTTAGTCAATTGCAAATCTACATTGGCTCTCAAATTGATCTTCATGTATTTCGCGTTTGTTCCAAAATCCTTATCTATAATATCCGGATTCTTATAAATACCTGCAAAATCAGTATAGCTGCCGAATACAAAATATCTTGCACGACTTCCGCCACCACGGAATGAAATATTATAATCCTGCAACTGAGATCTGTTAGTCAACATTTTGTCATACCAGTCAACATTTGGGTGAAACGGATCATCCGTTGCTTTATAAAAATCGGGGTTATAATATTTGATAGGTAAACCATCATTTTGTAAAGCCTGATTGTAAGCATTGACATACTGATAAGCATCCATCACTTTAGGTAATTGCACCGGGCTCATCATCCCATACCGGCCATTTACAGTAATTTTTGTTTTTCCTGTAGTGGTACCAGCCTTTGTTCTCACACTTAACACCCCTGCACCACCTTCAAAACCATAAATAGCAAGCGCCGCAGCATCTTTAAGCAGCGTTACAGATTCTATTTCATAAGGAGATAGGGAACTAAGTGCATTAAGGTCAACCTGGAAACCATCCAAATAAATGGTTACCCTGTTTCCACCAATATTCCAACTGCTTTGTCCGCGCACATACAAGGTCGGGTTATCATAACCTGGTTCTCCAGAACCTGTAACTACTGTTAAACCAGGAATTCGGCCTTGTAAAGTATTAAGTAAGTTTCCTGTATTCATGCGTGTTAGTTCTTCACCAGACAAAGTGAAAACCGAACCGGTATTTCGCCAGTCAAATTCTGATCTAATTCCACCATCAATCATTTTCTCTGCATTTGAGGCCATAGTAGAATCTGACTGATTATTTGTATCACCCACTGTTTGTGCATAAGCCGCAGATAAGCCAAAAAACAAGGGCAGCCAGATAAAAAATTTTTTATTTCTATTTTTCATTTTAGACATAATTATGTTGGTTGACAAACCTTATTACCATCCCGGGTTTTGGCCATTCCATGATTTACCATCTCCCAAATAATTTTTACTTACTTCATTAATGGGGAATGGAACATAATAATACCTTATAGGGAATGCTCTTTGCACAAATGGAACTTGCTCCCATGAACGCTTGAGTTCATCATTTACTTTTTTTGCAGTTGTAGCAACCCCATGGAGATATTGACTTAAAACAACATGAGCCTTCAACCAACGTGTAAGATCATTATATCTGTGCCCTTCCCATGCCAGTTCAATTGTACGTTCATTTTGTATCGCTTCCCGAAAGGCATCAACACTAGCTGGTGATTTATCCGGCATGCCAACCCTTGACCTGATCAGGTTCATATATGTTGTGGGTAAACCTGATGGACCAGTATATTCATTCATTGCTTCTGCATAACTAAGATAAAATTCAGCTAAGCGGAAAATGGGCCATGCAAAATGATTATCATTTTGGTTATCTATGCGTGCTACAAACTTTACAGCTTCTACAGCATATCCATCTGGGCCGGCATCACTGCTAGAAAGTTTCCCGGCAGCATATCCATCACCTGCTTTGTAATAAGCTAATGTACCTCTGGCTGATGTCCATCGCTGACCACAATAAGCCACAGACTGGTACAACCGGGGATCTAGGTTGAATGCGGGAAAATCAACTTTGAAATCTGAGCCAGATTGCGGCATTGTAAACTTGGTACCATCTTGTTTTTCGTATAATTGCATAAACTCAACCGGTACATTATTTTTCACACCCCAATCATCTAGCCTAACCTTCGATAACATATATCTACCCCATTCCCATCCATTAGGAACCTGGTTATAAGTATTTACAAGAATCAACTCAGAATTTGCATACACATTATAAACAGCTTCATAGTCACCAATAGTAGCATAGGTATCGCCAGTGGTAAGTATGTTACCAGTTTTATAAAGAGCAACACCAGCAGCAGGTGCATTGTCCAGCACTGCTTTGGCTGCATCTGCAGCTATTTTCCATCTTTCTTTATTATACGAAGGATAACACAAAACAGAGTCCCGTTCATCTCCATAACGAGCTGAGCTTATCACACTCTTCATATTATCCGGAGTATTGAAAAGAGGGCTGGCCGCATATAAAAGAATTCTCGCTTTTAAAGCCAATGCTGCAAGGCTGGTGATTTTTCCATATTCTGTTGCCGGACGTGTAGAAGGCAACAATGATGCAGCCTGGTCACACCAATGAACAATACTATCAACAACTGATTGAACAGACCTACGAGGCAAACCAACTCCGGCATCTACACTATAAGCTTCCGAAACAATAGGTATGCCCCCATACAAACGGAAAGTTTCGTAATGTGCAATTGCACGACAAAATAGCGCCTGACCTTTAACATCAGATTTCCAAGCCTGATCAGCATCAGAAACCATATCAATATTCTTCAACACAAGATTCGCCTGCCTGATAGCTTTATAGTGATTTATAAATGCCTTCCCTTCACTATTTCTGTCACGGTCGATTGTAGCCGCAGGTGTCATACTTCCTGTGATATATGATCCATAAGCCACATTGGATGCAGCCCAGTCATAAGCAGGGTGAATAATATAAACTTGATCGGTAATCGCATCCGGACGACAATCATGCGCCTCATTTTTTACTAAGCCTGTAAGCACACACAACTCATACATCCTGGCAACAGCATACTGGGCCTGTTTCGCAGTATGAAAAATCGTATCAACTGTTACATCCCCGCCTTTAGGTTTTTCAAGGAAATCCTTACTACATCCTGTTGTAAAAACAGTAGCAGCAAAGCACACAAAAAAAGCAAGGATTATATATATTTTTTTCATTATCGTTCTGAATTAATTATTAAAAATTAAGACTAACACCGGCATTATAAGTACGGGTAAGCGGATAACCGATGAAACCCAAATTCTCAGGATCGCCCCAAATTGGCGCAGCACTCCAGGTATGAAGGTTATAACCATTCAGGTATATACGGGCCGAGCTTATCCCCACTTTCTTTAACACCGCCTGCTTGAATGTATAGCCAATCTCCATGTTTTTAATACGGGTATAAGCAGTGTTTATAAGGAAGAATGTGTTATTATAAGCAGCCTGATTATAAGCAGCAATTGGAAAATCTATCCTTTCTCCTGCCGCATACCTCTCAAGTGTAAACCTGTTCCAGTCCACATCAAAAAGTGACTCTTGTTTATTGAAGTGTATTTTTCCGTTCATTGGATTTTTAGCTACTCCACCTACACCCTGTATCAGAATTGAAAAATCAAATCCTTTATATCCAAAACCAAATGATAGCCCATAAGTTACTTTAGGAATAGTAGTATTTCCTGATCTTGTATAATCCTTATTATCGATCACACCATCATAATTTAAATCCAACAACTTTACTTCTCCAGGCTGTAATGATACATTACCCACACTGAGATCTTTTTGGTATACTACATTACCGGCAGCATTTGTATAAGGCTTCCCATCTTTGCCTACTGCTGTAACGGGTTCAGATAAGATAGGATTACCATTATTATCTACTTTATATAAGTCAGCCCAGCTATTATACAGTCCATCAGCCTGCAAGTGTAAACCCTGGTTGATAGGTTTGCCGGTTTCCGCCTGATAGTCGAATCCCGGTAAAATAGATTCATCTCTGAATTTTATCTCATTTTTTGTATTGGAAATATTTCCTTTCATCCAATAAGTAAGGTTTCTGGTGCTTCCATTATAACTTATCTCCAGTTCATTACCCCAGTTCCTCACTTCGCCAAGATTATATGGAGGCAAAGTAGCAGCCACTACAGAAGGCACAGTGCCTTTATATGTAAGAATGTCTACACGGTGCTCATTGAAGTGATCATATGTTATCGACAACTTATCATTGAAGAATTTTGCTTCAAAACCAATATTTGCTTTGGTAGCTTTTTCCCAGCTTACAACCGGGTTACCAATCGTACTTTCTTCAGCACCTTGTACCCATGTGCGATTATTTAACGTACCAAAGTTATAGCCCCCGGTATATTGCCATGTATCAGGCAGATAGAGAAACCGCGCTTCTATATCCGTTCCGGGAAGCAATATCCTGTCATTACCCACAGTACCAACAGACCCTCTTATTTTCAAATAAGTGAAGTAATTATTATCAGTGAAGAATTTCTCTTTACTAACTAGCCAACCTAAAGAGTATGCCGGAAATTTTCCAAATCTGTATCCTTCAGGAAAGTTTTCTGATCCATTAATGCCAATATTGTATTCTGCCAAATATTTGCCTTTGTAAGCATACGTAACACGCCCTACCCAACTAAGATATGCATGAGGAAGATGATACTGGTAATTGGGATCATGTCTTTTTTCCATGTTAAATAACCCCAGCCCTGTAACAGTATGGTCACCAAAGTCACGGGCATAATTAAGCGCAAATTCACCATATAATTTTCTCCATTTATAAATGTATGTATTTGCACTTACAGAGGATGGACTAACATCTTTGGTCGGCACCAAGATGGGGTTTAACCTATCCCCATTAGGATTTTCACGATATCCATACAACACCGGGTTGGATTTTCCCCATGACCTGTTTGAAAAGTAGCTATCATATGCACCTCTTGTATGTACAGATAACCCTTTAGTAATAAAATCAAGCTTGTAGGAAAGCTTCACAGATGAATTCAATGTACTATTGTTAGTGATATTATAATTATTATAATTCACCATCTCATACATAGGATTCAACTGCGTATTTTGGTTATTAAACGGTACAACAAATTTTCCATCAATCATACCGGGAGAACTTAATGGAGTTGACCATAATATGCGTTTCTCCCACATATAATTGTCACCATCAATACCATATATCTGCGCGAATTGAGATCCTAAATCTACAGACACCCTGAAATCTTTATTGACATCAAAATCAAAATTTCCACGGAAATTATACCTGTTCTTTCTGTATTGCATTTCATCCGAAAATGGCATATAATCAGTTTCAAGCATTCCACCCTGGTTTAGATAACCAAGAGAAACAAAATATTTTAACGCATTGCTCCCACCGGAAATATTAACGTTAGCCTGTGTTTGTGGAGAAAATCGCTTAAAAAGCTTACTTTTCCAATCCACATCAGGGTGGAAATATGGATCGTAATAAGGATTTTGAGATCCGTCAGCTAACTTTGGTGTTTGAGCATTTTGGAAATACTTTAGATCCTCCTCACTGTATGGGAGAGACAAATCCTTATCTCTTTTCTTAATGAAATCTTCCCATGTTTTAATATCACTATCCTTCGCATGATCAATCCAAAAAGTCTGTAAAGTGCGCTCATTCATTAATGTAGCATACTGATAAGAATTCACAAAATTGGGCATCTTAGCAAATTCAGAAAGAGCAGTTTGCGCTGTAGCACTAATTTTAGGAGTACCCATTTTACCACGTTTTGTAGTAATCAGAATTACACCATTCGCACCACGCACACCAAATACAGCAGTTGCTGAAGCGTCTTTTAATATACTAATGGTTTCTATCTCATTCGGATCAATATCATTATAAGTGTCACGAGCGATCCCATCTACCATTATCAATGGAGCAGTAAATCCTCCATATGTGCCTACACCTCTCACATACAAAGTAGCATCATCAGCACCAGGTTTACCAGAAGCTTGCACTGCAGTCAACCCCGATAACCGTCCTGCCAGTGCATTACTAATATTGGAAACCGGTGATTGTACCAACTCCTGTGCATTCATTTGAGTAATAGCGGCAGTTACAGAAGCCTTTTTCTGTTGTCCATAACCCACTACAACTACCTCTTCCATAGCCTCGGTTTGGGAGATGAGCGCTACAGGAAAATTCCTTCTGTTACCTACTACCATTTCCTGGGGCTGGTAGCCTACCATAGAAAAAACAAGAACAGTTCCCGGTCCGGGAACTTTTAAGCTAAACACCCCATCTTTATTGGTAAACGTACCCATTGTAGTACCCTTAACGGTTACACTTACCCCATCAAGTGGATCGCCTTTTGTTTGCGAGGTGATTTTTCCGGATACATTAATAGCAGTGTCCAGCGCTGCGGCTACATTGAAACCGCTTAACAGTTCTTCATTTTTTATTAATGTAAGCATCAACGCCTGCAGCTCAGCGTTGGTAGTGTAAATCACATAAGCCTTTTGTAAAACCTTTTTGTATTTCAGGTCGTGAGGCTTAAGCAGGTCTTCAAGAAATGCCGCTACGGTTTTGTACTTTGTCACATTCATAGTCATTACGGCATCGGGCAGCACTTTTGACTCATACACAAAATCAACATCAAACACTTTTCTTGCTTCAGCTAATAACTGTGCAATAGATTTGGATTCAGGTTTTGAACCCGCATTTGAAGTCTTTCGTTCCTGGGCAATTGCTATCACATTTGCAGCCGTTTGGGAATGTGCATTCATGAAGTTGACCACAGACATCATGATAAGCAATAGGAAAAATGTTTTCCTAAGGGGAAAGCTTTTTTTCATACACTTTTTTGCAATCGTTAAAAAATATTGTTTTCTTTTTCTGTTATTAATAATGCTCTATTACAAGCGTTTTATCCTTAATTGTTATTTTTCTTTTCAATATCACCTCCAACACCTGGGCCAGCTCGTTGATAGTGTTAGCTCTCAACTCGCCTGAAATTTGTTTGTCCCACAATGTTGAATCTGATACTTCCATATCATAACCATAAGTTTCCCGGATCATCTTTGCCACTTCGGCTAGTGAGGTGTTGCTAAAGTGGAACTCGTTACGAGCCCAGCCGGAGTATATGTTAACAGCGGTGTCTGCTTTTACTTTCACTATTTCAGTTTTGTTTACTACAGCCACTTCGCCCGGCTTCATAATCAATGGCGTACTTTCCTTCTTCATGTTTTTTGCCGTTTCCTTACTCACCGAAAGCCTTATCTTGCCTTCCTCCAACGCTACAGTAGATTGTTCGTGCCTGGTATTTACATTGAATTTTGTACCCAGCACATCAATAGCTACTTCATCTGTGTGCACGGTAAAGCCCAGTTGTTTTATCTTATCGTTCGTTACATTGAAGTACGCTTCTCCATCCAGCCACACATGCCTGTGCTCTTCCTGCTTCCATTGCTTTGGCACTTTCAAAACAGAATTGGCATTCAGCACAATTACAGTACTGTCCGGAAGGGTTATGCGCTTTACTTCACCTAAAGCCGTTCTTATTTCAGAGAAATAATGTTGCTGAGGTTGATTTTTTTGCAAAACCCAAACCAGCGTAATAGCAACAACCAACACAGATGCCGCCACTAATGCCGGTTTTATCCAAAAAACAGAAGCCTTTTCTTTTTTGATGGCGGCCTCCACGTTTTTCCAGTTCCTGGCCTGTATTTCCGGGGAAACTTCCTTTTTTCTGAATGCTATGTTTATATCTCCTATCTTAAAAAAACGAGGCATTTTAACACGGGTTTAACTTATGACACTCAATTGCTATTTCCATACTCTTTTTCCTCAAAAATTATTTTTCACTTCTTTTGTATTTCATATAACATGGGAATGATCAACGTTTTTTTTATGGCGCCAACATTAGTGCTACTATTAAGCATCGTTGTGTCACTCACTTGTGCGGCAGTAATGCTATGGAGCGAGTGATGAGTTTTGAGTTTTGAGTTATGAGTGCTTTTGTTTTCACATGCAATCAGTGTATAAAGCACTTTCAATTTTCAACTTTCAATTTTCAACTTTCAATTTTCAACTTTCAACTATTCGCTCCATAGCATTACTACCGCACAAGTGAGTGACACAACAAAAGCCTAATCAAGGCTCCACAGCCGGTCACATAACAACAACTTACAAAAATCACGTTGCTGCAAAACCTGAAAAGGAAACACAAAGCGGCGCTCTTTTGCAAATCCACCGTTTTTGCAATTCTTTGTTTAGTTCAATAAGTAGTTTTAAAAAAGGTATTATTTACCTTTTGGTAAGAAAAATGATATAGAAGAAAAACGTTAATAACTGTTCCGATCTCAACTTTTGAAGTGCTTTCTGTATAAAATTCAATACCGACTGATAATTCACATTCATAATCTCCGCAATCTGTCTATAGTCCATATTCTCATAGTAGCGTAAATACAACGCTTCTTTCTGGCGTTTTGGTAATGTATTAAGTAATAAAGTCAATTTATCATGCAGGCTTTCTTCCGTTTCTTTTTCCACAATAATGTCTTCTATGGAAAAACACATATCCGGCTGTGTCGACATTTTTATTTTCAGCTCACGCAATTTTAAAGTACGTAACTGATTCAAAATCTGCCTTCGAAGTACAGTGAAAAAATAGGGTTTTACTTTTTCCAGGATTCCGATAGACGATCTTTTAACCCAAACCTTTACAAACAACTCCTGCACAGCATCGTCAGCAAGGTCATTATCATTTAACAACTTGGAGGCATAATAATATAACCCGCTGAAAAGAGTTTTGTGAATTTTATTAAAAGCCTCTGTATCACCAGCCAACGCATCATTCCACCAATTATGTAATTGTTCAGTTTCTGATTCATTAAGGCCGCTCATTTCGAAAAAAAATTTTTTTATTTCTCAACCGCCTCTAAAAAAGCCTGATTGTTAAATATTCGATAAAAAACCATTTCTTATCAGTTAACAAAAGTAACCATATTTTAACATGTTTTTAATGATTTTTCAATTTGATGGCATAAATGGCCAAATTAGGGAGCGATTTCAAGACATTTTGTCCCAAAAAGAAGACTGGCAAACTTATTGTCAACCCACAAACACTGTCAACTTGTTTTAATATGAAAGAAAAAGACGTAAAAAATACAGCAGAAGATTTAAAAAATGCTCATAACATGCAAGAGAAGAGTGAAAACAACAATAAGGTGGATATTGACATAAATGCAGACTCCGAGCTGCCTGGCAGCACTCATTTAAATGATGATTTGCCCGAAGCGGGTAATATGGAAAAACTGGAGCAAGAGCTTGCGGAAATGAAAGATAAATACATTCGCCAGGCTGCTGAATTTGATAATTACAGGAAAAGAACCGCTAAAGAACGTATAGAACTTATTCAAACAGCGGGTAAAGATATTATAACGTCTTTACTTGAAGTGCTTGATGACTGTGATCGTGCGCAAAAACAAATAGAAACGGCTGGTGATAATGCTGCCACTAAAGACGGAACATTGCTGGTTTTCAACAAATTAAAAACCATACTTCAGGCAAAGGGTTTAAAACCAATGGTATCTATTGGCGAAGAGTTCAATCCGGATCTTCATGATGCCATCACTGAAATTCCGGCACCGGCACCGGACATGGCAGGAAAAATTGTTGACGAAATAACTAAAGGATATTATTTAGGAGATAAGATCATTCGCCATGCAAAGGTGGTGGTGGGAAAGTAAGGAGAGAATTTGAAAATGTGTTGATTTGAAAATTTGAAAATGCAGTAGGATAAGCATTGGGCTTGTGTTTGGAACAAACTTTGGCAAAGGGGAAATGTGGGAATGTGATGATTCCTTCAATGATTCAATAATTCAATAATCCTAATTCAACTATTTAACAACTCGATAATTTATTTGGGGGCATGAAAAGAGATTACTACGAAATTCTTTGTGTGCAGAAGAACGCCTCAGCGGACGAAATTAAAAAAGCATACCGCAAGGTGGCAATGCAATTTCACCCCGACCGTAACCCTGGCGACAAAGCAGCAGAAGAAAAGTTTAAAGAAGCAGCCGAAGCTTATGAAGTGCTAAGCGATGCTGATAAAAGGAGTCAATACGACCGGTTCGGTCACGCAGGAGTAAGTGGTAACGGACGCGGCTTTAGCGGTCATGGCATGAATATGGAAGACATTTTCAGCCAGTTTGGCGATGTGTTTGGCGATGATCTGTTTGGCAGCTTTTTCGGTGGCGGGGGCCGCCGAGGCGGCGGAAGAACGCGTGGTATTCGCGGCAGTAACCTTCGCGTGAAACTTAAACTGAATTATGAAGAAATAGCCAAAGGTGTTACAAAGAGCATCAAGGTAAAAAAATATGTTTCATGCCATACCTGCGGTGGCAGTGGCGCAAAAGATAAGGGAAGTGTGCAAACCTGCGGAACCTGCGGCGGAAGCGGACAGGTACGTAAAATAACCAACACTTTTCTTGGGCAGATGCAGGCTGTAACAACGTGCCCTAACTGTAATGGCGAAGGAACCACCATTACGGCCAAATGTAGCAGTTGTAAAGGTGAAGGCCGGGTATTTGGCGAAGAAACAGTAAGCATTGATATTCCCGCAGGTGTTCAGGAAGGTATGCAATTGAGCGTGGGTGGCAAAGGTAACGCCGGAGAACGCGGCGGTATGGCCGGAGACCTGATTGTGCTGATTGAAGAAGAAAAACATCCTGAGCTGCAACGCGATGGCCTCAATGTGGCTTACGATCTTTATATATCTTTCCCTGATGCAGTATTTGGTACCTCCATTGAAGTGCCCACCATTGATGGCCGCGCAAAAATTAAAATACCGGCCGGCACACAAAGTGGTAAGATCTTTCGCCTGAAAGGAAAAGGTTTTCCTGCGGTAAATTCTTACGAAAAAGGAGACCAGCTCATTCATATAAATGTATGGACTCCGCAACACATGAATGCTGAAGAAAAAGAAATAATGGAGAAACTACACAAATCATCCAATTTCGCCCCCAATCCCGACAAAACCGAAAAAAGCTTTTTCGATAGAGTAAGGGAAATGTTTAGTTAGTGGAAAGTTGAAAATTGAAAGTTGAAAGTGCTGTGTGATGGAAGATTTTTGGAAAAATGAGTATGTCCCTTTTACAGTGAATTATCGAATCATTGAATCTTTAAAGGAATCATCACATTACTCATATCACCAAAGCTTGTTCGTAACAAAAGAACAATTTCTGTCCTCCAGCATTTTCAAATTTTCAAATTAGCATATTTTCAAATTCATCTTCACATTTCCGCATTCCCACATCACCTATTCCTATACTTTCTCTTGCTATAAATTTTCTTCGCTTTTTCAACAAGCGTTAAAAACTCTGTTTGAACAACATCATTGGGATCGTATGACGAAGCAGCAAGCTCACTAACATCATTCCAGCTAATTGATTTTGCAAATTTTGAATTTCTTAAAATACTGCCAAACATTACAAGTGAAGAAGCAAAACGATAGCATGCAGGCATGCTTTCAAACGCTTCATAGTTTAAAGGGCAGGTATACGTAAGATTTGTTTGAGTGCTGTCTTTGTCCTTTTTATAGTCAAGCTTTACAGTTGCCAGTTTTTCTTTTGTTGTGTTACCTGCAATATGATTAGTGTTGATAACAGTAGGTTTTATTTCAAACAGAGCCATCAAGCTATGACCGCTTCCCACTTCCCCGCCCTCCAGTTCACTGGTGGTATCCATAATGGCGCTGAGCTTGTTATCAAACCCAATCAACCTGTATTCTCTTACTAATTTCGGGTTAAAAATTATTTTAAGATTCGCGTCATCAGCTACTGTATAAAGCGTTTGTGTCAATTCTTTTACCAACACTTTTTCTGCTTCTTTTTCATTGTCGAGATATGCGAAATTACCATTACCTTTTTTTGCAAGCACTTCCAGTTTCGCATCTTTGTAATTACCCATTCCTACACCCAGACAAGTAAGATAAATGCCGGAGTTCCTGTATTGCGAAATCATTTTTTCCAATTCATCATTATTGGTTTGTCCCACGTTGAAATCGCCATCTGTAGCAAGTATAATTCTATTATTTCCACCTTTGATGAAACTTTTTTGAGCAAGTTTGTACGCTTGCTGTATACCCGATTCTCCGGGAGTTTCACCCCCGGCCGAAAGCATTTCAATTGCTTTAATGATCTTTTGTTTCTCCGCTCCGGATGTAGGCTGCAGCCACACCCCAACCGTACCGCCATACACAACAATTGAAATAGTATCTTTCTCTCTAAGGTTATTAATCATCAGTTTAAAAGCCGCTTGCAGCAAAGGCAGGCGGTTTGGCATATCCATAGAGCCTGACACATCTATCAGGAACACAAAATTTCCCGGAGGCACCTTATCCCTATCAGCTTTACGTGCACAAAGCTTTAAGAACAGCAATTCGTTGTCCTTATTCCAAGGGCAACTGCTCAGGTGCGATTCAAAACAAAAATCATTTTCACCCGGCGGATCTTCATACTCAAAATTGAAATAGTTCAGCATTTCTTCCACCCGCACCGCATCAGGCGGCACCGGCGAATGCATGTTTATAAACCGGCGTATGTTGCTATAAGAGGCTTTATCAATATTTATCGCGAAACCGGTTTCAGAAAAAAGAGCAGCCGGAACAAAATCATTTTCCATCAACCGGTTGTAGGTTTCGCCGCCAAATGTCCAGCGCACCTTATCACTTATTTTTAAATCTTTTGTTAGTGATACCAGCCTGGGTTTTATACTGTTACCTGCCGACTGCAACATTTTCATGGGAATGGTAAGATATTTTTTGCTATCAACCTTTACACCGGCAGACCTAAATCCGTCAAACGATAAAAAAATAGAATCGCTGCTTTGAGCAGACATAATTCCATATGTACCCGAGCTTCCCGAATAATAAACATATCCGCTGGAACACAGTAAAATCTTTACATTAGATAGTGGTTTGCCCGACTCATCTGTAATTTCACCGCGTAAATAATACTGTGAAAAAAGTGAGGTATGAAAACTGATTAGAAGGAATAATATGCAAGCACTTGATTTCAACGGGTTTACTAAAAATTTAAGCTCATTAATTTTGGCAAGTAATCTCTACAGTTTAACTATGGCACAATTTACTAATGAAATTGCCACAAACCGCTACTCATGGCACATTTTTTATGTACCGGGCCGCATTGCTACTATTAAGCATCGTTGTGTCACTCACTTGTGCGGTAGTAATGCTATTGAGCAGCCTCATCCCCGGCCCTTCTCCAAAGGAAAAGGGTGTCGGCGCACAAAGCGGATATTCGTGGTCACAATAATTCTTTCACCATTCATCTTTACGCGTTTTAAGCGGCTCATGCATCTCTTACTCATAACCCATAACTCAAAACTCAAAACTCGCTCAATAGCATTACTACCGCACAAGTGAGTGACACAACGATGTTGCCATGAAATACTGAAGCCGGTTCCCAAAAAAAAATTTTGCAATAAAGTGCGCCTTTATTCTTCAGCCAGTTGTAAAATTTCCGGAATGTTTCTTCCTAATCCATCAAAATCAAGTCCATAGCCCACTACAAACTTATTAGGAATAGAAAAGCCGAGATAATCGATAGGAATGGGAAATACCGTGGCCTCAGCCTTGTGCAATAACGCGGTAATTTTAAGCGATGCCGGTTGTTGATGTTTAAGCTTTGGCAAAAACTCATTAAGCGTTTTGCCAGTATCCACTATATCTTCCAATATTACCACATGACGATTGAACACTTCCGTATCAAGCCCTATGGAAGTGATCACATGGCCTGTTGATTTTGTTCCTTTATATGAAGCGAGTTTTATAAAACATATCTCCGCGTCGATTTTCAAATGCTTAAACAGATCCGCAGCAAACATGAAAGATCCGTTCAAAATAGCTATAAACAAAGGACGTTTATCCTTATAATCCTCCTCAAGACAGACAGCTATTTTTTTTATTGCGGTTTGAATTTCTTTTTCAGATAAATAAGGTTTAAAAAGCTTGCCATTTACTTCTACGTTTGACATTGTATGTTTGATTATTTTTTTGAGCGGACAGATATCTATGGTAAGAGGACGGATGTAAGAAATTTTTTTTGAGATTATAACACTGCTGCCAAATGCTTAACTTTTACGATACCCGATTTTCATTTGCAACTTTCATTATTAGCATTCTCAACTCTCAATTCTTATAAATCACCAACTCCTGTCCTATTTTTACATTCAGGTCAGGTAAATTATTCCACTTTTTAAGTGTTTCCACATCCACGCTATATTTCTTTGCTATACTATAAAGTGTTTCTTTCGTTTGCACCACATGCTTTGCCAGTAGCGGCTGTTGTAACGACGCATTGTTACTTACCGCTTCAATCAGCACATTTGGTTTTTCTGATAAAAGAAGTGGACGGTGCTCCATTTTTTTCTGCAAACTAATCTTTTCACCCACTGCAGGTTCCATGCCATCGTGCAACAGATTAAGCGCAAGAACGCTTTCATAGCGAATGCCTTCTCTTTGCGCAATTTCATATATATCCTCACCCATTTGCACTATGTGAAATTCATTATCGCATGTTTTTCTTTTGCGTTGCAAAAAAATAAGCTGGTCTTCTTCTAATATATCGCCTTCGCCTTCTGTCATATCATTAAAATCTAAAAGGCGGCCCAGCGACATATGATAATATTCAGCAAGCGCTAATAATGAAGCGCCTTTTTTTGCAAAAACAACTTTTGTTCTATTAATGGTAAATTCCCCATCAGGATATTGAGGTGCAGGAAGCGGCGTAAATGCTGCAGGCAGCACATTTGAAGTTTGTACTATAGTAGTTGCAGGCGCACCCACACCTTCTTTGTTTTTATCTGTGGCAGCCAATGTTTCATCCATCGGTTTCGCCTTGCCCATAGCAATCAGCGTATATTCTTCAAGGTTATATGTTTCTATTAAGTTGATTAAAATTTGCGGATAACGAACATTAGTAGCGTATCCAGCCTTCTTTAATCCATAAGCCCACCCTTTGTAATCTGTGGGATCCAGCTTAAACAGTGATGCGTAGCGGGTACCATTTTTTAAAAAATCAGAATGATCTTTATAGGAATCCATAGCGCTGCCATAACTTCTGAAGCATTCGCCTTTAAGGTCGTCATCATGATATACTTTTCCACCCTGCCAGGTACTTTTACATTTTATTCCAAAATGATTATTCGATCTTAAAACCAAGTCGCTTGTACCGGCCATAGTTTCATGAATACCCTGAGCCAGTTTAATGGCGGCAGGCACGCCGGTGCGTTGCATTTCGCTAATAGCTATATCCTTATAAGTATTTATATATTGAATAATAATATTAGGCTTTTGCGCTTGCGCACCACACAAATAAAAAACCGCTGTTACTAATACCAAATATCTCTTCAACTGCATTCGATTCCGTTTTACTTTTTTACAATAAATAAAAGTCCGTCTCTAACGGTAAGCAACACCTGCTCTACCGATTCATCCCGTCGCACATATTCATTAAAAGCATGTATCGCGAGGGCGTTCTTACCTTTTAATGGTTCCTGAAGCACCTGCCCATGAAACAATACATTATCCGCAATGATTACGCCGCCTTTGCGTAACCTGGGCAAAATCATTTTATAATAATCAATATATCCCGTTTTATCAGCATCAATAAAAACAAGATCAAAAACTTCAGGTAATGCGGGAATTATTTCCAATGCGTTTCCAATATGAAGTTTTATGTTAGAGGCGCCTGCTTTCAAAAAATATTGCTGAGCAGTTGCCGCGTCATCTTCTCTTAATTCAATGGTGTGAAGTATTCCGTCATGTTGCAATCCCTTTGCCAGGCAAAGAGCGCTATAACCCGTAAAGGTGCCGATTTCCAATATACATTTCGGCGCCATAATGCGACTTATCAGTTCTAAAAATTTTCCCTGAACATGGCCACTCATCATATGAGCATGTGCGTGTGTTTCTGTAATCGCCGCTATTTTCTGCAACACATCTTCTTCTGCGGAAGTAAATTTATTTGCATATGCTTCTGCAAGCGACAATATCACCTCCATGCTAGTGTAAAATTTTTGCAAATATAGCCCAAGCTTCTATCATGCCATGACCGAACTTGTGGATATTTCCACTCAAATAAGACTTAAATACCATGTTTTAGTATGAAAAACCTATTTTTTGGAAATCATTAACAATCCCAGGTAGGTAAGCAACCCGTTAATTATAAGCAATTCGATACCTATATGATACCCATTCAACAATACAGCGGAATATTTACTCAGGAAAAAACAAACCACTGGCGATAGTAAACAGATAATTGTCACAACAACACTGTCATTCAGTCTTCTGCGAGTAAGTATGCCAAATGCGAACAATCCAAGCAATGGCCCGTAAGTGTAACCAGCCAGATCTAGTATAATGTTAATAATAGATTTGTTATCAATCCATTTAAACACAAGTATGCAAAGCATAAATATCAGCGCGAAAATGAGGTGCACACCCATGCGGGTCCTTTTCTTTTTTTCCTCGCCTATGTCCGTCCTCCTTTTCAATCCAAGTATATCTATGCAAAATGAAGATGTAAGCGCAGTCAGCGCTCCGTCAGCGCTTGGGAATAATGCCGATATCAGGCCTATTATAAAAATAAGCCCCACGCCCTGTGGTAATAATTTCAACGCAGTGTATGGAAAAAGATCATCGCCAATAATATTTTTCCCGTTATACATAAATGTATGCTGAGCACCCTGCATGCCATAAGCCGCGCCATTATTAATCATAAACAAATACAACAACCCACCAAGTGTTAAAAACAACAAGTTTACAATTAGTATGATGGTGCTAAAACTGATCATATTCTTTTGCGAGTCCTTAAGCCGCTCCACGCTGATATTTTTTTGCATCATTTCCTGGTCAAGACCTGTCATGGCAATGGTGATAAACGCGCCACCCAAAATTTGTTTCAGAAAAAAACCTTTGCTTTTAACATCAAAATTAAACACGTCGGTATATCCTTTTTCAGCCAAAGCGTGTAGTGAAGACAGCGGCTGCAAATCAAGCCGGCTCATAATATAAATGATACAAACCACAAGACCAAGCAACATGAATGTAGTTTGCAAAGTATCTGTGTACACAATTGTTTTCACGCCGCCTTCAAAAGTGTATAACAATATCATCAGCAATATCACAAAAGCCGTAACGTAAAAAGGCACATTCATATCATCAAGTATAAATATCTGCAACACATTTATTACAAGGTATAACCTGGCTGTGGCGCCCACCGTTCTTGATATAATGAAAAACAAGGCGCCGGTTTTATAAGAAAACACACCAAACCTTTGTTGCAGATAATTGTAAATGGAAGTAAGATTGAACTTGTAATACAACGGCAGCAACACATATGCCACCACAAAGTAGCCAATAAAATAACCAATCACCACCTGAAAATATCCGAAGCCTTTAAATACATCCCCCGCGAAATCACCGGTAGTACCGGGCACCGAAACAAAAGTAACCCCCGACAATGAAGTGCCCACCATACCAAAAGCCACCAGCATCCAATTGGAACTTTTATTACCAATAAAAAAAGTATCGTTTGTGGAATTACGAGATGTAAGGTATGCAACAATCAACAGTATCAAAAAGTATGCGATAACAACTCCAAACAGTAATATTGACGACATTGGTGTATTGTATTTAAGCGTTTTCGGCGACGCACGAAGATATGGATAAAAAAATTTTTGCTTATAACACACATGCGGTATAAAGAATTTAGTATTTTTTTTTATGAGCCCGGCAGTATTGCTACTATTAAGCTTTTGTTGCGTCGCACACTTGTGCTGTAGTAATGCTATTGAGCGATAAGGGAAGTCAGTGTTTTTTTCAATTCTCCATTCTCCATTCCAATTCTCCACTTATCTAAAAACATTTGTGTATACTTACACCTTGATTTTATAACACATGGAACCAATCACAATCAAAAGTCTATTTCTATGAAGATATCATCTATAGCGGTTTTTTGCGGATCAAGCAGCGGTAAGAATCCAATATATACACAACACGCCGCGGAGCTTGGAAAATTAATCGCTATGCTAAAAATAAAACTGGTGTATGGTGGTGGAAAAAAAGGCCTTATGGGCACCATTGCAGATGCCGTTCTGCAGCACGAAGGACAAGTAATGGGAGTAATACCAAAAGTGCTGATTGAATGGGAGCAGCAACACGAAAATCTTTCGGAGCTTGCCATTGTACCGGATATGCACACACGTAAAAAGACCATTTACGACATGAGCGATGCCGCTATTGTACTTCCCGGGGGCTTTGGCACTATGGATGAATTTTTTGAAATGCTCACCTGGAACCAGCTAAAAATCCACGACAAGAAAATTTATATTCTCAACAGTGGCGGCTATTACAACTCCTTAATACAATACCTGAAGATGGCGGAAAAAGAAGGTTTTTTATATGAAACGGTAGAGGAAAGGATAGTTTTTTGTGAAACACCGATTGATATTTTTAATAGGTTATGAGACGGGGAAGAGGGCAGTTGGCAGTTGGCAGTAAGCAGTGGACAGTGGGCAGTATGCAGTAGAGAAATCAGAGATCAGACACAGAATAAATTAGTGAGCTGGCGCAAGCGTGGTAGTGCGGGCCTTGTGTGTTGGCCAAGCTTGTGCCTTCTTAAATGTTGGTCAGAATTTGGATTTATTGGATTTATGGATTGAAGGATTTTTCAGGTTTATTTGGAGTGCAGGAGGTTGATAACTGCTAAACATAATGCAATCTGTGACTTAAGCAACCACCCCGAACTTATACGATGAATAGAATTACAACAGTACAAGAGTGCGACGCAACCAAAGCCCAATCAGGGTACTACCGCCAGGCCCAAAATAAAAAGATCAGATGTCAGTGTGGTTAATAATTGTAGTCTCAGATATCTGTGTCACGTCCTCAAAAAAGCAGACAGTTTTTATGCCGACCGCTATTCGACAGCGCTGCGCTAACAGGTCGAACAGATTTCTCTACTGCCTGCTGCTTACTGCCCACTGCTTACTGATATCTTACTTCTTACATCAAAATCCCAGATTCACACCAAAACCATAAATAGGTTTATTGCCATAAGGCGGAATATTTGCTTCGCCAAGCAAGTCGTACTGAATCATTATGGTAATGCCGGCCCTGGAACCTGTAGGAATAATACCACCGGCGCCTATCAACAGGGAAGTCCTGGTTTTGCCATCAATTGTGCTGCTAGAGCCGTCAGTATATTTTACTTTTCCCCAGGTATAGTTCATTTCAGGTTGTAGTTGCGCAAATAATTGTTCTATAGGATATACTCTTCCAAAAACATTTAAACCCGCAATGCCATACTGATCTTTATCAATGCCGGCATAGCCATTATATTTCACAGAATAATACTGACCATTGATACCCATACCTGCAGCCACATACCTGTTAAACCTGTAGCCTACCTGCGGCGATACATTTATAATCGTATAATCTCCGAAGCTTAGGCCGAAGTTTCCTCCAAAAAAAAGTCGGCTTTTATCAAAACCTTTCTGCTCAGGCGCCTTTTGTGGTTGCGGTTGCCGCTCTAGTTGAGCAAACAACGTAGCTGAAAAACAAATACACAAAAAGCATAGTGGTAACAACTTCAATAATTTCATGCTCATAATTTTTGGATGTAATACTATTTCAAAGTTACCGGATTAGTTAGTTAAAATATTTTACCGGCGTTTAAAATATTATTTGGATCAAATACTTTTTTTATTTCCCGCATAATGCGCAATTGCACATCATCAAACATAATATCCATATAACCCTTCTGCACAAGTCCAATTCCATGCTCCGCGCTTATAGTGCCGCCAAGGCTTTTAACAAGTTCAAATAAGGCCCGCAAACACTTTATCATTTGCGGATCATCCTGGCTGTTTTGAAGCCCTTCTTTTTTAATACGGATATGCAAATTTCCATCTCCTGCGTGGCCGTAACACACCGCGTGAAAATCATATTGGCGTCCCAGCTCTTTCACGCCTTTTATCAAATCGGGCAACGCGGCCCGCGGCACTACGGTATCTTCTTCCATTGTATAACCCTGAAGCTTTACAGCTTCTGCGGCACGCCTGCGCAGCTTCCACAATTCGGCTTTTTGTTGCGCATCATCGGCAAAATATATTTCGCCGCATTCAAACTGCATCAGCAATTCTCCAATCGATTCCATCTCGCTCATCAGGCTGTCCATATGATTGCCATCCACTTCTATAATCAAATGCGCGGCGGTATCTTCCGTTACAGGAACCGCAGAGCTATCCACCATTTCACTCACAATTTTTAATGCATCATATTCAACCAGCTCAAGTCCGCTTGGCGTAAAGCCTGCACGAAAAATGGCGCTAACCGCTTCCCCGGCTTTTTCAAGCGATGCAAAAGGTACCAGCATCAGCAAATCATACTTCGGCAGGGGAATAAGTCTTAATACGATTTTTGTAACAATGCCTAGCGTGCCTTCGCTGCCTACAACCAGTTGCGTAAGGTTATAACCAGTTGCATTTTTTAACACATTCGCGCCGGTCCATATTACTTCACCTGTTGGCAATACCACCTCCAGGTTTAGCACATAATCCTTTACCACACCATATTTAACAGCTTTCGGGCCACCACTGTTCTCTGCAATATTTCCACCTATAAAACAAGAACCTTTACTACTGGGATCGGGGGGATAAAACAAACCCTTTTCTTTTACCGCTTCCTGAAGCGTTTCTGTAATTACGCCGGGCTCTGTGGTTACCTGCAGGTTTTTTTCATCGATATGGAGAATACTATTCAATCGTTCGGTAGACAACAATACGCCACCCAGATGTGGCAAAGCGCCACCGCTTACACCGGTTCCGGCCCCACGGGGAGTTACCGGAATACCGCTTTCATTACAGATCTTCATAATAGCGCTTATTTCCTCTGTGGTACGCGGCTTTAGCACTACTTCAGGCAAAAACAACAAATGCTCGGTTTGGTCGTGCCCATAATCCTGCAACGATTCTTTATCAAAAAGAACGTGTTTTTCGCCTAATATACTGGTAAACAAATCAATGTGATCTGCCGTGAGTACAGATTTCCCTGCATGGTCATATTGCATCTGTAATTAATTTGAGGGCAAATATAGTAAGAATGAAATAGTTGATATTTGAGAGCGGGATTTAAGAGCTGAAATGGTAAGCTGTTATCGCCATACTGTTTGGAAATGCGTTTTTTTTGGATATCAACTGAAGTGCTACTATTAAGCATCGTTGTGTCACTCACTTGTACGGTTGGAATGCTATTCAACAAGTTATGAGTAATGAGTAATGAGTGCTTTTGTTTTTGCTTGCAATCCGTTAAAAAGCACTTTCAATTTTCAACTATACAGCATTCTCAACTCTCCATTCTCCATTTATTTTAACCACAAGGTTCACCAGAAAAGCACAAGGCACACAAGGGTTGGCTGAATTGTTACCAACACTTGTGTACCTTGAGCCCCTATTGTGCCCCTTGTGGTTAAACAACAGTGCTGTTCGACATGTTAGCGCCAGGTGCGTGATAATCAACTAAAATAAATGCCTATTTTTTTCAGGACGTGACAAACTTCTGAACTCTGACCTTCCCTTAAGATTTTCTGCATGGATTTGTTCATTAATCATCAATCACATTTCCACATTATTAAAATTTCTTCAGAACAAATAAAGAAAGCCTATCCCACAGCATTGTCAAATTTTCAAATTAGCACATTTTCAAATTCATTTCCTATTTACTGATATTTCTTCACATCTTTAACTGTTAAGTCATAATAAACCGGGCTGTTTGACGGGATAGCTGAAGTGGAATTTCCTGTGCAACCAAAGGCAAGGTAGGAAGGTATTACAACCTGTATCCTGCCTTCTTCAGAAATTTTTTGTATGGCTACTTGCAAGCCTGTAATAAATGTACGGGCCAGAGTTACGGCTGAGTCTGTTTTGGCAAAAGTAGTACCGTTCATCAGTTTGCCTTCAAACTTTACAACTACGGTATCGAATTCATTAGTAACGGTGGCACCGTTACCAGGGTTCATTACTTCATACATAATTCCCGATTGGTCGGTGGTAGGAAATATACCATGAGCAAGGCAAAAAGCCTGCATCGCAGACGATTCTACAGAAGGATCCTGATCTTTGCAAGCATCGTTTTTAATACAAGCCATTAACATTACGGGTAGAGCAAGTATTAATAAAAAAAGTTTTTTCATTTCAAAGCTGTTTTTATGATAAAAATTTATATTTCAACTAAGTGTATTGTAAAATTCGGAAAGGTTTGTTTATTTCATACTGATGACCTCATAAATTTTAAAAGCGTTGCTTAATAAGCTGCCGGTTCATCCAAATACTATGGAAAAAAATCCTTTCTGAACATTTCAGGGGTCAAAAATCAAAGTTTTCGTTACAGTTTTTCATTTGTACTTTCAACTCCTAGATATAGTTGAAAGTTGAAAATTGAAAATTGAGAGTGCTTTAAACACTGGTTGCATGTGGAAAGACACTCATAACTCAAAACTCATAACTCAAAACTCATAACTCAAAACTCATAACTCAAAACTCATAACTCATAACTCATAACTTGTTCAATAGCATTACTACCGCACAAGTGAGTGACACAACGATGCTTAATAGTAGCACTACCGCCGGTCCCCACAAAAGAAACTTGATACAGCACGAAGTATAAAAACTTGAAGCATTTCAAATCTCAAATCTCAAATCTCAAATTACTTCACCAATATCACGGTTCCTTTAAACTGCAATAGCTTTCCTTCGTTGCAAATAATATCTGCTATATAAACAAACGTGGTGGTTTGCGGTACATCCACGCCATTTACTTTTCCATTCCAGCCATTGTTTTTGTCGTTGGCTTTTACATTTTCCCGTATAAATACCTGGTTGCCCCACCTGTCATATATCCTGAAACTTTTTACAAGTTGTATGCCCCAACCTAAAATGTAAAACACATCGTTATTACCATCACCATTTGGTGAAAACGCATTGGGTATAGCAACAGCACCATTTCCACAAAGGACTTTCACATTCAACTCATCACTGGCAGAACAGCCATGCACAGTGGTTACCGTTAACTTATAAGTAATGTCTTTATCGGCTTTCAACTCAGGGGTTTTGCAATCATAACAGCTAAGGCCTTCGTGGGGTAACCAATTGAAGTACGCAACATTATCGCTGACCTGTGGCTGAAATGTAATACGCTGGCCTGCCTCAAGTGTCGTGTCGGGACCGGCATTTACAAATGGATTGTCGTAAACTGCAACAGTTACATTTTTGTGCTCATCAGGACAAACATTCTTGCTGAACGCAGTTACAGTATACGTTGTTGTATTGTGCGGAGTAGCAAGTGGTTTATCAGAATCAGTTTTATTAAGGCTTTCCCCAGGTTGCCAGCTATAATTATTTACTGTACTCTTAGCCCACAACCTTATTGATTTGCCGCGACAAATGCCTGTGTCTTCGCAAACGGTAAGATTTACCGGTTCGTTTACAGTAACATCAACGCTATCCAACTGGTAACATCCAAACTGATTGGTAATGCCAACATAATAACGGGTATCCACAGACGGAATTACATTAACAAAATTATCCGCGATTGTTCCATTATCAAAAACCGGCTGATTGGCAAACCAGTGATACTTCACACCGTCTGATGCATACAGCTTTACAGTATTGCCTTTGCAAATGACCGTATCATTAATGGTTATTGATTTTGGAACCGGATTAACTGTCAGCATTAATACAGCAGTTTCTTCACAACCATGCTTTGTGAGTACGGCAGCTTTTATTTCATAATTGCCGGCCAGGGTAAACAAGTGGCCGAGTGTTGCATTTGTTTCGCCGGTTACAAGTGTATTATTTATATACCATTTATATCCTGTGATCTCATCTTCAGATGTTACAGTAGTGGTAAACTCCGGCGTTTCGTTTTCACAAATTATATTTACTCCATTTACACCTATAACGGGTGGTGCATACAGTTTAACCGCGTTCTTAACAGTATCATTCTTACTACAACCATACTGAGTGGTTGCATAAAGAATAACATCATACAAACCGGCAGCGGCATAAGTATGCACAGGATTTGGAACGGTTGATGAAGTATTATCGCCAAAATTCCACTTGTATGAAACTGTTGATGGCGAAGTAGTTTTATTTTGGAATACAATACCATTGTTACTTAAACAAACTTCCGGATTTGTAATAATAAAAGAGGGTTTCACCGAATCAATAATTATATCCTTTGTAGCGATAGATTCACAGCCATTCACTGTTACTACTCTAAAAGACAAAGTATGCGGTCCGGCATTGCGAAAATCATATTTGAAGTCCTGTGTATTTGCAACAACAGTGTTATCAATTTTCCATTCATAGGTTTGAATGGCGCTATCACTTTTTACTTTACCCAAATACTCAAGTGCCGGAATGGCTCCAGGAGAAAGACATATAATTTCATTTCCGGAAATATCGGCGGATGGCTGAGGATAACTGGTTACTTCAATAGGACCGGATTTTGAAAAACAGCCGTTCTCACTTGTCACTTCTAATGTTATATTATACTTGCCCGCTAACGCGTATGTGTGTGCAGCAGGATCTTTGTCAACAGAGGTAATGCCATCACCAAATTTCCACAAGTAAGAAACGTTATAAGCGGCCGTGGTTTTATTTTTTACCAATATAGCATTGTTAGAGAAACAGGCAGCCGGTTGAGGAACTTCAAAAGCCGCTTTCACCGAATCTATAATAATGTTTTTTGTGATAACGGTTTCGCAATCATTAACGGTTACAACCTTATATGTAAGTGTGTGAGCGCCTGCCACACGATAATCGTGTTTCAAATCTTTGGTGTTGGCAACAACCGTATTATCAATTTTCCACTCATAGGTTTTAATTGCATCAACGCTAATAACATCTCCCAAATAATGCAGAGATGGGGATACGCCTGCAGTAAGACAAACCACATCGTCTCCATCTATCTTAACAGTAGGAGATAAATTCACTATAATCATAGCGGTATCTGCGGTTGATTCGCAATGACCGTGCTCGCTAATTACTTTCACAGTAGCTTTATATTTACCAGGCGCAGTGTAATTGTGTGGAGGAGGCGTTTTTCCATTAAAAGTAGTGCCATCTCCGAAAGTCCATAAATAATTGGTTATGGATGAAAAAGACGGCACAGTAGATTTATCAATAAAATTGACGGTTCCTTCGTTGCAGAACTTATCCTGATCAATTGAAAAATCTGCTTTAACACCATCAACAATCACATTTTTATCCATCTCCAGTTTCAGCTTACAACCTTCCGAACTAAATAATACAACATTTGGTTTGAACAAACCGGTATCAGTATAAGTGTGTGTAACAGAGCTTTGGTCAGGAGATAACTTTCCATCTAAGAAATCCCATGAATAACTGCTGACATTTTTTCCATTGACCGACGCCGTAAATTTGAAAGGCGCACAACCAATGTAATCTGCATAACTAAATTTACCCGAAGGGCCCTTAATGTGAATCGGAATTGTTTTGGAAGCAACACACCCGCTCAGCCCTGTAATAGTAAGAGTTACATCATAATCTCCACCTTCAGCGTAAATATGGCCATTAGGATTTTTCTCCGTTGAAACAGGCGAACCATCACCAAAATCCCACTTGTAGGAAGAAATGTAAGAGGGGTACGATGATCTGTCGTAGAAACTGATTGCAGTGGGTGCACAGTCTGAAAGATCACTTACTTCAAAATCCGCAACGGGTTTTGTAATGGTCACATAATCCGCTCTTGTTTTGGAATCGGTACATGTAGGCAGATCTTTTTCAGACACATCAAGTTTAATAGTATAAACACCATCTCCCGTAACTGCGTAAGAGTGAGGTTGAGAGCCACTTGATGATGGAGTACCATCTCCGAAATCCCAAGTATAATTCAACGATTTACCCCTTGAAGTACTATAGAAATACACATTATAATTATTGCACTGAAGCAGGTTATTAGAGTAAAAATCAGCAACGGGCCAATAACTTTTTACAATCTGGCTTAAAGTGTATGGTTTCGATTCACATCCGTCCGCATCTTTGACAACCAGTTTTATACTGTACTCCTTATATGCATTTGTATTATTCTCAAAAGGCAATTGAACAGGATTTGGCATAGGATTAGAGGCGTCATATACTACAGTAGGACTACCAGGTAAGGGAGAGCCAATATACCATTCCCATCTTTCAATAGGAACTGAACCGTTTGGTTTGGAAAGATCAGTTACAGTTTTAGTAAAATGCGCCTCTTTGCAACTAACCAGATCTGTAATAGAAAACTTCGCTTCCGGTCCTTTTATTTCAATCGGCAGAGGTAGCTCGTAAGTGCTAACACATCCTAATTTATCGGTAATTTTTAATTTTGGCGTGTAAGAACCGGCCTCGCCATACATGTGAGATACACCTCCGTCAAATGAAGGAGAAAAATAATAATTGATTTTAGTCGCGGTGTTACCATCATCAAAATCCCATTCATATGTTCTCACATAGGCAGAATTAATGTCTTTTGGTATGAAATTGATGCTAACCTGCGTGCAGGTATTTTGCTTGTTTACCGTAAATTTTGCCACTTCTTTTACCACCTCTACGGTTTGTGAAATTACTTCAGATTTTGTCTGGCCTTTCGAATTAATATATTCCCGTGTGAGCTTTACGGTGTATGTGGCAGAAACCGGTGTTGTATAAGTATGTAGGATAGTGGTAGGAACCGGCTGCGTATTTACTATTGTTCCATCACCAAAATCCCAACTTACCACTTTGCTTTTATTTGTGGTATTAGCACTAAAAGCATCAGTAAATGTAAATTTTCCTTTATTATTACAATCACCTCCCGAAGCACCAAAGCCGCCACCGCCGCTGTCCCCGGGATCCTCGCATTCATCAGCAATGGTTACTGTTTTTGAAATATCCAGTTCGCAACCACTGTTGGTTATAGCTTTTATAGTAATAGTTTTTATACCCGGTGTATTGTAGGTATAAGAAGCGTTGTCGGTTGTTGCAGTCTTGACATTTGTAATAACACTCGACGGCCCGTCATTAAAATTCCAGATATATTTTTGAACAGGTTCTGTAAGATATTGAAGCGTTACATTTCCGGTAATAAGTTTGGGAACTTCACAAGACGATACCGGAACTACAGTTGCATTTATCTGTGGCTTGACTATGCCTACATACAATTGTTTACTATCTGTACAGGAATTATCATTGTCTGTAACAGTAAGTGTAATATACTTATAACCTTCCGTGGTGTAGTTATGCGAATTTATTGGATAAGCAGGATTAGTAGCAGTAGTGCCGTCTCCATAATTCCAGGTATAAGTTACATTACTACCGGTAACTGTACTGGTATTAGTGAACGATACTGTATAAGGAGAGTTGCAAAAAATGGAAGGCTGTATTGTGAAATTGGCTATAGGCTTTGGTTTTATGGTGATTGTATAAGATTGTGTATTTCCCACACATATCCCATAACTGGTAGCCTGAGCGGTAATAGTATAGGTGCCGGGTGTAAAGGAACGGGTAAAACTGGTACCACCATTTGTTTGCGTAGTAGTGGTTCCGTCTGAGACCGTCCATTTGATATTTGAGTAAGAAATATCGCAGGTAGTATTAAAAGTAATATTGGAATTTGAGCAACCTATGGTCGCAACAGTTATCGGGGAAAGTTTTGGTGTGCCGGTTCTAATGGTTTTATAATTGTTAATCGAATTGGAACAACCGGGTCCATTGGTAACTGTTAAAGATACATTATACACGCCGGCAGTATTATATGTATGTGACGGTGACTCGTTGGTAGATGTGGTACCATCTCCAAAATTCCATAAGTAAGTTTTAGTACCAGGTCCCGTTGTAAGGTTGGTAAAATTGGCGGTAAACGGCAATGTGCAGCTAATCTCATTATCAACGGAAAATGAAGGTGAAGCTTTATCGTACACCCGCACTGTTTTTTTGGCCACCGTATTACTCTTACACCCATTAGCATCCACTACATATAAAAACACATCATTGTTGCCATTAGTATTAAATATAACTCCCGATGGATTTTGAACTCCACTTGAAGCGGGACTACCACTTCCGAAATTCCAAACCCATTCTGTGATGGAAGTACCATTAGAAGTCGATTTGTCAGTAAAGTTTACAGACAATGGTTTACAACCCTCTAATGAAGACGCCTCGAAGTCAGACTTAGGTAAAGGATACACTTTAATATTATGCGATGCCGAAAGCGTGGAATGATCAGCAAATTCAACAGTTAACGTAACCTTATAATTTCCGGCAATAAGATAATTTCGGCCCGGGCCGCTTTCACCTGCAGGATAACTGCTGCCATAATTAACTACAGGGGCGCCATCTCCAAAATTCCATGTACGTTTAATAATACTTCCACCACCTGAATTATCAGTAAACTTTACGGCAAGCGGCTCGCAACCTTCAATTTTATCTATTGAAAAGTCTACGGTTTTTTGCGCTGACAGTGGCAAAGAAAATATAGCCAATAATGAAATTATTAGAAAACGCATGCTGATTTATAAAATTTATGTATCGGACAGGTTTTCTAACAGGTTTTCATCATACAATAATATTGTTTTTTCAGAATGAAAGTTTGGAAAACAGTAACAAAAACATTGTTTACATTTTGAAAATTGCAAGAAAAAATGTATAAAGGGCGAAACTGAAAGTAGCATAATAAGCGGAAAACAGCCATGATACTCGCTTTGACTTTCAAAGTATGAAAAAAAAATCTCAATTTTCTTCACAGTTATATAAGGTCTTTTTTAGGTCAAAAAAGGACAAGTCATAAATTTGGAGGACCTCTCGGCAAAATTCACAAGTTAAAAGTTAAAAAGAGTGACAAAGACAACTGTTACTTATAACTGATTTCCGACCTCTGACCTCTCTACTGCCTACCGCTACCCCGCTGAATAGCATTACTACCGCACAAGTGAGTGACACAACGATGCTTAATAATAGCACTACCGCCGGTCCCCAAAAAAAATCTCAATGCAGCATGAAGCATAAAAACCAAAGCATTTCAAATTTCAGATCTCAAATTCCAAGTATATTTGCTATTTACTTTTTTTGATACCAGCTTTTGTAACTCCGGTTAAGCATTGTTGCGTCGCATTTCGTTCATCGGTAGTAATACTATTGAGCGATGGTTTTTAGTTTTATCACATCATCATGCACATCATATTTCAATTACAAATTCTTCGGTATGTTTGCCGGATATGCCATTCACATTTCAAATATTTTAAGGAAGGCATTATACGATTGAAGACTATTAACTCTATAAAATGAACGCGACATCTTTGAAGCTATCCGCCGATCTTCTGAAAACAAAACAACATTACGAAATACTGGATGGTGTTAGAGGCGTGGCCGCCCTTGCAGTAGTGATCTTTCATTTTATGGAGATTGCTCAGCCCGATTTCTATAAATGTTTTATAGCGCACGCTTACTTGGCAGTTGACCTGTTTTTTTGTTTATCAGGCTTTGTAATTGCATATGCTTATGACAACAGGATTAAAAAAATTGGAGCCGCCGTTTTTTTAAAACTGCGCTTAATCCGTTTACATCCTTTAGTGATCATTGGATCCATAATTGGTCTTATAGCTTTCATCTTCGATCCGTACAGCAACCTGTTTCAGCAGTACACGGGCAAGATCATTCCTATGTTTATTGCATCCTGCCTGATGATTCCCTACCCTCTTGTGCCTGAACGCTATTTCAACCTGTTCCATCTTAATCCGCCTACATGGTCGTTGTTTTGGGAATATGTGATCAACATTGTGTATGTATTTTTCCTGGTAAAATTTAAAAACAAAATTCTTTGGATACTCGTAGCAATAGCCGCAGCAGCGCTTTTCTTTGCATCGTACCGGTTAAACAATCTTAGTATTGGTTGGGATGGCAAAACATTTTTCGGCGGATTTGCCCGCGTTTCATACTCTTTCTTAGCAGGCATGCTTCTTTATCGCTCCAATTGGATTATCAGGTCCAGCCTGGGTTTTCTGCCAATTGGCATCTTGTCTTTTCTTATTTTCCTGGTTCCCTTTTCTGACTACAATTGGTTTGTGGATCCGTTAATTGTGGTATTCTGTCTGCCGTTGATCGTTTCTCTTGGCGCCGGCGCCACCTTGCGGCCTGCCTTTCGTAAATTATGCCAATTCTCGGGCGAGATCTCCTACCCGCTTTATATGGTTCATTATCCATTCATCTGGATTTTCCTGAGTTATGTGGAAAAAGAAAAACCTACTATGAATCAAATGATCCCTATTATTATTACCGGCACCATTTTGTTGATTGCATTTGCTTATGCCATAATGGTATTAATAGATATACCGGTAAGAAAATATTTAAAGGGTCGTTTGTTGAAAAAATAAAACAATTTGTTTAACCACAAAGAGGTCACAAGGTTAAGCTGAATGCTACCACTTTTTTCTCGCGGCGAGCGCAACGAAGCAGCGGCGCGGCGAACCTTTCTTCTGCTACTGCCAATAGTATAACCAGAGAATGGTTGTAATTCAGGCATCATTGTGTGCCTTGTGCTTCCCTTCCTGTTTTGTGCGGTGCTCTAAAAATGAGCTAAAAAATCCTCTGTAACCCTTGTCAATACAGAGTTTTCATTATTTCTATGGGTGTCCCTGTTGAATTTGAGCGGCTTTATTAAATGGGGAGAGTTTTTCCGTATAATGACAATTAGAGGAAAGCCAACATAAAAATAGATTACGAGAAGTATAATGACAATGCCAAATGGGATGGGTTGAAGGGGTATATCCTCAACATTACGTGGCCTAAAGAGATAATGATTGATAAATACAATCAATTATGGTTAATCGAAAAGGCTTTAGGATATCTAAATCAGATTTGCAAATCGACCGATTTACTATCATCTTAAAAAACGTATAGAAGCTCATATTTTTATTGCTTTTGTTGCCAGTAA
>JAVBLN010000076.1:0-13914 GCA_031553495.1 Flavihumibacter sp.
TTTGTACTACTGTGACTTCAGCAAAGGGAATGCTATTCATCGCTTTAGCGGCTGCATACTTTACTATTGGCTACAGTGGGATTCCTTATTTTCAGGTGTTTAAGTAAATAACAGGTTTTCTAGCAAATACATTTTTATAACGGAAAGGCTAATCCCGTAATGCTCGTATAGAGTTTGCGAACTAAATAATTAATCCTAATTAATTATATCACGCCTCCCCAATTTCTTATCTTTGCCGTTTATTTCTAAAGATCTATGAGTAAGGTTTTATCTACTGTAGGATTGCTTTTTTTATCCAACTCCTTTATGACAATGGCTTGGTATGGGCATTTAAAATTTTTTGGGAAGAACGCTAATCATTCCACTACATTATGGTTCATAGTTTTGCTTAGCTGGGGACTTGCATTTTTTGAATATTGTTTTCAGGTGCCAGCCAACAGGATCGGTTCGTCTGAAATGGGCGGCCCGTTTTCATTAGTACAATTAAAGGTTATCCAGGAAGTGATCACACTTGTTGTGTTTATGCTTTTCTCTTTTTTATTTTTCAAAAATGTACATTTCACAAAAAATCACCTTATTGGCTTTTGTTTTCTGATAGTTGCGGTGTATTTTATTTTTAAGAAATAAAAAGAGGGAATGTGTTTTAATGTGGAAATGTGAGAATGTGGAAATGAATTTGAAAATGTTTTCTCGCGGCGAAGGCAACGAAGCGGCGGCGCGGCGTGGTTGTACTGATTTTTGATTTCTTAACTGTCCGCTGACAACTGAATACTGTCAACTGCCGAATAGCATTACAACCGTACAAGTGAGTGACACAACGATGATGCCATGAAAAACTGAAGCCGGTACACAAAAAAATATTTAAACTAAGACAGGATCAGTATTACAAGGCTCTCTGCGTTTTAAAGTATTCATCTCATTCTCAAATTCATTTCCACATTTCCACATTTTCACATTAATCAAATACCTTTGCTGCCACTTTCTACAAAACAGGATGTTATATTGAATTTTAAAAACATAAAGTGTTATGTCGGCATTAATGGAGCAATTAAATGAAACAGTAGCATTTATTAAAAATGAATATGCCAATAAGCCATTGGCGGGCATAGTATTAGGTAGCGGTTTGGGAAATTTGGTCAATGAAATTGAGGTGGAAAAAGAAATTCCTTATGAGAAAATTCCGCATTTTCCTGTTTCTACAGTTGTAGGACACCAGGGCAAACTGATCTTTGGCAAACTGGAAGGGAAAACCATCGTTGCCATGTCGGGCCGCTTTCACTATTATGAGGGTTATAATGCCAAAGATGTTTCTTATCCCATCAGGGTTTTGAAATTACTTGGAATTGAAACTTTATTTTTAAGTAACGCGGCAGGAGGAATGAATCCTACTTTTAAAGTGGGCGACCTGATGATCATAACCGATCACATCAGTTTATTTGCAATAAACCCATTGATAGGAAAAAATGAAGATGCATTGGGAACCCGTTTCCCGGATATGAGTGAGGCGTATAGTAAAAAACTGGTAGCAAAAGCAACCGTTATTGCTGCAAATGCGGGTATAAATGTGAAGACCGGTGTGTATGTTGGCGTTACTGGGCCAACTTTTGAAACCAGGGCCGAATATCAAATGTTATACAGATTGGGGGCAGATGCAGTGGGTATGAGTACCGTGCAGGAAACAATTGTGGCGCAACACATGAAGCTGCCTGTTTTTGCAATAAGTGTAATAACTGATCTTGGTATTCGCGAAGAAGAAAATGAAATAACTCATGAAGAAGTGCTGGAAGCAGCCCATGCGGCTGAGCCAAAATTAACAACAATTTTTAAAGGTATAATTGCCGCTCTGTAATATCATTGCATAAAAAATTACATTTCCGGAAGGGATAAAGACACTTTGAAGTATTTAAAATATCATATCACTTTAGTTGTATTGGTGGTTATTGCAATGCATTCATTTTCGCAAAATCCGGTGCAATCCATGACAAACAGGTTTAAAGGAATGGGTGGTGGAGGCAGCGGAAGTGGCATGGATAGCTTAAAACACCGTACCGGGCTTGAAGATTCCATTACTATTTCATTTAGATACCTGGATACCACCCGATTATTAAAAATGGATTCTTCCATTAATGATTTTACGAAGCGTTACCCTGTTCCTGCATACTACTTGAATCTTGGTAATAATGGCGCCGCATCCGAATCGATGATCTTTTCTCCTATAATGAAACCGGGCTGGGATGCCGGTTTTCACGCTTATGACGTGTACAGGTTAGCATTAGAAAATACAAAGTTTTATACCACCACACGACCATTTTCTGAATTAGGTTATTTGATGGGAAGCAAAAAAGAGCAGATGATTGATTTTTTGCATACACAAAATATAAAACCCAATTGGAACGCGGCGTTTCAGTTCCGGTTAATAAATTCGCCGGGGTCTTTTAAAAATCAAAATACCAATCACAGCAACTTCCGCCTAAATACAGCATACCAGTCCAAAAACAAACGGTATCATTTATTCTTTATCTGGCTTGGCAATAAGTTGCAGGCTTCGGAAAACGGGGGCATTGCGGATGAGTCATATCTTGAAAATACCGAAATCTATAAGGACCGGGTAACCATTCCCGTTCAGTTGGGAAACTATATAGCTCCGGGATTCAGCGTTTTCAATAGCAAAATTACCACCGGCAGCAAACAAAAAAATAATTCGATTTTTTTACGGCAGCAATATGACATCGGGCAAAAGGATTCGGTTGTAACCGATTCCAGCGTTACCTATTTGTTTTATCCCAGGCTGCGTGGTGAGTATACAATTCAGTATAATACCTATGATTTTAGTTTTGTTGATCAGACACCGGATACTTTTTATGTAAAACATTACGACTTTTTTACACCGCCGCCCACCAATTTTCAAGTGCAGGAAAAGTGGAGCCAGATAATAAATGATTTTTCCATTTACACATTTCCCGATTCGCACAATCCGCAACAATTCCTAAAATTGGGTGCATCGCTGGAAAACCTGAAGGGTATTTTCACAAATAACAGCAGGTTGCTATATAATGTAATGCTGCATGGTGAATATCGTAATAAAACAAAAAATAAAAAGTGGGATATAGAAGCCACAGGCAACTTGTATGTAACAGGCTACAATGCCGGTGATTATAGCGCTTACGCCAGTTTGCAAAGATATCTCGGAAAAAAATTCGGTTACCTGCAAATAGGGGTTCAAAATACCAACCGCAAGCCGTCATTCATTTATACAGGCGAAGGAAGCTTCGGATTTTTAAAAAATTCCTTTAATAAAGAAAATACTTTCAAATTTTTTGGATCGGTAGATGTTCCTAATTTAAAATTAAAGCTTAAGGGAGCATACTACGTGATTACCAATTATTCTTATTTCCGTGATTACTATAATCCCGCTCAAGCCGGAACATTGTTTAACCTGGTTCAGGTAAGCGCAGAAAAAGATTTCAAAATAGCCCGCAATTTCATTTGGCATGCGTTAGTAGTGTTGCAGCAGCGCATTGGCGATGGCCCGGTAAATGTGCCATTGTTTTATACCCGCAACAGAATAGGGTATGAAGGCACACTTGGGTTTAGAAATCTTGTTCTGAACACAGGCTTTGAAATCAGGTATAACAGTCCGTACAAAGCTGACGGATACTCGCCTTTGATGGGCCGGTTTTATGTTCAGGATCAGCGCACTATCAGCCTGAAATGCCCCGAAATTGATCCATACGTACACTTCAGGATACGTGCATTTACCGCATATGTGCGCCTCGAAAATCTGAATACCATAAGTTTTAAAAATGGCTTTGGATTTACCAACAACAATATTGTTTCTGCAAATTATCCCGCGCCGGGTCTGCTGTTCCGGGTTGGCATTTATTGGTCATTTGTGAATTAGAAGAATGTGGTGAATGTGGAAATGTGAGAATGAATTTAAAAGTGCTGTTGCAAAGGCTTTTTTGGCTGTCAGCTTCAGTTTTTCATGGCGTCATCGTTGTGTCACTCACTTGTACGGCAGTAATGCTATTCTGCGGTCGACAGTAGAATAGCCAGGTGTCAGAAATCAGCTTCTGTTATTTTGTGAAGAAAACATCCGTATCGGCATCCCACACTCCCAAATCTCTTTAAATAGGATTTATTACCATAGAAAATCAACATAATATAAGCTTATTGATGATATGCTTATAAAACACCATATGTCGCAGAATATATAATAAGTGTAAATTGCACAGATTAAATGACGAAAAGCATAGTTAGCATACCTTTAGCTTCCTATTTTTGCGGTTTGTTAAAAATGTATATAAATAGAACGTGTTTCCGAATAATGCACAATAGTGGAATAAATTGTTGAATTGTGCGACACGACCTGAAATTAATAATTGCAATGTTAGCTGATCCAAAATAAAACATTAAGCAACTATTAATAAGATCGGTTAAGACTCAATATCCGAATCTGAAATAACAAATTTCAGTTTTAACTACAGGTAAAGATCCAGGATAATGAATAAAATAAATATTGACACAATTGGAGAAGGATATTTGAAAAAATGTATAAAAACTATTCAGTTGTGTGGCGGAAGCAAACTATGTTTTAAGGACGACAGGGTACTCTTTGATGATGATATTGCACAAGGTGATGCGTTCTATTATAATTTAAAACCGGGATTAGAAATACTTATTTCTAATGTTGTTTTTAATCGATCGTTAAAAATGATCAGAGAAAATTCAGCAAACCCTGATTATTTTTTTCTGCAAATAAATTTCAATTTACGAGAGAATCAGCCTAACGCAGATAAAACGCGGAAATACAAGAAGCCGTTATTGCACAATATATATTGGACAGTTTCAAATATATTAACCGGCATATCAGTGGAAGAAGAAAAAAAGCTGGAATCTGTTTTCATTTGTGTTTCGAAAAAGTTCCTTGATGATTACGGCATACATTTAAAAAAACGGAATCAGTGCTTTTTGGGAAGTTTCTACAGTTATATGGATGTTCAGGAAATTGATGACCTTAAAGAATCGTTATTTTACAAACATCCGATGAATAAATTACAGCGTTTAGGCATTACCGGTAATATTCTAAAATTACTCGCATTATTTATAGAGGAAGTTTCCGAAGAAAAGATTCACGGAAATCCGGCAGGTAAAGTGCATAATATTTGCGAATGGTAAGTGTTCTGCCAGGCCATTAGAAATTGCATATATCACCTTTCAGTTTTAGCTCTTTTCCATATGTCGTTTGGCAAATCGTTAAATGAACTCCTTTGCGAAATTATATAAATCGTCAAACACCAGGTCAATGGCAGGGTGGGGAAGAGTTTGCTCCGGATTGGTAGTTTTTACAAATACCGTATGCATGTTTGCATTTCTTCCAAATTCCATATCGCTAATGTTATTTCCCACTATCAATGATTGTGAAAAATCTATTTCCGGAAAATCCTTCTTCGCCTGAAAAGCCATGCCGGCATTGGGTTTCCTATGTGAATGAGCACTATCTAACGCTGTGCAATAGTATATAGCGTCAATTCTGCCACCGGCCTTTGAAATTTCTTTCAGCATGTTTTTATGTATATCCTGCAAATCTTCTTCTGTCATCAAACCTTTTCCAACTCCTTTCTGATTTGTAACCAGAATAATTCGGGGAAATTTTTTCGACAGGATACCTATAGCGTCCGGAACATTTTTATAAAAAACAAACTCATCAAAATTATAAACATAGTCAGCTTCTTTCTCGTGGTTTATAACTCCGTCGCGGTCGAGAAATAGTGTCCAGTTGTTTGTTATTTGTGAAAGAGAGAACATGATTAATTTTCAAATTTGAAAATACTTTTCCTCCACCAGTTCGCATATCACGTGCCCAATGGTTATATGGCTTTCCTGTATGCGTGGCGTAATGGTAGATGGCACATTGAACAAATAATCGCTGAGAGGTTTCATTATGCCGCCGTTAAGACCCGTAAGTCCAACGGTTATAACGCCTTTTTGCCTGGCTGCTTCAAATGCTTTTACAATATTGGGTGAATTGCCGGATGTTGAAAGACCGATTAACACATCGCCTTTCACCATTATACCATCCACAAGGCGTGAATAAATATCATTATAACTGTAGTCGTTGGCCACGGCGGTTAAATAAGATGTGTTGCAATGCAACGCTTCTGCCGGCAATGCCAAACGGTTTTTATAAAATCTACCACTGAACTCAGCGGCCAGATGTTGCGCATCTGCAGCGCTGCCACCGTTTCCGCAGAAATAAATGCGCTTACCGTTTTGAAAAGCGGTTACAATCAAATCTACCACTTCCACCATATGATTGATCATTGTGCGGTCTTGCAGAATTTGCTGTTTGGTGTCAATAGAAGACTGAATGATATGTTTTATTTTATCTTGTCTTTTCATGGCATGTAATTTTTTTGAGTTCCAAATAGTAAAAAGCGACTGGTTATAATTTCATTGATTTCAAATCATGGAAATTTTTTTTTATTAACCGGCTTACCTTTTCATTCGAATTATTATTATGGGCCGCGCCGCATTGCTACTATTAAGCTTTTGTTGCGTCGCACACTTCAGCGGTTTGTTCGCTATTGTGCATAATGCAAAAATACTTCCCGGTTGTTACCTCTCTATATATTTCAGGCGGTATGAATTTTTACCGGAATGTTTCAACTTGCTGAATAGCATTCCTGCCGTACAAGTGAGTGACACAACGATGCTCAATAGTAGCACTACCGCCGGTTTCAAAAAAATAAGTACATAATATTATACTGCTCAAAGTATAATAACTCATGCTTTCTTTTTCTTTACTGCGCTTTTTGCAGTTTTTTTTGCCGGTGTTTTTTTCACAAACGCGTCAGGCAGTTCGGCTTCAATCATTTTCTTTACTTCTTCCAGCGAAATAGTCGCGGCTTCTTCCGATGTATACTTGGTATTATCCGCTTTTCTGCCAAGTTTCAGCATCTTTTTATTAAATCGTATGAAAGGGCCCCAGCGTCCGTTTTCTATCGAGATCTTTTCCGCAAGCCATTGTTGTATATAGCGGTTGGCTTCTTTTTCCAGTTTCTTTTCAATTAACTCCTCGCATTGAGCCTGAGTTAAAGTGTCGAAATTATAAGCCCTCGGAACATTTATGAAAATATCATTCCATTTTATGAAAGGCCCAAACCTGCCTTTTCCTTTGGTAACCGGCTTGTCTTCATAAGTGGCAATCGGAGCATCGGCCTGTTGCTTAACGCCAATGATTTGGATCGCCCTGTCCATATCTACAGTAAGCGGATCTTCGCCTTTGGGAATGGAAATGAAGTCGTCGCCCCATTTCACATAAGGTCCAAAGCGGCCAACATTTACAGAAACTTCCTTACCATTATAATCTCCCAACACAAGCGGCAGTTTGAAAAGATCCATTGCTTCTTCCATTGTAATGGTTTCAATGCTCTGGCCTGCTTTCAATCTTGCAAACCGTGGTTTTTCTTCGTCTTCGGCGCTGCCAATCTGCACCATCGGGCCGTACCGTCCCATGCGGGCCACCACCGGTTTGCCGCTTTGAGGATCAGTACCCAATTCTCGTTCGCCTTTGGCTCTTTCGGCTGTTTCCAGTGTAACTTCTATATTGGTATGAAATGGTTTATAAAAATCATCTATCATTTTATTCCATTTCATTTTACCTTCAGCTATTTCATCAAATTCACTTTCTATTTCAGCGGTAAAACCATAATCCATTACAGTTTTAAAATGCTGTTTTAAGAAGTCGGTTACCACCATTCCCAGGTCGGTTGGAAATAATTTCGCTTTTTCTGCACCTGTTATTTCGGTTTTCACCTCTTTGCGAATTTCGTTTTTTTTGTTCAGGTGCAAAATGTTCAGTTGCCGCGGCGTACCATCCTTATCGCGTTTCTCTATATAATTTCTCTTTTGAATAGTGGAAATGGTAGGCGCATAAGTACTCGGACGGCCTATACCAAGTTCTTCCAGCTTCTTTACCAGCGAGGCTTCGGTATAGCGTGGTAAAGGCCGGGTATATTTTTCCGCAGCTATCATTTCGTGCAGTTCCAGTTGCTGTTTTACCTGCAATGGCGGTAAAATGCTTTCATTTTCATCATCGCCATCTTCATCATCTTTTCCTTCAAAATACACTTTAAGAAATCCGTCAAACTTCAACACCTCACCGCTTGCTGTAAGTGTTTCATTGTTTGTGGAAACATTAATTTTCGCGGTAGTTTTTTCAAATTCCGCATCACTCATTTGCGAAGCAATGGTGCGTTTCCAGATCAATTCATACAGTCGTTTGGTATCGGCGTCTTCCACAGTACGATTTTCCATATATGTGGGACGGATGGCTTCATGCGCTTCCTGTGCACTTTGATTTTTGTTTTTGTATTTGCGCGGCTGATGATACCTGGCTCCATAACTGGTTTGAATTTCGTTTTTAATATCAGCCATGGCGGTATCGCTCAGGTTGATACTATCGGTACGCATGTAAGTAATCTTTCCGCTTTCATACAGTTTTTGCGCCAGCAGCATGGTGCGGCTTACACTATACCCCAGCTTGCGGCTCGCTTCCTGTTGCAGGGTAGAAGTGGTAAAAGGCGCTGCCGGTGAGCGTTTGGTTGGCCTTACAGAAATATCTGTTACCGTATAAACAGCATCTTTGCAGCTTTCCAAAAATTTTTGCGCATCTTCAATGCTGTCAATTTTTGAAGGGCCTTCCGCTTTAAATGTTATTCGCTTGCCAGTAATGTCATTTGCCAAAAAATAGGCATCAACTTTATAGCTGCTTACAGTAGTAAACTGGTTTATTTCCCTTTCTCTTTCCACAATCAAACGCACCGCCACACTCTGCACACGTCCTGCACTAAGGCTTCGCTGCATACCGATTTTGCGCCAGAGCACCGGGCTCAGTTCAAAACCCACCAGCCTGTCAAGCACCCGGCGCGCCTGTTGGGCATTCACCAGGTTCATATCAATAGTTCTGGGGTTTTGCACCGCCTGTTTTATAGCCGGAGCCGTAATTTCATGAAAAACAATACGTTTTGTAGTTTTGGGGTCAAGGCCAAGCACCTCTGCCAGGTGCCAGCTTATGCTTTCTCCTTCACGGTCCTCATCCGATGCCAGCCAAACCTCATCGGCTTTTTTAGCAATGGTTCTTAAGTCCCGCACTACCTTTTGCTTTTCGTCAGGAACAATATATCTTGGTTGAAAATTATTGTTAATATCAATCCCCATGTCGTCTTTCTCCAGGTCGCGAATGTGACCGAAACAGCTCTTCACCTCGAACTCTTTGCCAAGTATTTTTTCAATGGTTTTAGCTTTCGCCGGGCTCTCCACAATCAGTAAATTCTTTGCCATACTATATTATTATAGGTACCAAAAACGGTTTTTGTGACGTGCAATTTTAGTGTATAACCCTGAAAATAAAAAATCACTTATATATATGAACAAGAAAAAACAGGTTTTTTTATCAAAAAATAATAATCGTTTACTAGGTGATTTTCCTCAACTGGCGCGGAATATACGTTGATTTTAAAGCAGTAAATAAAATTTTTTTAAAAAAACTATTCCCATTTTGAGTGAGAACTGCAAATTCAGGGGGAACACTTTTTTCATACCGGCGCAATATAAAGGTGTGAGTAAAAATTCTAATGTGCCGGCAGGGGTATTTTCCAAAGGTCATTGTATTTTCTTTAGGCTTGCTGAAAGTGGTGATTTTTTTTATGGTATGGGCGATAGTATTTCATGGCATCATCGTTGTGTCACTCACTTGTGCGGTAGTAATTCTATTCATCGGGTTGCCGGCTGCCGGTTACCGGTGTTTCAGAATGTCACGTCCTGAAAAAAGTAGACAGTTTTTTAGTTGATTATCACGCACCTGGCGCAAGCGTGGTAACTGAGCCAAGTGTATAGCCAAGCTTGTGCCTTACCGGCAAATTGCTTCTTCATTGGTTGTTGGTGTGCATTCTCACTATGGCCCCCCTACACAAACAACAACGACAACTCCCAACCATTCCTGTTTAATACAGCTTCTCTACTGCCAACCGCCTACTGCCCACTGCCTACTTTTTAACAAGCAAGCTGCTCTGATCTCTGACCTCGGTTCTGGTTTGTTTGCAAAACTTTTCTTACATTTCATAAGCTAATTTGTAGTATATGAAGAACATTATCGTAACCGGTGCGAATGGCAACCTTGGCGTTGCGGTGGTGAAAAAATTATTATCAGATGGCCATAAAGTAATAGCAGTTGGCCGTTCCGGTAGCACACTTGGCTTTGCGCATGACCACAGTAATTTTGAATTGCATGCCATTGATCTTACAAAATATCCAGAGAGTATTTCCTTTGTGGAAAGAATGATTGCGCAATACGGACAAATTGACGGAGCCGCATTGTTAGTAGGAGGCTTTGCTATGAGCAATATAAAAACACTGAAATTTGATGATATTGAAAGCATGATGCGGTTGAATTTTGCAACGGCATTCAGCATTGCAAAGCCATTATTCAATCATATGCTGAACAATAATCTTGGCAGGATGGTTTTTGTAGGCGCAAAGCCTGCGCTGGAGCCGCATATGGCAAAAGACATGATTGCATATGCACTAAGCAAATCATTATTGTTTTCATTTGCCGATATACTAAATGCCGCCTCGGATGGAAAAAATGTTAGCGCTTCCGTTGTAGTACCAGCCACCATTGATACGCCGGTTAACCGCCAAAGCATGCCTGGAGCAGATTTCAGCAAATGGTCGAAACCGGAAGACATCGCGGAAATATTTTCTTTTATTTACAGCAATGATTCAAATGTGGTAAAGCAGGCGGTATATAAATTGTATTGAGAGGAAGTGGCTTTCGAATGTGGAAATGTGAGAATGAATTTGAAAATTTGAAAATGTGCTAATTTGAAAATGCAGTGTGACAAGTTTGTTTATTAATTCAATAATTCAATAATTCAATAATTCAATAATTCAATGATTTGATATTCCTCTGATATCTGTAATGCATGCCTGTACTGAAACACCGGCAACCGGCTACTGGCAACCGGCAACCTGAAATTTGTATCCTGCAACTCGCAACCGTTCACTAGCATTCCTACCGTACAAGTGAGTGACACAACGATGCTTAATAGTAGCACTACCGCCGGTCCCCCCAAAAAAAAATACAATAAAGATTCCCTTGTTTGAAACATCAATACTTTTGTTTTTGTGAAAAACTTTGTGCTATATTTCTTTTCCCTAAACAATAAATTCTTTGCGATCTTTGCCACTTATGAAGACAGGTTTTGTAAACATATTTGGAAAGCCCAATGCCGGGAAAAGCACGCTGCTGAATGCTTTGATGAATGAAAAGCTGGCGATTGTATCGCATAAAGTTCAGACTACGCGGCACCGTATAAAAGGAATTTTAACTGAGAAGGATTACCAGGTTATCTTTTCCGACACTCCCGGTATTATTCAGCCTAAATACAAACTTCATGAAAAAATGATGCAGGCTGTGAAAAACGCGTTGGAAGACGCTGACCTGGCATTGCTTTTAGTGGATGTACATGATGACCCGGCTGAGTGCGACGCGATATTTACAAGCCTGCGATTAACTGTGCCTGCCATTGTTGTGATCAATAAAATAGATGGTGCGGATACATTAAAAACGGAAACAGCATTGAATTTTTTTAAGGATAAAACTTACTGCAAAAGTGTGGTGGCGGTTTCTGCGCTTAAGAAAAAAGGCTTGGAAAACTTGCTACACGAAATTCTTTCTTATCTCCCTGAGGGCGAACCATTTTTTGAAGGAGATGAACTGAGTGATTTATCAACCAGGTTTTTTGTTGGCGAACTGATACGTGAACAAATATATCAGTTGTATGAAGAAGAGATTCCTTATCATGCTACCGTGCTGGTGCAAGAATATAAGGAGAAACAAACGCTCACAAAAATTTCAGCAGATATTATAGTGCAACGCGAAACCCAAAAGGGGATACTGTTAGGAGAAAAGGGTAGTATGATAAAAAAACTTGGCACACAGGCCCGACTGGAAATTGAAAAATTTATAGGCTCGAAAGTGTTTTTGGAATTGTTTGTAAAAGTGCGTCCGAAGTGGCGCGACAATGAGACATTTCTGAAAGAGTATGGATACAAGTAAATTGAGATATCAAAAGTCGGCCCGCGATGAGGACTGACCGGCGTTTATCCCAGATTTTTCCAGTGCAGTTCATAAAGCGAATATGCATCTACGTTAGAAGTCTTTAATCTCATGTAAAAAAGTACAGGTGAATATTATGAATGCCATTCAGCTAAATAGGTTGAATGAAATTCTATTATACATGGGCTCAAAAGTGCTGCTAAACTGAACACTAACCAACGCCGCAATGAACATCTGCTTTTCAAGGCTTGTAGCCTTGAAGTTCTATACTGTTGCTTTAAGCAACATAACTAACCACAACGAGAACGCTATTGAGCAGTAAACACCGCTCATCCCCAATACAACCCTATTAATTATTCATTATTGATTATTAATTACCTCCCTTTCTTCCAGAAACTTTCGATTTCTTCCAGTGTTTTTCCTTTGGTTTCGGGAACCATTTTCCAAACAAATATGGCGCTTAACATTCCCATGATGCCGTAGATCCAGTAAGAAAAACCGTGATGAAATTTTTCTGTGAGCCACACATTATCATTCAGCATGGGGAAGGTGAGTGATACTACCCAATTGGCAATCCACTGTGCGGCCACCGCAATGGACAGCGCACCGCGAATGCTGTTGGGAAATATTTCGGCAAGCAATACCCAGCACACAGGGCCCCAGCTCATAGCAAATGCTGCCGTATAAATAAGCATGAATATAAGCGATATAAGCCCTGCGTTCCCCAAATAAAATGAAAAGCCCAGGGCTATCATACTTACGGCCATTCCAATAGAACCAATGATCATTAAAGGCTTGCGGCCAAATTTATCTACAGTCATAATGGCCACTACCGTAAATACCAGGTTTACCACACCAACAATAATGGTTTGCAGTAAGGAAGAATCGGTGGAGGCGCCCATGTTCCTGAAAATGTTGCCGGCATAATACAATACCACATTAATGCCCACAAATTGCTGAAACACGGACAGCAGTATGCCGATGATAATGACCAGCGCACCGTAAGAAAGCCAGGGTGCATTGTGCTCGTGCAGTGTACTTTTAATATCTTCCAGCGTTTTTGTGGCTTCCTCTTTCCCGGCGATTTTGGTAAGCACTTTCAGGGCTTTTTCGTCTTTGCCGGTCATGGCAAGATAGCGTGGCGTTTCGGGAACAAAAAACAGTAAAATAAAAAACAGCGCGGCGGGAATAACTCCTGAGAAGAACATCCAACGCCAGCCGGTATGTGTAAGCCATGCTTCATCGCCTTGTTTTGCAATAAAATAATTTACGAAGTAAATAACCAGCATGCCAAAGATGATGGCGAACTGGTTGAAAGAAACCAGCTTTCCTCTTGCCTTTGCCGGGGCGATTTCCGCGATATACATCGGCGAGATCATGGATGCTATACCCACGCCAATGCCGCCGATAATGCGGTATATAACGAAAGAATACGCGTCGTGTACGCCAAAGAAATTAAATGATTCCGGCCTCCATGCGCCGATAGCTGATATGAAAAAGGCTATGGCTGCAATGATCAATCCGTTTTTTCGTCCCCACGATTTTGAAATAAAACCGGCGGCGGCGCCCCCAATGATGCAGCCGATCAAAGCGCTGGCAATCACAAATCCCTTAATGGCATCGGCGGTGTCTTGCAGTTCGGCGCTTTGGACAGGAATGGCTTTGCTTACAAAACCGAAAGCCCACGCGATGATGATCAGGAAAATTACGCCACAGGTTATTCCTCCTTTTTTGGCACCCAGCAACCGTATCATTTGGGCGCTAATGATAGCGGCCACCACGCAGAGTAC
>JAVBLN010000013.1:0-122611 GCA_031553495.1 Flavihumibacter sp.
AGTCGACGGCCATCCATCGCACAAAACAAAAGCGATACAGCAATGGCTGAAAGAGAACCAAGAGCGGATAGAGGTGTTTTTTCTGCCACCGTATAGTCCGGAATTGAATCCGCAGGAATATTTGAATCAGGATATAAAGACCAATGTCATAGGGAAGATGCGACATATCAACAGGGCTGAAATGCGCGGTAGCGTTGAAGAATTTATGAACAAGCGAAAAGCAGACAAAAAGCAGGTGCAAAAGTATTTTCATGCAGAGCATGCCAAATATGGCGCATAAAAAATTATAGTATACTATTTTATGCTCCCATTAATAACCCAAATATTTCTGCTGCCTTTTGCTGGGTGTGTGACCTGTCCTTTTTCTTCCCAAGAAGATATTTGATTACGCGGTGGCGCAGCGCTGCCTGTGCCGATGGTGATAAATTTCTCGCATCTTGTTTCTTTACCATAATGCAAAGATAGTCTCTTTTTTAATATGGTATACTATTTTATGCCCCTATTAATAATTGTTTTTCAAAGTAACGTTTCAATACTTCAAACTCCGGGCGAATATTCATATTTTCTATATCAAAAACTAACTCTTCAGTATGTTCCGGGATTCGATATTTAAATTGAAGGCTTCCATATAAAAAATCAAGGTCTTCGATTCTTATCTTGATTGTTCTTTCTATAATTTTTTCTTTTTCTGAAATGCTTGCAGTAACAGTGTTTTCTTCAATTGGAATATCGAATAAAGTTCTTTGGTTTGCTAATTTTCGGTAGTACACATTCCTTTTCAGAAACATTTTGTTCAGGTAATCAATTTTAATATCCCTGTAATCATATATTGTAGGAGTAATTTCTGAACGTTGCACTCTGCATATGTATTGAATTAGTTTGCCTTCAAACGAAAACGGATATGCGAGAAAAAGACATTGTGCATTTTGAAGATCAGTTCCTTCTCCAAAAAATTGTCCGGTAGTAATCAAAGCCTGATAATTTCCAGCTTTCAACAGTTTCCATTTAGAGACTCTGTTGCTTTCGGTATCATCGCCGCACAAAGTAATCACTTCAAAAGATTGCTTTAAGTATTGATGCAAGGAATCAATATGCTCTTTTCTTTCGGTAAGTATGACTATCTTTTTTCCTGTATTCAATTCTTTAATAACATCTGCCAATATCAGTTTATTTCTTTCAGAATCGTGTATTAGTATTTTTGATAACGTTTCAAAACGATCTGTTTTTGCATTGAAAGGAACATGCAGCATTGTATTGCGGATAATTATTTCAGGAGTACTGTTTGTGCTAATTTCCGCAGATTTTACTTCTGCTATAATGTCTCCAAGATGGATAAAAATAATTTTACCATCATTGTACTTTCTAAATGGCGTTGCTGTAAGTCCGTAGAGGAAATATGAATTGAATTTGCTGATTGTGTTTCTAAATGTTTCGGCTGGAATATGATGGCATTCATCAACGATAATAAGTCCAAAGGAGTTCGAAATGCTTGCTAAGTCATCTTTTGCAAGACTTTGAATAGTGGCAATAGTGATTTGTTTGCCAGTTTTATTTTTTCCGTTGCCGATTTTTCCTATGTCTTTTTGTGATATTCCTAAAAAAGCCTCAATCCTTTCTGCCCATTGTTCAGCAAGTTGCTTCGATGCACTACAATTAAAGCCGGTTGTTGTTTTTCTGCCACCATTTTTAAGGCTATCACTGTTTTGCCCGAACCTGATGGGGCAACAATTACCCCCATCTGCTTTGATGCCGTATTTTGTAATATTTCGAGCTGAAAATCGCGAAGTGTTGCGTGAAACGAAAAAGGAATAGGAGGATGCAGTTTTCTGTTGTCAACTAAAGTATAGTCTATTTTACTTTCTCGGCAGAAGCGAATTAGTTTCCCCGCAAATCCTTTTGGAATATATATTTTATTCCCTTCTTCTTCAATAAATCTAAAATATCGATTTGTATTAAAGGTGTTTTTGCCGCTATTCTTTTTTATGATAAGTTCTGTATTCAAAAAGTTGAGTTCTTCTTTCAAAAAGGTTCTCAATGCTGTATTTACGGAACTTCTGTTTAGTAGTATGTTGTTTTTTAAAGTGATGATAAGTTTGCCATAGTCATAATTCTGCGGCTGTTTATCATCAGTCGTATTTGAAAACATTGTATCAAAATGCTTCTCTGTAACCTTTTGAATCTCCCGAAGAAATTGCTCTTGATTTGTGTATGGCTCTAATGTGTTGATATCAATAAAGCAACTATTGCCTTTTTCCAATGATGGCATATGCAATGGAAGCGCAATCAGATTGCCCAATCCTTTTCCGGAATGGTAATCCTGATTGGGAAATAGTCGGTCAAAACTGGTGTTCTTGTCAAATGCAGATATTGCACCTGATGTGGTGAGTAATGATAAAACAACCTTTCGGCTTTTGCACGCTGGGATAGGGGTTTCAAAAAATATCCAGACGTGCCCACCATTGCCGGAACGCGAACGTTCAAGATATGCAGGAATAGATATTTCTTTACATGCCTGAATGAACTTCAGGCTTGAGGCAATCCAGTTGCCTTCGTCAAAATCGGCATTAATAAACCATGAGGTATTGTCCGGCAATAATGGATAAATACCTATGAGCTGTTCTCCTGCGAGATGTTTCGTAATCTGCTCGCCTGTTAATTTGAGGTAAGTTTTATCGGGATAGTTTTGAAATGTACCACCATTCATTTTATGAACACGGAATCTATACGGGTCGTAGAAATAAGCAGGCATATAACCACTCTTATTTCCTTTTTCCCAACGGATAGCGAACACGTCCTCACGCCTTTTAAACAAGGATTTGAATAAGGTTACTATGGTTTGAAGATTATTCACAAATGATACTGCGATTGTTAAATAGATATTCCAATGTTGAACGGAGCGTCGCAAGCAAAGCCCAATCAAGGTTCTACCGCTGACCCAAAAAAGAATTTATCAAAAAATAATTCTACTGCAATTAATTTCCTGACAACAAATCCATCAACCTGTAATTAACATAGTAAGTTGTTCTTCCCATTTTTTGAGGTTTAACCATATTAGCATCAGTTAATTTCTTTAACCATGTTGATGCTGTTTGTCTGTGTGCCAGTTGCTTTTTCTCTAATAATTCAATTTTGATATAAGGCAAGGTGAACATTAATTGCAATAAGTCATAGTTGAAGGATGCTCCAAGCACTTCTTTCATTTGTTGTTCATATTCGTTTTTCAATGCCAACATACTCCTGATCTTTTTTGTGCTAAGCTGGGCTGTTTCAATAATTGCTGTTAGTATGTACATTATCCAGTCATGCCAGTTCTCTTTTTCTGTTACGCCACTTAATAACTGGTAATACTCTGTTTTATATTTTACAATATATGAGCTTAGGTAAAGAACCGGTTGTGATAGCAACTCTTGCTGTACCAGATACAAAGCATTTATAATTCTTCCGGTACGTTCATTGCCATCTGCAAACGGGTGTATTGCTTCAAACTGGTAATGTATCATGGCCATTTTTATCAAGGGGTCTAATACGGAAATATCGGTTGCATTAATAAAATGTTCTAATGCGGCTAATTTTTCCCTTAACACGTCTTCGCAACAGGGCGGTGTATATACGGTTTCTCCATTAATAGCATTTTTCAATGCAGTGCCAGGGGAATTCCTGATGCCGGACTTATTTTGTGTGATGGTTTGAACGATTTCTATCATTGTATTGGTAAGCAACAATCCTTTTTGTACCTGCATTTTTTCTAACCCAACATACAATGCGTTTCTATAACTCAATACTTCTTTTGCGGCATGACTTGCATTATCTTCTTCTGTCGCTGCTTTATATAATTCGTCTTGTGTGGTTACAATATTTTCTATGGCGGAACTATCCTTACTTTCCTGCAATACAATAGTGTTGATTAATAAATGAGGGTCTGGAAGTGATGCACATAATCCATTCAATTCGCCTAAATAACGGGAAGCTTTTGCCAGATGTTTTAATATTTCAGGTGTCTCAACAAAGTTTGTAGGAGGCAAATTGGGAAGGTCATTGAATGGCGTATTTTTGTTGAAGCTCATTTGTGATGAAATTTGGTTATTTTTTCAACGAGAAGATAAATGTATATAGTCTTTTTCGACATGAATAAAACTACATGACGAATTTAATTAATTTTTTCGACATGAAATAATATTGATGTTGAAAGATTCAATATCAAAGTCGGCTAAATGATGAAAATGAAAGGCGAAATCCGACATATGAACTTATTCCCGAGACAGCTTAACGTATTTCCAAAAAAAATTTTCGGTTACACTCCAATCATACCCAATAATTTGTAAATAGTAATCCAATTTATTTTATAAACAGCAGGGACAGGTATGTGGAAATTTTACATTCTTAATTTTCAACAGTTTTATAGGCTTGCTGTGGATGGTTAGGCATTTCAGGGTGAGTGTATGCTAGTTTGCCCTCTTCCCGAAGGGGTTTTATAAAATTAAAAAGAAGATACTTTTCTTTTTTGCGAAGCAATAAAGCTAAATCATTAGCCGACAATTCGGTATAACTACATAATTCACAGATAAATGCAGCTAAATCATCCTTAAAGGCTACCCGTCCTGTATATATATTTAATTTTTCAATAACTTCTTTTGGGAACTGGTTTATTAAGGCAAGACGAACTGGTTCACTTTCTCCTCGAACTGGTTCACTTTCTTCAGGAACTGGTTCACTTTCTCCTTGAACTGGTTCACTTTCTTCAGGAACTGGTGCTATTTTTCCTTCATCAGCAATACCATGCCAATATTTACAAGCAGGATTGGGTATATAATAAGTATTCTTCCCTTTTCCTTTTTGAAGAAGAATGTTACTTTCTCTTAACCCTCGTAAGTCAGCACTAGCATGGAGAGTATCCATACCATTAAGTTGGCGGTGCGTAGCATTGTCAATAGCACTAATTTCTTTTACAAAGATCAATGCTCTTTTCTGGCTATCATTTAATTCGTACTTATTGAACTGAATGAGCCATTTTACATCATCTTCATTTAGAAAGTGATGTAGTAGCAACCGGGCCGTAAACTGATTATTGCCATGATCACTTTCAAAAGTAGGTGGTATTAGAGCAGCCTGTTCCATGAGGCTGCGCATGGTTCTAATTCCACTACCTTTTGTTTCTGCAAGATTGGTTTCATGAAAAATAGCTGCAATAAAAGGATTTCTGTTCCGTGAGCCCGGTTCACCAAGCTGCTCTTCGGGCTTTAATGAAAAACCGGGATTTTTAATTTCAAGACGGTTGCCATAGCGAATAATCTGTATAGGTTGATTTTCGCGATAAGTCCGGTGAATAAATGCGTTTACAATCGCTTCGCGAAGTACTCTTGTCGGCAAACCAATACTATCTGCTTGTATTTCGCCCTCCGGCAAAAGAAAACCTTTTGGCAAATCATCAGCAATAGCACTAAAAGTTCTTTGTACCAGTTCAATAAGCGACCCTCGCATATCAATGGTGGTAAAACGATTTGAAGGGTCTGCTACCCACTCGTTGCCGGGTACACGAATGTAATCAACCCTTACCATAGGCAATAATCTTCTATGAGACTGCCGTTTACCAAAAATGAGTAATCCGGCATAAGTAAGTAACCATTCTCCATTTTCTTTTTTTATACAACCCAAAGATTGAAGTAGTTCGGTGTCGTTGTATTGAAGTTCTTCCGCATAAGGATTTACCTTGGCTCTTAAGTTGCGATATAGTTGAATAGCTTCTTCACTAATATCATTCAACGATGCATCTTTAATGGTGCTGCTATCTAAAGAATCCTCTTTATTGTAAAAAACAAATAAATCATCATCAGTGCAACGCTGGTCGCCGGAACCAATTCTTCTGAATGCGCCTCGTGGCAAACCTTCCTTTTTAAAATAAACCGGTTTTTGAGAAATTGGTAGTTCGGGCACAAATACATTAATAACATTTTTTCCATTGATGCTCTCTACCGTTATTTCAGGACGTATGGGTTGGTTGAACATGTCGGCACATTGAGTGCTCAAATCAAGCTGTAGTTTATCAGGATTGTCCACTCCACAAACCACATAAGTTGGAAACAAGGAATTATCATCTCTTTCCACACCTAATAAAATATTTCCTCCACCAAGACCCGGTTCGTTAGCAAAGGCACAAACTGTTTCAATAATAGAACGATCAATAGCAGACGCTTTTTTTGCTTCTACCGTATTGCATTCATCACTGATGTTTAATCTTTCTATTAAGTCTTTTGTTGTTTCCATTATTTAACTTCTTTTAATAGACTTTCTATTTCAACTGCAAAGATACCTGTAATGCCACTAAGATTTTTCTACCGCCTTCTTTTCATTAATTGCTATTAACATATTAGCATAATCTTCCCTTGCTAACTTAACGTATTTCCAAAAAGATTTTTCGTTCACATGCCCTGTAATTGCCATGATAATTGAAACCGGAGTTCCTTTTTTTTACTTCATTTGTAGCAAAACTTCTCCTTGCTGTGTGAGTTGTAACAAGTTCCCATTTCTTTAGAGTTGTATTTTAGGCTTTGCCGCCTTTGGTTATTGTTTTTTCAACTTTACTATTTAACAGAGGAACTTGTATGCAAATCTTTTTTAAATATTGATTTGATTTTTGATTGCTGTAAGTTTTTGGAACATGGCCATTATTTTTTTGCAATATCTTTTCAATAGTTTTATTGATTGGGACAACTATTGAATCGCCTGTTTTAACTTGTTTAATAAATAGTTTCTATTGTGTAAATTTTCTGATTTTAAATTTGATAAGTCAGAATATCTTAATCAAGTCATATAGCCTATAATAAATAGATCTCTTGTTACATCAAGGTTGTGTGACTTGGCAAGATCAAGACGAATTCAATATCATTAACTTAAGAAAGAAAAGAATTATGAGCCAAGCTAAGAATAAGTATTTGGCTTTTGTTGCGTCGCACTCTTGTACGTTTGATTCGCTATGCAGCACTTAAGTTAATGATATGCTTTTACGCTGCATATATGCAGTAGTGAATACTTCAACTTGCCGAATAGAATTCCAACCGCACAAGTGAGTGACACAACGATGCTTAATAGTAGCAACGCAGCCGGTACCAAAAAACATTGTACTTTCAATTTTTTACTTTCCACTAACTACGTAGATTCCCTTTTTATTAATGAGCTTCTTAGGGTCAGCGTTGTATAATCTTTTACTCCTTTTTGTATCTCATCAATCAATACTCCCATTGAAAGTTTACCTACTTCATAACATGGTTGCATTACAGTAGTGATGGCCGGATCCGACACCTCGCTGATTGGGTCGTTGTTAAACCCAATTACTTTTACATCGTGTGGCACATCAAATCCTTTTTTCCTGATATACTTAATGGCGGTAATGGCTGAAAGATCATTGATGCAAAAAATAGCATCGGGATGCGGAACCACTTTCATCAGTTTATGAATAACCGAAAGTGCCGTAACCTCAAACGAAGAGCAGTGCACAATCAGTTTGTTGTAAATAGGTATTTTATGCGTTTTCAACGCGTCTAAATATCCCTGTTTACGTTGCATTGATATAGAAAGATTTTCCGGGCCACCAATATGCGCTATACGCTTACAACCTTTTCTTATCAAATATTCCACAGCAGTAAAGGCGCCTTCATATTCATTCACAATAATCTTATTGCAATTAAAATCCGGTAAAATCCTGTCGAACATAACTACAGGAATATTTTTATTACGAACATTTTCCAACGCTTTAGTACCTACGGTTTCTTCCGATACCGAGATCAACAAGCCATCAATGCCGCACGCCAAAAGCTTATCAAGACTTTTATTCTCAAGAAGATTGTTTTCGTTACTCTGGCATATCATTAAGTGATAATCCTGTTCTGTGGCCACATCCATCATACCACTTAATGCTTGCGAAAAATAATGTGAATTAATAGCCGGAACGATAACGCCAATAATTCTTGTTTTCTTTTGAACCAGGCTTCGTGCAATAAAACTTGGGTGAAAATTAGATTCTTCTATGAAATGGAGAATTTTATTCCTGGTTTCCGAACGTATGTCGGAAGCATTGCGTATACCCCTGGAGACAGTAGCCACAGAAATATTCAATGCTTTCGCAATATCCTTTATGGTCATATTTTTTGACATACACAACAAGGTTTGCGGCAACAATAATAATTAAAAAAGTAAAAAGGCGGGCATTTGTGCTGGAAAAGCTTAATAGTAGCATAAAGCCAGACGCTAAAAAATATTTTCACACAGCATAGAAATGTGCAATTTTTTTGGGGGGACCGGCGGTAGTGCTACTATTAAGCTCCGGTTGTGTCACTCACTTGTACGGCAGTAATGCTATTGAGCGGCTTCATTTCCTGCTCTTCTCCAAAGGAAAAGGGAGCCCGGTGCACAAAGCGAATATTCGTGATTGCAATAGTTCTTTCAACATCTATCTCTACTTGTTTTCAGCAGATCATGCATAAAGCGTTCTCAATTCTCAATTTTAAACTTGCCTGGCTTTGATCTTCTACATCTCCCGACCGTTTGTGTGAAAATATTCTTAGATACGAAAAAATGCCTGAATTACCTATAATCCATTCCGATAACGTTATCGGAGCCATTATGGTTCATTTTGATGAGTTCTGTAACTCATCTGTCTAATTTTGGAATCGCAATTTCAAAAGCAATTCATCTTTAACAAAACTCACGCTGTATGAAAAAACAAATCTTATTCCTATGCTGCATTCTATTATTAGCATGGGTGGTTTCGTTTCAGGTTTTTGCTCAGCAAAGCACCATTACAGGAAAAGTTGTTGATGACACAGACAATTCTCCCGTGGCCGGCGCCTTTATAAAATTAAAGAACGGAAAGGGTGCTGCAGTTGCTGATCACAATGGTGTGTTTTCATTAAAAGTCAATCCTTCGCAAAACATTATTATTGAAGTATCTTCTGTAGGGTATGCCATGCAGGAAGTGACTGTCAATGGATCATCTATTGATATTCGTTTGCAGAGAAAATCCAGTGTGATAGAAGATGTAGTGGTTACGGCTCTTGGTATAAAAAAGGAAAAGAAAAGACTTGGTTATGCTGTTCAGGAAATAAAAGGAGAAGATCTTGTAAAAGCCAGGGAGCCAAACGCGATAGCAACACTTACCGGAAAAGTAGCCGGATTGCGTATCGCCAATTCATCAGACTTTTTTAAAACACCCGATATAAAATTGAGAGGCGTTACACCTCTGATCGTTGTAGATGGTATGCCACTTGAAAGCTCGAACATGTGGGAAATATCCGGCGATGATATTGAATCATATAGTGTACTAAAAGGGCCTGCTGCATCGGCATTGTATGGTTCTCGTGGTGTGAATGGCGCTATTCAGATTACTACAAAAAGGGGAAGTTCAACCAAAAGAAGATCTATGTTTGAATTCAACTCTACCACCACTTTCGACGTAGGTATGATAGCTCAGCCAAAAATACAATACGATTATGGTACCGGTTATCATGGCGCTTACAAACAGGGGGATGGTACTGATGAGTACTGGGGCGCATGGGGGCCAAAACTGGATGGCCGTTTGCTGGTACAGTATAATAGTCCATTAAATCCTGATGGAACTAAGCAGCCTATGCCTTGGATAGCACGCGGCAAAGATAATTTGCAAAACTTTTTACGCACGGGTATTTTAAATACCGACAATGTTAGTTTCTCCACTTCAAATGAAAACAGTGATTTCCGGGTTTCCCTTTCGCAAATGTTTCAGCGTGGAGTAGTTCCTAATACCAAATTGGGAGGAACAACTTTCAATATAAGCGGTGGCGCATATCTCGGTAGTGCAAAAAAACTACGATTTGACGCAACAGTAAATTACAATAAATTATACACGCCAAACTATCCGAGTGTTGGCTACGGACGCAGCAGTTTTATTTATGGAATGATACTTTGGGTAGGCGCCAATACCGATGTACGGGATTTGCGTAATTACTGGGTGCCTGGTCAGGAAGGACTTCAGCAGTATAACTATGATGGTGCAGGTGATTATAACAACCCTTATTTTGTAGCGTATGAACAAACGAATGGCTATTACAGAGATGCTATTAATGGTAAATTGTCGTTGCAGTATAAGCTAAATGATCACCTGAGTATTACAGCAAGAACTGCTGTAAACAATTATACACAATATGAGCCGAAAGTTTGGCCAAAATCTTTCAACTGGGTACGCGACGGTGCCTATTCGGAAAACTGGTACAACATGTTCGAATCTAATACCGATGTATTGGCCGAGTACAACGGGAAAATTTCCACTATTGACCTGAAAGCCACTGTTGGAGGAAGTTTTCGTAGCTGGCAGGAAAGAAACATTTATGGAACCACTGATGGGTTGTACATTCCGGAGTTTAATAATTTTTCCAATTCAATTAATCCTAAAACGCCTACTAACTATAAAAGAGATTTGGAAGAATATGGTATTTATGGTAGCGTTGATCTGAGTTACAAAAGTTATGTCTTCTTAGGATTGACCGGACGGTACGATAAATCATCTACATTACCGCTAAATAATAATGGATATTTTTATCCGTCAGTTTCGTTATCAACTGTATTGAACGAGTACATCCGTTTTCCACAGGCTATCAGTTTTGTAAAGTTAAGAGGTGCGGTTACGAAGGTTGGTGGCGCTATGTCTCCATATCAGACCAGTGTGGCATATACAACAGGAACAAGATGGGACGACAACCTTACACTATTCTATCCAGACGGATTGATAAGTAATGACATTGGACCTTCTTTTAGCACTGGTAGTGAAGTAGGTGGTGAAATAAGATTTTTAAACAGCAGACTGGGTTTGGATGTTACTTACTTCAACTTTGTAGATGGGCCTCAAACATACAATCAGGCTATATCTTCGGCTTCCGGATATGCAACAGTGCTGGTGAGCGGCAGAAAAACACAACGTAAAGGATGGGAACTTCAATTAATAGCAACACCTGTTCAAAAGAATGATTTCAGATGGAATATAGCTTTAAACTGGTCAACTTACAAACAATATCTTAAAGAACTTGCTCCTGGTGAAAAGAATGAAGGTATCCTGAGAATCGGTGATAGGATGGATTATATCAGCGGTTACGGATTTGAATTCTCTCCAGACGGGCAGGTGGTAATAGGATCAAACGGATTGCCGGTATATCAAAGAAATAAAAAACTGGGCTATTATGGTGATAACTGGATTGGCGGAATTACTAATACATTTAGCTACAAACAACTGGTATTATCATTCTCATTTGATGCCCGTGTGGGGGGTAAAATCATCAGTCAGTATGAGCGTTACTTGTGGGCAGGCGGGCGTCATGTAAATATTGATCCGAAAGAAAGAGAACGCTGGTATAATTCAACTACGGATGATTATGTAGTGCAGGGAGTTAAAGTTATAAGTGGCGAGATTTCCCGCGATGTTAATGGAAAAGTTATAAGCGATACGCGTCAGTTTGCTCCGAATGATTATAAGACAAATTACTTTGATTACATTCAAAACACTTATGGATACTGGGGTTTGGATGAAGCGGCCATTGTAAACAGGGGTTATGTGAAATTGAGAGAAGTAGTGCTCACCTATAAATTTCCTCAACACATTTTAGATAAATCATTTATTAAAGGAGCCAGTATATCGGTTGTAGGCAGAAATCTTTTGCTGTTTACAAACTCATCTATTATAGATCCGGATCAGTTTACCGGGGCTTATGATAATCTGCAAACACCCGCATTTAGAAATATCGGTTTTAACATAAATGTTAATTTCTAATTGTAAAGTATTATCTGCAGAACTAAAATTTAACACAATGAAAAACAAAAATATCATACTGTTTTCTCTAATGTTTTTTACACTCCTGAGTGTTTCATGCAAGAAATTCTCCGATCTTGAAAAAGACCCTAATAAAGCTTCGCAGGGAATGCCATCATTAATTTTGACAGGCATACAATCCAGTGTTTTTAACTTTAATCCCATATTAGGAACAGAACTCAGAGCCTCTCAATATCTTGTCAGCATAAGCTCGCAACAGGGAAACCAGGCATATACATGGGACGTAACTGAAAAATGGGGTTACTACGATGTGTTACGAAATGTAGATCGCATGAGCACAGAAGCAGCAAACAAAAATGCGCCTGTATATGGCATTCTTGCAAAATTTTTCAGCGCATATTGCTTTGTTGAAATGTCCAACCAGTTGGGCGATATTCCTATGTCAGATGCATTAAAAGGTTCTTCGGGTACATATGCTCCTAAATACGATAAACAGAAAGATGTATATAAAGCATGCCTTGCATTGTTAGAAGAAGCTAATACGGAAATAAGCGCATTACTGAAAACATCTCCAAATGTTCCTATTAATGGAGACTTGATCTATAATGGTGATGCCGCAAAATGGCAAAAGCTAATTAATAGTTACAGATTGAGATTATTAATAGCATTAAGTAAAAAAGAAGCTGACGCCGATTTGAATATTAAATCTCAATTCGCGAGTATTGTTTCTAACCCCGCAAAATATCCGTTATTTAATTCAAATGATGATGGCGCTATATTCAAATGGTACGACAAAGAAGGAAATCGTTACCCTCGTTTTTATGTTACTGCAAACATGGATTACCATAGGTTTAGCACTACGTTTATGCAATACATAAAACAATACAATGATCCGCGAATTATTGTAATTGGAAGTATTACGGCCAAAGCGGCGGCGGCGGGTAAATCACCTAATGATATTACAGCATATGGCGGAGTAAACAGTGGGCTTAGCTTTTCGGATATTGATGCTGCGAAAGATGATGCATCTAAAGTTAATATTGCGAGATACTCCACTGCAACAGGCGAACCAATGATTGTGGTGGGTTATCCTGAAATGTGCTTCAACATCGCAGAAGCTATAAACAGAGGATGGGTTACCGGCAATGCTAATACTTACTATCAAAACGGAATACAGGCATCGATGAAATTTTATGGTATTTCAGATGCTGCTATCACAGCATATCTTGCGCAACCTGCTGTACAGTATACAGGAACCCTGAACCAGATTCTGATTCAAAAATATCTTGCATTTTTCAATAACTCTGGTTTTGAGAGTTTTTATAACCAACGCAGAACAGGTGTTCCGGTACTTTCTGTAGGCCCGGGAAATGGTAACAATAATAAAATTGCAACAAGATGGTCGTATCCGCAAACAGAGTATCAATACAATGAAGCTAATATTAAAGCAGCCTTGCAAAGCCAGTTTAGCGGAAGTGATGATAGGAACGGAGTATTATGGATCAATCAATAACAATTATTTTTTGCAGTGAGGACTCATAAGGAACAACATGTTTTAGCTGCCGTAAAAGCGGAGTAACTCATAAAAAAACATATAGCATACTTTTATTGGACAATTGCAAATTATCTAATAGCTGCAGCACCAGAGAACTATTTTTATATATGGACCAGGCGGGAGTGCTACTATGGAGCAACTGTTGCGTCGCACACTTCAACAGCATCAATACATTGAACAATTCATTATAGCCGGGCCTGTTGGTGTGGTAAAAACATGGGAGGTTTTTCTGCATAATGCACAATAGCGAACAAACCGTTGAAGTGTGCGACGCAACTAAAGTTTAATAGTAGCAATACCGCCCGGCCCATAATAAAAAATGCATTATAAAAGATGACCTGATTAATAATAAGCAAAGGATTTGATTTCAATGATTACATTCAATAACTTTCTACTAAAACCTGGGCATATTGCTTTTATAGCATTATGGTTGTTATGCATGATAAATTCTAATGCACAACAACAAGCCGCTGTAAAAACTTTTGCATCAACTGAAAAGCCCTGGGTATGGTGGTTTTGGATGGGAAATGTGGTAACGGAAAAAGATATTCGGCAACAACTGCTTTCATTTAAACAATCAGGTTTTGGAGGTGCTGTTATTATTTCCACATACAGTGTAAAGGGATTTGAACATCGGGAAATACGCTATGGTAGCGAAGAGTGGTATAAAATGATTGCGTACACTACTGCAACAGCCAAAAATGTAGGATTGCAAATAGACCTTGCATTATCATCCGCTTGGCCTTTTGGTGGTGCCACTGTTACAGAAAAAATGGGCGCCAAAATGTTGAAAAACTACACAACTTTCTTTTCGGAAGGAGGGAAAACCACTCAGCAATTAGCGGTTAATAATGACGAATTTATAATTACCGTTACTGCAACATCACGTAAAGGAGTGATGCTGGAATTAACAAAGAATGTGTCGGATAAAAACCTGTTAACAGCTACATTGCCTAATGGTAACTGGACAATTCATGTACTTACAGGTGCTTATACAAATCAAAAGGTAAAACGCTCTTCACTTGGAGGAGATGGACTTGTAGTTGATTATTTCAGTGCATCTGCCATGAACGATTACCTGAATAATTTTAATGCAAACATCGCATCGCTGAAAGATATCCGCTCGGGGTTTAATGATTCTTATGAAGTGTATAGCGCGGATTACACGACAGGAATATTTGAAACATTTGAAGAGAAAAGAGGTTATTCCTTGCAACCATACTTCCCGTTATTATTTGATTCATTGCCTTCTGAAACTTCTCAAAGAGTATTATGTGATTATCGCGAAACGATTGCCGATTTATTGTATGATGGGTTTATGCAAACATGGGCATCATGGAGCTGCCGGCATCAAATGTTTACTACTGAACAGGCGCATGGATCACCGGGCAATGTACTTGATTTGTATGGCGCTGCAGATATTCCTCAAACAGAATCTTTTGGCTCCAGCCATTTCAATATTCCAGGCGTAAGAGTTGATGTGGATTCAAAAAGGGAAAGGTATAAATGGCCTGATAAATTAATGTTCAAATTTGCAAGTTCTGCGGCAAATGTAAAAGGCCGTAAACTGTGTTCTTCGGAAACTGCAACATGGCTAACCAATCATTTCAGGATGGCGTTATCTCAACTGAAGCCACAGGTAGATGAGTTGTTTATTGCCGGCATCAATCATATAATGTTGATCAGTGTTACAAACGTTCCTTATGATGTGGAGTTTCCCGGATGGGTATTTTATCCTGCTCCTGATTTTGGCCGTTATTCCGCCTACTATGATTACTTGCCTTCGCTTAGTAATTATATAACTCGTAGTCAGCATTTATTACAAAATTCCACACCCGACAATGATGTACTGGTTTACTTTCCCATATATGATTATTGGTCAGAGGCTCCAAATGATTTGGGTGTACTGGCAACATTCGATCATATTCCTACTAAATGGCAGGATAAATTTGCTTTCAGTAAAACAATCAGAGATCTATGGAACAATGGTTATTCATTTGACTATATATCTGATAAGCAAATTCAAAACTCAAAAGCAGGTAATAATAAAATTATAACAGAAGGAGGCTTGCGGTATAAAACTATTCTTATTCCCGATTGCAAAAGAATACCTGTTGAAACCTGTAAAAAATTGCAGGAGCTTGCTTCACAAGGTATCAGTATTATTTTTGAGAATCATATACCGAATGATATTCCCGGTAATTATAATGTTCAGGAACAGTTATCTGTGTTATCAGAAGCAATGAATAAACTTAGAAACATGAAAAACGTATTTGTTTCAAAAAACATTGATGAAACATTACAACAGATTAAATGTTCTAAAGAATCATTTCGTGAAAGCGGCCTGGAATTTATCCGCAAAAAGATCGGAAACGAAATAATGTACTATGTTGCCAATCTTGACAAGCGGTTTGAAAAAGGGTTTATAAAGTTGAATAGCATTGAAGGAAATATTTCATTATACAATGCGATTACTGATAAAACCACAACTCCTATAACTGAGAAAAGGAAAGACGGAGTGTATGTTTATCTTGAGTTGCTACCGGGGCAATCATGTTTTTTATTTACTGATAGCAAAACTCAATACACCCCGCAAGATTATTACAGCGGTCAGAATAATTATACTTTACAAACCGATTGGCATGTCACCTTTGAAAAAGGAGCGCCACATATTCCACCTCCCATTAAAATGAAAGAGTTAAAAAGTTGGACAGAAGCCGGTGATACACCTGCACAATTCTTTAGCGGCACGGCATGTTATACAACCAACTTTGATTTACCTGTCGTATTAAAACAATCGAAAACAATCAGGTTAAGATTTGAGGAGCTTAGAGATATGGCTGATGTATATTTAAATGGAATGCCGGTAGGTAAAACATGGAGTGTGCCTTACATTATAGACATAGATTCGAAATTATTCAAAGAAAAAAATAACGCCTTACAGATCCATGTAACTAACTTATCTGCCAACAGAATTATCTGGATGGACAAGCAAAAAATACCCTGGAAAACATTTTACATTGCTGACCTGGCACGGCGTCAATTCGATGCTTCCGACTGGGATGTGCTACCATCCGGAATTATAGGAACTGTGGAATTGACAGGTTGTAAATAATAGATAAGCCTATAACTAATTGCTAAAAAACTAGTGCATGAAAAAATTTATTCTATTCATACTTATTTTTGGAATATTCACAGCAAAAGCGCAGCGGGAAACATTTACAGACGAACAGCGGCCATGGATGTGGTGGTACTGGATGGGTAGTGCGGTGGATAAAAAAGGATTACAGCAACATATAAGCGCTTTCTATAAAGCGGGTATGGGAGGTGCAAATATTACAGCTACTTACGGAGTGAAAGGGAACGAGGAGAAAGATATTGCTTTTATGAGTAAGCGGTGGATTGATATGCTTAACTATTGTGCTGCAGAAGCAAAGAAGAATAATATGTTGCTTGATGTAAACATATCATCTGCATGGCCGTTTGGCGGACCCAATGTAACTCATGAAATGGCGGCGCAAAAGCTTTCCGGAGGACGATTATTTGAAGCAAGAAGCAATGAAAAAGTTTCTCTGAAGGTTGTAGAAGTGTCTAAACAGAAAATAGCAGCCATCAGCGCTTTCAGTAATGATGGAAAATATCTTGATCTCACATTCAGGGTTTCTGTGGAAGGAATATTGAACTACACATTTCCAAAAGGGAAATGGGAAGTATACGGACTGTTTTATCAGCCCACAATGCAAATGGTGAAACGATCGGGTAAGGGTGGGTATGGCTTAGTATTGGATCATTTCAGCAAGCAGTCTGTTGAAAAATATTTAGAACGTTTTGATTCATTATTTATAGATGGCAGAAATGTTAGAGCCGCTTTTAATGATTCTTATGAAGTATATGGAGCGGATTATACTTCTACATTTTTGTCTGAGTTCTATAAACGCAGAGGGTATGATTTTAAACAATATTTAAACATATTTTTTGCTCAGGAAGTTAATGATCAACACCGCCGCATTGTTTGCGATTATCGCGCAACCATCGCAGATTTACTATTGGACAATTTTATAAAACCCTGGACGCAATGGGCACATCAGCATAATATAAAAACGGTAGAGCAGGCGCATGGTTCACCAACTAACTGGCTTGATTTGTATGCTGCTTCAGATATTCCGCAAACAGAATCATTTGGTTCGAGCAATTTTAAAATTCCGCTTGTTAGAGTAGATAAAGATTATCCTGTTGAGGTGTTTGGAAGACCGGATAAGTTGATGCTGAAGTTTGCCAGTTCGGCTGCACATGTTACAGCAAAAAAATTGGTTTCTTCCGAAACCGCAACATGGTTAGGCAACCACTTCAATGTAGCTTTATCGCAAGTGAAACCGCAGGTGGATGAAGTGTTTGTAAGCGGCATCAATCATGTGATGCTTACATGTGCGGCTTACTCTCCTTTTGAGCTTGATTTTCCGGGATACCTTTTTTATCCCGCTTGCAACTTCGGGCATAACAGTGGCATGTATGATTACTTCCCTGATTTTACACAATATGTTAGCCGTTGCCAAAAAATATTGCAGACTACAGTTTCCGACAATGAAGTGTTATTGTATTATCCGGTGTTTGATATAATGACGGAATATCCGGAGGAGGATGGAAGTAAACTTGCAATGTTTACAGTGCACAACGCATCGCAGTGGTTTTACAAACATGATATAGGTACTGTTGCGAGAACGTTGCGATATACCGGAATTGATTTTGATTACATTTCCGATTTGCAATTACAACAATGTATAAGCAATAAAAACTTTATTCAAACGGCAGCAGGAACAAAGTATAAAGCAATTGTAATACCATCGTGCAAACGCATGCCTGTAAAGACAATGCAAGCTTTGGAGTTATTAGCTAAGAATGGTGTTAATATCGTTTTTGCTTACAGGACGCCATACACTTCTCCTGGTTTATTTAACCTTGAAGAAAACAACAAACAAATTTCCGACATTAATGCCTCCATAAAATTATTGCCTAATGTAAAAGTAACAGACAAATATGTGGAGTACCTGCAAGCAACCGGAATAAGAAGAGAAACATTTGGTATCAATGGTTTGGAGTATATCAGAAAAAAAGATGACAATAGCACAGTATACTTTATTGCAAACCAGCAGTCTCAATTCACTGAAGGATGGATCAAAATTCCATCTGTATTTTCAAGCGCTGTATGTTATGATCCATTGGAAAATAAAACCGGATTATTGAAAAGTAATGGAAATGAAGTTTACTTACAACTTGCACCGGGGCAGTCGTGTTTTATAAAATTATTTGACAGTAAAAAGGCCGCTCAATTGTGGGATTATTTTAAGGAGAAACAAACGATTATTATAACTTCACCGTGGAAAATAACGTTTGAAAACGGAGCGCCGGTAATACCTGCATCATACACTACCAATGAACTTCAAAGCTGGGCAAATGCGCCGGATACTATGTCTAAATACTTTACAGGAACCGCCCGTTATGAAACTGATTTTGATATACCAGCAGCGATGATGAATAATAATTCTTTCAGAATAAATTTGGGAGATGTGCGTGAAACCGCTGAAGTATTTGTGAATAATTTTCCCATAGGCAGGGCATGGAGCGTGCCTTATGTTGTAACAATTCCTAAAAATATTTTGAAACCAAAACACAATAAACTAACCATAAAAGTATTGAACCTTGATGCCAACCGCATGCGATGGCTCGACATAAATAATGTGAAGTGGCAAAATTATTTTTTTGTAGACATTACTTACAGTGCTTTTAATGCTGCATTATGGGAGCCTGTCGCATCTGGTTTGCTGGGACCTGTAAAGCTTGAAAGCGGAGATTAGATTTATAAATGAGATCAATAATTATACTTTAGGCAGGATAATATTAAGGCATTTATTTTTTTTGATGCCGGCTTTACTGCTACTATTGAACATCGTTGTGTCACTCACTTGTACGGTAGTAATGCTATTCGGCAAGTTGAAACATTCATTCACAAATTTATGCTGCGTAAAGTATAAGTTTGGTTACAACACCTTGCTCAGTTGATTGATACAGTTGAAGTGTGCGACGCAACGATGCTTAATAGCAGCACTGCTGCCCGGCCCATAAATAAAAAAAGGTTTTACATATTGCAACTAAATGAGAGTTGAAATTTCGTATCTTATGCTTCATAATCCGATCAATTCATTTATTATGAAAATAAAAAAAATCGTTTCCTTTTTGTTTATTCTTCTGATTGAAATAAACTTTTGCATTGCTCAATCTACAGTCAAATATCCATTTCAGAATTCAAAGCTTTCCGTGGAAGAAAGGCTGAACGATTTAATAAGCAGAATGACGCTTGAGGAAAAAGTAGGCCAGATGGTGTACGATGCGCCTGCTATTGAGCGGTTGGGCATACCGTCGTACAATTGGTGGAATGAATGCCTGCATGGTGTGGCGAGAGCGGGACAGGCTACTGTGTTTCCCCAGGCTATTGCAATGGCTGCTTCTTTTGATGAAGCGCTGATGTATAAGGTTGGTGTAATTATTTCCGATGAAGCAAGGGCTAAGAACAATCAATTTATGCAGCAAGGGAAGCACAACATTTACCAAGGGCTGACTTTCTGGACGCCTAACATCAATATTTTCCGTGATCCGCGCTGGGGCAGAGGACAGGAAACTTATGGTGAAGATCCTTATCTCACAAGCAGATTGGCGGTTAATCTTATTAAAGGAATGCAAGGTGATGATCCGAAATATTTCAAAACTATTGCTACCGCAAAACACTTTGCCGTACACAGCGGACCGGAGCCATTGCGTCATGAATTTGATGCGAGGCCTACAGCAAAAGATCTATGGGAAACGTATCTGCCTGCATTCCAGGCTTCGGTAAAAGAAGCGAAAGTGCAATCGGTAATGTGTGCTTACAACAGGTTTATGGGCGACGCATGCTGCGGTAGCAATATTTTACTGCAAGATGTATTGCGCGATAAATGGCATTTTAATGGTTATGTAGTATCTGACTGCTGGGCTATCAATGATTTTTGGACAACACATAAAGTGGCCGCAAGTGTAGAAGAAGCTTCCGCGATGGCAGTAAAAGCGGGTACAGACTTAAATTGTGGCATTTCGTTCCCTGCATTGACACGGGCAGTTAGGAGTAAATTAATAGATGAAAAATTAATTGATCAGGCTGTGGCGCGATTATTCAGAGCCCGCATTCAACTCGGAATGCTTGATCCTGCAAGTGAAGTGCCGTTTACAAAAATTCCAATGTCGGTAGTGGATAGCAGAGAAAACAGGGCCGTTGCTTTACAAATGGCGCAGGAATCTGTAGTGTTACTGAAAAACAAAAACAATATACTGCCGCTTAATAAAACCATAAAAAAGGTTGCAGTAATAGGCCCCGCATCTGATGATGATGAAGTGCTATGGGCAAACTATTGTGGGTATAATAAAAATGGTATTACACTATTGCAGGGTATAAAAAATAAATTACCCAATGCGGATATTCGTTATGAAGTGGGTTGTGAATTTTCTAAAAATTTTCCCCAGGTTGAAGTGGTCCCTGCAGAATATTTGTTTGTGGACAAAGCAAAAACTCAAAAGGGCGTGAAAGCCGAATACTTCAATAATCCGCGATTAACAGGCACTCCAAAACATGTGCAGGTAGATAAAACTATTGATTTTACGTGGTGGGATAAAGCGCCGTTTGCCGATATGCCTGAGGATGGTTTTGGTGTGCGTTGGGAAGGTTATATAGAAGCTCCGGAAAGTGGCCGGTTTGCAATTGGTGGTGAAGGATTTTATGGTTATAAAATGTGGGTGAACGATTCGTTGTTTTTCAAATTCGGAAATGTGCATCACCCGCGCAAGCAGTTTAAACTAATTGATTTGAAAGCCGGAGAAATGGTTAAGATAAAAATTGAGTACAACCATGAGTTTGTAAACTATGCGATGATGAAACTGCTTTGGTCAAAACCGGTAACGGAGCAAACTATACAAAAGGCTATGGAAGCAGCTAAAAATGCAGATGTAGTGATCATGTGCATGGGATTAAATCAAAACCTGGAAGGAGAAGAAATGGATGTTAAAGTGCAGGGATTTGCCGGAGGCGACAGAACAGAAATTGATTTGCCGGATACGCAAAAAGATTTGATAAAAAGGATTCATGCACTAGGCAAACCTACTGTGCTGGTTTTGGCAAGTGGCAGTCCTGTTTCGGTGGATTGGGAAAATGAAAACATAGATGCGATAGTGCAGGGCTGGTATGGCGGACAATCTGCCGGAACTGCAGTGGCTGATGTATTATTTGGCGATTACAACCCTTCAGGAAGATTACCTGTTACGGTGTATAGATCTCTTAGCCAGTTACCTGCGTTTGATGATTATAGCATGAAAGGTAAAACATACCGTTACTTTACCGGCGATCCTTTGTATGAATTTGGTTATGGTTTAAGTTATACCGGTTTTAAATACCGCAATCTTCAGTTACCAAAAAGCATAACAACAGAAAAAGATCTTACTGTTTCTGTAGATGTAATGAATACAGGAAATGTAGATGGTGAAGAAGTAGTACAACTTTACATGGCGCAGGATAAGAAGTATAGCAATCAACCAATCCGTTACCTGGCGGGATTTAAAAGAGTGTTTCTAAAAGCGGGAGAAAAAAAGAGTGTAAGTTTTACGCTTAATCCGGAGCAGCTTTCAATGGTAAAAGAAGATGGAATGCGTGTGGTTGCTCCAGGAAAAATAAAGATATCCGCAGGAGGAAAACAACCCGATGCGCAATCACTAAAAACCGGTAAAGTTGTGACCGGAGAAGTGGTTATAAAAGGTCGCGAAATAATTATTCAATAATAAGAATGAGTTTGCTAAAAAAATATACACCATGAAGAAGGCAGTCTTTGTTTTGGAAATACTTTTTCTGTTTACACTTACTTCAGTGTATGCTACGGATGTATCTCAAAAGATGCAGCTATATCCTGCAATGCAGGATGCGATTAAAAGCGATTACTACCAGGTGTTCATTAATAAGAAAGAAGCCTTTGCAGAGAAGATGAGTAAATTTGATGTGCCGCTTCACTATACTCATCTTGCTTGTGCTAGTAAAACAACATTATCAATTGAAGTAAAAACAAAAGAAAATATATCTTCTTATACCATAAGTCCTAAAAGCAAAAATATTGTAGCGACAATCAATAATAATGTATTGCATTTTGAAATAACAGGGCCGCAGTATTTAATTGTAAAAATAAATGAAAAAGAAGATCTGTTTGTATTGATTGATGAATGTGAAAAAAAGCCGGTTACTCTTACACAAGCCGGTGTTAAAAGTATTATGGTTTATGGAATAGATAATTCAGGAAGTGAGATAATGACAAAAACAATTCAACAGGCAATTGATGAAGCATCCACCACTAAAACAATTTTATACTTTCCTCCGGGCATATATGTTACAGGTGAGTTATATATGCGCAGTAATGTAACACTTTACCTTGAAGCCGGCGCGCAACTAAAAGGAAGTACGCATCCCGGTGATTATAAAAATGCGTTGATCAGGTTTGATAATGTTTCAAATGTAAAAATACTTGGAAGAGGTGTTATTGATGGATCCGGCTGGTCTGGATTAAGAAAAAACGGAGCGAAAGAAATTTACTTGTTGTTTCTATCGAGGTGTGATAACATACTTATTGATGGTCCTGTGTTACGTGATCCGTGTTTCTGGAATACACGTGTATTTCAGTCTGCTAATGTTCATATGCGCAATGTAAAAGTATTAAACAACAGACCCGAAAAGAACTGGACAAATACAGATGGAATAGATTTCGATTCTTCTACTGATTGTGATGTAATAAATGCCATTTTGCACTGCGGTGATGATAACGTTGTTGTAAAAGGATTGGATGATAAAGATGGCTATAATACAGAAAGGCTGCTATTTGAAAAAATAGTAACACTTAGCAATTCGGCGGCAGCGAAAATTGGAACCGAAACATGTGTAAAGCGTTTTAAGGATATTACTTTCAAAGATATTGATGTGGTGAAATGTAAACGGGCAATGGTGATCAACGGGTTTGATTCGTCGGCAATTCAGGATATTAAATTTATCGGGTTTAATATTGAAGGTTTTGATTTTAATGGAAGGGAAGGGCCGCGGGTAATTGATTTTGAGGTCACTAACAATTCATGGCGGGAATGTGTAGGAAATTGCACCATCGATAACGTATTGATTCAAAACATACGAATATATCCAACAGATAATAATGTAGAATCGCATATATATGGCAGAACATCTATGTTTAGAATAAACAATATCAGAATTCGGAACTACAGGCTTAACCAGGAAAAAATAACTTCTTTAAAGGAAGGCAACATTGTGACTAATGAACATGCTTACAACGTTTCAGTCCTTTAAAATGAGGTCTGGTAATTTCAATTTTTAAATCTTAAATTCTAAATTTTGCTATGATTAAGGTATTGGGATTATCGTTTTTAGTAGTTACATTTTCATTAATGTTATACTTAAGAACTGCCGCGCAAAAGGCAAACACACAGGATGCAATGTACATTCAGAACCGTTATCCGTTAAAGGCTAAGCCTTATATACAATTGCCGTTGGGCTCCATTAAACCCAAAGGCTGGCTGAAGGAACAATTGGTTAGGATGGGTAATGGTTTAGCAGGAAGCCTTGATGTAACATATGAAAAAGTAATAGGAAAAAGAAACGGATGGCTGGGCGGTGATGGCGACGTGTGGGAACGTGGGCCCTACTGGTTAGATGGACTTGTGCCTTTGGCATACATTTTAGACAATCAAAATTTAAAAAATAAAATTCAACCATGGATTGAGTGGTCTATAAAAAATCAACAACCCGACGGTTATTTCGGACCAGTTCCTCCCGCAGTTCCTCCGCAACCTGAACCGGGATTACAACGCGACAGGGCGCAGGACTGGTGGCCCAAAATGGTGATGTTAAAAGTGCTGCAACAATATTACGATGCAACAGGTGATCAAAGAGTTATCAACTTAATGTTGAAGTATACCAAATACCAACTCAAAAATCTTCCGGAAAAACCGCTCGGACATTGGTCGTGGTGGGGCTCGCAAAGAGGAGGCGACAACCTTGCCGTTGTGTACTGGCTTTATAATGTAACCGGCGAAAAATATTTACTGGAGCTGGCCGAGATCATTCATAAGCAAACTTTCGACTGGACCGGCACATTTTTAAACACCAATAAACTAAAAGAAAACTATCACTTTCATGGTGTTAACCTGGCACAGGGTATTAAAGAACCGATTATTTACTATCAGCAACGACCAGACGAAAAGTATATTACCGCCGTAAAAAAAGCATTTGAAGATATTAGAATATACCAGGGACAACCACAAGGATTGTATGGCGCAGATGAATTGACACGGGGAAATAATCCTGTTTTAGGTTCGGAACTTTGCACTGCTGTTGAGATGATGTTTTCACTTGAAAACATGATGAGCATTACCGGAAGCACAGAGTGGATGGATCATTTAGAGCGTATTGCTTTCAATGCGTTGCCTACGCAGATCACTGAAGACTATAACGAGCGTCAATACTATCAGCAACCAAACCAGGTAATGGTATCGCGGCATCACCGCAATTTTGTAACGCAGTATGAGGGAACTGATCAGTGTTATGGTGCATTAACGGGGTTCCCGTGTTGCACTTGCAACATGCACCAGGGTTGGCCAAAATTTGTTCAACATCTGTGGATGGCAACAATTGATAAAGGCCTTGCCGCATTGGTGTATGGCGCTTCTGAAGTAAGTGCGAAAGTAGCTGACGGCACCAAAGTGAAATTTACAGAGGAAACAAATTATCCGTTTGATGAAAGTATATTTTTTACATACCATGGCAAAAACGATTTGCTTTTTCCACTGCATCTGCGTATTCCGGGATGGTGTAAAAATGCATCGATCCTTATCAACGGTGAACTGTGGCAAACTGCACAAGCCGGTGAAATTGTAAAAGTAAACAGGAAGTGGCACGACAATGACAAAGTAGAATTACGTTTGCCAATGCACATTTCGCTAAGCCGCTGGTACGAGCAGGCTGTTACTGTGGAAAGAGGGCCGCTTGTATATGCATTGAAGATAGGACAACAATGGAAAGACGTGACAAACAATGATAAATATGGCAACTATAAAGAAGTGCACCCCACTACCGATTGGAACTATGGATTAGTAGCGATGCCAGATGATAAGTTAATTGAATCGATGCAATTGATTAAGCGTGACAACAAAGTAATTTATCCGTGGAAGCAGGATGTGGCGCCAATAGAAATAAAAGTAAAGGCAAAAAAAATTCCTGAATGGAAGCTTTATAATGAAACGGCTGGCCCGCAACCTTACAATAAACTTGGTTATCTGAAATCTGCGGAAGCAGAGGAAATAACACTGATCCCGTATGGATGCACAAATCTCAGGATCAGCGAATTTCCAATGGTAGAATAAGTTTTCGTTTAGTAATGTATGTTCATACGTATTTGCACAATAGAATTATTTCAGTTGAAGTGTGCGACGCAACAAAAGCTTAATAGTAGCATTATAGCCCGGCCCAAAATAAAACAGCACTTAATAGCAGCAACTATTAATTCTGTTGTGCTGATAATTATTCTATTGTTGAGTACTCATTTTTATTATTGATCAGGTTATGGCGTAAAATATTTTTATTATGAACCCGGCTGCATTGCTACTATTAAGCTTTTGGTGCGTCGCACTCTTCAACTGTTTGCTCGCTATTGGCCATTTTCGGAAATGTATTCAATTTATCAAACAACTTTCTATCTATGAATAAACTACATCTGACAATAGTGTTTTTGTTTTTCTGTGTGAATTTAAAAGCGCAAAAAGCGTTTCAGAAATTGGAGCCTGTAAATTTCTCGCAGGTCAATGTGACTGATCCTTTCTGGAAAAACAGGATGGATGTGGTGGCCTCAGCAACATTAGAGGCCTGCATTAATTATACGGAAAACAAAACAGGCCGCATTCGCAACTTTGAAAATGCTGCGCATCCGGCAGGAAAAAAACATGAAGGAATTTATTATGACGACTCAGATGTTTTTAAAGCATTGGAAGCAATGGCATATTCATTGAAAAACAAACGCAACGACGCGTTGGAAAAAAAGGCTGACGAATGGATTGATAAAATTGTTGCAGCGCAAATGCCTGATGGATATCTGAATACTTATTATATACTAACGGACATAAATGGACGATGGACTGATATGGATAAGCATGAAGACTATTGCGCCGGTCATTTAATAGAAGCTGCTATTGCATATTACAACACAACAGGAAAAGATAAACTGTTGAATTGCGCTATCCGTTTTGCAAATCATATTGACAGCATTTTCCGCATACCCAACAGGCACTGGGTTTCAGGACATGAAGAAATTGAACTGGCATTAATGAGTTTATATCATCATACAAATAATGACCGCTATTTGAAACTAGCGCAATGGTTTGTAGAGCAGCGTGGCCATGGATATGGAAAAGGACCTATTTGGCAGGTGTGGAATGATCCTTCTCATTGCCAGGATCAATTACCCGTGAAGCAACAAACAAAAATTACAGGTCATGCGGTAAGGGCCATGTACTTATACACCGGCGTGGCAGATATTGCAGCAGTTACCAAAGATCAGGATTATATACAAACGATGAACTCTATTTGGGATGATGTAATCAACAGGCATTTATATATAACAGGCGGTATAGGCGCACAAGGCAAGAATGAAGGATTTGGTGAACCATATGTTTTACCAAATGAAACAGCTTATTGCGAAACATGCGCATCGGTTGGAATGGTATTCTGGAACCAACGGATGAATATGCTTACAGGAGATGCGAAATATATAGACATATTGGAGCGTTCATTGTATAATGGCGCCATGGCAGGACTGTCATTATCGGGTAATCATTTCTTTTATGAAAACCCTTTAGCTTCTGAAGGAAAAGTTAAACGCCGTGAATGGTTTGGAACAGCTTGTTGTCCTTCCAATATTGCACGGTTGGTTTCATCTCTGGGGAACTATATTTATGCCACTTCAGATAATAATACGTTATGGGTAAACCTGTACATTGGAAGCAACACAACTGTTCCACTAAAACGCACAAACGTAAATATTAATACCGTAACCGGTCTGCCATGGAAAGGCAATGTAAGTATAGAAATATCCCCAAAAAGCAAGCAAACATTTGATGTAAGGTTGCGTATTCCGGGATGGATAACACAACCTGTTCCGGGCAATTTATATACTTATACTACAGCGTTTAATTATTCGCCGTTGATCAAAGTGAATGAGAAAGAGGTGAAATGTAATATTGAAAACGGCTATGCCGTTATTTCGAGAACATGGAATAAGGGCGATGTGATCACTATTGATTTTCCGATGAATGTAAGAGAAATAATTGCAAGCGAACAATTAAAGAATGATGATGATAAGATTGCGTTTCAGTATGGTCCAATGGTATATTGCATGGAGGAAATAGATAACGCAGGAAAAGTGTATAATACCATAGTAGATGAAGCTTCACGTCAATACAAGGTGTTGTACGAAAAGGATCTGCTTAGTGGTGTGAATACCATTTCATTCAACGCAAATACATTTAAAGTGAGCGCTGATGGACGATCAATACTTCCGGCTAACGAAACAATAAAACTGGTTCCTTATTTTGCCTGGAACAATAGGGACACTTCAATGATGCAGGTGTGGTTGCCAACAAAAATATCAACCATAAAAATTGAGTAGCATTCTATGCAAGCTGCCGTGAATTAAAATCAGGAAATAATGAGTTCGTTCAGACTAATAAATTATAACTTGCTGATCTGTTTTTGTACAAGTGCATTATTATTAAATGCATCACCCGGAAGCAATGGCAAACTTGTAGTATATCCTGTATCAAAACTTGACACAGCAAGTAATATTTTTACCGCGAACATTGATGGCCATAAGGTTTTCGTAAAAAAGTATAAAGACATTCACTATATACACTTTGCTTATGATGGAGTTGCAAACATAACTATGCAGGTAAATGAGCCAGTGACAGAATGGAGAATAAGCTCAAAAGCTAGTATGGTTAATGCAAAACTAGCCGGCGACAGGATATACATACAAATGAAGCATGCCGCATATGTTGTGATTACGGTAAATCATCACCGTTTATTTCTTTTTCGCGATGAATCTGAAACGGATGTCCCGGAATTACACAATGCAAAAGCGTTGAATGTACTGGATCTGGGCGTGGATAATACCGGCGCTTCGTTAACAACTGTTGCATTGCAAAAAGCGTTGGATTTAGCCGCGGCTAAACAGCAAGTATTATATTTCCCCGAAGGAATTTATCTTACAGGCACCATAAAAATCCACTCAAATACAAGAGTATACCTAGCTCCGGGAGCTATTATCAAAGGCTCTGAGAAACGAGAAGATTTCCCTGTGGATGATAACAAGAAAGAAGCTGATCATGTGAATGATCCGGCGCGTTATACAGATAATGGCGAGTGGATGACTTTTAGCAGGCTGCTGTTAATAGATAGCGCGGTTAATGTAAAGATATGGGGACGAGGCATCATAGATGGCAGTGGCAGTATTATACGGGCACAGGGAAAGCCGGCTAATCTGATACGCATTCGAAGTTCAAGAAAAGTTATAATTGATGGAATCATATTGCGGGATCCGGCGTGTTGGAATACTCATATCCTGCATTCGAAAAATATCATTATTAAAAATGTAAAGTTGCTTAATGATCGTTCTGTGCCTAATACAGACGGGTTTGATCCTGATGCGTCGAAAAATGTGCTGATAGAAAATTCGTTTGCTTATTGCAGCGACGATAATGTGGCTGTAAAAAGTACCAATAACAACGGACTATTACAAAACTGTGAAAATATAACCGTTCGCAATTGCGTATTCCTAACAAAAAAGTCGGCATTGAAAGTGGGAACGGAAACTAAAGCGGCCTTTATGAGGAATATAAATTTCATTGATAATTATGTGGTAGAGGCTGACCGTGGCATTGTGTTATATTGTTATGATGGTTCTACATTTGATCATATACGTTATATTGGCAATTATTTTGAACGCCTGCATAGGGATAATCAACAGAAATGTATTCACATGCAAATCCGCAATCGTAGCGGAGCCGGAAAAATTAAAAACGTACTGATACGGGATTGCACATTTGGCGATGCATTTCAACAGCCTTCTGAAATTATGGGTTATGACAAGTTGCATATGATAGAAGGAGTAAAATGTAAGAACCTGGTTATTGCAGGAAAGAGAATTTTATCACCCGAAATGATGCGATTGACAGCAAATGAATGGGTAACAAAATTTGAATGTAAATAGAAAATAAGATCAGGATAATTGTCGGAGCCAGAGGGCTGTCAGGCTACAAGCCTTGCAGAGCGCGAGTATAAATGGAGAATGCTGTATAGCTGAAAGTTGAAAAAATTGTTGAGATTACTAATATCCGCTTTGTGCGCGGGACTCCCTTCTCCTTTGGAGAAGGGCTGGGGATAAGGTAGTTCAATAGAATTCCAACAGTACAAGTGAGTGACACAACGATGCTTAATAGTAGCTCTACCGCCGATATCCAAAAAAAATATTCATTTTTTGGCGAAGAGTTGATATACATTTTTTAATAAAAAAAACTGAGCCGGGTGAATTTGCTCCATTGCTCACCTGCTTTTAATAATGTGTTGGGAAAGGTTTTGTGATTTGGAGAATCGGGAAAAAACTGCGCTTCCAGGCAGAGGCCGCTGTTCTTGGAAAACTTGCCACTCAGAAAATCGCCGGTATAAAATAGTAGCGCCGGTGTATTTGTTTCCAAGTGTATTTTATAACCACTTTTATTATAAACTAACTGTGCGGCAGGCAAGGCGGAATGATTATTTAGTACATAGCAATCGTTATAAAAAATATTGTTTGAAGCAGGTTGCCTGTTAGATATTTTATGCAGTTTAGTAAAAGAATATGCGGTATCCGCAACTGGTTCTATGGTGCCGGTGGGAATATGGTTTTTATCTACTTGCAAATAATAATCTGCATTGATCATTAGTTCATGATCAAGAATATTTTCGTTTCTATCGCCCAGGTTAAAATAACTATGATTGGTAAGATTGATATGCGTGTCTCTATCGCTAAGCGCTTCGTATTGAATTAGAAACTGATCAGTGGCAGATAAACTATACGTTACCCAAACATCCAAATTGCCGGGATAGCCTTCCTCCAAATGAGCGCTTCTGTAATGAAGTTTTACGGAAGCATTGTTAGAAGTGATTTTTTCTTCAACAGGAGTGAATACTTGTTTGCTGAAGCCGTTTAAGCCTCCGTGCAGGTGAATGTTGTTGCCCTCATTTTTTGCAAGGGTATAAGGAGTGCCATTTATGGTAAAGGCCGCGTCTGCTATGCGGCCTGCAAAGCGCCCTATAATGCATCCTATATAAAAGGTATCGGCAATATATTCCTCAAGGGTATCGTAGCTCAAAACAATATTGTTAAATTCAACATTTTTGCCGGGAAGAAAAATGCCAGTTATGGTAGCGCCGAAATTACACAGTGCGATTTTCATCTTTCCATTCTGCAATTCAAACTTATAAATTTCGTTTCCTTTGTAGGAACCCCAGATTTTTTTAGTAAGATTCATATTTGTTTATTACAGGATAAGCTGAATAATTTGGTAATATACCGGTGCGCAATTATTGTGATTTGTTGTGCAAAAGAATACTATACGTTTTTCAAAATTATCAATAACCTAAGCTGAATCAATGGAATATTAAATGGATTAGATAGACTTTTTTATGGTTTTGAACACATTTGGACAATGCGTCATTAAAATTCGAATTTTCATAAGTAAAAGATTTTATTTTTTGGGTAGTCAGCGGTAGAACCCTGATGGGGCATTTGTTGCGACGCTCCGTTCAACGGTAGTAATTCTTATCATCAGTAAACAATTACATGCTGCAATTTTTTCGCATGGCCGGAGGAATAACAACCCGAAAGAAGAAAAAAGGTTTAGCATCGTTTTAGCTCCCCAAATAAAAAAGCCTTGTAACTCAATGTTTACAAGGCTTTTGCGAAAAATTGGTGGCCTCGACAGGAATCGAACCTGTATCTGGAGCTTCGGAAACTCTTATACTATCCATTGTACTACGAGGCCTGTTTTTTATTTTATAAGCAAATGCACATTTGCTACAAATATTTTTATGGCAATGGCCAGCAATATTACACCAAAAAATTTTCTGATTGCTAATAATCCTCCCGGACCAATTAATTTTCCTATAAAATCGAGTGATTTTAATACTACATAAATGATAATTAGATTTAGAAGAATAGCTATTAATATAGTTGCAACAGGGTAATTTGCTCTTAACGAAATAATTGTAGTAAGCGTACCGGACCCCGCAATTAACGGGAATGCTATAGGAACAAGTGCGCCACTTTTTACATCGCCTTCGCTTTTAAAGAATTCCACGCCCAGCACCATCTCCAGCCCCAGTATGAAAATTACTATAGAACCCGCCACCGCAAACGAACCAACATCTAACCCTAATACGCTTAAAAAGCGCTGTCCCAAAAACAGGAATAATATCATTAGTGTTCCCGAAACAAGCGTTGCCAAAAGTTCTTGTATACCTCCCATTTTTTTCTTTAGCGTTAGCAATAATGGTATGGTTCCCATAATATCGATTATTGCGAAAAGCGTGAAGGTTACTGTTACCAGATCATTGAATGTTACTCCCATAGATATGTTTAATGCGTAAAAATACTGTTTGTTACCTGTATTTTTTTATTTCAAAATGCAAATTCAAAAGTTCTAACATCTTTGGTTTTATATTTACTGCCAGTAAACTTTTATAATGGAAAATTTCATTAAAGAATTTGATGTAAAAATATGTCCGCGATGCAAAGGTAGTTTTGAATGCAAGGCCAATAATATTGTTAATTGTCAGTGTGCGGGTATTTCCTTTACTGCGGTGCAAAAAGCATTTATTATTAAGAACTATAAAGGTTGCCTTTGCAGGAAGTGTTTGCTAGAGTTAAGCAATCATCAGGAAATAGCTGAAGCCCCATGAAAGTATCTTTTAATTACTAAAACCTTTCAATAGTATCAGTAAGATATTTTCTTCAAGATCCTTAGCGGAAATTTTTTGTGTGCTACGGTGCCACGACTCAATGCCACTTACCGCATGAAGCATAATAAGCACGGCTGTTGGGGCATCAATATCTTTAACTTCATTTCTTTTAATGCCCTCCTCCACAATAGCTGTAATTCTTTTTCTATAAGCCCTTCTTTCGTTATGATATTTAGATAAATGAGGTTCCGAAAGATGTTTCCAGTCACGGTCTACCACCTGTACAATTTCATAATTATTAATCATTTGATCAATATGAAATCGCAATATTTTCTCTATTTTTTGTATATAAGAATTATCTTCTTTTTCAATGGCGTCAATGCTTTCCATATATTGATGGGCAGCCTTAAAACATATTTCCTGCAACAGCTCTTCCTTCGATTTTATATGATTATACAGGCTGGCAGCCTCTACACCCACACGTTCAGCTAAGTCGCGCATACTGCTGGCCCTGAATCCTTTTTCAAAAAAAAGCTTGGAGGCTTTTTCTACAATAGCTTCTTTTTTTGTTGCGTGATTATTGTTACTGATTTTTGACATAGGGCATAAAGATATGAAAAAACTAACGGCTGTTAGATGAGAGAAGGAATGTGAGAATGTGGAAATGTGAAATTGTGAAAATTAATTTGAAAATTTGAAAATGTGATGATTTGAAAATGCCCTTATTATTAATTGCCGAAAAAAATTACTTCAGCACAAGAGTGCGACGCAACGGCTGCTCCATAGTAATTCAAATGCCGGGCTCATAATAAAATACGGCGTTAAATCCGGTTCCTATTAATATATTTGAGATTTGAGATTTGAAATTTGAAATTTGAGATGCTTTTGTTATTGCTTGCAATATATGTATAAAGCACTTTCAACTTTCAACTAAACAAGCATTCTCAATTCTCAATTCTCTACTCTCCATTTATTCAACTTTCAACTGAAAAAATATGTACTGCAACCCAAAGTATTACTCTTTTCAAATTACCTTTGCCGCGATTTAAAAAAACAACCTTATATGTCTTTAATAGCTGTGGGCACAATGGCATTTGATGCTATTGAAACGCCATTTGGCAAAACAGAACGCATTGTGGGCGGTTCTGCAACTTACGTGGCATATGCTGCCAGTAATTTCGTTCAGCCTGTGAGGCAAATTTCAATTGTGGGATATGATTTTCCGCAGGAAGAAATGAATGATCTGAGCAAACGTGGCGTGGAACTGGAGGGAGTGGAAGTGGTTAAAGATAAAAAGTCGTTTTTCTGGAGCGGGCGCTACCATCTTGATATGAACAGCCGCGACAGTTTGATAACAGATCTGAATGTGCTGGCCGATTTTAACCCCAAAGTGCCGGAAAGCTACCAGGATACGGAATTTCTTATGTTGGGAAATCTTGATCCGGCTATACAGCAAAGTGTTATTGAACAAATGAGAACCAGGCCAAAACTTGTAGTAATGGATACTATGAATTTTTGGATGGAAATCGCGATGCCACAATTGGAAGAAACGCTGAAACTGGCTGATGTATTGATGATTAACGATAGTGAAGCCAGGCAACTAAGCGGCCAATTTTCTCTCGTAAAAGCGGCAAAGCAAATTCTGAAAATGGGTCCCAAATATCTTGTTATCAAAAAAGGCGAACACGGCGCTTTACTGTTTCATGAAAATGAAGTGTTTTTTGCTCCGGCTTTGCCGCTTGAAGATGTTTTCGATCCTACAGGCGCCGGCGATACATTTGCAGGTGGCTTTATGGGATATATTGCCAAAACGAAAGACATTTCCTTCGAAAACATGAAAACCGCTATTATAGCAGGCTCTGCTTTGGCTTCTTTTTGTGTGGAAAAATTCGGACCTACCCGCTTAAAAGAAATTTCAAAAGAAGATATTGATACACGCATTCAACAATTTGTAGAACTGGTGAATTTCGATATCAAACTGGTATAATACCTGTTAGGAGTAGTAAAGATGTCAGAAATCTGTGTTTCTGACATCTGACCTCTCTACTGCCCACTGTTAACCCGCTCAATAGCATTACTACCGCACAAGTGAGTGACACAACGATGCTTAATAGTAGCACTACCGCCGGTCCCCCAATAAAATGCCGGCACAAAATCCTCTTGCCCAAAATATAACCGGCTGCTCAAAATTTTTTTTCTATCCAACTCAGGGTAAATCTTTTTTCACGGTACATTATACTGTAGGCAACGCCGTTGGACCCTTCTGAATTCAACATAACCTATTAAAATTTAAACTCAACGAGTCTAAATGCAACAAACAGAGATTGAAATATTACTTGAAAAATTTGTGAAAGGTCAACTTTCTAAAGTGGAAGAATTGACCTTGCAGCAATGGTACCAGTCTGTTGAGCATGGTGAGGTAATGATACCTGTTGACTCGGAAGATGAAAAAGCCCGGATTTTTCGCCGCTTGCAAAACGTTTTGGAGAACCATCGGCATCCGGGTAAAGTTGTATCTCTTCAACGAAATAAAAAGAACTGGTATAAATGGGTGGCAGCAGCATGTATACTAGTGATTATGGCGGGCGGGGGTCTATACTTTCTGCGGGAAAACCTGCCTGATAAGAAACCTGTAAACATTGCGCAAAAACCAGGTACAGCTAATGCCGAAAGCATTGTGCCCGGCAGCAATAAAGCTACATTAATATTAAGCGATGGCTCGGCTATTGTGCTGGATAACGAAAAGCCTGACACAATTGCCACCGAGGGCAGCACGTTGATAATTAAGCAGGATGACGGTAGCATTGTATATGGCGCCGCCAATAAAACTCCCGAAAAAATTCAATACAATACAGTTAATGTACCTCGTGGCGGACAATACCAAATTACATTGCCCGATGGCACAAAAGTGTGGCTAAATGCGGCATCGTCACTTACGTTTCCCACAGCGTTTGCAGGGCATGAGCGTAAAATTCAGTTGGTTGGCGAAGCTTATTTTGAAGTGGCGAGAAAAACAAACCAGCCATTTATTGTGGAGGCCAATCAAACAAAGGTACAGGTGCTTGGCACTCATTTTAACGTAATGGCTTATACGGACGAAAAACATATTGAAACCACTTTGCTGGAAGGCGCTGTAAAAGTGCTGGAAGGAAGTGACTCGGTAATATTAAGACCAGGCCAGCAGAGTGTGTGTAGCAGAAGTGGAGGAACTCTGCTTGTAAGGCTGGCTAATGTGAGTGCCGTTATTGCGTGGAAAGAAGGATATTACTTTTTCAATAAAACCGATGTGCAAACCATAATGCGGCAAATTGAACGGTGGTATGATGTGGAAGTGGAATACCAGGGCGTTGTGCCTACGGATTTAATAGTGGGAAAGATTCCACGTTCGGCAGACTTAAAAGAAGTGCTTCACATTATGGAACTGATTGGCTTGCGGTTTAAGATATCAGGACATAAAGTGATTGTTCTATCATAAAATATTTATGAGTGATGATGATAAGCGATAAGTGAGTTTAGTAAGCAGTTATTTTTTATGGAGCCAGCTGAAGAATAACTATTAAGCTTTTGTTGCGTCGCACACTTGTACAATTAGATCTTTATTCAGCCAGCTATGCAATAAGGTGATGGGGGTGCTGGAATAAATATTAATTGTTTGTAGCGTTAGGTTTTGTTGCAACTCATTGTACAATAGAATTACTTCGGTTGAAGTGTGCGACGCAACGATGTTTCATAGTAGTAATGTTGCCCGGCTCATAATAAAAAATCAGCAACAGGTAGTTGCACCCATTAGTGATTAATTATAAATAGGCATCATTCATCATTCATAATTTATCATTCAGAATTTAAAAATTGCCGTCCATATGAAAGGAGAAACATAACTCAACACAAAGCAAAACCGGAAGGCACCACCCTTCCGGTTAAAGCCGTTTGTTACAACGGCCAGATTTGCTTTCTACGCGTAACAATCAATACGTACTACGATAATTAGCTTTTAAAAAACAAATCCAAACGAAATTATGGAAATAATTCTTAAATGCTCCCCGGGTGGAGTGATGTTCTTTACCCGTTTATCAAGGATTATGAGACTAACTACCCTTTTTTTAATTATCGGAATGCTCCAGTTGCATGCCACAGGTAACTCCCAAAAAATTTCATTAAGTGTTAAGAAAGCTTCGCTCGAAAAGGTTCTGACAACCATTGAGTTGCAAAGCGGATATTCTTTTGTGTATAAGTACAACGACGTGGCTCGGAAATATATAACGAATCTTAACCTGCAAAATGTGGATATTACTGTTGCATTGGACGCATGCTTAAAAGAGCAACATCTTCAATACACAATTGAAAAGAACATAATTGCAATTAAAAAGGCTGCGCCTGTGGTTTTGCAGCCGCAATTCCAGGTTGTCGAGGAAATTGCAACTGATCCAATTAGCGGAACGGTAGTGAATGAGAATGGTGAGCCAATGGCGTCGGTAAGTATAACAATTAAAGGAACGAAACGAGGCGGCTCTACTGATGAAAAAGGTTCTTTTTCGCTACAGGTTAACAAGGGCGATGTACTTGTTTTTTCGTTTGTAGGTTATGAACAGCAGGAAGTAACTATTGGCAGTCAAACCAGCTTATCCGTTATAATGAAGGCCAGTAAAGTGGAGATGGAAAATGTGGTGGTTACGGCGCTGGGTATTAAACGCCAGACAAAATCGCTAACTTATAGTGTACAGGAAGTGAAGGGAGAAGAACTTACACGCATCAGGGATGCAAGTTTTGTTAATTCCCTTACGGGAAAGGTTGCCGGCATTACCATTAATGCAAGTTCCGGTGGTGTAGGCGGTGCGACAAGGGTGATCATGCGTGGAGCAAAATCTATTTCCGGCAATAACAACGCACTTTACGTAGTAGATGGTGTTCCTATACTTAACTCCACTGATATCAGCTCTAACAGGCCGGCCGGGCAAATCAATGATATTTTCAGCGCATATGGCAGCAGCGATATTATTTCTCTACTTAATCCTGATGATATAGAAAGTGTATCGATGCTGACCGGTGCTTCAGCAACTGCTTTGTATGGAAGCCAGGGACAAAACGGTGTGGTGGTGATTACTACAAAATCGGGAAAGGCAGGGAAAACAAATTTGAGCCTTTCTAACAGCACATCATTTTTTACGCCATTTGTAATGCCCGACTTTCAAAATACCTATGCCCAATCAGAGCCGGGAAGTTATTATAGCTGGGGACCAAAATTGCCGGAGCCATCAACATATAAACCAAGAGATTTTTTTCAGACAGGATCTAACGTTACAACCAGTTTTACACTTACTACAGGTAATGATAAAAATCAAACTTTTGTTTCGGGAGCAATGGTATCAGCTAAAGGAATTATGCCCAGCAATAGTTTGCAGAGATATAATGTATCACTCCGTAATACAACTAAATTTTTAAATGATAAACTTATTTTTGATGCAAATGCAATGTATGTTTCTCAGAAAGATCAGAACATGATTGCACAAGGTTTATATCATAACCCGATGGTACCTATTTATCTTTTCCCGCCGGGTGGCAATATTGAAACCTTTAAATCATATGAACGGTATGATCCTTCAAGACTTTTCCCTGTTCAGTTCTGGCCATATATGGGGGGGCAGTTCCGTATGGAAAATCCTTACTGGATCATTAACCGCGAACCATCTACTAGTAACACCAAACGGCTTTTATTGGGTGGTACACTTACTTACAAAGTTCTTGATTGGTTAAGTATAACAGCAAGAGGAAAATTAGATCGTACTGATATCTTAAATATGCAAAAAAAATATGCAAGTACCGACTTGTTATTTGCAGGGTATGGTGGTGGATTTTACAGGGGAAACCAGATGGTACAATCTTTATATGGGGATATAATTGCAAACATTAATAAGAAGGTTGGCGATTTTACAATTACTTCAAATATTGGAGGATCACGTACTGAAGCTCAATCGCAATACATTGATGCCGGTGGCTGGATTTCCCGCGGATCTCCTCCAAACATTTTTACAACGAATAATATTGTAGGTACTTCCGGAGCAGGATCGGGATACGGTAATTCCGGGGAACCGGTTAAAACCAGCTTCCAGTCTGTATTCTTTTTTGCCGGACTATCCTATAAAAACATGGTGTTTGTAGATGCGTCATATCGTTTTGACTGGTACTCGCAGTTATACTTTAATGAACATTCAAAATTATATCTTACATATCCGTCTCCTGGTGTTTCAGTTATATTAAGCGATTTATTTGGGTTTAAATCAAATATACTATCCTTCGCTAAGATCAGGACAAATTATTCTGAAGTTGGTAATCCGCCAAAAGTTTATGATGGTGGTCCGCAGGTATATCTTTTACAAAATGGAGGAATCGATCAAAACTCCCCACTGCATTATCCTTTAAAGCCGGAAAGAACAAAAGCCTGGGATGTGGGTGCTAACCTAAAGTTCTTAAATAATCGAGTGAATCTTGATGTTACCTTATATAAAACTAATACATACCATCAGATATTTGTCATCAATCAATCGTCTACTAGCGGAGGTAACAAAACATTCCTGCTGAATGCCGGAAATATCAATAACAAAGGAGTGGAGGCCGCATTAGGTTACAATGGCAGAATAGGGAAATTGCAGTGGGAATCTAATGCCACATTTACTTTAAACAGAAGCAAAGTAATAGAGCTATATTCTACAACTGGAGCGGATGGTAAGATCAAATCTATTGACACGCTGAATTTTGCTATTGCAGGTTCCTATGAACAAAAGCTTGCAATTGGTGGTAGCATGAGTGCGATTTATACTACATCAAGACTTACACAGGATCCAAGAAACCAGTATGTTATTTTAAATCCGGGTGTATCTGTGGACAACACTTCATACATATACGCAGGTGATGCAGATCCAAAATACACTTTAGGGTTTAATAATAGTTTTACTTTCAAAAATTTCAATCTTAGTTTTCTGATATTCGCCCGTGTTGGCGGAGTTGGTGTATCGGCAACGCAGGCAATGATGGATGCATATGGTGTGTCGCAGGTTTCTGCAGAAGCAAGAAACAGGGGATATGTCAACATTAATGGTGCGCCCTACGCCGATGTAAAAGATTACTATACTACAATGGGAAGCGGTTTAAACGGTGTATTGGGTTATTATGTGTATGATGCTACCAATGTAAGATTAAGAGAATTCTCCATTGGATATACTGTTCCCGGTAAGATTTTTGGCGATGTAGTGAAGAGTTTAAAAGTAGCATTAACCGGCAATAATCTATTTATGTTCTACAATAAATCTCCATTTGACCCAGAGAGTACGGCTTCTTCCGGAACCTTCTACCAGGGGATAGATTATTTCAAACAACCAAGTTATAGAAGTGTTGGCTTTAATGTCAGAGTACAGTTTTAATCAACCAATAATCCTGTTTTTATGAATATGATAAAGCAATTTAATTTTAAATACTATTACAACTTATTGGCATTCGCGTTATTATCCGTAATGTTATTGCCGGGTTGCACAAAAAATTTTAAGGATTATAATACCAATCCTAATGCATTGCCGGTGGATCAGATAAATTATGACAACGTTTTTCTTGGAGGTTTCTTTAAACAAATGGAAGAAAGTATTTTTCCTGTTGGAGGAACCGGATCAAGTTCCACTAATGCATACCAGACAGCAGAAAATTTATGTGGTGATATATTTGGTGGATATCATGGCCAAACTCATAACTGGAATGCTGCAGGTGATAATACTACGTATAATTTTACCATAGGGTGGAATGCTACAGCTTTCAATTCATTCTATACCAACGTAGTAAAAAACTGTGATACGGTAAATAAATATGCAGCTAAAAATCCTGATATCCTGGCGGTTGCTAAAATTATTAAAATAGAAGCAGCACACAGGGTGGTAGATATGTACGGGCCTTTACCCTATTTTAATACAGGAACAGTAATAGGATCCCTAGGATCAGAATATGATTCAATGGACTCTATCTATTATTCATTTTTTGAAGACCTTGATTCAGCTATAAATACTCTTAAACCATTTGCTCAACTGGGCGCAGCACCATTAAGATATTATGATGCTGTTTACTGGGGAAACTATACACAATGGATAAAATTTGCCAACTCACTTAAACTGAGGCTTGCGATGCGCATTGTGTATGTGGATCCTGTTAAAGCGCAAAAATATGCCGAAGAAGCGGTAAATGATAGTTACGGTGTTATTGAAGAAAATAAGGATAATGCAACCATGCAGGGAGTTGAAGGAGTAACATATACCAATCCACTGGGAGGTTTAACGATTGATTACCAGGAAGCCCGTATGAGTGCAAACATGCAATCGTTTTTGTTGGGATATGAAGATCCGAGATGTGCCCGGTATTTCAATCCCGGCACCCGGCCCTCTGATCCGGCAAATACTTACCGTGGTATCAGAAGCGGAAGCCTTGTTAGCGCTGCCAATACTACTAAGTATATACTATACTCTACATTAAAATATGATTTCAATGTAATATGGATGCCTGCTGCCGAAGTATATTTCTTGCGTGCCGAAGGGGCTTTACGTGGATGGAAAATGGGTGGTTCCAAGCAACAGTTGTATGAAAAAGGTATTGAACTATCATTTTCGCAATGGGGTCTTGGAAGCAGTTCAAGTTATGCTGCCAACAGTACAAGCATACCTGCGGCATACACAGATCCCCTTAACAGTTCCTGTAATGTACAAGTCGGCAGTAATCTTAGCACTATAAAAATTGCCTGGGATGAAGCTGCTACGTTTGAAACAAACCTGGAGCGCATAATTACCCAAAAATGGATTGCGATATATCCCAATGGACAGGAAGCATGGAGCGAATTTCGCCGCACGCGTTATCCGAAAATTTTCCCAATCGTAAATAATCAGAGCGGAGGAACTGTAAATACGCAAATACAGGTAAGAAGGTTGCCTTATCCCTATAGTGAATATCAGTTTAATGCAGCAAACCTTGCAAAAGGTATTACTCTTCTTGGAGGACCTGATAATGGCGGGACGAAATTGTGGTGGGACGCTAAACCTTAATCAATAATTTTTTTTTACAGGCAAAATAGATTAATACTATGAGCAAAATTAAAAACATATTTTTTTATTTGTTTAATGCAAATATTGCTGCCATACTTGTTTGTTTTGTTTTTTTACCGGGATGCAAGAAATACAAGGAAGAAGCAAATAAAATATATTTCAGTCAGGCGGCAAACTCGCCTGTTGTTCGAGTGGTGGTAGAAGATGGTTCCGGTAGCGTATCCATATCCGCAGCATCTACTTTTTTAACAACAAAAGATGTTACAGGAAAGGTGGAAATTCAGGATAGTGCTTATTTGGAGAATTATAACAAATACAATTTCACAGAGTATAAAATAATACCAGCATCCGCAGTTACACTATCAACTTCTGAAGTAATGCTTTTAAATGGAACGGCTATCGGGGATAAAGGTATTACCGTTACCGTAAAGGAATGGCCGGGCTATGTGGCGGGTAAGCAATATGCAGTTCCCATAAAAATCAAATCTCCTGATCTGCCGGGTTTGAGTGGAGCGGATTTCGTATTAATTGAAATCACCAAAGTGGTGGTTTCTTCTGCTCCCAAAGATGGAAGATATGAATTTAACTATGCAACTATACTCGGTAAAACCAAAGGAGATCCGCTGGATAATTTTACGGTAGAAGGGCGTTTTAATCTTACTAAAGCCTTGTTTGTTGCAGGTAACTGGCGTGCTGACTTATTAGATGGATGCGGAATGCAATTTTTGGTACAAACAAGTGGAGCTTTTAATATCCGCTTTCCTAATTCGGCGTTCATGGGTACATCGGGCAGCACAACAACAAACTCGTGGTTCCATGCTGCTATTACTTATTCAAAGGGAATCGCATCATTGTACATTGATGGAAATTTAATAGGACAAACTCCATATCCGGGACTTACGGTATCCGATTGGGGCTCTATTTCCGGTTATGCTGCCGGATGTGGATGCATTGTAAGTGAGGTAAGAGTATGGAAAACAACAAGAACTGTAAGCCAGCTAAAAAACTATGCCTGTGCTGTGGATCCATCGGATCCCGATTTGGCGGCATACTGGAAATTTAATGAGGCTTCAGGAAAAGAAATTAACGATGTTACCGGGCATGGCAATACGCTAACATCTACTACCAATAATGTTATATGGGTACCATCCATTAGGTGTCCGCAATAGTTGAAGCATGTCAATAAGAGCAATGTAATTAACTTATTATGAACCGTATGTGAGAGTTGCTTTTATTATGAGCCCGGCATTTGAATTACTATGGAACAGCCGTTGCGTCGCACTCTTGTGCTGAAGTAATTTTATTCGGCAATAAATATTCACAGCGGCGTTCATATTATGTTCTCGTAGGCTAATGACATTGTGACAAGAACAATTATTTATTGAGATTTAAAATAAACATGTATGTATAAATTATTTCTAAAAATATCTTTATTAACCGGATGGTGTTTTATTCAAATGGCATGCACCAAACAAACAACTCCCGAGCCACTTGAATACACACAATTAAAGACTTTTGTAGGAACGGAAGAATATTATGCTTCGCTGAGAGCATATAAAAAAAGCGATCATGCCATAGCATTCGGATGGTGGGGAATCAGTGGCGGATCCGGTATTACCAGCGACATGAGTACAAGGTTTGAAGGTCTCCCAGATAGTCTTGATATTGTAAGCTTATGGGGCGGTATTCCCAAGGATTCTGCTGTATTTGCCGAAATGCAGTCGGTACGTGAAAGAAAAGGTACTAAATTTCTATGGGTATTGTTTGGGTCAGGAGTAGATAACCTAAGATTAAAAAATTTCCCGGATCTCCCCGTTCTTGATGGTATTGATAGCGTTGCAAAATCCTTGGCAGATTCTATTAACAAATATCAACTCGACGGTTTTGATCTCGACTATGAGCCTCATTACGGAGATGGCGGCATTTTTGGAAAAGGCGGCGGCGGAACGGATGCTGGTGGCGATGTATATACGCAAAGATTGTTTAAAGCTTTATCTAAATATATGGGTCCAAAGTCCAATACCGGATTAACGCTTATGATAGATGGCGAGAATGAACCGGGAATAGAACCATATATTGATTACCTGGCTCAACAGGCTTATAATACAAGTAATTTCAACCAATTGCAAAGCAGATATTTACAATATGGGTTTAATGGAGTTCTTCCCAGCAAAAAATTTATTGTAACAGAAAATATGCAAGCGTATGGTGGACAGGGAGCATCATTCAAGTATAACGGAATAGATATTGGAAGCGTAACGGCAATGGCTATGTGGAATCCTAAAGAAGGACGTAAAGGGGGCTTTGGTGGATATATAATCGAATCCGATTCCAAATCAAATCTGCCTACACTATACTATTATCTCAGAAAAGGGATTCAGATTCAAAATCCGGCTCCATATTAATTCAAAAACGAAATAATTAATTGTTTCATTTCTGCACACAAAGTAATTTTTATGAAAAATCATAATAGTTTAAAACTCAGGTTTAGTATAGTAATTCTTCTACTGGCAGGGCTGAGTATGACAATGTCGTGCTCAAAAAATAACGAGAGCATGGATAGTCTTGTTGCGTACCTTCCTCCCGGAAATGTTAACACATACATCTCTGCAGATTCTATTGGAATAATGCATGATAAAATTATTCAAAACAATAATGCGGCTTTCCCGGTATATTTGACACGGGCGTTTTCCAAAGATGTACAAGTAACAGCAAAAATCGATACAGCGCTTGTAAAAGAATATAATGTATCTAACGGTACCAATTTTCCTGCCGTTCCGGAAGGTGTATTTGTTTTAGCAAATGACGGAATGGCTACAGTTAAAGCAGGCAAAACAGCCTCAGATGATTCAATAATTGTGAAAGCCGTAAAGAATGTTTTTGATTTAACGGAAGGTAATAAAACATATCTTATCCCGGTGGTACTGACCACTGCAGCAGAAGGCGTTCCTGTGAGCGAAACGAGAAAAGTAATGTACAAGCGAATTGTGGTATTCCCCATTATTTCTAAAATAGTGCCGGAAGGTGTTTCAGGAAATACAGTTAGTGTTAATTTTTCCAAAGGTGGAGATGTTATTAAGGGCACTGATAAAGTTTATATACGTGCATTCGTGAATTATACTCTTCCGCAAAATGCTGCTATCCCGGTTGAAACCGATGAGTCTTTAATTGCAGCATACAATCAATCAATGGGAACAAGTTGTGTAGCATTTCCACAAAACACATGGAAATTTATTAAAGATGCCGCTACTATATCCGCCGGTTCATTTGTTTCTGCCGACAGTATAGGAATACAATTGCAAAACTTAGTGCAGTTTGCTCCCGGAGTGGATTATTTGCTTCCAATAAAAATAAAAGATGAAGGTTCGGATTCTCCAACTCCCGATCCCAAAAACAACATTGTGTATGTTCGTGTTATGCTTACTGTAACTAATATTTATGAAGTTCAGAATCCGGTAGGAGACGCAGTTCCAAGAACTCCGAAATGGTCTGCTACAGCTTCCAGTTCTTCATATGGGGAAGCTACAAACGCCATAGACAATAGTTATAGCACATCATGGATGGGGCAAAAAACTAGTAATGGAAGGTTGGAAATAGAAGTTAATCTGGGCGCTGTTTACACCTTGCAATCTTTCCAAATATCACCTAATTATAGATATGCGGTTAGTTATAATTATCAAAAGTTCAAGATAGAAACAAGTACAGATAATACTAATTGGACAGATCAGGGTACTTATACTGTAAATCCAAAGTGGGGTGGAACAATGAATTCTCCGGATATTAGATATTGGGCGTTTTTTAGCCCTGTAACAGCACAATATATCAAAGTGATTTACCTTGATGAACCGAGAACTAGCAATTATTTTGGTGGTATATCAGAATTCAATGTGTTTCACTAGCAGAATCAGTAGTTAAGCAATAATGATAAATGGTTGATGTTTTTATCCGATCCTATTAAAACCGGTTGTTTGTTATAAGTAATGGAACAGCACTGTTTTACTTACTTATAGCAAACAACTATCTTTCAAAATCGACTAGTATAATTCACAAAACATGATTATACTTCTGATAAGGTAATACTAAGTATTTTTTTGTGAACCGGCGGTAGTGCTACTATTATACTTCGGTTGTGTCACTCACTTGTACGGTAGTAATGCTATTGAACAAGTTATGAATTATGAGTTTTGAGTAAAAAGTAAGCAGCTGGCAGTTGGCAGTAGAGAGATCAGAAGGCAGCTGCGCTATTCGACATGTTAGCGCAGCACATGTCGATCAGCAGTCGGCCTAAAAAACTGTCTACTTTTTTCAAAAGTGACAACATGAGCCGCTGAAAGCGATTATAGATGAACGCTAAAAAGAATTATTGTAATCTCGAATATCCGCTTTGTGCGTGGGACTCCCTTCTCCTTTGGAGAAGAGCCTGGGATGAGGCAGCCCCATAGCATTCCTACAGTACAAGTGAGTGACACAACCGAAGTATAATAGTAGCACTACCGCCGGTCCCCAAAAAATATTATTGTACAATATAATTATAGTGTCTTTTCATTTTAACCTGGCTGCTAATGTAACTACGTTTTTAAAGCTTTGCCTTTTGCCTTGCAGGTTGAATATTTCCGTGTAGATTATATACATGCCTACATTTAGTTTTTTGCCCTGCTCATCTAATCCGTCCCATCTAAAATAGCCCTGCATGCTGCACAATCCGTTTTTTACAAGATATTTTACCGGTCTGCCATTGGCATCGAAAATGGTTATGTTGCACATATATCCGCTTTCTGAAAACGTGTAATTGATGGTTGCAAAATCATTGTATCCGTCATTGTCCGGTGAAAAAACAGAAGGTATAACCGACACGTTTTGCGAATAATTTGCCTGATCATTATACTGCGAATTTTTATAAGTGGGAGTTCCATAGCCCGCACTCGCTGCCGCGGAATGCCAGTTGTTCTTGTCCTGCGTAGGCTTGTTGAAATCGATTCGCTCCAGCGCTACGCCTTTAGGATTTGTTATTAAAGGAAAATGCCATTTCGCATCATATTGCAATTCGTCTATTATACGGCCTTGTTTGTTAAGCAAAACACAGGTGCCGCTTTCGTTAGGGAACGAAGGCATGGATGAAAGTTCAATCATCGCGTTCGGATCTTTTACCAGATATTCTTTCCGTACTGTATTGGAGTTTTCGCTTATCAATAAATAATCTCCAGGAAACAGCAATTGACTTTCAGTTGATAACTGTTTTATGGATCCGATATTTCCACTTGAGGAAGAACGATTGGCAATATGCAGGTCTTTAATATCAATGATTTTTTGACTTCTGTTATATAATTCCACATAATCAACTCCCGCGGAAGTTGGGTTGAAAAGAATTTCATTTATTACAATATCCAGGCTGTCGGCATGTGAAGGTAAGCCTGTTCTTATTTTTACTTCATCCATTACATTTTCATTACAATCTCGTATATTATTTACCGTTAGTTTATATAGTTGATTTTGTTGTAGATCATTTTCAAGATTGAGACTAATGTTTGTAAAGGAGGGAGCAGCAACTGATATTGATTGAATATTATTGCCCGTAAGGAGATAGTTCTGTAGATCTACGGCGGCGGAGCTATCCACAGGTTCGTTAAAAATAAGTGTGATCTGTTTTTCATTAACCGCAAATGCCTTCAAAAGGCGGGGCGCTGCTTCATCTTTATTAATAGCTTTTACAGAATTTTCTTTTCCGGGAGTGCCGCCATTATCGTTTATACTTGCGGCCCAGTTGCTATTTCCGTTGCAGGGATTTTGCGTGTCGATCATTTCAAGGCTCCAGCCGCCTTTACTTTTAATTTCGTTCTGAAACCAATTTCGGCTATACGATACCGTGTGTATGTTTTTGCCGGAAGGGGAGGTGATAAAGATTTCGTCGCCCTCCGCATACAATGTTGGAAAATTGGTGACAGAAATAGCCGTGGCGATTTTCGACAGCGCGGTGAGGTTTGTACTGGTGCATATTACCAGGAAGCTGTCGGCCTGCAGCGTAACGTTGGATGAAATTGTTGCCATAGAGTTGGCTGAACAAAGTTTCCAGTTTTTTAGATTAACGGGCTTGCCGCTAACATTTTTAAGCTCTACATATTTGGCGGCGGGCAAGCCAACCGCGGGTGATGGGATAGGCATGATTTCGGTGATCAGCACATCATAACGGTTGGGTTCCTGTGCAATGGCCGGAAACAACGCCATTGCCAGGGCAATGCTTACAAAAACTTTTTTCATTGTTTAAAACAGGTTTTGAAGCAATGGTCCAGGCAATGGCGTGTTTAAAAAATTTACGAATAAAATAAAAACTTATTTGGATGTAAAAATCCTCCAGCTTATTTTTGCTGCGCAATATGAACATTATTATTAAAAATACCAAGAAGAATAAGAAACACGTCTCAAACTGGGAAGGTGTCTAGCTGCTTGTGTATCAACATAACTAAGCCTTCCCAAAACGGGGAGGCTTTTTTTATTTTTCATTATAAACAAATTTAAAACAGGCCGGCACTCACCGGTTTTACAAAAACACGATTATGAAAGAACTAAAAGTTGCAGTTGTAGGTGCTACCGGGTTAGTGGGTACCAAAATGCTGCAGGTACTTGCAGAAAGAAATTTCCCTGTGTCAGAAATTATTCCCGTGGCTTCTGAAAGATCTGTAGGAAAGGAAGTGGAATTTAAGGGCCGGAAATATAAGGTGGTGAGTGCATCGGACGCTATTGCCGCAAAGCCAAATGTGGCAATTTTTTCAGCAGGTGGCGGCACTTCACTTGAATGGGCCCCAAAGTTTGCAGAGGCCGGTATTACTGTAATTGACAACTCTTCTGCATGGCGTATGGACCCCACCAAACCTTTGGTGGTGCCGGAAATTAATGCCGATATTTTAAATGCTGACAGCAAGATTATTGCCAATCCTAACTGCTCTACCATACAGATGGTTGTGGCATTAAATCCGCTTCATGCAAAATATAAAATTAAAAGAGTAGTGGTAAGCACTTACCAAAGTGTTACGGGCACCGGTGTAAAAGCTGTGAGACAATTGGAAAACGAAAGGAATGGAATAGAGGGCGAAATGGCGTACAATTATCCCATTGACCTGAATGTGATTCCGCAGATTGATGTTTTCCTCGAAAATGGCTATACCAAGGAAGAGATGAAAATGGTGAACGAAACCAAGAAGATCATGCGTGATGATAGCATTCGCGTTACTGCTACTACGGTTCGTATTCCTGTAATGGGCGGACATAGCGAGGCTGTAAATATTGAGTTTGAAAATGACTTCGATTTAAATGAGGTGAAAGAATTGTTGTCAAATGCTCCCGGTATAGTACTGGTGGACGATCCTGCTAATCAGCAATATCCGATGCCAAAATATGCCAATGAAAAAGACGAGGTATTTGTTGGAAGATTGCGCAGAGATGAATCGCAGCCAAACACATTAAACATGTGGATTGTGAGTGATAACCTCCGTAAAGGCGCCGCCACCAATGCAATACAGATTGCCGAGTATTTAAACTCGAAAAGTTTGTTGTAATAATATTTTCCTTTGTTTTTGTATGATGTTAGTAAGTAAGCTCCCTGAAATACGGGAGCTTTTTATGTAGTAGAGAACCGACTATAGCTGAAAGTTGAATGTGCTGTTGTCTTGATCATCGAAAAGTAAAATTCAATAATTAGTATCCGCAAGAAAACTCGCTTATTTTAAAATATCTGCAGAAATCAGTCTAATCAATGTCATCTGTGTGTCATATCTTCTACGGCCGACTGCCTGCTACACATTGCCCAATAGAAATTATACCGTAAAAGTGGGTGACACAACGATGCTCAATAGTAGCAATACCGCTGGTTTCAAAAAAAAATAGTGGCACGCCTCAGGAGGTTACTTTTGCTTTTATAGGTTTATATTTTTTGTACACAACATATGCAATCGCGCATAGTAAATACAATGGCCAAATACTTATTAAGCCAAGAAAAATTTCTGTTATTGCATACCAGCCAGTTTGCAAAGATGCGGCAGCTCTTTGAAAAAATGGTGGCTGGTAGGGTTTTATAATTTTGGCTATTGGGAGCAATTCTGTTTTTACCGATTCGTTTTGGTAAAGTGATATTTTTACTGTGCTTAAATTAACATTGTTGTCTAACGTAAGGTTGGCGATTAGCGCTTCATCTGCCTGTTCATGTTTGTTCATATAACTATCTTCTGCTGTTACTATTTCTTCAAGTTTTTTCCCTTTATTGTCGATTGCTTTTGATAATCTTGAAAAATGTTCTGTTGTTCTTTTTTGGGTGAGGCTGTTGTTCATTTGCTGCAATGAAACGTCTTCGCAGGTAATAACCCTGTGACCGATAAAACTAATTAAAGACGCTATTGATTTAAGTGTGGTGTCCAATTTATTATTTGGAATACGCAATGTAATATCATTGGTTAAGCTGTAATGCGTGGTTTGTAAAATGGAGTCTGGTGATATCTGAACATTTTCTGTGTTGTTAATATTGTTGGTAAGACTGGTGTATGTTACGTAACCATTGTTTTTGTTTACAACATCTTCAATGGTGTAAGTCGCGGTTATTACGTTGTCAACCTTAAATCTCAGATCGGCGGTTCTTATAAACTTTCTTGGATCGTTTTCATTTTGCCTTGTTGCTGAGGATGATACGATAGCTGAGATTGAAGAATCTGCTTGTGCGATTTTAGAATCTTCCGACTGATATTTTGAATTACAGCCCGAAACGATTGCTATAATTGCTACCGGTATAATAAATTTAATATGGTTGCCCATAATGAAATGATTAAGGGTGATAAAATAGTGTATTCATTAACGTTATACACATGTTGATTAAAAAAGATTACCGGTAATCGTTCTATATTATTAATTATATTTTTTGAAAAAGGTAACCTTTTTAGTAGTTGAAAATTAAAAGTGGTAGTTAATTGAGAGTAGAGGATTGAGAGTGTGAGGGAAAGTAGTTTGCCTGGCGAAATATACATTCAGTCAAAAAACGAAGGTTAAGAAAATGAAGAGTAAATTATTCCAGCGCTGTTGTACTATACCTCACACGGTATAAAAATGTGCAATATTTTTTTGGTCCGGCGGCATTGCTACTATTAAGCATCGTTGTGTCACTCACTTGTACGGTAGTAATGCTATTGAGCAAGTGGAAACATTCATAGCTAAATTCTTAGAGTGTATAGCATAAAAACAAAAAAAGCACCGAATTAACGATGCTTTACGTAGGTAAAGTATTGAAGCCACAGATCACTAATGAGTCCTTAAACCTTATCTATGAAAAAAAGCTTTTGGTCCGGCACTCTGTTGGTTAATACTTTTTAAATGTTACTAATAGTGCACTTTCTCATGTTTAACTGCCCGGTGTTTTAAGGTAAATAAGTTACCCGGAACAATTACTCATTTTGTCAAAAAAGGTCACAAAAGTTACTAATGGGTGTACATAAGTTTTGATTGTTTTCTGTTAGTAAGGTATCTGGTCATAGGTACTAACAGTGTACATTTAAAAACTGTGTACTGGTTATGGTTACTATCATTTATACAACAAACATAATCATGTAACCCGTTCTTTCCTAATATTTTTCCCAAAAAAGATTTGTCTTTTGTTAAAAAAGACTAAATTTTAGTCATAGTAATTTTTCAACTATTTGTAAATATTTTATTATAAAAGAGAAATATATTTATATTACAAAAAAACTTTTTTGAAAAATTTTTCAACTGTTCATGATATTTTTATCAAAAAATGATGAAATAATGAGACATTATCCTCAAAATAAATTGCATTTTTTTGAATATATGTAAAAACCGGATGGTTCAACGTTGATTTTTTGTGCTTGTGGATTTAGGCCTTTTTAGAAAATATCAATGGTTGACCGTTGATATGCCGAAAGTAGATAGTCAAAATTCAAAAGTCAAAAAGCTTTGTCATGTCCCGAAAAAAGTAGACAGTTATTGTAGTCGTTTATCCCGCACCTGGTGCTAACATGTTGAACAGTACCGTTGTTTAACCTCAAGGGGCACGATAGAGGCTCGAGGTACACAAGGGTTTGCTGAATTGTTACCAACCCTTGTGTGCCTTGTGCTTTCCTGGTGAACCTTGTGGCTAAAATAAATTGAGAATGGAGAGTGGAGAATTGAGAATGCTGTATAGTTGGAAGGTGAAAAAATTGTTGAGATTACGAATATCCGCTTTGTGCGCGGGACTCCCTTCTCCTTTGGAGAAGGGCTGGGGATGAGGCAGCTCAATAGAATTCCTGCAGCACAAGTGAGTGACACAACGATGCTTAATAGTAGCATTACCGCCGGTTCCCAAAAAAAAGCTCAAACCATGAGGAAGTATAACAATGTAAAGCATTTCATATTACTCTTGTGCCACCACATCATCACATGCTTTAAGTATTATTTTGCAGGCTTTCTCAATTTCCTTTTTTGTAATAGTGAGTGGGGGGGCTATTCGCATGCAGTTGGAGCCGAATAAAAACCAATCGGTAAGCACGCCTTTTGCGATACCGGCATCTATTATTTTTTTATTGGTTTCAAAGTTTACAAATTCCACAGCTATCAATAATCCGCTTGAGCGTACTGTTTGTATTGCCGGATGTTTTAGCAGCTCGATAAATAATTTCGCTTTGTCATGTACCTTTTCTATAATCGGGTTGCTTAACAAAAACTTAAATGCAGCCATGCCTGCCGCGCAGCAAACCGGATGTCCGCCAAATGTAGTGATATGGCCTAATACAGGATTTTGTGTAAGCGAATCCATTATGTTTTTTGAGGCAATGAACGCGCCTAATGGCATGCCGCCTCCAAGTGCCTTTCCTAGTAGAACAATATCCGGAACTATATCATATTGCTCAAAGCCCCAAAGGGTTCCGGTTCTGCCAAAGCCTGTTTGTATTTCATCCAGTATAAGCAGGGTGTGTGTGTCGTTGCATTTTTGTTGCAGTGCCTGCATCCATTCCGGCGATGGGGCGTATATGCCTCTTTCTGCCTGAACGGTTTCGGCAATTACACAAGCGGTTTGTTCATTAATTTTATCTAATACTTCAGCGCTGTTGTATTCGTAATGGAGAATGCCCGGTAGTAAAGGCCTGTAAGCATTTCTGAAATATTCATCACCAATTATGCTCAATGCGCCATGCGTAGAACCATGATACGATTGATGGAATGCAATTATATTTGGCCTTCCGGTAAATCGTTTTGCGAGCTTCATTGCGCCTTCCACTGCCTCTGCGCCTGAATTGGTAAAGTATACACTGTTTAATGACAGAGGTAAATGATCTGCCAGCATTTTGGCATACTGCACTTCAGGTTGTTCTATAAATTCGCCATACACCAGCAGATGAAGGTATTTATCAGCTTGTTTTTTTATTGCCTTAATTACTTTATCATTGCTATGTCCTACATTGCACACACTAATACCGGCAATCAGATCAATGTATTCTTTATCATGTTTGTCCCAAAGCCTGGTTCCTTTTGCTTTCACAATTTCCAATGCAAGCGGTGCGTCGGATGTTTGAGCCACATGCTGAAGAAATAATTGCCTGGTGTTCATAAATTTTGATTTTATTAACTTGTATAAGTTCTTTTTTACAAATGTCGTAAGAAATCAAGAAGTTATTTTACAATAACTTTGAAAAAGCAATAGAATTAAGAACTTAAAATTATTTAATATGCCAGTTATCTTACCTGTGAAAAATGTTTTTCCAGAATTTGGTGATGATTGTTTTATAGCGCCTAATGCCACTATAGTAGGCGATGTGCAAACCGGTTCTCAATGCAGCTTTTGGTTCAATTGTGTGGTGCGAGGCGATGTAAACAGCATCAGGCTGGGCAACAAAGTGAATGTACAGGATGGAGCAATAATGCATGCCACATATCAGCGATCAAAAGTTGTTATTGGCAATAATGTTTCTATTGGCCATAATGCTTTGATTCATGGCTGTATTATTCACGACAATGTGCTGATTGGTATGGGCTCCATTGTGATGGATAATGCTGAAATCCATAGCAATACCATTATAGCTGCGGGGGCCGTGGTGTTGGAAGGAACTGTTTGCGAAGGTGGATGTATATATGGAGGGGTGCCTGCAAAAAAAATAAAAGATATCTCCGAAGAATTGATAAGCGGTGAAATTCATCGCATTGCCGAAAATTATATTAAGTATGCAGGCTGGTTTAAGTAGAGGGTAATTTTAAGCGTGGGCTGCAATTTTGTGAAACACTCTACAAATTCACAATTTTGTTGTTTTTTTCACTTAATTTGCCTTATGAGTGCTGTAAAATTGAAGAATGCTCCTTTAAAAGAAGTAGTATTTGAAGTTCATTGGAGCTGTGATGTGGATAGTCATGGGGTCTTATTTGATAATGAATTCGATTTAGCTCAAGGAAAATTTGCGGATAAATTAAAATCAAATCTTCCATTACACCGTAAATTAATTCCTGATGGTGTACCATTTAAGATTTTTGGAGTGCCGCTTCATCAATATTGGACAGGTGAATTCATGTGGCCTGTTGTACAACATGGGCAGGGAATGGTGGCTATAAATGAAGTTGAACTGGGATATGAATGGCTAAAATATAAAGACCTAATCATTGATGTTGTGTCTAAACTCATAGAAAGCTATGAAGACACACTTAATTTTAATAAGCTTAAGCTGCAGTATGTTGATGCTTATGACCTGGACGAAGAGACGCCAAATAGTTTCATGGTGAAAAACCTAAAGACGCAAGTAATCACCGAATATCCGTCGCCGGGAGAATTAAGAGGGTTTAATATACAGCAACAATTTGACCTGTCTGATTTGTCAATAATGGAATTAAATATCTCCAATGGAATTAATAATAAGAATCAAAAAAAATCTATAGTTTGGACAACAACTATTACTAAGCAGGGGGTATTCGATTTTGAACAACTAAAATTGTGGCTTGAAACCGCGCATACCTCTGCATCTGATTTTTTTAAACAAATGCTAAATTCAGATTTTTATGCCAGCCTTGATAGATAGTTATACAACAACAGAACCAAGTCACCTGTTATCAGCTGACAACTGGTATAAAACAGAAAGAGAACCTCTCTCATCTTCTAGTATAATCGTTGTAATATCCAAACGAACCGGTCTTAATAGCCGAATCCACAAATTACTAGACGAGTATTCGACACTTCAAGACAATTGGGATGAAGATGATGCGATCGCTCCAAGTGATATCGCTATATCACAAGCCAGATTTATAACTACTCTTCTTGAAAATCATGGTCAGCCAATATTTCATTCTGCCCCGGGACCTAATGGTGAAGTCATGTTAGATATTAGGAACATAAAAAGAAACAAGTCTATAGAACTTATTTTTTATCCGACTCGGTCGGTATTGGTATTATTTTCAGACAACGAAAAACCTGTACAGCAAAATTTTGAGATAGCAGACTTACCGCAACATTTAGAATGGTTAAATAGAAAGTAAAATTTCAATGATTGAGAAAAAGTTAGTTGCAAAAGGTGAATTTCTCTTTAGACGTGGTTATTCAACTCCTGAAAAAAAATATTTGAACCCTGATGGAACAGCAACATCGAGAGTTTTTAAACTTAGGGAAAAAGATAATGGTGAATTGTCTGTAAATGTTGTTTCATTAACTACCCCTCAGAAATCTATTGGTGACAGTTCAAAATTCATGTTGTTTAAGATAGCAAGCGATAGCGTTTATGAAATAGAGTTAGAGCCTGTTCACAAGCCGGAATTGGATGGAAGCAACGATGCACATTCAGTTATAATTGGAATGGACTTAGAAGATGAAATAAAACCAGGGTTATTAGCCAGAAAAAGTATTAGAGTTTACTTATAAAACAGCACACAATAGAAGTATTTGCCAAAAGCAGAGCTGGATAATCAATGAATTTCCTGCCTTCGCAAATACTCGAACCTTAGAAGTATACTATTCTTAACAGAAAATCGTTTTTACTAAAAATACTTTTATGAAGCATTTTTGCCTGCGGATCTTTATATTCTGTTCAGTATGTTTTATGCTGGGATCATGCAAAGTATGGAATAGTGTGTTTGGCCCAAAATACGGCTGCAAAAGCAACGGCAAAAATGTTGGCGCGGAACGCATTATGAGCGGTGAGAAAATGCCCCGTGCAAAGAAATTTAAGTCGTAAAAAAAGATGTGTGAGCGATATTTTTGCTGATTTAAATTTTGTGTTTTTTTTGGGGTGGGGTGAGCTGTAGTAATTCTATTATGCTTTCGTTGCGTCGCACACTTCAACGGTTGTAATTCTAATTATCGTTTTACGCACAGTTATACCGCTCATAGTATATTCTCTTTCCGCAATGGCTATACCAGTCCTGAAGATAGTAGACATTTTTTTAGTTGTTTATCCACACCTGGTGCAAGGTGTGGTAACAGCGCCGCTACCTTCTGACATCTGATTGCTGATCTCTGATTTCTCTACTGCCAACTGCCTTCTGATCTCGGCTTTCCAACCTCTCTACTTCCTAGTAATTCTTCTCATCAATTGTAGCCAGAATGTTTAAATAACAGGTATATCTTTCCATATATATTTTTCCTGCTTCCACAGCGGCTTTTATGGCGCAGCCCGGCTCCTCCACATGAAGGCAGTTATTAAACTGGCAGTTTTGCAACTCCTCTCTCATTTCGGGATAATAATGAGAAAGCTCCTGTTTTGGAATATCCACCAAGCCCAATTCACGAATGCCCGGTGTATCTATTATTTTGCCTTCGAAAGGAAGATCAAACATTTCAGCAAATGTGGTGGTGTGCATACCCTTGCCGCTCCAGCCGCTTACTTCTTTTGTTTTCAGATTCTTTTCAGGAAAAATGGCATTTATGAAAGATGATTTTCCTACGCCGCTATGGCCGCTTAAAAGAGTTGTTTTTTGGGTAAGCAACGCTTTCACTTCTTCAACACCTTCACCGGTCAGGGTGCTCATCAGCACAACATTATACCCCACATTTTCATACATGTTTTTTACGGTTTCAAAATATTCTTTTTCCTTTTTCCTATACACATCCGCCTTATTGAAAACAAGAATTGCAGGAATATGATAAGCTTCCGCGGTTACTAAAAAACGGTCTACAAAACCGAGTGATGTTTTAGGTTCGCGTAAAGTAGCAAAAAGCATACACTGATCAAGATTGGAAGCTATGATGTGATGCTGGTTTTTATTATGTGGTGAAATACGTGTGATGTAATTATGTCGATCATAAATACTTGTAATGATGGCATTATTTTCTGCATCGCCTTCTTCTTCAATTTCAATAAAATCGCCAACAGCAATTGGGTTTGTAGAATTAATGTCCTCTATTTTCAATACGCCTTTGGTGCGTGCGTTGTATGGCACGCCATCACTGGTTTTTACCATATACCAGCTTCCGGTTGACTTATAAACTAAGGCTTTCAATCTATTATGTGTTTCAAATTAACTGCGAAAATATTGGAATAATGTGGGAAATGTGAAAATGTGGAAAATGTGGAAAATGTGGAAATGAATTTGAAAATGTGCTATTTTGAAAATGCAATAGGAATGGCAAATAATGAACTACAAAGGCGCCAAGGCACCAAGGCACAAGGGAATACAAAGTAATGTCAATGTTGGTTTATAGACTTCAACCTTACTTATAAGTATTGAATTTTATTTCCTTCTCATAATCTTTCATCATAAAGCATTCTCCACTCTCAATTTTCCATTCTCCATCCAATAAGTGTTATCTCAGCCACTTTTCCGGGTCAAGGTTTCGTGACAGATCGTTGGTAATTAAAAATTCCAATTCACCGCGGTTATCTTCTTTTTCTGCGAGTTTCCCAATTACCTGTCCCATCTTTACCTGCTGTCCCCTTGATACGCTTACGCCAGCAAGATTACCATATGATGTAAAGTATTTACCATGCCTTATAATAACCGCTTCTGAGGGACCTACAGACATTACTGCAGAAACTTCACCGTCAAATACTGCTTTTACACTGGTTCCAACACCTGCTTCTATGGTTATACCAGGATTATCAATTTGGAGTTTACGATCGCCAAAAGATTGAATACCAAAATGCATTATTACAATTCCGGAAGCCATTGGCCAGGGTAAACTGCCCCTGTTTTTTTCGAAACTTTCAGACATTGCTCTTGCTTCAGGTCTGTCATCTAAAATACTTTCCGGCCTTGTCACCTTTGGTTTGGCTGGTGTAGTGGCCGCGGTTGCCGCGGTTCCATTTTCTTTTGTGCCGGTTGGTGTTTCGGTTTTTTTACCGGCTGCGGCTTCAGCAGCAGCTTTTTTCGCTTCGGCGGCTTTTTTTGCTGCCAGTTCTTCAGCAGCACGTTTTTTGGCGGCTTCTATTTCGCGGCGTATAGCCGCATTGATTGCATTACGTAAAGTCTGATCCTGCTTGCGTTTTGCAGTCAGGTCTTTTGATATTTCTTTTTCCTGGGATCTTAATTTTTGCACAACCACATCCTGCTCTTTTTTGTCTTCTTCCAATATGGAACGCTGTTTGGTTTGCTCTTGTAAAGCGATACTTCTTTCTTTCTTATTTACATTCAAACCCTCAATTTTTTGTTGCAACAGGTTTTGCGTGTTGTGAATATTTGCAGCTTGTTGTTCACGGTAAGCCCTATATGATTTTAGGTATGCTACTCTTTTTAATGCGTCATTAAAACTGGCAGCGGAAAAAATAAAGTTTATGAAGTCGTAGTTGCTGCGGTTCTTATATGCATACACAACACTTTTTTCGTACTGTATTTTTAATGTATCCAGCTCTCCGCGAAGTTTCACAATTTCACGCCAGTTTTGGTTTATATTAGCTTGTATACTATTGATCTGCTGATTCACCGTTTCAACCTGCTGCTGACGTAATCGCAATTTTTTCTGAATAAGGGCTAACTGACCAAGACCTACCTTCTTGTATTTTTGGGTTTCATCAAGCGATTTCTTCAAATTATCAATCTCTTTCTGAATTTCAGCCTGCTTTTTTTTAAGGTCGGCACTGGTGGGGGCCGGCTGTTGAGCTATACAGGTTATAACAAGAAACAAGCTAACAAAAAGGAAAAATGGTTTAGTCATGCCGTGAAATTATTGCTGTTTTACATAAATGATTAAAAACAACAGGATTGATATTTAATCAAATTTAAAAGTTCTAACGCTTATTGAACTTTATAATTTTTAGGAATGTTAAATGGATAGCTTAAATTTTCGTTAAAGCTATATTGTTTAAAGTCCATATGCACATCAATTTTTGATTTTTCAACTACCGATATTTCCCTGTATTTTGGGAAATATTTGCCGCCGCTTTTTTCGTAATTGCTATAGCTAATATTGCATGTGCGGTTATGCGCTTCATCATTATCATCCATTTTGCTGTTGGTAACTACATTTTGGCTGGTGTTAATAGTGAGCAGATTTTTGAATAACGATCCTGAAATCAGCATCATAATGTTATCAGTATTTTTCTTGTAGGAAACCACATTTGAATCCACAAAAATTGGATTGCCCACAAGCAGATCCTGCATAGTGGAAAATGTTACCGGTAGTTGGGCCAACTCTTGCAGGTAACTAATCGACCGCAGTATGGTTATCTTATCTTTTTTATTGAGCACCTTCACACTATCCGGTGTAATCATTACTCTAAACGCTTCATAGCTAAACATGGTAGCATTTACAGAGAGCCATATGGCACTATCTTTTTGTATACGTATAAAAACAGAAAGCTCCGGTTGTCTTCCATCCGCATTCCACACATCCACTTTCACTTTTGCAGAAAATGTATTAAAATCAATGCGATTGGCATTAAGTTCATTCAGGGTTTTTTTGATCATTTCTAAAGAATCGTTGTGCAGATCTTTAGTTACAACCAATTGTGCGGTATCTTTTTTCTCTATTACTGTTTTTATTTTGCGCGTCGAGCGGCAACTTGCCATTACACACACACAGCTTATCAGTAATAGAGGTGCAAATAATTTCATCAGATTTTTTTTAAATTGAATGTTTTCATAAAGTAAGGCATTCAAAAAGCAGTTGTTCAAAAAACTCGTTTTATACTTTACCGGTATGACCAAAACCGCCGTCGCTTCTTATTGTTTCGGATAGCGAATCCACTTCTTGCCAAGCTGCCAGCGTTACTTGTTGGATAACCATTTGAGCAATTCTGTCTCCGTGCTGAATTGTTTGAGTCTCGTTGGAAAGATTTATGAGAATTACTTTTATTTCTCCCCGGTAATCCGCATCAACGGTGCCGGGTGTATTAAGGCAGGTAATTCCCTGCTTAATGGCTAATCCGCTTCTGGGCCTTATTTGCGCCTCGTATCCGGCCGGCAATTCAATAAACAAACCGGTGGGTATTAAGGTTCGTTCCAGCGGTTGCAGCACTACCGGTTTTTCAAGATTTGCTCTTATATCCATTCCCGAAGAGCCAGTGGTAGCATAATGCGGCAATGGGTTAGAGGATTGATTGATTATTTTTACCTGTATCGACATGGGTGCAAAAGTAAATAATTGAGTAATTGAATTATTGAATAATTGAGTAGGATCACTTACAAATACACGATTATTTCAAAGTTTTGCTGTTGTTGTTTTTAGGCGATGAATAGCGTTACAACCGTACAAGTGAGTGACACAACCGAAGCCTGATCAGGGTTCTGCCGCTGGTTTCATAATAAAAAAGTCAAAAGCCAGAGGGCCGAAATCTGAATACAGAAAATTTTTTGGGCCAGCCTCCTATTATTTATTAGTTTATTACTTACGTTTTATCATGCGGTTTTCTGACATCTGATTTTTTTGGAACCGGCTGTAGTGCTACTATTGAGCATCGTTGTGTCACTCACTTGTACAGCAGGAATGCTATTGGGCGGCCTCATCCCTGGCCCTTCCCCAAAGGAGAAGGGAGCCTGACGCACAAAGCGGATATTCGTGGTCACAATAATTTTTTAAGCAACGTTAAAAAACCGTGCTCGAAATGACGGATTAGATTGCTTATTATACAATCATTTGCTCAGCAGCACTGTTGCATATGCCACCAAGCCTTCTTCGCGACCCACAAAACCCATTGTTTCTGTTGTGGTGGCTTTAATGGAAATATCGTCTTCGCTAATATTGAGGATGGCTGCAATGGTTTTGCGCATTTCGCCGGAGTACTTTTTTATTTTAGGCGCTTCCAGGCAAAGACTGCTGTCTATATTTACTACTGAATAACCTTTGGCAGCTATAAGTTCGCTGGTTTTCTTAAGTAAAATTTTACTGTCAATGTTTTTATAAGTATCATCGGTATTTGGAAAATGTATGCCAATATCGCCGAGGCACAATGCGCCCAACATCGCGTCGCAAATGGCGTGCAGCAATACATCCGCATCGCTATGGCCAAGCGCTCCTTTGGTATGTGGAATGTTAACGCCGCCAATCCACAACTCCCTGCCTTCTGCCAATTGGTGAAAATCTATTCCGAATCCTATTCTGTACATATTGGTTGAAAATTGAAAGTTGAAAGTTGAAAATGACTTTAGTAGTCAAATTTCAGCTTTCAACTTCCAACAGATTTATGAGAGTTCTTAAAATATATTTTTCCGCGAGATAATAAAGCTTCTAAAAAAGTAAAAGCATATCTCTTTTTATGTCATTATTATTCCGAATAACCACTACCGTTAGTTGCAGGATCCAGGTCGAAAGTAAGACCGAAACGCAAAGTATTGGATAACGGATTCTGATTTACACCGCTTCCTGTGGGTATTATATATGAAAAATTAATTCCCAGGAAATTGTACTTCAAGCCTGCACCAAGTGTAAAATATCTTCTGTCTCCGGCTTGTTTACTTTCATAAAAATATCCCGCTCTTGCTGCAAACTGGTTCATATACCAATATTCCATTCCTACTGATACATTTGCCGCGCCTGGGAAATCTTTAAATGAGTCGAACCAGCCGTTAATGGAAGATTCGGTTTTATAATCTTCTCTTCCGGCGCTATCCAGCGGAAACGAAGGAACCAGTAGTTTATTCACATCCAGCGCGAATGTCATTTTGTTGCTTTCGTCAAATACTTTTGTATAAGCACCGCCAAGACCTAAGTTGGCAGGAATAAAATCTTTTTTATTGGCATCACTGGTATAACTGACCTTGCCTCCAAGGTTTGTGAGTGTGGCGCCTGCCGAAAAGCCTTGTCCTTCTTCATTTTGGCCATTATAATAAAATGAAAGATCGGCGGCAACCGTTTGTCCGGCTTTATAATTTACATTATTAAGAGCGGCACCATTTGCCAGCCTCGAATTGATATAACGGAGGGTTAATCCCAGTCCTATTTGCTCAGAAAGTTTGCGAGAATAGCCTGCTTCAATTGCAAACTCACGAGGTCTGTAAGAATTCAGATCATTTCCGTTTTCATCCACAAATTGAATATTTCCCAGGTTAAAATACCTTAAAGATGCTGATATGGCTTGGTTTTCATCCAACTTGTGGTAGCCTGTAAGAGTAGCCAGGTACACATCATTGAGTCCCAGTTTTTTCAACCACGGAGTATAGTTTACAGAAATTCCGGTTTTACTTTCATTAAATGGAATTTTGGCCAGGTTCCAAAATGCCGCGTTTGTTTCAGGTAAAGTGGCAATTCCTGTTTCTCCCATTCCACCAGATCTCGCATCAGGTGAAATACGTAAAAACGGAACGGCTGTAGTTGTTACATTGATCGGTTCCGATTGCGCAAATAAATAATCCCCACTAAAGATTGATACAACTGTAACAAATAATTTCAATGTTCTTTTCATTGATAGATTTATTTTCCTTGAATGTAAATTCTGATACGATGCTATCTTTTTTTAAAAATCACCGTCTCAGTAGTATTAAAGTAAAGTTTATTTCATTGACCAGTTTTAGTGGAAGTTGATTTGAGGGCTAAAATAATAGTTATTATTCTAAAAACTACTTACTTATATAAGTAATTTGGAAAACATTATTACTTAGCTTAATGTTTTATGAAAAACGACGCCTCAAATTATAATCAAAACGGCTAATTGCTGGAATTAGTTGCATGTGATTGACAAATAAGTATATAAAGTCGGCTCATTTTCTGAAAAAGATAAAAATGAAATAAAATTTAGTTTCTGAAAGTATTTATATTCGCAGTTCGGCAACTATGTGTGCAGTTAAACAATATTTTCCATATCAATTGCGTTATTAAAAAGTTTATAAAAAACCGGCATCAATGGCATATAAAATGAACTGGAAAAATTTTGTGGTACTCCTAACCTGTGCTGCAGTATTGGGTTCTTGTAAAGATGGCAAACTGTTTGGCAAAAAGAAAACCCAGTCTGATGTAACAGGATGGAACTATAATGATAAAAACCAGGGCGGCTACCAGGTAGCTTTAGAAAAAGAGCAGCCTACCGGCCCCGGGCTTGTATTTGTGCAAGGCGGTACTTTTACTATGGGTATTACCCAGGAAGATGTGATGAGCGATTGGAATAACATAAACCGGCGCGTTACTGTAAACTCTTTTTATATAGACAGAACGGAAGTAGCCAATGTACACTACCGTGAATACTTGTATTGGATTAATACTGTGTTCGACGGTGATGAATACCAGGCAGTTAGAAATGCCGCGCTGCCCGATACACTGGTTTGGAGAAGCGAACTGGCTTATAATGAGCCAATGGTTGAATATTACCTGCGCCACCCCGCCTATAATAACTACCCCGTGGTAGGGGTAAGCTGGAAACAGGCAAGTGACTTTTGTCTTTGGAGAAGTGATCGTGTAAATGAGCTGGCTTTGATCAAAAAAGGATTGGTTAATGACAAGTCAATCAGGAACATAAGCGGTCTTGGAGAAGAAAATTTCAACACTAAATCATATTTGCTGGGCGAATACCAGGCTACACCCGGAAAAGCGGCACGCTCCAAAAGCAACACGCTTAAAAATCCCAATGGAACTCCCCGCACAAACGTAACTTTTGAAGATGGTATTTTATTGCCAAATTACCGCCTCCCAACAGAAGCTGAATGGGAATATGCCGCATTAGGTTATGTGAACCAAAACCCAATGCCTAGCCGTACCGACAAAAAGCGCGGTGAAGAATTGGTTACAAATAAACAAGTTTATTCCTGGAGCGAAAACGTAAATGGTCTTCGTGACTCCCGCAGGGGAAGCTGGCAAGGTGCCTTCCTGGCCAACTTCAAAAGAGGTGCCGGTGATAATATGGGTGTTGCCGGTGGCCTTAACGATAACGCTGTATATCCTGCACCGGTTGATAAATTCTATCCTAATGGTTTCGGTGTTTATAATATGTCGGGAAATGTGAGCGAATGGGTACAGGATGTTTACCGTCCATTGTCTTCTACTGATGTGGATGATGTTTCTCCTTTCCGTGGAAATAAATTTCAGACAATTGATATGAGTACAGGAAAGCCGGAAAGAGACAGCCTGGGAAGAATCAAATACCGCTATGTAACTGATGATGAAGTTCAAAATCGTCGTAACTATCAAAAAGGAGATGTAATCAATTACCTGGATGGCGACTCGTTACTTGCCGGTGTATCTTACGGATATGGTGTAACAACTCTAATCAGCGATCACTCCAGAGTAATTAAAGGCGGTAGCTGGAACGACAGGGCCTACTGGTTAAGCCCCGGTACACGCCGCTTTATGGAAGAAGATCAAAGCAGTAGCACAGTTGGTTTCCGTTGCGCCATGGACCGTGTGGGAAGCGCAGCAGGAAATGGCAGAAAAGCCGGAGTGGAATATAAATACAGAAAGCAAAATAATAGAAAGAAATAAATTGTTTTGAATACAACATTTAAAGCTGCCTCATATATTTTGAGGCAGCTTTTTTAATTTCCTCAACACAGCTGAGGCTTGTAACAACAAAAATGATTGTTGCTGCTGTTGTATTAAATCTCCAAGTTTCAGAAGTTTTTTTGTGGGGACCGGCGGTAGTGCTACTATTAAGCACCGTTGTGTCACTCACTTGTACGGTAGGAATGCTATGGAGCTGCCTCATCCCCGGCCCTTCTCCAAAGGAGAAGGGAGTTCCGCACACAAAGCGGATATTCGAGATCACAATAATTCTTTTTAGCTTCCATCTATAATCGCTTTCAGCGGCTCATGTATAAAGCACTTTCTCACGTCCTGAAAAAAGTAGACAGGTTTTAGGCCGACTGCTATTCGACATGTTAGCGCAGCGCATGTCGAACAGCGCCACTGTCTTCTGATCTCTCTACTGCCAACTGCTTACTTATTACTCAAAACTCATAACTTGTTCAATAGCATTACTACCGTACGAGTGAGTGACACAACAGAAGCCTAATCAGGGCTCAATTGCCGGTTCCATAAATAAAAAACTCAGAATATATACACGCGAAATTTAGTAAAGCTTTTTCTATAAATCCAACAAATTGAGACAGGCCCGCTTGCACCGACATCAATAATTCAATAATTCAATGATTCAATTAATTATTTTTGACTCATGAACATAGAACAGCTTTATCAAATTTTTCTGCAACACCCAACAGTTACAACTGATACCAGAACAATAACACGTGGCGCTATTTTTTTCGCATTGAAAGGTGCAAGCTTTAATGGAAACTCGTTTGCTGCGCAGGCGCTTGATAACGGTGCTGCATATGCGGTAATTGATGATAAAGATTATTATATTGATGAGCGGACTATTTTGGTAGAAGATGTTTTAAGTACATTGCAGCAACTGGCAAAACACCATCGCCGGCAATTTTCCATACCGTTTATAGCCATAACCGGAAGCAATGGAAAGACCACTACAAAGGAACTGGTCGCCGGTGTTTTGGGAACCACTTATAAAACGTATACCACGCAGGGAAACCTGAATAACCATATTGGTATTCCGCTTACAATATTGCGTGTGGAAAAAGATGCGGAAATGGCGGTAATAGAAATGGGCGCTAATCATCAAAAAGAAATTGAAGGTTATTGCACCTATACACTACCCACACACGGACTTATAACCAACATCGGGAAAGCGCACCTGGAGGGCTTTGGCGGAATTGAAGGTGTAAGAAAGGGAAAGGGAGAATTGTTTGATTATCTGCGCAGTTATAAGGGAACAGCCTTTGTGATGTGGGATTATGATTACTTGCGGCAAATGAGTAGTGGTATAGCTCACATTTGCACCTATGGCAGCCGGGAGGCCGATATTTGCGGCAAAATATTACAAAGCGAACCTTTCCTGTCGCTTTTTGCAAATGGCGTTGGAGAGGTTAAAACCCGCCTTGTAGGCGATTATAATTTTCCTAATGCAATGGCAGCGGTGGCTATAGGAACTTTTTTTAACGTACCTGCGCAGAATATTAAATCAGCAATTGAAAGATATACCCCGTCAAACAGTCGCTCGCAAATGCTTCAGCAGGGCTCCAACCACATAATATTAGATGCTTACAACGCCAATCCTGGCAGTATGAAAGCCGCAATAGAGAACTTCGCAAAACTGAATGCTAAAAATAAAGTGCTTTTGCTGGGTGCCATGGCTGAACTGGGTGAAGAAAGCCTGGCAGAGCATAGGGCAGTAGTTTCTTTAATAGAAAACTATCAATGGAATGCGGTAGTACTGGTAGGAGGAGATTTTCTAAAAGTCAAACACTCTTTTCTGCAATTAGAAAACTCAGTTGAAGCAGGGGAATGGCTTCGAAATCAGCAATTTGAGAATACTTATGTACTTGTTAAAGGTTCCAGGAGTATGAAAATGGAAACTGTGCTTGGTTAGTTGAAAATTGAAAGTGCCGTAGCCGGTTTCCAAAAATATTTTCACAAATTGTAGTGCGATTTCCAAAACCGGAGACTGCAAAAATTCATTTTCTTCCCTTTCGGGTGTCGTCGCCTATATACTATTTATTCAATACCTTTGCAAACTATTTTTATTTACAGGTGAATTTAAGTATGTCAACAACAAAATATCGTGAGTTTCAGCAATTGAATCTGCCTTCCATTGAACAGGAAATATTAGAGAAATGGGCTAAGAATCAGGCGTTTGAAAAAAGTATATCGCTAAGAGAAGGAGCGGAGCCTTTTGTGTTTTATGAAGGTCCGCCGAGTGCCAATGGTCTGCCTGGTATTCACCATGTTATTTCCAGAACATTGAAGGATCTTGTATGCCGTTATAAAACCATGCAGGGCTTCCAGGTAAAACGCAAGGGCGGTTGGGACACGCATGGCCTTCCTGTTGAGCTGGGTGTTGAAAAAGAGCTTGGCATAACGAAAGAGGATATTGGTAAAAAAATATCAGTTGCCGAGTACAATCAAAAATGCCGCGAAGCGGTATTACGCTACAAGGATAAATGGGATGAGCTTACTACTAAAATGGGGTACTGGGTTGACTTAAACGATCCCTATATAACTTTTAAGAACGAATATATAGAAACACTCTGGTGGTGCCTGAAACGGCTATATGAAAAAAGATTGTTGTACAAGAGTGTAAGCATACAGCCTTATTCGCCTGCGGCGGGTACGGGCTTAAGTTCGCATGAGTTAAACCAGCCGGGTACTTATAAAGATGTGAAAGACACCAGTGCCGTGGCCATGTTCAAGGTTGTTGAAAACGAAGATTCAAAATTTATTTTTGAGATTTCCAACAATCAGGAGCCGGCAGCAGAAAACTTTTTTTTAGCCTGGACGACTACTCCATGGACACTCCCTGCAAACCTTGGATTAACTGTTGGTGGTAATATCGATTATGTGTTGGTAAAAACTTTTAATCCATATACTCATCTGCCTGTTAACGTTATACTGGCGAAAAGCCTTGTGGGAAAATATTTTAAACCTGAAGGGGAAAATGGTGATTTCGCAAATTATACCGCTGAAACAAAACTGCTGCCCTGGCAAATACTTGGCGAGTTTAAAGGCAGTCGCTTAGAAGGAGTGCGTTATGAACAACTATTACCTTTTGACGCAAATTCAATAGAATCGGTTAAGTATAGTGTGCCAAATGCTGATCCGTTCCGTGTGTTGACCGGTGATTTTGTTACTACAGAAGATGGTACCGGTATAGTACATACCGCACCTGACTTTGGTGCGGATGACTTTAAAGTGGGTGCAAAAAACAATCTAGGCTATTTTACCGGTATCAACAAATATGGAAAGAGAGAGAAGCTGATTTTAGTAGATCGCGAAGGGAAATTTGTAGAAGGGCTTGGTGAATTTAGTGGCAGATTTGTAAAGAATTATAAGGATGATCCGCAATATGTAGATGTGAATGTGGACATCAGCGTGAAGCTAAAAAAAGAAAACCGTGCTTTCAAAGTAGAAAAATACGAACATAGCTATCCGCATTGCTGGCGTACTGATAAACCGGTGCTTTACTATCCGCTGGATGCATGGTTTATAAAAACCACCGCTTTGAAAGACAGGATGGTGGAATTGAATAAAACCATCAATTGGAAACCCAAAGCGACAGGTGAGGGAAGATTTGGTAACTGGCTGGAAAATATGGTAGACTGGAACCTGAGCCGTAGCCGTTATTGGGGCACACCTCTGCCAGTATGGCGAACAGAAGACGGAAATGAAGAAAAGTGTATAGGTTCCATAGAAGAATTGAATGCGGAAATAAGAAAAGCAAACGAAGTATTAGGCGGTAATGTGAATGAAAATTATTTGCATGACGGCATTCTTGATTTACACAAGCCTTATGTAGATGAAGTGATATTGGTGAGCAAGGATGGCAAGCCAATGCACCGGGAACCGGATCTGATTGATGTATGGTTTGATAGTGGCGCAATGCCTTACGCTCAATGGCATTATCCATTTGAAAATAAGGAAGCTATAGACAAAGGCACCATTTTCCCTGCCGATTTTATTGCGGAAGGGGTAGATCAGACACGCGGCTGGTTCTATACGCTACATGCGCTTGCTGCCATGTTGTTTGATAGTGTTGCCTTTAAAACCGTAGTATCGAACGGACTGGTATTGGATAAGAGCGGAAATAAAATGAGTAAACGTCTTGGCAATGTGGTAAATCCTTTTGATACCATTGCTTCTTATGGTGCGGATGCCACACGGTGGTATTTAATAACTAATGCCTCTCCGTGGGATAGTCTAAAGTTTGATAAAGAAGGAATTAAAGAGGTACAACGCAAATTTTTCGGAACGCTTTATAATACTTACCAATTTTTTGCATTATATGCCAATGTAGATGGCTTTGCTTTTAAGGAAGCTTATATTCCATTAGAAAAACGGCCTGAAATTGACAAATGGATTTTGTCATCATTGCAGTCATTGGTAAAAAAAGCAACAGAAAATTTCAACGAGTATGAGCCCACGCTGGCCGGTCGTTTGGTAGAAGACTTTGTAGATGAGCATTTAAGTAACTGGTATGTACGTCTTTGCCGTCGCCGGTTCTGGAAAGGAGAATACGAGCACGACAAAATAAGCGCATATCAAACATTATATGAATGCCTGGAAACCATCAGCATTTTAATGGCTCCGGTTTCGCCGTTTTTTTCAGATTGGTTATTCTGCAACCTGAATACTGTAACAGGAAGAATAGCGGCAGAATCAGTACATCATGTATTGTACCCTAAGGCAAAGGAAGATATGATTGATCCGGAATTGGAAGAAAGAATGCAATTAGCGCAGGATGCTTCATCACTTATATTATCGCTGAGAAAAAAAGAAAATATAAAAGTGAGGCAGCCTTTGCAAAAAGTGCTCATTCCGGTTCTAAATGCTCCTATGAAAGCTCAATTGCAGAAAGTGGAAGACCTCATAAAAACCGAAGTAAATGTTAAAGAAATTCAATATTTAACTGATACAGAAGGTTTTATAAAGAAGAAAATAAAACCCAATTTTCAGGCACTTGGCAAAAAGCTGGGTAGCAAAATGAAAACCGTAAGTGATATCATTGGGAAATTTTCTCAAGATGATATAGCTTTATTTGAAAAAGAAGGATATTATTCTTTGTTAATTGATAACGAACCCTTAATATTACAAATTAATGAAGTAGAGATCACAAGTGAGGATATTCCGGGGTGGATGGTGGCCAATAAGGGTATTTTAACAGTAGCATTGGATGTAACGCTCACACCAGAGCTGGAAAATGAAGGAAATGCGAGAGAGCTTGTAAACAGGATACAGAAGATTCGAAAAGACAATGGCTACGAACTTACAGATCGCATTATGGTAAAACTTGCTGATAGTGATATGGTAAAACAATCAGTTAGTCGCTTTGATGAATATATTCGTACTGAAATTCTTGCCGACAAGCTTGAGCTTGTAGCCGATCTTATTGATGGTACAGAAATTGAAGTGAACGATGTTTCATTAAAAATCCAGGTAACGAAATCCCAATAGGTGATAAACCGCCATTTATAAATGGCTCTTTTCCATGGGTTCAGACAAATATTTGCTGAACAATTATTTGATTAATAACCGGAAAAAGGAAAACAGTTATGGCAACAAAGAAAAAGGTTGCAACAGCAAAAAAGGCAGCAAAACCAACAGCAAAAAAAGCTGCATCAGCAAATGCAAAACAACCTGCTGCAAAAAAGGCGGCACCTAAAAAAAATGCAAAACCTGCTGCAAAAGCAACAGCTGCAAAAAAGTCAACCGTTAAGACGGTTGTGAAGAAAGCTGCTCCGGCTTCAAAACCTTCGTTAAAAAAACCTGCTGTTAAACCTGTTGCCAAAACTTCAAAACCAACTATAGTTAAAAAGGTTACCAAACCAGTGCCTGCAAAAGGAAATACACCGGTTAAGCCACAAGTTACTGTTTCTGCAAAAACTGCAAAAACAGATGTTAAGGTAAAACCAACTGTTCCAAAAAGAACTATAAAAGCAGCAACTACTGTAACCAGGAAAGTTCCGCATTCTGTTGAAACGCCTAAAACTGAGCCAAAATCAACTGTTCCGCCGCCGCCATTTAAAAAGGCTCCGGTAGTTGAAGAAAGACCGACTAAAGTAGTAATGCCAGACATTAAAACAAAGTCGGTAAAAAAGTATGAACCAGATTTTACAAAAAGTGTGCTGGATGTTCCGGCGCAGCAACAAACCGTTCCAACTATGAGATATAGTGATGCAGAATTGGTCGAGTTCAAAGAACTCATCAACAAGAAATTGGATGCAGCCAAAAAAGAGCTAAATTATCTTCAGGGATTAATTACCCGCAAAGATGAAATGGGTGGCGATGAAAGTGAAAATCGCTACATGACAATGGAAGACGGTGGTGTGAGTATGGAAAGAGAGCAACTTTCCCAAATGGCCAGCCGACAAATTACGTTTATTGATCACCTTGAAAAGGCATTGATGCGTATAGAAAACAAAACTTATGGCATTTGCAGGGTAACCGGCAAGCTCATAGATAAAGCCCGCTTGCGTGCTGTGCCACATGCTACTCTTAGCATTGAAGCAAAGCAGGTGATGAATAAATAGTTTCAACTTTTTCTTTAAATAACTGTAAAGCCGGAGTCGTATCGATTTCCGGCTTTTGTAATGATTTGCCGGGGTATAGTTGAAAGTGCTGTATGATTAATGATTATTGGAAAAGTAAAAACACAATAATTAAATTTTAAGGTGTGATTTTTTCATAGCTCAATAGATATTCAGCCGTTGAACGGAGCGTCGCAACCAAAGCATCATCAAGGCCCTGCCGCCGGTTTCATAAATATAATTTCAAAATTTACCTGCTGCAAAATTTTCAATTTCTTCTTTTGGCTCAAGTTGTTGATTGTGATATGATAGCTCGCCGCCCCGTTTGGGCGAATCGTTATTGAAAGATTCCTGTTTTCCGGTGTTAGCATTATTGTGATTTTGAAAAGTATCTGCTTATAATGTATAAAGTATAAAGCTACCCCAGGTTATTTAGATGTAAATGAACACCCGTTATTGATGTTAAATGATACAGAAATGTCTTTTCAGATATACCGGATTATCTTCAAAACGGTACCTTTGTCCATTGTGTATTTGCTTCGCGTTGTAAAAAATGCACAATGTTTTTTTGGGTATCGGCGATATTGCTACTATTGGGCATCGTTGTGTCACTCACTTGTACGGCAGTAATACTCTTCGGCAGGTTGAAACACTCAAACCCAAATTTAACACCATATAGTATAGCATTAACCGTGAAGCAGACACATTTTAAAGTAATCTTTAAATGATCAAATTTTCCTGGATCAAAAAATAGAACATCCGGGATGTTGTATCCTGCAATGAAAATAATAACAAAATCAATTTTAATATTACTGGTTTGTTTATGCACTTTCAAAGTATATGCACAAACGCAATATGTGAAAAAGTTTCAGGCTATGGCTTGTTCATTAGCCCATAAATATGGCATTCCTGCCAGTGTCATTTTGAGTGTGGCAATTGTTGAATCTGGTGCCGGCACCAGTAAGCATGTTAAATTGCTCAACAATCATTTTGGCATTGTAGGAAAAAATACGTTGGCCAAACGGCACCCTACCGCAAGATCCCGATACAAGGAATACCCAAATGCGGCAGCATCGTATGAAGATTTTTGCAAACTCATTTCCCGAAAAAAATTTTATCCCTCATTAAAAGGAAGTACTGATTACAAAAAATGGATTATGAAGATTAGTGCTTCAGGCTATTCTGCAAAACCACAGGTATGGCAGAATAGAGTTGAAAGCACAATAGCAAAATACCATTTGCACAAATATGATAAAATGTAAAGTATATGAATAACACAAGGCGTGTGTTTCTGTTTACGATGTTTGCATTTGTGGCTCTTTTAATTTTTTCTTTTTTACCGAATCTTAAGCTTTCAGGTTATACCTTTAAAAACATTGATCTCTTCAGCGATATAAGAAAAGATGGGGAAAAGAAAAACGCTGAAGATTCACAAACCGTGGTTGCAGTTCCGGATACGCTTTTGGCAAAAGAAGAACCCAAGGCGTTTGATGATTATGTATTGCCCGGAAAAATTATAAATTTTTCTACAAATAAAACACAGCCTACTATTCAACGGTTTATTGAAAAATTAATCAGGCTGAAATCAGAGCAAAAAGGAAAGGTGAGGATCGCGTTTATGGGTGATTCAATGATAGAAGGCGACTTGCTCACACAGGATTTTAGAACCCTTCTTCAGCATGAATTTGGTGGTAGAGGTGTAGGATTTGTACCGGTAAATGACATAGCCGCCTCTAACCGTATAACCGCTGATAGCAGGTGTAGTAAGGACTGGATTAAACGAAATTATAAATCTGACAGAACCGACGGCCTTTTTATTTCAGGGAATGTTTTTAACTCCGGCGGATCTTCCTGGCTGACTGTAACTGATAATACCATAACAGATCCGGTGCAAGTGAGCTTATTGTATGGTAAAGGCTCAGGCACAATTATCAGCAACGATCAACAGGTAGCATTAAGCGACGATGATCTTTTTAATGTGAAACAATTAGACATTGCAAAAAGTATTTCTATAAAAGTGGCGAATCAAAATATTCCGATGTTCGGCACTTCTTTCGAATCGGAAAATGGAGTGATAGTTGATAACTTCTCTTTTCGCGGAATAAGCGGGGTGGAAATAAATAAACTAAACAGCACTCTTTTATCGGAGGTAAACAGTAAACGCCCTTACGATCTGATAGTTCTGGAATATGGAGTAAATGTGCTATTCCGGCCAAATGATACCAACTTCGACTGGTACTATAAATTAATGTTGCCATCTATAAAAAAACTAAAAGCGGCGTTTCCGGATGCTGATATTTTATTGATAAGCGCTGGTGACAGGGCTTTCCGCTATCCGGAAGGCTGGGCTTCAGCCAAGGGTGTAACAGACCTGGTGAAAACGCAGGCACTGATGGCTTTTGATGAAAAGCTATCTTTCCTTAACCTGTATGAAACAATGGGCGGGCGAAATTCAATTGTAGAATGGGCCAACAGTTCGCCACCAATGGCTAATAAGGATTACGTTCACCCAAATCATAATGGTGCAAAAAAAATTGCAGGACTTTTGTTTGATGCGGTTATGCATGAAATGAACAAGGTAAATAATTCTACAACCGAACAAAGACCACAACATGATTGACCTTTCGAAGCTTGTGCACCAATTTTTGTACGATCCGCAAAATCCATTACTCTTTAATAACGGTTTTTTCGTTTTCTTTTTCGCGGCGTTTATGCTGCTGTATTACAGCTTCCGAAATAATTTGCGCATACGCACATACATCACTTGTTGTTTTTCATTATACTTTTTTTATAAAGCAAGTGGTTTTTTTGTAGTACTGGTCATTATTTCCGCCATTGTGGATTATATTTTATCAAACCTGATTTATGTACAGAAAAATAAAAGGCGAAAAAGACTTTTACTTATATGCAGCATCGTGTTCAACGTGGGAATGCTGTTTTACTTCAAGTACACTAACTTTTTTATAAGCGTGTGCAATGATATGTTTAAGGCGCACTTTAATCCGCTCAACATATTATTGCCGGTAGGTATATCGTTTTACACATTTGAAAATCTCAGTTATACCATTGATGTGTATAAAGGCGAATTCAAACCTGTGAAAAAATTTAGCGAGTATTTATTATTTCTTTCATTTTTCCCAAAACTGGTAATGGGCCCCATTGTGCGGGCCGCGGATTTTATACCGCAGCTAAGCAAACCATATCATGTAAGCAATGAAGATTTTGCAAAAGGGTTTTATCTTATTGTTGTCGGCCTGTTTAAAAAACTGGTGATCTCAGATTATATCACACTCAATTTTGTAAACTATATTTTTGATGAACCTTCGCGATACACAGGTATTGAATGTTTGTTTGCAGTGTATGGATATGCTGTTGTAATCTATTGCGACTTCAGCGGCTATTCCGATGTGGCCATCGGTATGGCCAGGTGGCTGGGAATAAGAATTCCTGCAAATTTCAGATTGCCTTATCAAAGCAAGAACATTACCGAATTCTGGCGCAGGTGGCATATATCGCTTTCAAGCTGGTTGCGCGATTATATTTACATTCCCCTGGGCGGCAACAGAAAAGGGAAAGCGAGAGCTTATCTCAACCAATTTGCCACAATGCTCATTGGAGGATTTTGGCATGGCGCCAGTTGGAATTTTATTTTGTGGGGCGCCTTACATGGTGGCGCTTTGGCATTTCATAAGCAATGGATGCAATTCTTTCCATCTAAACAATCAAAAAGTTTTTGGATAAACGCGTTGTGCATTTTTGTAACTTTTAATTGGGTGTGTTTTTGTTGGATATTTTTCAAGTCGGCCACAATAGAACATTCATTCACATTTATAAAACAAATATTCACCAATCTCGATTTACAAGTATTTCCGGAATTTTTTGCAAACTATAAATATGTATTGGTAATGATGTTGCTTGGTTTTATTATGCATGCGTTTTCGGAATCGTTTATTTCAAAAATGTGCGTACGCCTCGAAAGAGCGCCTCTCGCAACTTATGTGATTATTTTTTTAATAAGCGTTTTTGTTTATATGCAATTCAAATCCGCAGAACCAGTAATGCCGATTTACCTGCAGTTTTAATCGTCGAAAAAAGATTTGAGATTAGACATACTTACACTCACTTATCACTCAAAACTCATAACTTTTTTTGGGGAACCGGCGGTAGTGCTACTATTAAGCATCGTTGTGTCACTCACTTGTACGGTAGGAATGCTATGGAACAGCCACTTCCCCGGCCCTTCTCCCAAGGAGAAGGGAGCCCCGCGCACAAAGCGGATATTCGTAGTCTCAACACTTCTTTTCAACTTTCAACTATAAAGTATTCTCAACTCTCAACTCTCAATTTATTCCACATAATCATTATATGCTTTTTGAAAAGCGTTGAATAATAATTGTCCTTGTAGCGTATATCCAATACCGTTATAATGCACACCATCATTTGCCATCATTTTAGCTGTACGCCAGTAGTGGGCTGTATTGCCACCTGCAATACTAAAAAGATCCCAGTAAGGTAAAGCTTCTTTAGTGGCAAAATCAACGATACTATTCCTTACCATTTGCATTTTGGTATTCACTATTCTGTTGTTGTAAAATGAGCTGGCTGGAGTAGTTAGCAGTACCATTGCATTGGGATTAATTTGCTTTAGTGAGGCATAGAAGGAAGCGATATCATTTTCTAATTCCTCAGCGCTTAAAGAGGGCTTTTGTGCTTCATTGGTGCCAAGTGAAACAATATAAAGATCGGCGGGTAGATAAGCGAGTTGCTTAAAGAAATATTCGCTTTGGTTATAACTGTTATACCGCGCACCATTTACCCCAATACTATGATAAATTACACCTCCGTTTTTTGTAGTAGCCGATAAGCCAAAAAATAATGTTGAAGTAGGTCTGCTTTCGGGAGGGAACATAAGTGTAAAACTGCTGGCGGGTTCATATAATTCAATATCTACCGGAGCCACAGTAGGAGTGTCGCTTGCAATAATTAATGAGCCTGCCTGTGTGCCGCCCTGGCATGAGTACAATGCGTTTTTTGAATTGGAATTTCTTAAAAAGAATAATTGCAAATTAGTGAATGTATCTTCTTTTAATGAAAGGCTGAGCGTACCGGTCGCGTTTTCTTTTGATAAACAAAACCCTGAAATGCCGGTGGCCAGAGGGATTTCAGGATGCGCTACCCGGTTGTATCTCCATTGTATAGAAGATTTGCATTGTATGTCTTGCGGGCTGTTACTTAAAGCCAGTTTGTAGGGAAATATTAACCCGCGGCCTGCATTGCCAAAACGCTGCTGAAGCCGTGTTCTCATTTCATTGCTAATAAAGCCGGCCTGCAAATGCGAGTCGCCAATATGTATTATACTAATTTGCCGTGTACTGTCCTTTTCCAGGGAATTTAGTTTTTTAAAAAGTGGTTTTAAAGCGTTTTCATTTTTAATAACATTCAGATACTGTCTTATAAAAGCGGGAACGCCAACATCGTTTTGCGCAAACAAAAAGGGAGTATATAAAAACACTGCTAATGCCGTGATCACAAACCTCATATGTTTCTATTTTTTGTACCAGGGATACTGATTAATAATTGCTCAAGAAAGCTTTAATACTTCTTTAAGAAACGATAAAGATAAATGATACAAGGCAAATGCTTTGCAGTGGAGAATTAAAGTCTGTTGTATGCTAATGATTTTTAGGTTTTTTGCTCACTTTAGTACAGGCAAATGATACGTCTGAAGTTTTGGAAAACCACTGTACCCATCAGCTTTGGGCATCATCGTTTTGATACTAAGAAATGCTTTCAACTCATTAATGCAAGTGCTGTATAAAGAATTGTGATTGAAAAAAATACCCACAAGAAGAAGGGTTTGTGTGCATGTTCCATAAGTTACTTTTTTGTTACAATTTGGTTAAAAGATTGAATTTGTTTTATAGATTTTTTGTTCTGTGAAACAAATGCAATCATCATGCCAGCTTATATTTTGTAATGAAAACTAACAGTTAAAAATATACGCCACTATGCTGTGAGGGAGTTTTTTTGAAACTTTTACCGGTGTGTTTATCAGTTGATGATTAGCATTACAATAGCTGAAGAGTGCGACGCAACAGGAGCCAAATCAAGGCACTACTGCCGGTTCCATAATAATAAAATTCAAAATTTACGCAGATGCGAAATTCGTTTTGATCCTATGTATATTCTTTTTGTGAAGTGGAATAATTTCTGGCAACAGCCATAACTTTCTTATATCTTAGCATGATGGAAAAGAAAGTTTTTTTACTGGATGCCATGGCCCTTATTTTTCGCGCCTATTATGCGTTGATACGTAATCCGCGCATTACATCAAAAGGGAAAAATACCAATGCTCAATTTGGTTTTGTTAATACTTTACTGGAGCTGATCAACAATCAGAAACCTTCGCACATGGCTGTGTGTTTTGATACGGCGGCTCCCACAGAACGGCATATTGATTTTACCGATTATAAAGCAAACCGCCAGGAAGCGCCTGAAGATCTGTTGTTAGCGATACCCGACATTAAACGGATCATTAAAGGGTTCAATATTCCGTGTATGGAAGTTGACGGATACGAAGCGGATGATGTGGTGGGAACCTTAAGCAAACAGGCCGCAGCTGCGGGTTATGAAGTGTTTATGGTTACACCCGATAAAGATTATGGGCAGTTGGTAACTGATAAGATCAGGATATATAAGCCCGGCTACCAGGGCGGTGATGCTGAAATATTGGGCCCTGGGGAAGTGTGTGAAAAATGGAAGATTAAAGATGTGAGCCAGGTGATTGATATTTTGGGATTGATGGGTGATGCGGTTGACAACATTCCCGGCATTGCAGGAGTGGGAGAGAAAACCGCAGCAAAACTTTTGGATGAATATAACACTCTTGAAAATGTGTTGGACAATGCGGAAAAAATTAAAGGAGCCTTAGGCGAGAAGATCCGCAATGGTAAAGAGAATGCGGTTATCAGTAAAAAACTGGCCACTATTATTACAAATGTTCCGGTTGAATTTCATGAAGAGGATTTTAAATTGAAAGAGTGGAACAAAGATGCACTGCGTGAAATTTTTACTGAACTTGAATTTCGAACTGTTGCCAAAAGAATTTTAGGCGAGGAATTATCCATTGCCGTTGGCGAGCAAGCTCCGGTTATAACTAAAACTAATGTTGGTGTACAGGGCGATTTGTTTGGCAATACTGTTGCAACTTCGCCGGAGGCAGTTACAGCAAAGCAAACTGAAATTATTGCAGGAAGAAATATCTTAAACACGCCTCATAATTACATTGCTGTGCAGGATGAGAAAGAAATTGCGGCAGTAGTTAAAAAACTGAAAGAGTATAAAGAAATTTGCTTCGATACTGAAACTACAGGCCTTGATGCAAATGATGTGGAAGTAGTGGGATTAAGCTTTTCAGTCACTCCTTCTGAAGCATATTACACCCCCTGCCCTAAAGATCAGGAGCAGACAAAAAAAATTCTGCGGCAATTTGATTCCTTATTCAATGATGAATCAAGAAAATGGGTTGGACAAAATATAAAGTATGATCTGCTGGTGTTAAAGTGGTATGGCTATGAAATAAAAGGTGAAATTTTCGATACCATGTTGGCGCACTATGTAATTGAACCTGACGGGAAGCGAAGTATGGATTTATTGAGTGCGCAATATCTTGGTTATGAACCGGTGCATATTGAAGAACTGATTGGCAAAAAAGGGAAAGGGCAATCCAACATGCGCGATGTGGAGTTGGAAAAAATAAAAGAATATGCCGGTGAAGACGCAGATATAACACTGCAACTGAAGCATGCTTTTTCTCCATTGCTGAAAGAGAAAGAAGTGGAAAAAGTTTTTAATGAAGTAGAAAGTCCGCTGGTGAAAGTGCTTACGGATATGGAGTTTGAAGGCGTTAAAATTGATGTTGACTTTTTGAAAGGATATTCTAAAGAGTTAGACATATTTGCTAAAGAAGCAGAAGAAAACGTTTATCAGCAGGCAGGCGTTCGGTTTAATCTTGCATCACCAAAGCAATTGGGAGATGTTTTGTTTGAAAAATTAAAGCTTGACCCTAAAGCTAAAAAAACACGAACCGGGCAATACGCCACCGGTGAAGATGTATTGCTAAAGCTTGCTTCTCAAAATAAGATAGTAGATGATATACTGGCCTACCGTGAATTATCAAAGCTGAAATCAACGTATGTAGATGCGCTGCCGGAAATGATTAACAGGAAAACCGGCCGTGTGCATACTTCTTACGCTCAGGCGGTAGCTGTAACGGGAAGGCTGGCCAGTGTCAATCCTAATCTTCAAAATATTCCCATACGCACAGATCGAGGAAAAGAAATAAGAAAAGCATTCATTCCGCGAAATGAAAATTACACATTAATAAGCGCGGATTATTCTCAGATAGAGTTGCGCATAGTTGCGGCTATTAGCGGCGATGCCAATATGTGCGAGGCATTTAAAGCCGGCACGGATATTCATACCGCCACCGCGGCAAAAGTGTATGGTATAGCTCCCACAGATGTTACTAAGGAAATGCGGTACAAAGCAAAGAGTGTAAACTTTGGGATCATTTATGGACAGGGAGCTTTCGGTCTTGCTGATAACCTGGGCATAAGCAGAACAGAAGCAAAAGAGATCATTGATAATTACAAAAAGGAATTTAGCGGCATCACAAAATATATGGATGATATGGTGAACTTTGCCCGAGAGCATGGGTATGTGCAAACGCTGATGGGCCGCAAGCGCTGGCTTCGCGATATCAATTCCTCCAATTTTACGGTACGAGGCTTTGCAGAGCGCAATGCCATTAACTCTCCCATACAAGGCACCGCCGCCGATATGATTAAAATGGCCATGGCCAAAGTGCACCAAGCTTTTAAAGAAAAAAACTTCCGGTCGAAAATGATATTACAAGTGCATGACGAATTAGTGTTTGATGCAGTGCAAGACGAAGTGGAAATTATAAAGCCGGTTATACTGGAATGCATGCAAAACGCAATGCCATTGCCCAACGGCGTCCCAGTAATTGCTGAAATAGGAGTGGGGGAGAACTGGCTGGAAGCGCATTGACGAAGATAACCGGGGTATTGCTTTACTATACTTTCACAGCCAACGATGAGAGATGATTTTTTTGGAGACCGGCGGTAGTGCTACTATTGAGCATCGTTGTGTCACTCACTTGTACGATAGTAATGCTATGCGGCGAGTTGCGAGTTTCATGTACAAATTTATACTGCGTGTAGTATGAGTGTTTGCTATTCCGAACAATTGAGATCTATTTTAAATCAAGTAGTCCAAACGTTTCATTGTAAGGAATATTAAGATCGATAAAATGAAATTTCGGTTTATCTATTGTGCTCAAAAAATTGAATATTTCTTTACTTCTGGAGTCTGATGTAAGATAATACTCGATGGATTCTTCAGTATCTGCCTGGGCAAATAATTTGGTATCGTTTGGTATTATATTTCGTTCTCTGATTTGCAATTTGCCTCTATTAGTAAAGATTGTTTTTGCAAACTCTCCGGCTTTTTTTGCATGTATAATGTTGAAAGGAACAATTTGAAGATTTTTAAATGGCAGTTCATTAAAGTTGCCTCCTGTACAGTATTCAGCAATTGAAACTGTACTGATCATCATGGTAATCCCGTTGTGAAGGAAGTATTTATAATAATTGTCAGCTTTCTCAAAGAGAGGATCACTATCATTCAGAAAACGTATAAAAAAACTTGTGTCTAACAAAACCGCCTTATGCATCATATCCTCCTCTTATTTCATTTAGCCATGTATCAGGATCAATATTTTTTAACCAGGATTTTTTTGCTTTTTCCCTTAATGTTGTAAGATAGTTCACATCGTAAGCAGGCTGATAGTCCACCAGGTCAATAAATTTTAATGACGACTTATCAATCTCCCCGGTCTCTGCATGTTGTTTTCCAATAGCCCTGATCCCGAAATTTTTATAAAGCAGATTATCTTCATATTTCTCCAGGAATACAAGAGGCGTATCAATTCTGATTGTGCCTAAATTATCTGTAAGTATATGAATGTTAGCTTTTTCTTTTCCTCCTGCATTAATAAGCTTTCCATAAAAATAGAATTCAGCATCAATCCAGGTTACTTCCGTTTTATAGAATTGCGTGTGCCTGTCTATTTGAATGACATTAGATTCTTCCAATGAAGTATTTAAGGTAAATGTGTAATTGTTTTTCTTTGCAATGTTCTGAATGTTCTCAAATGCTTTGGAAGTATTGCTATCTAAAAAATCAATATTCATGCTTTGATTAATCTGCCCTATCACTGCATTGAAACCAATTATATATTGAATGGATGTTTTGAGTAAATGTTTTACGGAGCCATCTTCAATCTTATAGCTAATAATTGGTCTTTCCTTTTTATCATTAGGAAATAGTAAGTTTTCTGCATTTTCCAGAATAGAGATAATTTCTTTTATATCATAATTGTCTGGCGACAGATCAAAATTTCCCTTTGATCCCGATATTCTAATTTGTATGTATCCTGTTTTATCCACAATGTGAAGATAATGAATAAGTCAAGACAATTGCAGCCCACAAAAGCATAATATGCTAACGTTGAAAAAACATGATTTATACCTGAAAATTTGCAAGCCCGTGTTAAAATTCGTTCACGCTTCCTTAAGTGTTTTAATATCCAGTTTTATCATTTTCAAAAGAGCATCCATCGCTCGTTTTGCTTTTGCAGTATCCGGATTGTTTAATATTTCATCTAAGGAAGAAGGCACTATTTGCCACGATAATCCATATTTATCTTTCAGCCATCCACACATACTTGGCTCGCCGCCGTCGGCTGTCAGTTTAGCCCATTTGTCGTCAATTTCTTCCTGCGTATCGCATTGCGCAACAATTGAAATAGCTTCAGTGAATTTGAATTCAGGCCCTCCGTTCAGAATCATGAATTGCTGATCTTCGATGAAGAATGTTGCAGTGAATAATTTGCCTTCAGGTCCATGCAAACCTTTTGGCCAATACCGCTTGTTCTCTACTCTTGTGTTTTTAAAAATAGAAGCATAATATGTTAACGCTTCATCTGCATTGAAGTTGAACCACAAACAGGGTGTTATTTTTTGCATGGCAAACGGTTTTTATGAATGAGGTGCTTCGCAGGTTTTAAATGTCTGCGGTAACACAAAATAATCAAATTGATTAGACCTTGCAAACATTATTCTTATGGGCCAAGTATGCCGTTGATATGGAGCAAATCGGTGAATTATTGGACATCCATCTCATTCTCAGTTGAATTTTTTTAAAACATCTTTCACCCTGCCATAGTATGCCGAACCAAAAAGTAGTAGATGCACCAGCAAAGGATATAATTGACATAATGCTACACGCTGTTGCCAGCCGCTTTGCAATGGATACAGTAATTGGTAAGCTGCATAAAAGCCTGCGTCAAATCCGCCGAAAAGCATCGTCATTGCTATATCCATTTCGCGGTGGCCATAGTACACCGCCGGATCAAAAATGGCCGGTGAACCATTAGCTGTATACATATAATTTCCGCTCCAAAGATCGCCGTGTAATAATGCGGGCTTTTCTTTTGGAAAAATATGCGGCAGCTTTTTGTATAAATTTTCAGCGGCAGCAAGGTCGTTTTTATCAAGCAGGTTCTTGTCAAACGCCTTTTGTATAAACGGTTGCAAGCGTTGTGTGATGTAAAATTCATGCCATGTTCCGCATGGCGTGTTGCGCTGTTCAAGACTTCCAATATAATTTGATTCATGTAAACCGAAGTAGGCGGCATTATTGGTGTGCAGCATTGCCAGTCCTTCGCCAAGCTGTACAGCGCTTTTAGCTGTTCCTTGCCCTGGTTCCAAAAAATTCAGCAACAGGTATTGATGAGTACTTGTTTCGCCTGCGTGTATTACTTTGGGGATAGTTAATGTGTGGTTTGCTGCAGCAAGCATCAATAGTCCGTTTGCTTCTTTCTGAAGCATATCCGAGTATTGTTTACTGTTTATTTTTAAAAACAGATTGCCTCGGGTGGTCACAAGTTTATATGATTGGTTAATGTCGCCGCCATATATTCGCCCGGTTTGCAGCAGGCTGTATGAGGATTGTGTGGCCTCCGAGGCTTTTTCAAGTATGTGCTGGATTAATGCTTGCATAAGACAATAATATGAAAGTTTGCCTGCAGTTGCTTTTCGGCAACTACAGGCAAAGGATTTTACAAAACCGCTATCATACTTATTTCAACATTCACTCCTTTGGGCAGACCTTTTACCGCCACTGTTTCACGTGCAGGAAAATCCTTTTCAAAATATTTCCCATACACTTCATTTACTGAGGCAAAAAGACTCATATCCGACAGGTAAATGTTGGTTTTAACAACATTGTTAAAGTTAGCCCCGGCTTCGGCCAAAATGGCTTTCAGGTTTTCCATTACCTGTGTTGTTTCTCCCTGTATGTCTGGTGCGGGGTTTGCGGGAATTTGCCCGGAAATAAACAGAAAATTACCTGCCTGTACTGCCTGGCTGTATGGCCCTATAGGCGCTGGCGCTTTGTCGGTTGCAATAATTTTTTTACTCATGAATAATATTTTAGTAGTTCTTGTACGAAAATAGAAAAGTAATCTTGAAATTAATTTGATGTGAAAATTAATATATCGATTAAACGTTTGGCCGTAATTTTTTTCCAATTAGTTATGCAATTCAACAAATAATGACATCCTGCGTTTATAATAGTATAAAACTATCTTTAAAACTACATACAATGAAAACAAAACTCTTAATAAAGACTTGCTTGTCTGTAATGTTTTTTTTTATGATGGTACAAATTGGTACAGCGCAGAAACAGGATAAGCAATCGAAACAGGCAAAAAAAGAAGCGGCGGTTCAAAAGTTAATAGAATCGCAGCGGTATGTTTTTAAAGCGCAGTCTGTAATGCCTATGGGCGCCGTAGCACGCCAGCTTAACTATGATTATGACATGAAAGTTACGAAGGATACTATTGATACTTATCTCCCTTATTTCGGCAGGGCTTACCAGGCTCCAATTGACCCGTCTCAAGGCGGTATTAAGTTTGTATCTAAAGATTTTGATTACACTATTACTCCGGGCAAAAAGCAGGGTTGGGAAATTGTTATTAAACCGAATGATGCGAATGATGTACAGGTACTGAATCTGAGCATTACTTCTGCTGGTTATGCTATTTTACAGGTTACCAGTAACAACAGGCAGCCTATATCTTTTTCAGGAGTTATAGATGAAGTAAAATCGCGAAAGAAGAAATAATTGTTGGTGGATAAACAGATGAAGGCGATACTTATAATTCAGTAAGCATTTGAGTAATATCAACTTCATAGAATTAAAGTCTACCAACCAACAACTATCTATTACTCTCCCTTATCCCCCACAAACCATTGTTCTTTGTTTTTAAAAAGAACGTTGAATGTTGTAAGTGATCCGTAAATGCGAGTAATGTATTGTTGAAGATTTACCTTGTCTTCATCGCTTAAAAGTTTGTGGCTGTTTATTTGTTGTTCCATTACTCGAAGCCTGTCGCGTAACATTACAATTTTATGAAAGAAAACATCTATTGGAACTTCTTTTGGTTTCAGCGAACTGTCTTTTGGCTGCAATACCATTGTGCCGCCAGTCCATTTTTCACCCAGTGGAACTACTTCAGAAAAGCCTCCCCACAAACGGAGGATTTTTAACAGAGATTTTTCCAAGTCATCTGTTGTTTCAACTTCTGCGGTTACATTCTCAGGAATAATTTCATCAAGATGAGCGTCTGTTTTATCAATTTCCTTTATACCATGGTGAATAAAAGAGATAATGTACGTAGCGTACTTTACACCTACAATTACACCAGGGCCGAATTGTGTGTGTTGCAATCGTGTTCCAATACCAAGAGTTAATTGATCCATAAGATTTTATTTTTCATTATAATCCATATAGTTGTCAAACAGATAATCTTCTTTTCTAAAAAGAGGGTTTGTTCTTTCTCCCTTTTTATAAGCCTCTCCTGCTTGCTTAATATACTCATAAAATTCATAGTCGCTCGTGGTGGACGTAAATAAATAACTAGGGCGAAATACAATCATGAATGTATCAAGTGCTGTGCTGTCAAGCTTTGTAAGTCTTCGTATAATAATCTTGTTAAAACGGCGGCTTATAAATTTATCCTGCTCTTCTCTAATCAATCGCTGCTGAAAAAGCTTCATCCGCTTGTTTTTTTGAAAGGCAAACATATTGATCAGTTCATCAAGATCGAGGCCAACTCCAAACGCTCCTACTCCTGGTGAAGTAACTTTTAATCCCGGTTTTTTATAATTAAACACTTTTGCATAATCGAGCCTGTTTTGCAACGAATCCATTTTATAGTCTCGCGGCAATACATTTATTTCCTTAAGGTACGAAACAGGAATGCGGATAGCCACATTGAAATTGGAAGGATCATTTATACTGCTAACTGCAAATTTCTGTGTGGGCTTATTCAAATAGGAAAAATAAATAGAGTCCATCACCGGAAGAGTAATGGTATATTTACCCATCGAATCTGTTATGGTACCCCGCCCCGATGTAGATAACACACTTACATTAGGAATAGGAATGGTGTGGGATTCATCCATGATCCTCCCCTTTATGGTTACCTGCGCATCAACTGCTACAGTTGCAAAACAGATGAATAGTAATAGTAGATATTTAACCAGATGAAACAATTTTTTATTTGAATGTGATATTACATCGAAAAATTTTTATAACATCAACCCACAGTTTTTTTAACGTTTTAATTGGGCAATTACACTTTCAATAACACGCGGAAAATGCAGATGTTCAAGCACATGAATTTTTTGTGCCAATGTGGCTGGAGTGTCATCTTCAGTCACATCGCAGGTTGCCTGAAAAATAGCCGAGCCATGATCATAATGTTCATCTACAAAATGAATAGTTATACCACTTTGTTTCTCACAAGCCTCAATCACTGCTGCGTGTACAAATTGCCCATACATTCCTTTCCCTCCGAATTTTGGTAAAAGCGCCGGATGAATATTAACAATTCTGCCACGAAACGCATCAACCAACGCATCAGGTATCTTCCAAAGAAAACCAGCCAGCACTATAAAATCAATATGATGTATTTGCAGAGCAGGTATATAATTGTCGCCTCTGAAAAATTGTTCTTTTTCAATTACCAAAGCGGGAATATTTTCTTTTTGCGCTATCTGTAATACCCCTGCCTGTGGTTTGTTGCACACAATCAAACTAATTTTTACACAATCATGATGTTTGAAATAATCAATAATTTTTTGTGCGTTAGATCCTGCTCCCGATGCAAAAATGGCAACATGCGTGATGTGCTTTTTTTCAGTATTCATCATCAGCAAAAATATGTCGTTAGTGGTAAGTTAAAAGCAAAAAATCAAAATGCGCACACAGCAAGGTTTGTAGCTTGTTGTGTATATTGTTGCATCACTTCCTGATTGCCACACAATGCAAATTTGATCTTTTTATTTTTGGAACCGGCAGTAGAGCCCTGATTAAGCTCCGGTTGTGTCACTCACTTGTGCGGTAGGAACTTTAGTGAGCAGTGGGCAGTGGGCAGTATGCGGTTGGCAGTAGAGAAGCTGTATTAAACAGGAATGGTTGGGCGTTGCCGTTGTTGCGTGTGTAGGGTGGCTATCGTGCGAAGGCACACCAACAACCAATGAGAATCCTATTGTTGCCAACCAATGAAGAAGCAATTTGCCGGTAAGGCACAGCATGGCTATACACTTGGCTCAGTTACCACGCTTGCGCCAGGTGCGTGATAATCAACTAAAAAACTGTCTACTTTTTTCAGGACGTGATACTCATTACTCATTACTCAAAACTCATCACCCGCTCAATAGCATTACTGCCGCACAAGTGAGTGACACAACAGAAGCTCAATAGTAGCAATAACGCCGGTTCCCCAAAAAATTCTTGTCTGTTATAATTTTCCTGTTCAAAATATAATAAAATATTAAAATCATTAAATGATGGTTTGTAGCGAATTACAAATAGTAAATTACCACTGTTATTTATTTATAAATGCGTTTGATGCCTGTCATTTCAATAATTGATAGCAATTAGCTTTTTTTATTCACATATCGCACTCATATTAAAATTTATTTTAAAGTCGACATGATTTTTTTTAGGGTATTTTGTGCGTCTCAAATCGTAAATGGCTGAAACGCAGTCCCAGAGCGGGAAAAAAAAATATGACCTTGTTGGTGTTTTGTCAACTCCGTGTCATATTTTTGCACCCGACTCGGGATATTTTTTCCACATTTATCCACTGATATTTTTGAGAAATATGAATTATCAAAGAAGATTGGCCAAGACTATTTTATTCAGTATCCTTTTACTCTTTGTATTTTCTTTTCAGAATTTATTAAAGGCGCAGGATGGTAAGGCCCTATTTCAGTCAAATTGTGCAGCGTGTCATGCTGTTAATAAAGACCTGACCGGTCCTGCTTTGGCCGGTGTGGAAGAACGGGTAACCGATAAGAAGTTGTTGCACGATTGGATCCGCAATAGCCAAAAAGTACTGGCTAGCGGAAATAAGTATTTTAACGATCTGTATTTAAAGTTTAACAAAACTCCGATGCAGTCGTTCGAAAATCTTTCAGACGCTGAAATTGATGCTATCTTAACATTCGTTAGTACCCCGGTAAAAACTGAAGCTCCCGCTGCTACGGCTGAACCGGTAAAGGAAACAGACAATAGTTTGCTGTTTGGTATTCTTTCATTGATATTGGCGATTATAGCTTTGATATTATTACAGGTAAACGCCAATCTGAAAAAACTGGCTGATGATAAAGAAGGTATCCCTTCTTATGAGCCGGTTCCTTTCTACAGAAACAAAACTTACATCACTTTATTTGCACTTATATTATTTGTAGTGGGTGGTTATTATACCATCCAGGGTGCTATTGGGCTTGGGCGTTCTCAACATTATCAACCCGAACAACCAATATTCTTTTCACATAAAGTGCATTCCGGCACAAACCAGATTAACTGCTTATATTGTCATGGTGGAGCACAGCTCGGAAAGCAATCCAACATTCCGTCTGCAAATATTTGTATGAACTGCCACATGGCCATTAACGAATACACCGGTATAGACAAGTTGTATCGCGAAGATGGCACTGAGGTAAATGGCACTGAAGAGATACAGAAGCTTTACAAATATGCAGGCTGGAATGCGGAGCAAAAGAAATATACGGAGGAGGGAAAACCAATTGAGTGGGTGCGTATTCACAATCTTCCGGATCATGTTTACTTCAATCACTCGCAACACGTGGTGGCAGGCCAGGTTGCTTGTCAAACCTGTCATGGCGAGATTCAAAATCAAAATGAAGTTTACCAGTTTTCGGATTTGAGTATGAGCTGGTGTATTAATTGCCACCGTGAAACAAAAGTTCAATTCAACGAGAATAAATTCTATAGCATATACGAACAATTCCACGAGAAGATGAAAGATTCAATTATGCAGAATGGTAAGATGATGGCCAATCCGCATAAGCTGGATAGCGTGACTGTAGAAGCCATCGGAGGCACGGAATGTCAAAAATGTCACTATTAAGCAGAAGACACCGGCGTAAAGAAATCAGAAGTAGGAAATAGTGAAATGCAGAGAAAAGTTTTCATAAAACATTATTTAAAAAAATCACTGCTGTTATAATAAAGTAAAAGCGGTAACCATAAATCTTCGATCTAATATTAGTATGGCTAACAAAAAATACTGGCAAAGTTTCGGGGAGTTACACAACTCAGAAGAACATCAAAAAAGAGTTCAGAATGAATTTCGTGAAGAACTACCATTTGAAGATTTGGAAGGGAAAGGTTTGATGGATGTGAAAACCCCAAGAAGGGATTTCCTTAAATACCTGGGATTTAGCACTGCCGCTGCTGCTGTGGCCGCAAGTTGCGAAATGCCGGTAAAGAAAGCCATTCCATATTTGAACAAACCGGCTGATATTACGCCGGGTATAGCCAATTATTATGCTACTACCTATGTATCGGGTGGCGAAGTAATACCTGTGGTAGCCAAAGTTCGTGATGGCCGCCCAATAAAAATTGAAGGGAACGAGTTGTCTTCTGTTACAAAGGGAGGCAGTACGCCACGAATGCAAGCTTCTGTATTGGATCTGTATGATACAGCCCGTTTGCGTTATCCATTGGCAGACGGCAAAGAAGTAAGCTCCCTGGAAGCTTTTGATAAAATGGTTACCGGCGCGTTGGCAGGATTGGGTGGTGCTCCGGTTGTGTTATTGACAAGTACAATTACATCTCCTTCTACAAAACAGATCATTACTGAATTTCTCGCAAAATATCCCGGCAGTCGCCACGTGCAGTATGATCCTGTTTCATATAGCGGTATGCTGTTGGCGAATGAAGCCTGCTATGGTAAAAGAGCGTTCCCTTCTTACCAGCTCGATAAGGCAAAAGTGGTAGTAGGAATTGGTGCTGATTTCCTCGGCACATGGTTGAATCCTCTTGAACTGCAAAAAGGTTATTCGGCAGGAAGAAAAATAAATGAAGCTAATCCTGAAATGAGCAAGCACTACCAGTTTGAAAGTATGCTGAGCATGACAGGAGCAAATGCCGATGAACGCTTTACTCATCGTCCTTCCGAAACCGGCGCTGTAGCGTTATCGTTGCTGAATGCGCTGAACGGACAAGCTGTAACTGTTAGCGATGCGAAACTGAAAGCGGGGATTGAGAAAGTTGCAAAAGATCTTTTAGCAAATAAGGGCGCTGCGGTTGTAATGTGTGGAAGCAATGATGTAAATATCCAATTAGTTGTAAACGCCATTAATGAAGCGATTGGCGCGAACGGCATAACTCTTAACTGGGCTGCTCCTTCGCAAACACGCCAGGGTGTTGATAGTGATTTTGTAAAATTGGTAGACGATATGAATGCCGGTAGCATTGGCGCTTTACTGGTATGGGATGCGAACCCGGCGTATGATTATGCCAATGCCGAAAAATTTGTTTCCGGTATTAAGAAAGTGAAAGTTACCGTTTCATTCAACGAAAAGCTGGATGAAACAACTGAGTTGTGCAAATATGTGTTACCGGCAAATCATTATCTTGAAAGTTGGGGTGATGCTGAGCTGAAAACAGGTTATTATAGTTTGATACAACCTACTATTGCTCCTCTGTTTAAAACACGTCAGTTCCAGGATTCATTGTTGGTGTTAACTGAAAACAAAACTCCTTATCACGATTATTTCAATAATTTCTGGTCGCAAAAGCTTGGAGGCCAAACAGCATATTTGAAGGCTTTACAAGATGGCGTAATCGAACCCGTTGCTACTATTAGCAGTGCTGCTTATAACAGTGCTAAATTAGCTGAAGCTGTTGCTGCAATAAGTAGTAAAAAAGTTGCGACTGGTAAAGAATTGGTATTATACGAAAAAGTAAGTATTGGAGAAGGTAAACAAGCCAACAACCCCTGGTTGCAGGAAATGCCTGATCCTATTACCAAAATGACCTGGGATAACTATGTTATCGTTTCTCCGGCAATGGGCAGAGAGCTTTTCGGTATTGATGTGCGCAACAGGACAGAAGCAGACTCTTATGATGTGGAAATGGATAAGCCGGTGGCAATTTTAAAGGTAGGCAATAAACAAATTGAGATCCCTGCAATAATAGTTCCCGGCATCCAGGAAAACACAATAGCGCTTGCAGTGGGTTACGGAAGAAGCGCGAAAGTGGGAAAAGCGGTGGTACATATAGATGGCGGTCTTGTGGGACAGAATGCATTTGGTTTTGCTACAATAAATAACGGCAGTGTCATTTATGCTGCTGAAAATGTGGAAATATCCGATGCCCGCAAAACTTACAAACTGGCGCAAACTCAAACACATGCCAGTTACGAAGGCCGCCGTGAAGTGGTAAAGGAAGTAACATTAGACTCTTTTAAAAAGAATCCGACACAGATACGCGATGCAAGGGATAAAGAACTGAAAGCATTTGGTGGCTTGGCGAACTTTGAAAAGGGAGGAACGATTTACCCAACATTTGATCGCCCAGGAATTAAATGGGGTATGAGTATAGACCTTAACAGTTGTTTTGGTTGCGGAGCTTGTGTGGTGGCATGTACTGCGGAAAACAATGTATCCATAGTTGGGAAAAGTGAAGTGTTGAGAGCTCATGAAATGCACTGGCTACGCATCGATCGTTATTTCAGTGGAAATATTGAAGATGCCAACAGTATTCAAACGCTGTTCCAGCCGATGCTTTGCCAGCATTGCGACAATGCGCCATGCGAAAATGTATGTCCGGTGGCAGCAACAAACCATAGCAGTGAAGGCCTGAATCAAATGACATATAACCGTTGTATAGGTACAAGATATTGTGCTAACAACTGTCCTTATAAAGTTCGTCGGTTTAACTGGGCCGATTACACAGGTGCAGACAGCTTCGCTAATAACCAGGTTGGTTTTTTAGATGAATCGGTACTGATGATGAACGATGATCTTACACGCATGGTATTGAATCCTGACGTTACAGTCCGTAGCCGTGGTGTAATTGAAAAATGTTCTTTTTGTGTGCAGCGTTTGCAGGAAGGTAAGTTGAGGGCTAAAAAGGAAGGTCGTACCCTGACAGATAGTGATGTTAAAACAGCTTGTCAACAAGCCTGTGCTGCAGATGCAATAGTGTTTGGAAATGCAAACAATGCGGAAAGCCAGATTTCCAAGACCAGGGAGCAAAACAAAAACCGTGTGTTCTATTCTCTGGAACAACTGCACGTATTACCAAACATCAACTACCTCGCAAAAGTACGTAATACTGATGTGGTGGCCGGTGTACCTGTTGAGGTGGAAGCTGAACACCATGCGGGTTAGTTAATGTGGAAATGCGGGAAATGTGAAAATGAATTTGAAGATGTGGAAATGCAGCTTAGAAATTGGCTTTTAAATTTTGAATTTTGACTTAATATAGCTAACAGCCGAAAGCTAAAAGCATAAAATATGGCATTATTAAAGTACGAATCGCAAACGAGATTTCCGCTGGTAACAGGTCACAAGACCTATCACCAGGTAACAGAAGACATTGTTCGGCCCATTGAAGCCAAGCCTTCAAAGCTTTGGAAAATAGGATTTGGTATTTCTGTTTTCTTATTATGCTTTGGTATTTATTCAGTTTATCGTGAAGTGGTGTATGGTATTGGTCAGTGGAACCTGAATAAAACAATTGGCTGGGGTTGGGATATCACCAACTTCGTGTGGTGGGTAGGTATTGGTCACGCCGGCACGTTGATCTCGGCTATCTTATTGTTATTCCGCCAGGGCTGGAGAACGGGTGTGAACCGGGCTGCAGAAGCCATGACGATCTTCGCGGTTATGTGCGCCGGGCAGTTCCCGATTTTCCACATGGGTCGCGTATGGGACGCTTTTTTTGTAATGCCATATCCTAATACAAGAGGCTCGCTGTGGGTGAACTTTAACTCGCCGCTGCTTTGGGACGTATTCGCGATCTCTACTTATTTCACCGTATCACTATTGTTTTGGTATTGCGGCTTATTACCTGATCTTGCAACAGTGCGTGACCGCGCTAAAGTAAAATGGAGAAAGCGTATGTATGGCGCTTTATCTTTTGGCTGGACGGGATCTACAAAACACTGGCAACGTCATGAGTCTTTATCACTGGTATTGGCAGGCTTGAGTACGCCACTGGTATTATCGGTGCATACCATCGTATCGTTCGATTTTGCTACTTCCATTGTTCCCGGATGGCATACTACCATCTTTCCGCCATACTTTGTAGCAGGCGCCATCTTTTCCGGATTTGCCATGGTGCAAACCCTATTGCTGATTGTACGTAAAGTGCTAAGCCTGGAAGAATATATTACTTTGGAGCATATTGAAGTAATGAATAAGGTAATTGTATTAACAGGGTCAATTGTGGGTATCGCATACATTACCGAGCTGTTCATATCATGGTATGGGCAAAACCCATATGAGATCGCAGCCTTTAAAAACAGGTGGGATATTACCACACCATACGCATGGAGCTACTGGCTGATGATGAGCTGTAACGTACTTTCTCCTCAAATATTCTGGTTCAGAAAAATGAGAAGGAATATTACCATTACATTCTTTATGTCTATTATAGTTAACGTGGGTATGTGGTTTGAGCGTTTTGTAATCATTGTTACATCGGTGTATCGCGATTATTTACCAAGTAGCTGGAGTACCTACTACAGGCCTACCATATGGGAGGTTGGTTTTTATCTTGGAACATTCGGATTATTCTTCACCTGCTTCTTCCTGTTTGCGAAATTTTTCCCGGTGATAGCCATTGCGGAAATCAAACACATACTGAAGAAGAACGGTGAAAGCTATAAAGAATCGATGGATAAAATTGAAAAAGAAACACCTGAACAATTTGTTCTGGAGCAAGCGCACTAAAATTTGAGATTGTGTAGGATGTTGGGGGTGTGGAATATTTTCGGTTTCGAAGGTGAAAAGATGATGTTATAAATAAGAACTGCATGTAAGATCTTTTATTATTATGAGCCGGGCATTTGAATTACTATGGGGCGGCCGTTGCGTCGCACTCTTGTACGGAAGTAATTTTATTCGGCAATAAATAATCGGGCACCAAATAATGTTCTTAAAAGTAGTTGTAATAGTTGGTTCGTTAGTTCTTGTTTTTGTGTTGCTGAGTAAAGTACAAATGTACAAGTGAGTGACACAACGATGCTTAATAGTAGCACAATAGCCGGTCCCAAAATAAAAAAATACCGGCGGTTAAGAGAGTTTTAAAAGGTATTGAAACATATTTGAAAATTAGAGAAATAGGATTTTGAGATTTGGAATGAATGATTATCATGATTGAAAGATCAGCGGTTATTTAAAAAGAGAGCGTGAAAAAATCGGAGGTAATAATTTCAGATTTCAGATATCAAATAAAAAATCTAAACAATGTCTGTAAAAAAATTTGTTGTCGGTTGTTTTGATGATGAAGCGGTACTGTTTCCTGCAGTAAAGAAAGTTCGTAAAGCGGGTTATAAGCTTCATGATGTGTACACTCCGTTTCCAATGCACGGGTTAGACCATGCCATGGGATTGAGAGATACGAGCCTGCATACAGCCGGATTTATATATGGCATTACAGGAACCGCTACCGCATTGGTTTGCATGAGTTGGATTTTTACAAAAGACTGGCCTCTTAACATTGGTGGTAAACCGCACTTCGCACTGCCTGCGTGGATACCTATCATGTTTGAGTTGACGGTATTGTTTGCATCGGTGGGTATGGTTCTCACATTTTGCTATTTGTGCCAAATGGCGCCATTTGTAAAGAAGCATCATTTTCATTTGCGTGCCACTGATGATAAATTTGTGATGGTTATAGAGTGCACCGAAAAAACAAATGAAGAAGAAGTAATGGCTTTTCTTGCAGAAACCGGCGCTGACGAAATAAACGTTCAAAACGCTGAAACAGGCTGGTGGCTTGGCCGCTATGATAAAAACACAATGCCTTTCCAGGTTAGAAAGGAAAAAACCGCTTTTGAATAAAACATATAAGAAGAATAAATTTCCGATGAAAAAATTATCCATCATATTCGTTTTGTTTAGTGCTGCGGCAGTTATTACAGCATGCAGCGATGTGAAACGCAAGCCCGGAAAAACATATATGCCCGACATGACCGACAGCCGTGCATTGGAAACATATACCGACCATAGCTATTTGAATGCGGAAGGCATTAACTATAATGCAAAACCTGTGGCCGGAACGGTTAAAAGAGGCGATGAAGTAATTTATGAAACACCGGCAGATACAACCGGTTTATATGCTAAAGAGGAAGTAATGCCAAATCCCTTACCTCCGCTGGATTCTGCCGGAAGAGTGGAAGCGGAAAGGTTGTACTTGATCAACTGTGGTATTTGTCATGGTCCTAAAATGGATGGTAATGGCCCGTTATACAAAGGTGGCGAAGGGCCGTATCCTGTAAAGCCCGCGACACTGGTGGGCGATGCTAAATACGATGCTATGACTCCCGGTACTATGTTTCATTCCGTTACTTATGGAAAAAATATGATGGGACCTTATGCTTCACAGCTTACTCCGAAACAAAGATGGATGGTAATTCACTATATTAAGGATAAACAGGCAGAAGCAAAAGGAGGAACAGCAGGTGGAACGAATACCAAAACAGATGCCACAGCTACAGCAAAAAAAAAATAATTGATTCATTGAGCATAAATTTTTGAGAATGTCATCATTTAAAGAGCAATTCAAGGTTCCCGGCAGATTTAGAAACATTTCATTCGCATTAATGGCGGTTGGTATTGTTTCTGTACTTGTTGGTTATTTTTTGTATGGTGCACATGAGCCTGCAAGGTTCTGGGCCACATTGCTGCATAATAGTGTGTTTTTTCTTTTAATAGTAAATTCCAGCATGTTTTTCATTTGCGCTACTACCCTTGCAATGGGAGGCTGGCAGATGGCTTTTCGTCGCGTGCCGGAGGCAATTTCCAAAGCGGTTATTCCTCTTGGTGTCATTGCATTGTTGGTTATGCTCGGTATAATCTTTACCGGTCAGCACGAAATTTACCATTGGCTCGATAAGGAACATGTAGCACACGATCATATCTTAAAAGGGAAAGCAGGATTCTTAAATCCGAAATTCTATATCATTTGGACTGTGCTTTCCATAGGACTATGGATTGTACTGGGCCAAAAAATGAGGCAAATGAGCCGCTTCCTGGATGAAAATCCTTTAGCAACCATTGAAGAAGGAAGAAAATATGTTTTCAAAAATACAGTTTGGGCCGCCTTGTTTATAGTGTGGTTCGCATTAACAGTGGCTTCAGTTACACCCTGGCTTTGGCTGATGAGTATAGATGCGCACTGGTATTCCACCATGTATAGCTGGTACACATTTTCCAGTTCATTTGTAGCAGGCGTTTCATTGATAGCATTGTTTGTAATTTACCTGAAAAACAAAGGATATCTTGAAATAGTGAATGAAGAGCATCTGCATGATCTGGGAAAATTCATGTTCGCGTTTTCTATCTTTTGGACATACCTGTGGTTCTCTCAGTATATGCTGATCTGGTATGCCAACATTCCGGAAGAAACTGTTTATTTCCAGCCACGTGTGCAGGGAGTGTACAAAGGCGTATTCTTTTTAAATCTGGTTATCAACTTCCTGGCTCCATTATTGTTGTTAATGCGGAGAGGATCGAAACGTAATTACACCAGTGTAGCGATATTGGCTGTAATAATTATTTTCGGACATTGGATAGATTTTTACCAAATGGTATTTGTGGGGCCGTTTAAAGATCGTGTAACTTTAAATTTATATGATTTTGGCGTAGCTGCCGGCTTTGTGGGACTGATCATGTATGCAACAGGAAGAGCACTGGCACAGGCGCCATTAATACCTAAGAATCATCCGTTCTTTAAGGAAAGTGTAATTCACCATACTTAAGAAAAAAAGAAATTCGAAAGTAAAGTAGCTGTTTGAGTTGTTATGATACAAGCAGTAGTATTTCATGGCATCATCGTTGCGTCGCATTTCGTTCATCGGTAGTATTTCATGGCAGCGGTGGGCTGTAAAAAATAATTCATCAACAACTCAAATAGTCTCTGAAATTCAAAAGATCTATTTCGACCAAAATACTTATTAAGAACTTTTGAATTTTTGACTTTTGCTTTTGAATCGTGATTTTGTGTTGAAGTTGTATTAGTACCAATACTTATTTGTTTGTTAAAAATTAGTTTAACCTATGACGGCATTTTTAATAATTGCAGTGCTGTTGCTTGGCTTTTTGATAGTGTTTCAAATATCCAAAGCAAGTGAATATGTGGCTGTATTAAAAGGAGAAAAAAAAGCTTTTGAGCAAAATAACCGGATCAATGGCTTTTTGCTGTTAGCTTTTCTGATACTTGGCCTTATCGGCGTATATTGGTGTAATGTTCTACTAAAGCCTAAGATCTTAGGCGAAGCCGCTTCCGACCATGGCCAAAAAATTGACGTGATGCTGTATATAACGCTCGTAATTACTGGCATCGTGTTCGTTATCACCCAAATTTTACTTTTCTGGTTTGCTTTTAAATATCAATATAAAGAGAACCGCAAATCATTTTATTTCCCGCATAATAATAAACTTGAATTGATCTGGACGGTAATTCCTGCCATTACACTAACTGTACTGGTAGGCTTCGGATTGTATTATTGGTTCAAAATAACCGGGGATGCGCCAAAAGAATCGCTGGTAGTTGAAATTACCGGTAAGCAATTTGCGTGGATATATCGCTACCCGGGTAAAGACCAGGTGTTTGGAAAAAAGTATTACAAGAATATTAATGAAGCAGAATCAAATCAACTTGGTCTGCTTTGGGACGATAGAAGCGCGAAAGATGATATTGTAACCACCGAAGCTTTATATGTGGTAAAAGGGCGACCGGTAAAACTGGTGATCAATTCAAGAGATGTGGTGCATGATGTGGGCCTGGTACATTTTCGTATGAAAATGGATGCAGTGCCCGGAACGCCTACCACCATGTGGTTTACACCTTTGTATACCACAGCGGAAATGAAAGAAAAAACAAACAATCCCGATTTTGAATATGAAATTTCCTGCGATCAAATGTGTGGGAAAGGCCATTATTCCATGAAGGGAATTATAAAAGTGGTATCCAAAGAAGAATTTGATATGTGGCTGGCAAAACAAAAAACAAATTATGCGATGGCTTTTCCGGAGAGTGGCCCAGATGTTAAATCCCAGGCGGCGGATTCTGCAAAATCTGCAAGCCCTGCTACCGATACTGCTGCTAAACGTGCAGTAGCCAAAAACTAATTTGTTTGCTATACGCAGTATGAAATTGTGTATGAATGTATCAGCCTGGTGAATAGCATTACTACCGTACAAGTGAGTGACACAACGATGCTTAATAGTAGCAATGCCGCTGATTTACCCAAAAAAAACTTACACATTTTATGCTGTTAAAATATAATCAAGGAGTAGAATTCTATATTTAAGAAATTTCGACATGAGTAACCTAGCTATCTTACACGACAAACCGGGCGTGACTGCGCATGAATCGCATCATGATGCACATGAAGCGCACCATCATCACGAAACGTTTATCAGCAAATATATTTTTAGCATGGATCACAAAATGATCGCTAAACAGTTCCTTATAACAGGAATTATCTGGGCGATTTTAGGTGGTTTAATGTCTGTACTTTTCCGTTTGCAATTAGGCTTTCCTGATACTACTTTTCCCTGGCTTGAAACCATTTTGGGGCATTGGGCAAAAGGCGGAAAAATAAATCCGGAGTTTTATTACGCACTGGTAACCATGCACGGAACCGTGCTGGTGTTTTTTGTGCTGACTGCCGGCCTTAGCGGCACTTTTGCCAATTTCCTGATTCCTTTGCAGATAGGAGCCCGTGATATGGCATCGCCGTTTATGAATATGTTGTCCTATTGGTTTTTCTTTGCCGCCAGCGTGGTAATGATTTCATCGTTATTCATACAAACCGGGCCTGCAAGCGGCGGCTGGACATCCTACCCGCCGCTAAGCGCATTGGGTGATGCTTCTATAGGCTCCAAGCTGGGCATGGATCTCTGGTTGATCAGTATGGCTTTGTTCGTGGTATCATCTTTACTTGGTGGCTTGAACTACATTTCCACTGTGCTTAACCTGCGTACCAAAGGAATGAGTATGACAAGGATGCCGTTAACCATTTGGGCGCTGTTCTTTACAGCAGTGCTGGGTGTGTTATCGTTCCCTGTGCTGTTCGCAGGATTTATACTGTTGTTGTTTGACCGCCATGCAGGAACAAGTTTTTATTTATCCGATATATTCCTGGCATCTACGCAAAAGGCTTTGCCAAATGAAGGCGGAAGCGCCATTTTATACCAACACTTGTTTTGGTTCCTTGGCCACCCTGAAGTGTACATTATTTTGCTTCCGGCCATGGGTATGGTTTCGGAGGTAATGAGCACCAATGCCCGAAAACCTATTTTCGGGTATATGGCAATGGTAGGCTCAATTTTTGCCATCACTATTTTGGCGTTCCTGGTATGGGCGCACCATATGTTTGTGTCGGGGCTTAATCCATTCTTAGGTTCGTTTTTTGTATTGCTCACGCTGCTCATAGCCGTTCCTTCGGCTATTAAAGTATTTAACTGGCTTACCACGCTTTGGCGTGGCAATATCAGGTTTACGCCTGCCATGTTGTTTGCCATTGGTTTTGTAAGCTTGTTTATATCCGGAGGTTTAACAGGAATATGGCTGGGCAATTCATCGCTGGATATTCATTTACACGACACCTATTTTGTGATAGCGCACTTCCATTTGGTTATGGGTGTGGCTTCATTTTTCGGAATGTTTTGTGGCATATACCATTGGTTCCCGAAAATGTATGGACGTTATTTGAACAACACCATTGGATACATTCATTTCTGGATTACATTGGTTGGAGCTTACCTGATCTTCTGGCCAATGCACTATGAAGGATTAGCGGGTATGCCTCGCCGTTATCTCGACTATAGCGGCTGGGCTTCCTTTAACCAGTTTGGAGCGTTGAATAGGTTTATATCTATAGTATCGATCGCAGTGTTTGCAGTGCAATTATTGTTTGTGTTTAATTTCTTTTATTCCATTTTCAAAGGAAGAAGGGTAACCACAAAAAATCCCTGGGGATCTACTACGCTGGAGTGGTCTACTCCTATTCAACCGGGGCATGGTAACTGGCCCGGAGAAATTCCTGAAGTGCATCGCTGGCCTTACGATTATGGTAAAGACGGAAGGGAATTTATTCCGCAAACAGAACCTGTGAATGCGAACGAGAGCAGCCATTAGTATTACATAATTCGAAAAACAATTCTTTATTGGAGCAATCATTTGCGAATGTTGTTGAATTTGATTTTCGATGAACATAAAAACTTTAACCTATGGCAATTGAAATTATATTAAAACAGCGAAGCGCTTTCAGCTTCGTTCAAAAATTACAGGATTACAAAGCCCTTGTAAAATTTTCATTAACAACAATGGTGGTGTTCTCCGCTGTTATCAGTTATTTGCTGGCGCCAAAAGTTGTTGAGTATAGCTGGGGAATGATCGCGTTATTATTTGCCGGCGGATTTTTAGTAACCGGTAGCGCCAACGCCATCAACCAAGTGGTAGAAAAAGATACTGACGCGAAAATGAAACGGACAGCACGCAGGCCTGTAGCGGCGGGCAGAATGACTGAAATGGAAGGCTGGGCTTTTGCAATAATAACAGGTGTGGCAGGATGTTTTATACTTGGATATTTTTTTAACTGGTTATCGGCCGGCCTTGCCGCGTTCAGCTTGTTTTTATATGCGTTTATTTATACGCCGTTGAAAAAAGTAAATGCTATTTCGGTGTTGGTAGGCGCTGTACCCGGAGCTTTGCCCTGCCTTATAGGCTGGACTGCGGGCAACGACAGCATTACCGCCGGTGGCTGGGCTTTGTTTGGCATTCAGTTCTTTTGGCAATTCCCGCATTTTTGGGCCATCGCCTGGATTGCTCATAAAGACTACAGCAACGCGGGTTTCAAGCTGCTTCCTTCGGTGGAAGGGCCAACAAAATATTCTGCCATACAGGCTGTTATTTATTCGTTGTTGCTGATACCGGTGGGCGTGTTGCCTTATTTTACAAACATTAGCGGCGCTATAAGTTTGTTTGTTATACTGTTTGCGAATTTGTTTATGATATACTTAAGCGTTCAGCTATATACAAAAATGGAAGTAAAAGCGGCCCGCAGAGTGATGTTTGGCAGTTATATCTATTTGCCGGTGGTGCTGTTGGCCATGCTGGCGGATAAGCTGTAGCAGTTGGCAGTGGGCAGTTTGCAGCGGACAGTAGGAAGAGATCAGAAAGTGAATGGTTATTAATAGCTCTTTGTTATGAATGTAGTTTTATTATGGAACCGGCGGTAGTGCTACTATTAAGCATCGTTGTGTCACTCACTTGTACGGCAGGAATGCTATTGAGCAGTAGGCAGTGGGCAGTAGAGAAGTGAGGAGCCAGACAGCACGGTTTATATATGTCCTACACCTCAAAGGTGTAGGGCATATAAGAGAACAATCTAAGAGAACAGCCCACCCTTGTGGTTAAAATGATTTCTTACAACTTATAATTTAAAAATGATTCAATGAATATTGAGATGACTGAAAATGTGGGCGGACAAAGGAATAGAGTGCATCCTCACAAATTTACTTTGTGGGTGGGGCTGGCAAGCATTATAATGATGTTTGCCGGATTAACCAGCGCATACATTGTAAAGCGCGATCAGCCTAATTGGATTATGACCGATTTTCCTATTGGCTTTTGGTACTCTACCGCGGTTATTTTGTTAAGCAGCGTTACTATGCAAATGGCATGGCGCAGTTTTAAGAACAAGCAAATGGGATGGTACAGAAAGCTGATAACTATAACTGCAGCGCTTGGAGTGCTGTTTATAATTATGCAGTGGATTGCTTTCAACGACTTATGGAAAAGCGGTACAACCCTTGCAGGATCTGGGGCAGGCCAGTTTTTATATGTTATTGCAGGCTCACACATGCTGCATGTGCTTGGTGGAGTTGTGGCATTGCTTATAATGTTTTTGAAAGCGTTTAGCGCAAGAAGAAAAACGTATAATGTAATATCCGTAGAAGTGATGAGCACATACTGGCATTTCGTAGACCTGCTGTGGATATACCTTTTTGTTTTCTTTTTAACAATGAGGTAGGGAGAGGAGTGGAGAGTGGAGAATGCTGTATGATGGAAGTCTTTGGAAAAATGAGTATGCGCTATTCATATGCAAATTTGAAGAACTCATAACCAAAAATGCTGATCTCTGATCTCTGATTTCTTGATCTCTGACATCTTTATAAAAATCAGGATATATAATTCGCATCCTTAACAACCAAATAAAATTAGTAACATGGCACAAGTAATACCTGTGGCGCAAAAATGGTGGAATGGCGGTAAAAGCCCATTTAACGTGGAGTATGGGAAAATAATGATGTGGTATTTTTTGATGAGTGACGCTTTTACGTTTGGGGCGTTTCTTATTTCTTATGGCACTATAAGATTTGCTACCAATAGTTGGCCCGATCCCAACCATGTCTTCAATTCCTTTCCGGGCTTAGGTTCCGGCTATCCTTTACTGTTTGTAAGTTTGATGACGTTTATTCTTATCATCAGTTCTGTTACGATGGTATTGGCCGTGCAGGCCGGTCAGCAAATGGACAGGAAAGGCGTAGTGAAATATTTGATCTTTACCATTATTGGCGGATTAGCTTTTTTAAGCTGCCAAGCCTGGGAGTGGGCACATCTTTTTCATGAAGGCGCATGGTGGGGACGTAATCCTTTTCCTAATCACGATGGTTCTGTTGCTACATCTAATTTTACAAACTTCTTTTTTACTATAACCGGCTTTCATGGCTTTCACGTTTTCTCGGGAGTGGTCATTAATATTATTATGCTTATAATGACAATGAAAGGTGTATTTGACAGAAGAGGCCACTACTTAATGATTGAAAAGGCCGGATTATACTGGCATTTCGTTGATCTTGTGTGGGTATTTGTATTTACTTGTTTTTACTTAATCTGATTAAAGCATCATAAAAACTACTTATAATGGAACAACATACAACTGCGGTTTATCATCATGAAGGGCATGCACACGCCGGTGGCGGGAAAAAGGAAGTATTGCGTATTACGCTATACCTGAGTGTAATAACGCTGGTGGAACTTGCTATTGGTTTTTATATGTACAAAGCAAATTTACCGGATGGTTTTTTCAAACATTTTCTTAAGGGCGTCATCTGCGTATTGATGTTGTGGAAAGCGTTTTACATAGTAGCTTACTTTATGCACCTGAAGCATGAATTAAGAAATATGATCATGACCATTACCATACCGTTGTTTTTATTTGTGTGGTTTATAATTGCGTTTCTTGCAGATGGGCATTCATTTAAAGAGCTGCGCAATAATTACGATCCATATCATAAAGAGCAAATGGAAAAGAAAGTTGAGCCTGCACCACATGATGCTCATAAAGAAGGCGCGCTTGAATAAACAATATTGAACACTATATCCGGGAATATATTTTTTATCTCCAATAAACAACACTGCTGACACTTAAAGGGGTAGATTAGAAGACTGCTTCACTTGTTGAAGCAGTCTCTTTTTTTAGTGGAGAATTGAGAGTTGAGACTGCTGTAGGGTCAAGATACCTGTTTTATTATTATTTACCAGTTGGGAGCACAATTTGAAAGTATGTGAATACTGAAAATCAAACCCATCCAACAGTATTTCAAATCTCAAACTCAAATTTCAAATCCTTCTGACGCTAAATGCCGCGCTATTCATACCTTTGAGATAAGTGCGGTTGATGTGAGATAACAATTATCTTTTACTTTCATGAGTACAAAGAACTACTCAACATACACTGATGAGGAATTGATTGACTTTCTGCGTGAAAGCGATTCTTTGGCATTTGCTGAAATGTATCGCCGTTACTATAAGGATATTTATCATTATTTGATGGTGCTGATAAAGCTGCCGGATGTAGCTGAAGACCTCACGCATGAAATATTTTTGAAGATATGGGATGTAAGAAAAAAAATAAACATCACTAATAATTTTAAGGGTTATTTATTTCGCGTTTGTCATAACAAGGCCGTGGATGAAAACAAAAAAGTGGCCGCTAACCTAAATCTCAGGGATCAATTATTGTATCATTATAAGGCTTCCGAAATGCCAGAGGACACAACTGCCGGGCAATTAGTGCAGTATGATAAACTGGTAGAGGAAGCGCTAAACTCCATTTCGCCTCAGCGTAGAAAGGTTTTCGAAATGTGCAAAAAGCATAATAAAAGTTACGCCGAGGTGGCCGATGAACTGAATATTTCTATAAACACCGTTAAAGTACATATCTCCAAAACCCTTTCGTTGTTGAGGGATTTTATACTGCAAAAAGGCGATTTGTTTTTAGTACTATGTATTTTTTGCGAGCATTTTAAATTTTTGCAGTAAAGTGTTTGAATTTTATAGCACCCGTGCTCGAACGGATCTTTATCCATGCGGGCACAGAACGCAGAGCTGATAAGAGTTTTCATTGATGTAGTGTTTAAATTGCATCTTAATGTGATGTATCTTTTCAGCATGTTTTGTAAATCCAATAAACTTTAGAAGTGGTATGAGTAAATTTTTTGGTACCGGCAGCAGCTTTTCATGGCATCATCGTTGCGTCGCATTTCATTCATCTGTAGTTTTTCATGGCAACTTTTTTTTAGTTGAAAATTGAAAGAATTATTGTGACAATGATTGAATTAATTGAGAATTGAGAGTTGAGAATGGAGAATGCTTTGTACACTGATTTTATGTGAAATTAAAAGCACTCATAACCCATAACTCAAAACTCATCACTTGTTGAATAGAAATTCTACCGTACAAGTGAGTGACACAACGATGCTTAATAGTAGCACTACCGCCGGTTCCATAAAAAAAACTGCGCATTTTTTTGCTGCATTAAGTGTAACTCAACCAGCTTCTTAATAAGGCGCCATCACGGTTTTGGCTAATAGATTATCGTAATCATCTGCGTACTATAAATTCGAATCCGAAAAAAAATTCTTTTTTAGAGTAATACTTTTTTTTATTTCACCGTCTTTTTTATGTAGCATGGAAAAAAACGAAACATATTTTAGACAGCTGATACTTGGGTTTATTAAGAATTCTATTTCGCCGGAAGAAGTAAATGAGCTGTATGATTTTATTAACCGGGAGCCTGATAAATACACGGAGATGATGGAGGAACCGGACGTGTTGTATCAAATAAAGTTGCAACTGAATAATCCTGTAAATGACATGTCGCAGGACGCTGACGAAAGATTACAAAGCCGTTTGGCAACAGCTATTGAACTGGCAAGATCGGCCACTACACAGCAAAAGCCAATGCTGCGCAGGCTGGTTGCAAATTGGCGATGGGCGGCAGCAGCTATCTTTATTATAGCAGTGGGAGTATCGATATTAATGGTGTTGCAAAAAAAGGAAATGCAAAAGGAGCAGTTTGTTGATACGGGCACCAAAATACAACAGGATGTGATGCCCGGTAAAGATGGCGCTATACTCACGCTTGCGGGCGGGCAGCAAATGCTACTGGATAGCATGGGAAATGGAATAGTTACCACGCAAGGGAAAACAACAATTTTAATTAGAAATGGATTACTGGTATATGATGCCGCTTCCACAAAAAACCAGGACGTAGTGTATAATACCATAACCACACCAAAAGGAAGACAATACCGTTTGCAACTTCCCGATGGTACGGAAGTGTGGCTGAATGCCGCGTCATCCATTACTTATCCAACGGCATTTACCGGCAACAGCAGAACTGTTACCATTACCGGCGAAGCCTATTTTGAAGTAACAAAAAATAAGTCGAAAGCATTTTACGTAAAAGTAAATGGCATGACGGTGGAAGTGTTGGGCACGCGTTTTAATATTAATAGTTATAGCGATGAAGGCAATATTAAAACCACACTTGTAGAAGGTAGCGTAAAGGTTACATCGGGCACCAACAACAAAACATTACAACCGGGCGAACAGGCTGTGGCAGCGGCTTCCGCCAGTGCGCTAAAAGTGGTAAGTGATGTGAACATAGAGCAGATTATGGCATGGAAAGCAGGCATGTTCAACTTTAATAATGTTTCACTACAGGATGTAATGCGGCAATTGGCCAGGTGGTATGATGTGGAAATTGAATACAAAGGTGATATAAAGCCAAAGAAATTTGGTGGCGAAATACAACGTGATCTTAATTTATCGGAAGTGCTGGAAGGCCTTAAAGATATTGGCGTTCGTTTTAAAATAGAAGGCAAAAAATTAGTGGTGATGCCTTAATCTCTGCAATGTTACAATACTAACACCTGCGAACACACTAAATACATTAATCATAGTAATTGATCAGGATAAACATTCTATACACAATCCTGGTTAAAAGTATAGTGTTACCAATAGTGATATTATGCTAAGAATATAATTGCGGATATACGTAAACGTTAAATATTGTTTTTATCAAAAAAGTAATTAGACCAAAACGCTAAAAATTAGAACAGCATAAATTTTTGCAATGATTTTTTTGGGGACCAGCGGTGTTGCTACTATTAAGCATTGTTGTGTCACTCACTTGTACTGTAGTAATGCTATTCAGCAAGGTGAAGCATTGTGCACAAATTTATACTGCGTATAGTAAAGTCACATCTATTCCTATTGTATTTATCGTAGAAAAGTTTATTAGGATAATGTTTAGAGCTATTCAAACAAAACCGGAAATGAGCGAACATTTCCGGCTAATGTTTGAGTATTAAAATAAGGTTTTGACACGGCTTATTCATTCACCCAAACAATGCAAATGTATGCAATTAAAAGCTCTTAGAACCAGCCTTCATGTTAAGTTGTTAGCCAACCGGCAATTAAGGCGGTTCGTTACCAAAACTCTGTTAGTTATGAAGCTAACGATCATTCTACTCACCGCTACGGCGATGCATGTTTGCGCAAATGCCTCCTCGCAAACAGTAAATTTTTCCGGTAAAGATGTGCCATTGGAAAAGATTTTTTCCATAGTAAAAGATCAAACCGGCTATGTATTCTTTTTTGATATGGCCGTACTGGACGGCAGCAAACCTGTAACCATATCAGTAAAGAACGAGCCGATGCATTCTTTCCTGCACAAGATATTGCAAACACAATCGTTGGATTATTCCATCAAGAAAAAAACTGTTTTCATCCGCAAGATTCCAATAGTTGTGAAAGCTGTAGGAGCTGCAAATGCAATTGTTGATAGTGTATTGGAAGCGCCTTACTACACAGTAACCGGAAAAGTAGTTACGGACGATGGAGTTGCACTTGCAGGCGCTACAATAACCAATAAAAATTCAAAGCAGTCTGTACCCTCCGGCAGTAGCGGAACTTTTTCCATCAACGCCAACGATGGCGATGTTCTCGCCATCTCGCATGTGGGCTATTTAAAAGTAGAAGTAAGACTTTCCTCCTCCAACTCAGCGGTAGTAGCCTTTGTAGAAAAATCATCAGCCGCCGCAGATGCTGAAAAAGAAAGCACGGCTATGCGTGTTGGCCAAACCGTTCCATTTGAAGGAGGTGGATTTACGATAAGGCTGGCAAAAGTATTATCGCAGTTGGATGAAGTGCAGGTGATAGCGTATGGAACGACGACAAGGAGGCTGAGTACAAGTAATATTTCTAGCGTAAAAGGAGACGTGCTGTCAAAATCACCGGTTCTTAATCCTTTACAGGCAATGCAGGGGAGAGTTCCAGGTATCACCATTGAATCATCCTCAGGACTGCCAGGTGCCGATATCAATGTAAGAATACAAGGACAAAATAGTATTACTAGGGGCAACAATCCTTTGTATATCGTAGATGGCATTCCTTATCCTTCTGATAATTTAAGGAATCAATCATGGATTTTAGGTAGAACTGAGCAAACAAAAAATGGGGAGAATAATTATGGTGGCTATAATCCCGGAAGTCCAATGAGGTTTATAAACATGAATGATATTGAATCAATAGAAGTATTAAAAGATGCTGATGCCACAGCAATTTATGGAAGTCGGGGGGCTAACGGAGTAATTTTAATAACAACCAAAAAAGGGAAAGCGGGGCCAATAAAATTTGACCTAAATCTTCAGCAAGGCCTTGCTGAAGTTTCAAGAAAAATGAAGTTGTTAAATACACAGGAATACCTGGAAATGAGAAGAGAGGCTTATCGTAATTCAGGCCTGGCGGTTCCTGATAAGAATTCACTTCAGGAACCATCTAATTATGATTTGACTTTCTGGGATGAAAATAAATATACCGATTGGCAGGAAAAACTTATAGGAGGAACGGCGAAATATACTAACCTGTATGCAAGCGCCTCAGGAGGAACTGACAATATGCAATATTTGATCGGAACTACATATAGTAGACAAACGAGCGTTTTTCCAGTAGATTTTGCTACGCAATCCGCAGGGGTAAATATGAATTTGAATCTTGCTTCCGATAATAAAAAATTCAGATCTGAAATAAGCGCTCAATATTTTTTCAATAATAATGTTAATCCTAATGGAGGTGATCTTACCAGATATATCTACCGTGCCCCTAATGCACCAGATTTAAAAAACCCCGATGGTACTTTAAATTGGGCTCCTTTACCAAATGGGGTTTCCTCAAATTCAAATCCTTTATGTGAGTATGAAAGCAGACTCAGAAACAATGTTTCAAATTTGATTAGTAATGCTAACATAAGTTTTGAAATTATTTCGGGTCTGGTGCTTAAAAGTACTTTTGGCTTCAACCAGCTACAAGGTGAGGAACTATTGACTACGCCCTTGACATCTTATACGCCTGAGGTACTACCTTATGAAGTCAGACGTACAGCTGTGGTAAACGCTCGTACAACAACCTGGCAGGTTGAGCCACAGCTTACATATAGTAAATCTATAGCAAGGGGCAAATTAAATGTTTTATTGGGCACTACTTTTTCTGAAAATTACCAATATTCTCAACATATGTCAGGTTGGGGAGGCACAAACGACTTATTGTTAGAAGATATTTCTTCTCATCCAAATGTCCGGGCTAATGCTGTGATTGCTCCCAAATATAAATATAGTGCCGGTTTTGCCAGAATAAATTATGTGTGGAGGGATAAATATGTGGTGAACCTAAACGGCAGGAGAGATGGAAGTTCACGGTTTGGATCAGCTAATATTTTGCACAATTTTGGTTCCATAGCAGGTGCATGGTTATTCAGTAATGAAGGGTTTATTAAATCCGCACTTCCTTTTTTAAGTTTTGGTAAATTTCATGGTAGTTATGGCACTATTGGAAATGACAATATTGGCAATTATTCTCAGTTAAGCTTATACCGGGTAACTGGGAATGGAGTGGATAAGCCTTACCAGGGAACAATTGCGCTGGGTCCTGTTGGTTTGCCTAACCCAAATCTTCAATGGGAAGAAATCCAAAAACTTTCATTAGGCCTGGATCTTGGTTTCTTTAATGACAGGCTGCTGATCAATACAATCTGGTATAGAAACCGATCTTCAAACCAATTAATGGGTTATGATCTTCCGAGGACTACAGGGTTTTATAATATTGACAGAAACTTTCCTGCAGAAATACAGAACACGGGATGGGAGTTTACTTTGCAGAGTGTAAATATAGATGGTAAAAACTGGAAATGGACAACGGATGCGAATCTGACCATTCAACGGAATAAACTGTTAGCTTTTCCGGGAATTGAATCAACAGGTTACAGAAATAGGCTAACTGTAGGTAAGCCATTAAACATTGAGCGTTATTATCATTATTTGGGTGTAGATCCTGAAACAGGATTGTACACTTTTGCAGATCAACACGGCACACCGACATATTCACCTGTTGAAGCCGACAAAACAGTTTACAGAAGTGCTTTTCCCATCTTCACCGCAGGGATGACCAATACAATAAGCTATAAGAATTTTCAATTGGATTTTGTATTGCAAATAGTAAAACAATATGGAGTGAATTTAAGGCAAGGTGCTAATCCTGGAGGTATGACCAACCAACCATCCTTTGTGTTGGATCGATGGCAGAAGCCCGGGGATAAGGCCTCAATACAGAAATATAGTGTTACGTATGAAGGAAATGAGGGGAATGCATATAATTCTTATGGGGGTAGTGATGCCGGCTACGGAGATGCATCATTTGTTCGATTGAACAATATGACTGTCAGTTGGACCTTGCCTGAATCTTTTATAAAGAGCATCCGTTTAAAAAACGCAAGGGTCTTTATGCTTGGTCAAAATCTTTTTGTGCTGACCCCATATAAAGGTATAGATCCCGAACAGCGTAATGGTTTTTATTCTTCACTGCCTCCCTTAAGAGTAGTGACATTTGGATTACAACTAACATTTTAACATCAGCATTATGAAGAAGATATCTGTATACAAATCCTCGCTTATTTTAAATAAAAAAGGATTGTTAGGCATAATTACCTGTTTATTTTTTCTTGCATTGGGATGCAAAAAATTTGCTGAAGTTGGTATCCCAATTACTAATGTAACTGAGCAAAACGTTTATAGCAGTAATGGCACCGCAGCAGCGGTATTAACATCCTTATATATGGACTTAAGCCAGGACGTGAATTATATTCAGGCAGGTACTAGTCGTTTATTTTTTGTGGCAGGATTATTATCTGATGAATTAAAGCCTTATAATCCTTTAGATTATCATGCTTATTATCATAATGATATTACTAGCTACAGTTCTCCTGATCTTTTTTGGACGGCATATGAGAATATATATGTTACCAATGCCGCTGTAGAAGGACTCAATAAATCTACGGGCTTAACTCCGGGTACAAAAAAACAACTAATAGGAGAAGCAAAATTTATGAGGGCATTTTATTATTTCTATTTGGTGAATTTATATGGAGAGGTACCACTTATTTTGTCTACTGATTATACAGTAAATATGGGTTCTCCTAGAACTGCCACAGAGACAGTTTATCAACAGATTATTGCCGATTTATGTGCTGCAGATAGCTTGATGAGTGATAAATATCTTGACGGATTTGCTACCAATGAAACCTCAGAAAGATTACGCCCTAATAAATGGGTTGCTAAAGCACTGCTTGCGAGAACATATTTATATACGGAAGAATGGGAAAAGGCTGAAACAGTGGCATCAGAAGTAATTAGCCATACAGCTCTATTTGAACTCCTAACATTAGATCAGGTTTTTTTAAAAAATAGCCGTGAGACTTTGTGGGCTTTACAACCAGTATCTGTTGGTGAACTTAATGCGGGCGAGGGACAACTATTTGTACTGCCCTCTACTGGTCCTAATGGGGGAGATTATCCTGTTTATTTAAGTGATTTTGTATTACTGGCATTTGAATCAGGAGATCAGCGAAAGGTTAATTGGGTTGGGGCTGCATCTGGTTTTCATTATCCTTATAAGTACAAAGCTGGCAGATTGGAAACTGCTAAGATTGAATATTCCTTGGTATTTAGATTGGCTGAGCTATACTTAATACGTGCGGAAGCAAGAATACATCAGGACAAAATCGCGGAAGGAATTACAGATTTGAACAAAATAAGAGACAGGGCGACAGATAAATCAGCTCCGGCCACGGATCAACTAAAACAATTAGCCTCAGATTTGTCAGAGGATATAGCAATAGATGCGGTGTTGCATGAACGTTATGTAGAGTTATTTACTGAATGGGGGCACCGTTGGCTGGATTTAAAGAGAACAAATACTATCGATGAACGAATGAAGATTGTTACTCCGGCTAAAGGCGGAGTGGAGTGGAAACCATTCCAGGCTCTATTTCCAATTCCTTTGCGTGAAATTCAATTAAATGCAGGTTTGGCTGGTCATCAGAATCCTGGATATATTGAATAGAATATTTGAACAGTATGGTTTTCAGGCGAACTTAAATAATGAATATTGGGGCTGTCTGTCTTGGCTGCCTACACCTTTGTTCAACAAACTATCAATTAAATTCTATTATCAGGAGTTTCAAACTTACAAACCTAACTGACTAGTTAAAAATAATGAAAGAATAACCACATGTATATAAAAACATTTTGGAAAATAGTCGTGATATGCACTGCTATTTTTTATGATATTACTTATGCTCAACTTCCCATTCAATCTTCACGAAAGGCAAACTTTACTGTTAGCGAAGGATCTTATATGAATGTGGATGTATCTCCTGATGGGAAAACATTGGTGTTTGACTTGTTGGGGAATTTATATACCGTACCTGCTATAGGGGGGACTGCTAAACAGCTTACAAAAGGCTTGGCTCTTAATCTACGTCCTGTTTGGTCACCGGATGGAAAGCAAATTGCATATATCAGTGATAAAACAGGTGCTTATCGATTACATATAAGAAATGTGAATGGAAGTTTACAAAGAATAATTTCGAAGGAACCACTTAATGGTTTTGGGCATAATGCAATCTGGTCACCCAATGGGCAATATATTACGATTGATAGGAAAAAGTACAGTATTGCAAACGAACAATATGAACAAGAGAAATATTCATTAATTGGTTATAATCAAAAAGGGGACAAATGTTTTTATGACGTTGAAGGGGAAGTGGTAAAGTATACGCCAAATACACAAATTGCAGATACGATTTTTCGCAGCTCAAGTTGGGGAGTAAGACGAATATCTCCTGATCAAAACTGGATTGTTTCAGCAGGCTTTTCAAATGCATTTGCATCAATGTGCCCGACGGTTATTATAGATTGTGTAAACCTTATTACACAACAAAAAAAAATACTTGTGTCATCAATGTTTACAAATCCCTGCTACCAAACAGGCTACTCCCCTCCGCCAAACTTCAGTCTCTCCCCTGATTCAAAATATGTATATCTAGGCTATCAGGGTAAGATTCACCGAATTTCTATCGAAACTGGGGCTGATGAAGTAATCCCGTTTACTGCTAAGGTAGAAGAAGAATTAGGGCAGTTTGTTGATCATAGATTTTCTGTGAGTTTAGAAGCGTTCATGATTCGTTACGTGCGTTCTGCAAATAAACGTCCAGACGGCAAACAAATTGTGTATTCGGCGATGAACAGGATATATGTAAAAGATCTACCCTCTGGTAAACCAAGGGAATTGATAAGGCAGGAAATGAATCAATACCAACCTGTGTATTCACCTGATGGGAAGTGGGTGGTGTATGTTGGGTGGTCTGATAAAGAAGGGGGTTCTGTTTGGTGTGTTCCTACAAGTGGAGGTAAGTCTGAGCAACTCAATAAAACACCTGGTCAATATCAGCGACCATGCTGGTCGCCTGATGGAAGAGCGGTGGTTGTTGTTAGAGGAGAGAATAAATTAGGTGACAGAGATGATTTTGGCAGAGGACAATTGTTACATATAAACATTGGAACGAAAGCTGAACAAATTCTAGATGATAAGGTGCCGTTGTGGAATCAACTTTGCTTTTCTACTAATGGAGAAACTCTTTACTATGAACCTGAACAAAAATTTCAAGAAGGTCTAGAAGTGCTACCACTGATAGCAAGTGTTAATCTTATAAGCAGGGAGAAGAAAATATTGGCGAAAGGTTCAACTAAAGGTATGATTCATTTTTTTAAACAAAGATCTTTTTCTCCTGATGGGAAATATGCCGTATATACAATGGGTGAAGATTTATATGTTGTACCGGTAACAGTTACTAAAGATACCTTCTTACTGTTTAATGAGGAACAAACCATTAAAACAATCCGTTTCGCTTCAGGTGTAGATCCGCATTGGGAAGGTACGGGTCATAAACTAGCGTGGAATCATGGCAGCAAATATTATATGGTCAATATTGACAAGGTAATAGCTGAAGCAGCGAAACAAAAAAACTTCAATAATAAAACAGCGCTTATCACAGTAAATGTAACTCCGGATGAAATGGTTGAGCTTGGGTTTAAAGTACCAACAGCCTATGGTAAAGGGACGTTGGTATTAAAGCATCCACGGATTATTACGATGAAAGGATCAGAAATAATAGAGGATGGAACAATTGTAATAAAGAACGGTAGATTTACTGCAATTGGTTCAGCAAAAACAGTTCCGATTCCTCAGAACGCTAAAGTGTATGATTTGACAGGAAAAACAATCATGCCTGGTATGGTTGACCTCCATGACCATATGAGATTGTCGCCTGATGTTTTTCCGCAACAATCATGGATTTATCAAGCCAACCTAGCTTATGGGGTTACAACTGCCAGAGATCCTTCAGCAAGTTATGATTCCTTTGGGTATGCAGAAATGTTACAATCCGGTCGAATGATTGGGCCTAGACTTTTTTCAGTAGGTAGGTCCTTAAATCCCGCTTTTTGTGTAAGAATAGAAAGCTTCGAGGATGCGATCAGGATTGCGACAGATAGAAAAATAATGGGAGGGACAGTAGTAAAAGAATATACAAGGCCTAATCGTTTGCAAAAGCAATGGTTGTTACAAGCATGCAATCAGAAGGGACTTAATTTAATAAATGAGGGAGGCCACATCCCTATTGAACAGATTGCTATGGTGAAAGACGGCAGTAGTGGCATAGAACATAATCCCCAATGGGGCGATGTTTATGAGGACGTAATTAAGCTTTGGGCTGCTTCTGGTACGGTACTCACACCGACATTGCAGGTTGCATATGGTACTAGGGAGGGTTTGGCATATTTTCAAAATTATTACTGGAATAATCCGGATACAAAACTACAAAGGTATTGGCCAAAAGAGAGAATTGATGAATTAAAAAAAGGAATCCAAGACACATCGGGATTAACTAGCTTTTTAATTCCTGCCCGAATAAATGCAAATATGCATCGTTATGGAGTAAAAATTGGTTTGGGATTCCATGGTAATGACCCTGGTATTGGTGCACATAATGAGCTTTGGGCTTTGCAAATGGGAGGCATGAAAAATATAGAGGCATTACAAGCTGCAACAATAGTGGGAGCCGAAGCTATTGGTGTACAAAAGGACTTAGGTTCTATCGAGGTAGGTAAGATAGCAGACTTAATAATCCTAAATAAAAATCCATTAGACGATATTCACAACAGTAGAGAAATATCCTTTGTAATGAAAGATGGAATATTATACGATGGAGAAACACTTGATGAAATTAAATAAAAGGGAATTGTTAAAATAACGGCAATGAATATGTTAAAAGAAATTGCTAAATCAATGGGGCATAACATTTTTTATGAGCCAAGCATTATTACTACTATGAAGCTATACTTGCGTCGCACTCTTGTACTGAAGTAATTGTATTGAACAACGTTTACATTCCAAAAAATTTTATACACCCAGATCAATTCGGTGTTATTTTTTATAAGTTTAATAATCTGAAATATATATGAAGAAGTTGTCTTTATTAGTTTTCATTATACTTACTAGAATTAATGTTTTCGCACAGTATTTACCTATTCAGCCGGAGCGAACCATTTCCTTTACCACTAATGAAGGTTCCAACATGAATATAGATGTTTCGCCAGATGGTACAACATTAGTGTTTGATTTATTGGGTGATATTTACACAGTTCCCGTTGCAGGTGGCAAAGCAACTCAAATAACCAACGGACTTGCGCTTAATATGCGACCGGTCTGGTCTCCTGATGGTAATAAGATTGCATTTGTCAGTGACAGAACAGGCGATTACCATATTGCTATTAAAAATTTGAAAAGTAGAAATATAATTTCTGTTGCCAGCGATAAAAAGCCTTTAGAAGTTGATCAAAATTTGTTGTGGACACCAGACGGTTACTATATTACTGTTGGAGATATAACTTATGGACTTTTAGGCGGGTATATGAAAAGAGATATTAAACATGAGAAATCACAGAATAAGCAAATTTACCCTATTCGTTATTCTGCCGATGGTAGGTTTATGTATTATATTAATGATTCAACCATTTACAAATTTGATCAACATGATGACACACCAAGAGTGATAACTTCATTTCCAAGAGCTGTGTACCAGGAATTTTCCTCTGCTATCTCACCAGATGGTCGCTATTTTGTGTACTCAACTTATAAATGGAATAAAGATAGATTCACAAGACCATATTTATATGCACTTGATTTGCAAAAAGGCATTACAAATACACTTGCTCCCAAATTAATTTGTCAGGATTCAAATTTCCAGTTCTCCGCGCCTAAACTGACTCGTGGTAGTTTTTCATCAGACTCAAAATATTTTTATATAGGATATGGTGGGAAAATTCACAGAATCGATGTGAGAAACGGTTCAGATGTTGAGATTCCATTTACGGCCAATGTTGAAGTCGCGGCAGCTTCTCTAAATTACAATGAATACAGGATCAATACAAAAGTCGTTGATGTTCGTTATACACGTGGTACAAAATTAAGCCCTGATAAAAAGCAAATAGTGTTTTCAGCGCTTGGTTGCTTGTATGTTCGAGATCTTCCTGATGGAGAACCTAAACCATTAATTAACCAGCCTGACGAACAATTACAACCTGCTTATTCTCCTGATGGAAAATGGATTGCCTATGTTTCATGGAATGATAAAGATTGGGGACATGTATGGAAAGTTCCGTCCAAAGGTGGCACGCCAATGAAAATAACTAAAGTGGCAGGTCAATACCAACGACCAACATGGTCACCTGATGGGAAATATATTGCAGTGGTACATAGCAAGGAAAAATTAGATACACATATAAGCTCTCAGAGAGGTGTTTTGGAATTAATAGATATGATTTCTGGAGAAAAAAAACGTGTCGATACGAATATTAGCCTTTGGAATAATATCAGTTTTTCTAATGATGGTAAACAATTGATCTATGAACCGGCTAGGAATCGTAATGATTCAATATCCATTCGGTTGCAATGCAGAAGTTTGGAAACAAATGAAACCTATAAGCTTGCGATTGTCAAAGAAAAAGATTTTGAACTTCTTCAGTGTGTTATGATTTCTCCCGATGGTCGCTTCATTACTTTCTCAATGGGACAAGATATATACTTGGCACCGGTTAATAAAAACACACAACCAGCACTCGTGTTAAATATGGAAGAGCCTACCCAAATGATAAGATTTGCACGAGGGGTAGACCCTCATTGGGAAAATGGGGGCAGATTACTTACTTGGACATATGCCAATCAGTTTTTTCAAATCAATCCTGAAAAGGTTTTGAAGGCCGCACAGGTAAAAGTGTTTGAAACCGGCTTGAAAATAAAAGAGCCTCATACTTTTCTGACAGTATGGGTAGAACCTGATGTTACTATTACAAATACACTCACTGCACCTTATCACAAATCCAATCGAAAAATTGCTCTCACTAATGTACGCATTATAACAATGACCGGAGATGAGGTTATAGAGAATGGAACAATATTAATAGATAATGAAAGGATTGCCGCTATCGGAACAACAAATGAAATAAAACTTCCCCGAACAACAAAAGTTTACAAAATGAGAGGGGTAACTATAGTACCCGGTTTTATTGATGTGCATGCGCATTTGAAATTGTCACCGGAACTATTTAACGATCATTCTTGGCAGTTAAAAACAAATCTGGCTTTTGGTGTGACCACTGCACGGGATCCATCAACACGGTTTGATAACTATGGATATGAGGAAATGCTATCTACCGGAAAAATTGTTGGGCCAAGATTGTTTTCATCAGGGAAAGCAGTTACAGGTAGAGAAGATGGAATGTCCTGCGAGAACTTCGAAGATACCAGATCTCTTGTTGACAAAAGAAAAATCATGAATGGAATATATGTGAAGCAATACCTTACCAGTGAAAACCGAAGAAATAAACAGTGGTTAGCCATAGCATGCAAGGATGCAAAAATGAATATGACATGCGAAGGAAATCATAGTGTTTTAGGGCAAATTGGTATGATTAAAGATGGAAGTACAGGTATAGAACATAATCCTGTTTGGGGTGAAATATATAATGATGTGATACAGCTATATGCAAAAAGCGGTATTTATTTAACACCTACTTTACAGGTAGCTTATGGAAAGGAACATGTACTCGAATATTTTAACAGCAGGTATTGGAAGGACAATGATAAGGTTGAAAGATTCTATTTATCAGAGCATGGGTTAGAAGAAATAAAAAATGCTAATCCAATTGATTCAATTGCTAACGGATTTATTATATCATCAAAAGTAGATGCACGAATTGTGAATGCTGGTGGTCATATTGCATTAGGTGGTCATGGTAATAACCAGGGAATCGGTGTCCATAGCGAATTGTGGGCGATGCAAATGGGAGGTCTTACCAACATGCAGGCTCTTAGATGTGCAACGCTGGAAGGAGCAATGGCTTTGGGATTACAACGTGATCTTGGATCTATCGAAGTCGGGAAAATTGCAGATTTAATAATTCTGAATAAGAATCCATTAGATGATATTCACAACAGCAGGGAGATACGTTATGTAATGAAAGATGGGATAATGTACGATGGAGAAACGCTTAATGTAATTAAATAAGGCGGACTAGGTTAATATTTGATTTGTAACAGGGCAAAATGAGCCCAAAAATCATAAATATATGAGAATGCTAAAGATTATTTTAATCCTATGCTTACTGTTTAATGATAGTATGGCACAAGTATATGATCAACGAAAAGTGGACGAAGAAATTATGTTGATAATTTATAATGAACTGATCGCACCAAAGGTTGATGACAAAGACCGGGAACCTGATTGGAATGAAATTCAAAATTCACTCAATCGTTATGGTAGTCCCGGGAACGAGATTGGATTAAGATCAAGAGCATTTTACTATTTTAATACTAAACAATATGTTGATTTTGCAATTCATATGTCGAGTTATTTTGAAAAATATAAAAATACATTAAATGACCCTATACAATTAAATAATTTTGCTTTTGAAGTCTTTAAGCACCTTGCTAAAAAGAGATACTTAAAATCGGCACTTCGTTGGACAGAAGCTGCAATTGCAATGATACCCGGACAATTACCCCATTTACTCGATACTAAAGCCAATTTGCTATATAAAATAGGAAACCGAAAAGAAGCGATTAGGACCCAATTAGAAGCAATTGCTTTAGCAAAATCAGGCACTTTCGTAGCTATGGTTCCAGAATTAGAAAATGTACTACAGAAAATGCAAAGTGGTAATCCGACCTGGTAAACCTTTAAAAACTATAATAAATTCTTAATGTGTAGTATATGTATAATGTAGCTGGGGTTATACTTTTATTTCTGTTTGTAACATCACATGTGATTGGACAAAAGCCAGTAGTGGATACTACGGTTGAAGGAAACTGGCCAACCTTTGAGAATGGAAAGATTAGTAGTGATGGTAAGTATGTGGCATATAGGGTAAATTATATTTATCGACAGCAGATTACACGTAGCTATTTAGTGTGCAAGGCGGTGTCATCTGATTGGAAAATTGAGATCAATGGTCAAATTCGATCATTCGAATTTGATTACTTCAGCAAGCGAATTATTATTGAAACTTCTGGTGACTCTTTGCAAATACTGCATCTTGGAAGCAACCGCTTGGTGTATTTTACAAATGTTCGGTCATTTCAATTATCACAATCCCATCTGATTTGCCAAATCGATTCTGTGCTTCGTATCCATAATCTCCTTACAGAAAAGGACATTGTGATTAATAATGTTGTCAACTATGTATTTCACAAAGTATCGAAGAACCTTTTAGTGGAACGCAATATTTCAGGTATACAGGAAATTCTATTGCAACAGTTGTCTACTGGCAGGCAATATACTATTGAATCTGTGCCTAATGCTAAGATTTTAATATTTAATACAGAAGGTAATCAAATAGCAATATTAGGAAATGAAAGTGATAGTTCTATATTATTGCTGTACGACATTAGCAGAAAGCGGTTAAAGAAAGTTATACAAGGTGATTTAGGTAATATCTTCTCTAATCTTTATTTATCTGGCATCAGCCATTTCACAGCCAATAGCCGGTATTTAGTGATTAGATTACGTTCAAAAAATGTTGACTCTTTACCACGCCAGCAATGTTCTGAAGACAGTGTTGAAATATGGAGTTATTCTGATATAATACCTGCTGATTATACTGTACAGGAAGATCCACAGGAAGAATTCAGAGCGGTCGTCAATCTTTCCACCGGTAGAATACTATTATTAGAACAAGAAGGCGAACGGGTAAGCGATCTTTCCAATGATTATGCAATTATTTCTAAACAATTAGGGAATGGCTTATGGGACGAAAAATATTGGACCAATCATCTAAGACGTGAAACTTATCTTGTATATTTTAGAAATGGGATACGCAAAAAGCTAACATTTGATTTAGTTGCTAAGTCCCCGACCGGAAAGTACTTGTTATTTTATAAAGAAGCGAATTATTTTACATTTGATACCCAAACGGGAGTAGTTTGTAATATAACAAAATCCATTAAAACTGACTGGACAATTTACCTCAAAGATAGTATTCGTGATGTACATAGTAAAAGTGTTGATATTTTTGGACATATTTGGTTAAAAGATGATGATGCCATCATATTACATGATCAATTTGATTTATGGCAAGTTGATCCTGCAGGCAAGCGTTCTGCAATCTGCCTTACTAATCAGTATGGCTATAAAAATAAGATTTCTTTTCACCCTTACGGAAGTTCTTCTTTGTTCAAGAATGGCGAAAGATTATTTATACCTGCTTTAGATAGGAACACTAAGGATAATGGTTTTTTTTATGTGACTATCGGTAAATCTGTTGATCCTGAAAAAGTAGTACTGAATCAATACTTATATTTTATCCCCCATGAATATGCTGCAGATGGTGGTGAATATCCAAGTAAAGCAGAGAATGAGAATATTTGGTTAGTTCGTCGTATGAGCGCAGCGGATTATCCGAATTATTATACCACAATCGATTTCAAGAATTTTAATCCAGTTTCTAATTTTAATCCAGAGAAAAAGTTTAATTGGTTAGTAACAGAACTGCATGATTTCCCAGACAGTAGCGGAAGGATGATACAAGGTGTTTTATATAAACCGGAAGATTTCAATCCGGCAAAGCAGCATCCAATTATTTTTTATTATTACGAAAAATGCTCGAATAATTTAAATTCTTTTCTTCCAGCAGCATTAAGTATGGGGCCGCTAAACATTCCATGGTATGTTAGCCGAGGATACTTGGTATTTACTCCTGATATTCATTATCTAGTTGGGCATACAAATAAAAGTGCTCTTTCGACAGTTACATCTGCTGCACGTTATATAATGAAGTTGCCGTATGTAGATTCTTCCCGGATGGGACTACAAGGGCATAGTTTTGGAGCAATACAAACAAATTTCATTATTACGCATACTCGTTTATTTGCTGCAGCTTGTTCAGCCTCCGGTATTAGTAATTTCATTTCAAACTATGGTAGAATGGGACAGGTAGGTCCGGGGGCTCGCATAATGACTGAATTAGGACAATTGCGTATGGGGGCAACATTATGGGAATCTCCTCAATACTATATTGAAAACTCACCTGTTTTCTTTTTACATAAAATAACAACTCCTTTACTGATGATGCATACTGACAAAGACAATATGACTACTTTAGCTCAAGCTGCTGAAATGTTTAATGGTATGCGGAGACTGGGAAAAACATGTTGGCTGTTGTTATATAAAAAAGAGAATCATATTCTCCATTCTCGTGAACATAGGCTGGATTTCACTCAACGCATGCAACAGTTTTTTGATTATTACTTAAAAGCAAATCCTGTTCCTGAATGGATGATTAAATCAGGTTCGACTTCTCTTTCTCTTGATGCAAATGGAGAGCTTCCATTTGAAGGTATATTAAGCGAACAAGAACGCCGGAAAATTGATAGCATTAATTATAGGAAACCAATCACTATTACAATTCCTTAAACACTTGATCAATTTAAATAAAATCTTCTAAAAACAGAAAACATGAAACTCATTATTTTGGCAATTGGCGCTTGGTTAATGATAATAAGCCAGTCAGTAGCGCAAAATCAGTACACAAAACAGGATATTGAACAAATGGTTAAAAACACCAATTCTACAAAAGATGAAGGATTCCGATTTTTTAGCAAAAACAAGGCAATGATCAATGGAATAATGGGTGAAGATTATGCGGAGAATCAATTGAAGTATTGGATCTATAAAACTGATATTGCTCCGGTAGTTGAACCAAAGGATGCTCAACCGCAGTGGGTGAAACTTGAAAAGAAGGTAATTAAGCAACATGGAACACTAGGTGAGGAAATAATATGGAGAGCGAAATTTATATTTTTTCTGAATAAAAAGGACTGGCCGTCCTTTGTGTACAGCTATGATCCTTATATTCAAAAGTATAGCAACCGCATGGCTGCTTTTGAGATTAACAACTATGCATGGAATGTTTTTGAGCAAGTAACCGATAAAAAACTACTTCAAAAAGCCGCCGAATGGAGCAAGATTAGCATTGAAATGGAGAAGCAGGCTCCGGCACCTTTGTATGATACCTATGCTAATCTTTTGTATAAAATAGGACAGACGCAACAGGCATTAGAAGCACAACAAAAAGCTATTAATACCTCTTTGAATGATGCCGAAAAAGCAACTTTTCAGAAAGTACTTGGCAAAATGAAAGCCGGGAAACCCACCTGGCCAACAAGCTCTTCTTCCAATTAATAAGCTGTTTGAGCGATAGTATAATTTTATAGCATTAGGCACTTAGGTCGTTAAGAGTGTTTACAGATTGACCTTTCAAAAATTAGAACCAAGAGGCACAAAGTCTGTGTAATATACTTTACTAGCAAAGGCATGCTGCCATCAATAAGGTATTTTAGAATTTGCTTTGTGCTTCTTTGTGCCTCCGTGACTTGGTGGTTCAAAAAGCATTGCACGATTTAAGCGCCTAATTCTATAATTTTATAGAATTAGGCGGTTAGGTCGTGAGAGGTAAATATGGTCGGCATTTAACTAATTTATTTAGTATATTTATGGCTAAAATTATTAGTTATGTTTGAGGGGATGAATATTATATCTTTTAGCAAACAGTTTCAAACCGATGAAGATTGTTTACAATATTTAGTAGATATAAAATGGAATGATGGATTCAAGTGTAGCAAGTGTGGTTCTTTAAAATATTGGCAAGGTAAGCAATGGGCAAATTTACGATGTCGGGATTGTGGTTATG
>JAVBLN010000021.1:0-140173 GCA_031553495.1 Flavihumibacter sp.
TGGTTCGATACAAAAACGAGTTTAAGCCACTTGATTTAGAGCAATACCAACACAAATACAAAATGGCTAAAATCGCATACCTTGAACGAAAACTGAACTCGCTTAAACAGCAAGTCGCTTAGTTGTATAGAAGAATTACTACAGCACAAGTGAGTGACACAACGATGCTCAATAGTAGTAATGCCGCCGGTTCCATAAAAAGTTATGAGTTATGAGTTATGAGTTATGAGTGGAACAGCACTTTCAACAAAATTTTTGGAAGCTGTTTGAGTTAAAATTTTTTGATACCGGCAGTAGTTTTTCATGGCATCATCGTTGCGTCGCAATCACTTCATCAGTAGTATTTCATGGCAGCAGTGGGCTTTATGAGCAACGATTACAATTAACTCAAACAGCTTCAAAATAAGCACTTTCAGCTTTCAACTAAATCTTACTCTTCGCTTTTGTTTTTTAGTTTGCCTAATAATGCGAATGCGCCTTTTACTACAGTCTTTTTATTGAGCAGATTATTTTGCGTATCACTTTTTATTTCAATAAATCCGGAGTCTTTCACACCTAAATTCACTGGTGTAAGTGTAAATGTTTTTTCATCTTCTGTTGTAAATAAATAATTCGCTCCTGCATAATGCAATATGGCGCTTTCGTTAATTACCGTTGCGTTCGTATTGTTGAGAAAGAATGTTCCGGTTATAAACATGCCCGGCAACAGATCTGTTTTTTGATTTTCAAAATGACAGTGAATAATTCCCGTTCTGTCTGAACTGATATTTTTTGTAACCAAAATAGTTTCAACATTATAAGTTTCGCCAGGTTTGTCGATCAATGATACTATGCCTTTAGTGCCTTTTTTTATCAGGCTTATATCTTTTTCAAAAATGGTAAATGCCGCGTGAATGTCCGTGGGATTTACAAGTTCAAACATAACATCGGCGGGGTTTACATATTTCCCGATGTTCACATTTACCTTAGTTACAAAACCATCGATGGGAGATCGAACCGGCACCGATCTTGATATTTTTTCTATTGTAAGTTTTTCCGGGACGATGCCAATAATTTTTAATTTTTCTTCCAACGCCTTCAATAACACTTGTTGTGTTTTGAATTCGCTTGATACCATTTGAAAATTTTTCTTGCTTGCGGCTTCTGCTTCGCTCAATTCTTTTTGTCTTTTAAAATCAGCTTCAAGATATTCCATCTTCGCCTTTGCAGTTAAGTAATCCTGCTGTAACTGTACATAACTCTGATCTTCCATTGTGGCTATCACTTGTCCTTTCGATACATGAAAGCCGGGAAGCAAAGGCGTATTCTTTAAATACCCCCCAAGAGGAAAACTTACGGAAATAAGGTTCTGTGGCGGAACTTCTATAGTGCCATTTAAATTTAATGTGGACTGTATTGTTCTCACTTCGGGTAATGCCGTTACAATACCTGCATTTTGTTTTTGAACTTCATCAAGTGTAACACTGCTGTCGTTTGCCGGCACAGTTTCCGGCTCTTCTGTAGCCGGGCTTTTGCATGCTATGAAAAGAAAAATGATCGCTATATAGAAAAGTATTTTTTTCATGATTAGTTTTTATTTGGTTCCAGTAAATATTCCATTTCGATCTTTTGAACATTTAATTCATTAAGAGCATCAATATATTTGCTTTGTAATGAAATCGCATTTTTCATCAGTGTTCCCCATTCTATGTAATTTATTTCTCCGTTCTTATAGTTAGCTGTCGCGGTTTTAATGATCATGTTAGCCTGGCTAAGCGCATTAGAAGAGTAATAATTAACCGCCAGTTGAAACTTCAGATAATTATTCCAGTGTTCATCTAGACGAAGTTTCAAGTCTGTAAATGATTGGTCCGCGATGGCTGTGGCAATGTTCACCTTTTCTTCAGCGGCTTTTATTTTTGCTTTTTGCGCTTTGTTAAAAATAGGAATGCCAATACCTGCCTGCACAAATGAGAATCGCCTGGATGCATTGTAGTATGTATCGTTTTGTGCTTTGTCGGTTTGCCAACCTGTAATGGATTGGTTGTTGTAGCCGGCAATAAATTCCGGATATAATTTTGCTTTTTCCAGTGTTACCGTATGGGAGTTTGTTTGTATTTGCTGATTGTAATACTGCAGGTTTGGATGTTGCCGGAGTTGTGTGGAATCAAATATTATGGAAGAAGCGGATAAAGTATCTGCAATGTCAATGTTCTCTTGTGTATTTAATAATACGTTTAATTGCGCCAACGCGATTTTTTTATCAGCTTCCATCATTTGTTGTTGCAGTTGTAATTGTTGCACTTCATTATCAAGAGTAACTTTTTCAAGAAGATTTGTTTCTCCCTTTTCAAATCTCAGTTTTGCCAACTGCAGATAATTATTGAAAATGTTTTCGGTTTTTTTCAGCAAAACATTTTGTGCTTGTATATACTCCAATTGCAAGTACACAAGCTTTGTAAGTCTTGCTATTTCTGCTTTTTGGAGATTTGTTTGTATTTGCGCAGAAGTCAATTCGCTTTCAAAAATATTACGTTGTCTTTTGTAAACAGCAGGTAATAAGAAACTTTGCGATACGCTGAACTTTGTATCGAACATGGCACTGTTGAAATTTCCCAACTCAGCAGATACTTGTGTTTTAGGAAGATCTGTTGTCGATCTTTTCAATGCGGAATAATATTGTTCCTGCAATTTGCTTATGTGGATTTGCTTGTTTTGTTGCAATGCTATAGTAACAGCATCCTGCATTGATATTTTTCTGGCTTCCTGTGCATTAACTCCCACTGAAAGCAGCAGGCCGCCAACCATTACCACACTGTATGGAATTTTTGTGATTTTCTTTTTTCTTTCAATTAAATAGTATAATGCCGGAAGTAAGATTAACGTAAGCAACGTAGCTGTTATCAGGCCTCCAATTACCACTGTTGCCAAAGGCCTTTGTACTTCTGCGCCGGCGCCGTTGCTAAGCGCCATTGGTAGAAATCCCAGGGCTGCAACCATCGCTGTCATAAGTACAGGTCTTAGTCTTGTAGCTGTACCTTTCATAATTACATTTTTTATTGTCATGTTTTCCTGGGTATTGATCTTATTCATTTCACTAATAAGCACAATTCCGTTTAGTACCGCTACGCCAAACAGCGCTATAAATCCTACGCCTGCTGAAATGCTGAAAGGCATGCCTCGTGTATAAAGTGCGAACACACCTCCAATGGCCGACATAGGAATGGAAGCGAAGATCAGGAGGCAGTATTTTATTTTATGAAATGCGAAAAACAGGATAACAAAAATCAGGAGCAATGCTATGGGAACTACTATACTAAGGCGCTGAGATGCGTTCTTAAAGTTTTCATATTGCCCTCCGTATTTTATATGATAACCGGGTGGTAGTTTGATTTGTGTTTCCACTTTATGCTGCAACTCGTTTACAATTGAATTTACATCTCTGCCTCTTACATTGAAGCCAACAGAAATTCTTCTTGCAGCGTCTTCTCTTTGTATTTGGTATGGACCGTCAATTATTTCAATACTTGCCAGCACACTTAGTGGAACCTGGTTGCCATTCGGAAGACCAATTTGAAGATTTTCCAATTCGCTTTCTTTTTCTTTTTGTTTTTCATCCATTCTTATAACCAGGTCGTAGCGTTTATCACCTTCAAATACCAATCCTGCTTTAGCTCCTACATATGCGCTTTGTACAGTGTTGTTGATATCGCTAATAGATGCGCCATACCTGGCTATTTCCGCTCTGTTGTACTGAATAACGAGTTGTGGAATGCCTGTTACTGTTTCCTCGTACAGGTCTTTGGCGCCTTTCACTGTTTTGATGATGTTGGATAATTTGCCGGCATAATTTGCTAAAGTATCAAGATTGTCGCCAAAAATTTTGCATACCACATCTTGCCTGGCTCCTGTCATCAGTTCGTTAAAGCGCATCTGTACGGGGAATTGAAAACCTACACTAATTCCTGGTAGTTGTTCCAAGGCTTCACTCATTTTATTTGCCAGGTCCGGAAAAGTTTTTGCTGAGGTCCATTCTTTCTTGGGTTTCAGTATTACCATCATGTCCGCAGCTTCCACCGGCATAGGATCTGTTGGTATCTCTCCGGAGCCTATTTTTACAACTACCTTTTCCACTTCCGGAAAATTATCTTTAAGTATCTTGGAAGCTTTATGTGTGTTTTCAACTGATGCTGATAATGAGGCTCCTGTAAGCAGTCGGGTATCTACAGCAAAATCTCCTTCTTCTAATTGTGGTATAAATTCTCCACCCATTTTATTGAGTATGTAAATGGAAATGGCAAATACAATTAATGAGGCGCCAACAGTTATGCGGGGTATGCGCAATACCAGTGCTAGCGTTTGCTTGTATATTTTTTGCAGAAATGCTATTAGTTTGTCAGCATAAGTAGTTTTATGATGTAGTTTTTTACTTAGGAATAATGCGCTTGCCATCGGAATATAAGTAAGAGATAAAATGAAAGCGCCAAGTATGGCAAAGGCCACTGTTTGGGCCATGGGCTTGAACATTTTTCCTTCTATACCTTCCAGTGCTAAAATGGGTAAGTAAACTATTAGAATGACGATCTGCCCGAATACGGCGCTGTTCATCATTTTACCCGCTCCGTTCTCCACCTGTTCATCCATTTGCGATTGGGTAATTTTAGTAACGCCGGTAAATGTTTTGCCATGCATTAACGTATGCATTACCACTTCCACTATAATCACCGCCCCATCTACCAATAATCCAAAATCAATTGCGCCCAGGCTCATCAGGTTTCCACTTACTCCGAATATATTCATCATGCTTACGGCAAACAACATTGATAAGGGAATAACAGAAGCTACTATAAAACCTGCTCTCAAATTGGCCAGGAAGAAAACAAGTACAAACACCACTATTAACGCGCCTTCCATAAGATTTTTTTCTACAGTGGAAATAGCGTTCTTCACCATTTTACTTCTATCCAGAAACGGTGCGATTTCCACGCCTTCAGGTAAAGTCTTTTCAATTTCACTTATTCTATTCTTTATGTTTTTAATTACCCTGTTGCTGTTTTCTCCTTTCAGCATCATAACCACGGCGCCTGTTACTTCGCCTTCTTCGCTATCTACAATAGCGCCATATCTCAGTGCTTTACCAAATTGTACGGTTGCCACATCGCGTATTAATACCGGTGCATTGCCCGCTTGCTTTACCACGATACTTTCAATATCACGAAGGCTGTTTACAAGCCCTTCCGTTCTTATGAATAAAATATTGTCTCCCTTTTCAATATAGCCGCCGCCGGTATTTTGATTGTTGGCTTCAATGCTTTTAAACACATCGTTAATGGTAAGGTTGAAGCTTTTAAGTTTCATCGGGTTTATCGCCACTTCATACTGTCTTAAGTGGCCACCCATGCTGTTGATGTCGGCTACGCCGGGCGTTCCTAATAGTTGCTTGCGAATGATCCAGTCTTGTATATCGCGAAGGCTCGCCAGGTTATACTTGCTTTCGTAACCGGGCTTTGCTTTCACCACGTATTGAAAAATTTCTCCAAGGCCTGTAGTTACAGGGCCTAGCTGTGGCTCGCCCATGCCGGCGGGTATAACACTTTTTACATCCAATAGCCTTTCCGATATTAATTGCCTCGCTTTGTACACATCCACTTTGTCATCAAATACAATAGTTACAAGGCTTAATCCAAATCTTGAAAAACTCCTTTGCTCAATAACGTCAGGAACACTCCTTGTGGCTTGCTCAATCGGTGCTGTAATAAAGCGTTCCACATCCGGTGCACCCAGGCCCGGCGTGGTTGTTATAATTAACACCTGGTTGTTGGTAATATCAGGAACCGCGTCAATCGGCAATTGTGTAAAGGAATATGTGCCCCAACCAATTAGTGCCAATATCAATAGCCCAATAATTGATTTGTTCTTTATTGAAAAGCGTATAATGTAGTTTAACATTCCTGTTTTGTTTTGTTATATGTCGTATCGATATGCATCACGCTGATGGTGTATATTGCTTCTCTACAATGTCTATAGTATTACGTATATGCATAAACGAAATTTAATAAAATTTTTTCTAAAATTTTTCACGCATCAGTAATCAACTGTTTGATTTTTTTTGTTATACCGGCGGCGGTATTTCATGGCATCATCGTTGCGTCGCAATCACTTCATCTGTGGTATTTCATGGCAACGATGGGCCGCATAACAAAATCTCTTAAATAACTCAAACAGTTTTTAAGTATACAATCGAATTCTTATTCAGATGATTATCATGTAGAACTTTCTGCGCTTTAAAGATTTGTCAATTCAGAAGCTATCTAAGTGTTCACTCGGGGAGGTTGAAACAAGGATGTTTCGTATAAGAAAACAGGAATATTATCGTTGGTTATCGAAAACTTTATAGGAATAATTTTAATTGGTTTGATCACTTCCTCTAATGGAGATGGTAATATTGTAACTACGCTTGAGTTGCAACATCCTATATTTCCGGATTTGAATGGCAGTTTCATGTCATGGTCATAATCGCTGTCTCTACCATGGTCCATCAAATAATGTACTTTCAGAAAGCCAATGATTGAAAGTTTCGGATTTTCTTTTTTATGATTTATGAAATGCTCAATGAGTAAAGGAAATTTTAAAAAGTTATAAGCTTCCGTAGTACCGAAAAAATAGACTAACAATACAAATATGGTAATGCATTTTTTCACTTGGTAAAAATACCATTTAATGTTATACGACTTCCATATTATTTCAGAAGAATGATAAACGGTGGAGGTAGCCGTGATTTTATAGTAATGAAATTTTCATTTTGCTTTTGCAAAGTTTATATCGAGTTATGAGATGTTATAATAAAATTGAGTTTAATAAGGGTGTCATTTAGTTCCTTGTTGCTTATTGCTGAATAGAATTACTACAGTACAAGAGTGCGACGCAACGGCTGTTCATAGTAATTCAAATGTTGGGTTCATAATAAGAACAGGCCTTAAGTACGGTTTTTATTAATGAGGATTACGTGAAATTAGATTCCCACGCTAAATGTAATAAAGCAAGCTGCACTTACAGCGATAAATAGAATTCCCTCTGTGGAAGTCACAGTAGTGCAAAAGCGAAAAGAAAGATTTTTCACGAATGAAACTCAGCAGCCTTATCGTTCATTGCTGTAAATGAAAAAGTATTAGCGAAAGTTTGAGATACACTTATAAAATTTTAAGCGGCCTGCTTATGTTTTAAGGTTCCAACTTTCCCCAGTTTTTTCATGTATATAAAGAAAACAGATACGCTAATAATGCCCAGGAAGCCTTGTATGCCTACTGTAATTGGTGCCCCAAACTTATTAGCCATAGCTCCTGTCAGTAAACTGCCTATGGGAAGCATACCCTGAAAAGCCATTACATAATAGCTGATAATGCGCCCCCGCATATGATGGTCTGTATTCGTTTGTATGTATGTGTTAGTTGAAGCTATTTGTGCCATCATTCCCATTCCTGAAAGCATTATGAAAAATAAAGCGAACGGTAGCATTTTGGTAAAGGAAAAGCACATTATGCTTGCGCAAAACAGAAAAGACGCGATGCTGATTATTCTGATCAGATTTTTTCCCGGCTTTAATGATGCCATATACACCGCGCTGCACAATGCACCTACGCCGGTACAACTTGCAAACCAGCTAAAGGTTTTTGCATTGCCGGCAAACACGTCTTTTGCAAATATTGGCATTAATGTATTATAAGTGGCTACAAACAAGCTTGTCGCAGCCAGCATTAAGATTACCGCTTTGATATCTTTATGAGCCTGTAAGTATTTATAACCTTGTGTAAAACCTTCCCAGATATTTTCGTCTTTATATGCTATCGGTTGAATTGTTAGTTTCATCATTAATAGGGAAATGATCACTGCCACAAAACTCAGAAAATCTACAAGAAAGCAAACACCTTCACCAAAAGTGCTTAGAATTATTCCTGCCAATGCCGGGCCTATTATGCGGGCAAGATTTACCATTGATGAATTAAGCGCTATCGCGTTGGAAAGATCATTTTTGTCTTCAATAAATTCTATCATCAGCGATTGGCGTGAGGTAGTATCAAATGCATTGATAATTCCCTGCATTACACTTAACAAAATAATAGCTGTGATATTGTAATATTTGAATAATACGAGCGCCGCAAGCAGCCCCGATTGAATCATAGAAGCGATTTGTGATGACAGTAGAATCTTATAGCGGTTGTGCCTGTCTGTTAGTGCGCCGGCAAATGGGGATAATATTAGTGATGGAATTTGGCCAACAAAATTTACTACTCCCAGCATAATTGCTGAATTTGTGAGCCTGTAAACCAGCCAGCTTACTGCAATTCTTTGCATCCAGGTGCCTATTAAGGATATGGATTGGCCGGTAATATACAGACGGTAGTTTCTATATTTTAGCGAACGGAAAGTATCTTTCATTTACAACATCTGCACTCAGAAATTTTTAATCTACATAATTATTTTATCCGGTTTTAGGTTGTGAGAGATCAGGTATTGGTGTTGAGTAATTTTTGCAAAACGGTCATTGCCTTTTCCAGTAAACTTTTCTCATCAGTGCTAAGTGATTTGTCTAAAGCATTTGCCAGCCATTCCACACGTACGGTTCGCATGGTTGCTAGTGTGCCTTTCCCTTTTTTTGTCAGCGAAATATAAATTTTGCGTTTATCTTCTTTTGATGTATTCTTTTGCACAAAACCCAGTTCCTGCAAATGATTTATGATCTGCGACATTGATTGGGCAGTTACTCTTTCTATTATAGCCAGCTCCGAAGCCAGAATTTTTACATGTTGATCTATTAACGACAACGTTGTCTGCTCTGTCATAGAAACAGGTACAACGGAAGACTGCTTCCTGAATTGTTTTAATAACCTGGAAGTAGTTGTTCTTATATCCGATGCAAGCTGAATGTCTTTTTTTGTAGCCATATTAGTAAGGTAACTTTATAAAGTTACTTTATTAATTTGATATTTTGGATTTAAAATTAGCATGCTGTAACAAGTAATACATTGTATAGCTTCTCTCTTAATCGTTTTCCAAGTATTCGTGTAAGTATTGTTGTGGGGTTTTGCCTGTGGTAGATTTGAAGTATTTATGAAAACAGGTGAAATTATTAAAGCCGCTGTCGTAGCATACCTGCTTTATGGTTTTGCGGTTTTCAATAATTAGCTTGCAGGCATAGCCAATGCGTATTTCAATTAAGAAATGAGTAAAAGTTTTGCCGGTGCGGCTTTTAAAATACCTGCAAAATGAATTGGTGGTTAACCCCGCTTTGGCTGCAATAGCCTCCAGCGATATTTTTCTGGTAAAATTTTTAAAAACATAATCATATATCGCATTGATACGTTCGTTCTCCTGCAACTGAAAATCATTGCGAAAACCTATTGAAGAAAGTGTTGTCACCTTTTCCATTTTTGAAAGTGCGGTCAGGCATTCCAGCAATGCAATAATCCTTTCTATTCCATCTGCTGTTCTTATTTTTTTTATCAGGCTGCTTATTTTGTCGGTATATTTTTTATCTATTAAAATGCCGCATCTTGCTTTTTCAAGAAACGCTTTTATGGGAGCGGCCTCCGGTAGTATAAGAAATTTATCTCCCCAAAAGTTTTCCATAAAATGAATAACTGTGGCATATGGCGTTTTGCTTTCTGTAACCCGTAAATGGGCGTCGTCGTAGCGAATATAATGTGGAAGATTGGATCCGAATAATATGATGTCGCCGGCGGCAAAGCGCTTAATATGATCTCCGGCAAACTGCGTTCCGCCGCCTTTGTGTATTTGTATCAGCTCTACTTCAGGGTGGTAATGCCATTTGTTTATAACATTGGGAAGCATATCTTCCCTCACGTTAAATGAACGGGTAGGGGCTACCAATACCTTCAACAATTTTGCTTTCATAATTTCTACCTTCAAAAAGGGCAAATTTAATCGAAATGATGTTAAAATAACTTAATACTTGGATAAATAGAGTGGAAAAAGCGAACTTTAAATATACTTTCTTTGTTCCTGCAACATCAGGTTGTGTTTTTATTATTCGAACGAAATACAGAAGCCTTGCCAATATTATACTTACATAAGAATTATTGTTTTTTTTATAAATTTTTCAATTGTCAGAAATCTGAGATCAAAGATCCGGTGTTAGAGGGAAGATGCTTCTGACATCTGACCTATGGCCGCAGACATTTCTTTTGCTCAATAGAATTACTACAGTATAAGTGAGTGACACAACAGAAGCTTAATAGTAGCAATATAGCCGGTACCCAAAAAAGCATTGAACAACTTTATAGCGTACGAAAAAACAGTAACTAGTTCGTACTATTTTTTATAATCAAAATAAACCTGCCTTTAAAGCAGGATAAAAACCAATAAACAATGAGTAAAGTAGTAACATTCGGTGAAATCATGTTAAGGTTGATGACTCCTGAGCGTCAACGTTTTTCACAGGCAACGTCTTTCCAGGCTTCCTATGGTGGTGGTGAAGCTAATGTGGCTGTATCGCTAGCCAATTACGGTATTCAGGCCGATTTCGTAACCCGTTTGCCTCAAAATGATTTGGGCAGATGTGTGATTATGGATTTGAGAAAATATAATGTAGGCACTCAAAATATTGTGTTGGGCGGCGATCGTCTTGGTATCTATTTCCTTGAAACCGGGGCTGTTGCTCGTCCCAGCAAAGTTGTGTACGATCGTGCCCACTCTGCTATAGCAGAAATTAAGCCCGGCATGATCGATTGGGAAAAAGTTTTGGAAGGCGCTCAGTGGTTCCACTGGACAGGTATTACTCCTGCTATTTCTCAGGGTGCGGCTGATGTGTGCCTTGAAGCGTTGAAAGTTGCAAACAAAAAAGGCATCACGGTTTCTACAGATCTTAACTATAGAAAGAACTTGTGGAAATATGGTAAAAAAGCAGGTGAAGTTATGCCGGCCTTGGTTGAGTGCTGCGATATTATTCTTGGTAATGAAGAAGATGCTGAAAAAGTTTTTGGTATCAAACCCGAAGGTGTTGATGTATCTAAAGGTCATGTGGAAGGCGCGGCTTTCGAATCTGTGGGTAAACAATTAATGGCAAAATTCCCGCGTGCTAAAAAAGTGATCATCACTTTGCGCGGTTCTATCAGTGCCGATCATAACTCATGGAGTGGTGTTTTGTGGGATGGTAAAAAATTATTCCAGGCTCCTGTTTATCAAATTACCGACATCGTTGATCGCGTGGGTGGTGGCGATTCTTTCATGGGTGGACTTATTTATGGTTTGCTTACTTATCCTACCGATGATCAAAGCGCATTGAACTTCGCGGTTGCCGCATCTTGCCTGAAACACACTATTCACGGCGATTTTAACCAGGTAACCGTTCCTGAAGTGGAAGCCCTGATGAAAGGTGATGGTTCCGGTCGTGTGGTAAGATAACTGTTATGAGTATGCGAAAACATATCCGCTTATAAACCTGTACGATGTGAAGTGTGTCAAGATAACATTCACCATACGCTTCACATCGTACGTTATTTTTAAAACGAAATAAACAAATACTATGTCAAAAAAAGATGCTGCATTAAAAGCGATACTTGACCAGGGAATGCTTCCCTTGTTCTATTATGCAGATGTGGAAGTGAGCATGGAAATAATCCGCTCTTTATATAGAGCCGGTGTAAGAGTATTGGAATATACCAACAGAGGAGCAAAGGCATTGGAAAATTTTGCAATTCTAAAAGAGAAATTGAAAACCGAAGCGCCTGATCTTTACCTGGGTATCGGCACTATAAAATCTAAAGAAGATGCTGAAGCATTTGTAAAAATTGGCGCAGACTTTTTGGTGTCGCCAATTGTTAATCCCGAAGTAGCCGCAGTTGCAAATGCAAACGATCTGTTGTGGGTGCCGGGCTGTATGACACCAACTGAAATTTACACAGCTCAACAAAATAAAGCTGCGTTAATTAAATTGTTCCCTGCAAATATTATTGGCCACGAGTTCATGAGTTCCATTAAGGAACTGTTCCAGGGGCAATTGTTTATTCCTACAGGTGGTGTGGATACTACAAAAGAAAACATTGCCACATGGTTCAAATCCGGTGTTTGTGCTGTGGGTATGGGTAGCAAACTGGTTAGCAAAGCAGTGCTTGAAAACCGGAGCTACGAGCAACTTGAAAAAGAAACAAAACAAGTGCTTGAGGTAATCAAGACTTGTAAATAATAAAAGCAGCCTGATGTCAGAGGTCAGGAATCAGCAGGCAGAGTGGTTTTCAATCTCTGACTTTTGATTTCTGGCTTCTGGCTTTTTTTTTGTTACCAGCGGTATTGCTACTATTGGGCATCGTTGTGTCACTCACTTGTACGGTAGTAATTCTTTTCGGCGAATGATCGAATGATTGAAAGGTATTCCCGACTATGTGGAATTGATATTTTTTCTACTGCAAATTTTTAATTGAACTACTGAGGGATCAAAATCTCAAATCTCCGATCTCAATTTTCGAATTTATTTTTTGTTTTCAGATAAAATCATTATATTGGTATCTGAAAACCATTAGTACTATGGCATTTGAAACCTATAATGCTGCCTTTTACAAAAGCATAACTAACACTTCGTATTCTTCAGCGAAACATATTCTTGCGATGGTAATGGAAAAATGCCAGGTCGCATCCGTATTGGATGTGGGTTGTGGTGTGGCCTCGTGGCTAAAGGGATATGAACAGCTAACCGGAAAAAAAGACTATATAGGAGCAGATGGAAGTTATGTAAATGAAAAGCAACTGCTGATTCCTGCTGAAAAGTTTAAGAAAGTTGACCTGAAACAACCGCTCGATCTTCAACGTCAATTCGATCTGGTAATATCTATGGAAGTGGCCGAGCATATAGAAGAACCATATGCCGATATTTTTATCGATTCATTAGTTCGCCATTCCGACAAAATTTTATTCTCCGCAGCCTTACCGGGACAAGATGGTACATATCATGTAAATGAACAATTCCCTGAATATTGGGCCGAGAAATTTTTGCGTCGCGGCTATGTGTGTATCGATTTTATTCGTGATGAGATCTGGAATGACAGAAGCGTTGAAGTATGGTACAGGCAAAACACTTTGTTTTTTGTAAAAGAAGAAAACCTTGCTTTGTATCCTAAACTGGAAGCCCTGCGTAATGAAAAATCACGGGTTGAACTTACACGTATAAATCCTGATCTATGGGTGGAAAAAACAAGCATTTTAAAATCATGGAAATATTTTTTGCGTTATAAAAGTTATCACTTTACAAACGTTGTAAAAAGCCTTTTGCAAAAAGCATAAGGCGCATTTTTAAACCATACCATTTACTACCAATGCGAGACGGATTTTTTAATCCGTCTTTTTTTTATAAAGAAAAAATTGAAAGAGGAAGCTTTAATGCCTTCATGTTTCAAATAAATCTATAGCAGAAATCACTTCCCGGCCACTTACGAAAATCTATAGAATTCCCTGAGTTTAAAATAATAACTTGCAGGAAATTATCTACTAATGACAACGATTCTTGCGCAACTTCGAAAAGATCTTAAAAATAACGTTGATGAGCACACTAAAAATTCATCTAAACGCTTTTTTAAAGAAGAAATAAAATCATATGGTATAAAGGTTCCTATGGTTAATCAAATTGCGAAAACTTATTTTACTAAAATTAAAGGAGAGAGTAAGAGCGACATTTTTGCATTATGCGAAAACCTGTGGAGTTCCGGCCTATTGGAGGAATCGTTTGTGGCTTGCCATTGGTCTTATGCAATAAGAAAGCAATTTGAAAAAAAGGATTTCAAAACTTTTGAGAAGTGGATAAATAGTTATGTTAGCAATTGGGCTTCCTGCGATACGTTTTGCAATCATTCAGTAGGTGAGTTTTTGGAAATGTATCCTGAATATTTAGTGCAATTAAAAAAATGGGCAGCTTCACGCAACCGTTGGATGCGTCGGGCTTCGGCCGTTTCGTTGATTGTACCGGCACGAAAAGGACTTTTCTTACATGATATTTTACAGATCGCAGAAATGTTGGTAACAGATGAAGACGATTTGGTACAGAAGGGTTATGGCTGGATGTTGAAAGTATCAAGCGAGGCGCATCAAAAAGAAGTATTTGATTTTGTAATTAAGCATAAGTCCATTATGCCTCGAACAGCGCTTCGCTATGCCATTGAAAAATTGCCTGCTGAAATGAAAGCGGAAGCTATGAAGAAAAATGTGAAAATGTGATAATTTGAAAATTTGAAAATTCGTTGTGATAGAATTGTTTATTAATTCAATGATTCAATAATTCGATATTTCTCTGACCTCTGAAGGTTTGCTTGTACTAAAACACTTGCAACCGGCAACTTGAAACTTGTAACTTGCCCCCGCTCCACAGCATTACTGCAGTACAAGTGAGTGACACAACGAAGATGCCATGAAAAACCTATGCCGGTATCCAAAAAAAATCTTGCAATATGTCAACGTCCTTATTCTTTTGTTCTCTAATCACTTTCTGTTAAAATTCTACCTTAAAATGCAAATTTTCATTGTTGTAAGAGCTTAACTTTAGTGGTTGGCAATTGATTAATAAATACAATACATAATAAATATGAGTTTTTTTAACCGTACGCAAAAAAGTAAAGACACGCATATTCATTCCTACGGAGAATTTTGGAATTGGTTTCAATGCAATGAGAAAGAATTTTATTCTATAGTAAAGGAGCAGGGAAATGTTGAAGATGGTTTTTTCGATCAGCTTTCGGCAAAATTAGATGAACTCAAAGATGGTTTTTATTTTCTTGCCGGTATGTGTGATGAAGACACTGCCGAACTGGTTTTAACTGCAGACGGCAATATCAGAAATATTGCTTTTGTGGAGGACCTGGTGAATGCCGCTCCTGCGTTGCCAGGATGGCGATTTACTGCTTTGAAACCTGCTCTTGAAGGAATAGGTATTGAAATGGCGGGTTATCGTTACAATGAGGACAATCTTCATTTTTATGCTATTGAACATTCAGGGTATCCTGATGAAATTGATATAACTATTGTACACGACGATCTTACAGAGGAGAACAAATCGCAAATATTAAATGGTGTTTATATTTTTCTTGACAACTATTTGGGTGAGCTTGATTTTTTAATTAACATCGACAACTTAAAAGTTATTGGCAGGAGTGAAGCTACAAGTGAATTGATTCCAATTTCTAAGCTCAATGATTTTTTAAAATGGCGGCAGAAAGAGTTTATTGAAAAATATGAGGGCGTTCGGCATAATACCAAAGAGGATAGCTATACTTCTTTTGAGGCTGAAATGGAAAATGGAAATATGTTGCTTGCAATTATTAATACTGATATTTTAAAATGGGATTGCAAGGCCTCTCATCCATGGGTAAGCGTTTTTACAATAAAGTATGATGGAAGTGATACCAACGGTATGCCTCATAGTAATGATTATGAAACAATGGATGATATTGAAGATGAAATAGTGCAAAAGCTTAACGATGCAGATGGTTATTTGAACATTGGCCGTCAAACCGGCAACTCAGAAAGAGAAGTTTATTTTGCATGCAAAGATTTTCGATTGCCTTCTAAAGTGTTTTATGAAATGCAGCAAAAATTCAAGGACAAATTCGAAATTGAATTTGATATTTACAAAGACAAGTACTGGCAATCGTTTGAACGGTTTAATAGAAATTGATTTTGTTTAATGTGGAAATGCGATGTATCCATATCAATAGTTCATTGATTCGACCATCGCTGCTTTTCCGCCATTAAAATCCGAAGTCATCCACTTTTATATCAGTCTTTTTTTCCTGTTTGGGAGGTAATGCTTTTTGATGTACGGGATTGCCATCAATGTAAATTGCCCTGAATGGACGTACCGGGCATATATATTCGCAAGCGCCGCAACCCACACAGTAATCAGGTTCTATTTCAGGAATTGTTAACGCGTCTTCGGGATTGCCAAAAGGTTTCATAACCACCGCACCGGTAGGACAATGCTCCGCGCATGCGCCACAATTGGAGTTTTGCGAATGCACTATACAGTTTTCAAGAATGAAGTTTACTTTGCCTACTTGCAGTGCATGCTTTTCTTCCACTGAAATTGCCTGGAGCGCATGATTGGGGCAAACACTTGTACATATAGTGCAATCATAATTACAAAATCCGTTTTCAAACTTAATGGTTGGCTGCATAAAACCTGCAAGTCCATACTCGGTAATGGCAGGTGTAATAATATTAGCCGGGCATTTACTTACACACAAATGACAAGCCGTACACTTGTTTTGAAAATGAGTTAACCCAATGGCGCCCGGTGGAGTTATGGCATGTTGTTTAATGAAAGATTTTTTACTCTTTCCGGAGAGCTTTTTATCCGCAAATGATTTTATACCAATTACTATAGTTGAAATTGCTGTGACGAAGAAAAAACGTCGGCTGCTTTTTAATGGTTTATTTTCTATAGTTGTTTGAGAGAATGCGGTAACAGGTTGTGGCTGTGCTTTTTTGCGTGGTTTGGATGGTGCGGCGAAAGTAGTTTTCTTCCAACCAAAGCCATAATAAATTGAACTTCGCTTGCAGGCTTTCAAGCAATTGAAACAACTTACGCACCGGCTATAATCAATTTTTCTGTTCTCGCCGTCAAGGCACTCAGCTTTGCAATTAAATTCGCACAGTCCGCATGCATTGCATTCAGGGCGAAACATAACCCTGAAAACCGAAAACTTTGACACAAAACCAAGCACTGTACCAACAGGGCAGATTGTGTTGCAATATCTGCGGCCAAATTTATATGCCATCCATCCGATAAAAAGAAACATACCTAATGATAATGCAAACGCACCAATGCTGTAAACAAACGGAAGCAGATATAACTTATAACTACCCATCGCGTTTACAATAAGTGCCAGCAGGTTATTTCCCGCTACATAAATTGGTTTCAATATGTTTCCGGCAATACGTCCGTAAATGCTGTAAGGGTCGATTAAATTCAGCAGCAAAGGAAATCCTGCTATAAATGTAACTACCGAAATTGTCACGATTGCATAACGCAACAGGTTGCGTGGTTTTCTATAAACGTACTTGCGTTTTTTGTGACGGCGATTTTCATACCAGCTTATAATGTCCTGCATAACACCAAGCGGGCAAATTGATGAACAGTATACCCGTCCAAACAAAATTGTAAGCACAAGTAAAAAAGCAATGATCGCTACATGAAATCCAATGATGGCGGGCACCAACTGGAATTGCATCAATACATGAAATTGCAAAGGCATAATCTCTGCAAAATCAAGAAAAAAGAAACTGATGACCGCAAAAATGATTACGGAAAGGGCGACCCTGATTCTTTTCAATGTCATTAGCTACTATACTTTAATTCTCTTTATGTTCAGTTTATCAAGGTTCATACTCCCAAGTTGCAGTTCGGCGGCTTTAGCAATATGCGCCACATCATCTACAGACATTTTCGCAATTTGTCCGAAGAACTTAACCGCTGCGGTATCTACGGCAACTATATCACTTGAAATAAACAACCCTTTCGGATTTGCGACATCAGAGAGGCTGCGTCCTTTAGGTCCGTTTGATTTTACAACGCGATAACCATCCACAATATTTAAAGCTGCTCGTTTGTTTAACGAACAAATATCGGCTATACATTGCTGTAAGTCTGTGTCATGAAAGAATCTTCTGTCCCAAACAATACCCATATGATTCTTCATGGATATTGTCATTTTGGCGCCGCCATGATTTTTCAGTACCGGCAAATTGAACCATACATCACAATCAAGAATGGCAGTATGCACTTTTGCTTTTTTAAGTTTTTTTCCTTTAGGCAGATCAATTTCCCTGTAGTAAGATTCAACATCAGCCGGCATCATCTTTCCTCCTGCCGAAGTTACAGCATCTTCTATACCGCTGTTTTTATAGCACTTGCGCCAGTCATCACAGGTGTGATCAAATACCACAACTTCTTTAGCGCCTGCGGCAAGGCATTGCCTTACCATTTCCTTTACAAGTTCCGGATTGGTATTGCTTGCAAATTCAGGACCTTTATCCCAACCTATATTTGGTTTCAATGTTACTTTGTATCCTTTCTTAACATATTTGCCGATACCTCCCAGTTCCGCGATGGCCTTCTTGAACATCTCCACAGGTTCGCCGCCCATTACAGCTACCATATCAACAGCGCCATTATTTTTTAGACTTTCGGAAAGTATGCTCATGCCGCCTGATGTTTTTACAAAAGCGGCAGCTCCAGTAAGAGCAATGGCTTTTAAAAAATCGCTTCTGTTCATAATGTTACGATTTTGAGTATAATGATTTTTGAGAGTTGTTTATAATGGTCAATATGTACACAATATTTGTACATTATTTACTTGTGATAATCCATGGAAATTTGAAACATGCTTCATTGAATAAACTATAATCCGCTTCACCATTTACCGCAAAAGTTTTGATACATGTGGCACCTGCGTTTTGCAGCAATTGTTTGGCGAAATTTAATGTAGTGCCTGTTTTTACACGGTCTTCCACCAACAATACAGTTTTTCCTTTTACATCAAATTTTATATCTTCCAGTAAAACAGGTACATCATACAATTGCTGTTGATTGTTGTCGCGCAGGTTCAATTTTAACAACTGCATGTCAACATGTAAACGTTGGTTGAGCAAAGCTGCCGGTACAATACCGCCATTCGCGATTGCAACAATAGTGTCGAACTTTTCGTTGAACACTATCTGCTCAAATTTTTCAGCCACTTCATCAAATCCTTTCTTGTTCATAAGCTGCGATTATTTTTTTTCCAACAATCGCAATACGATATAACCAAAGGTTATTTGCAACAACAGGCCTGGCCATCCTGTTACAATATCACCTATAGCAGCTTGGAAACTGCCGGTAATGGCCCATTCGGCCAAGCCGCCAACCAGTTGGTAACCCACTACTACCGCGGCTAAGTGCAACAGGGAAAGTTTTTGTGACGTTGCTGCTATATAGGCGGCAAAGCATGCCAGCAATACCGACTTAATCAAAATTACCGGAAGCATGGCCATGGCCGGCATTCCAAATGCCAGTGTACTGAAAACAGGAGATAAAACCGCGGTTAGTAATCCTACTTTTAAGCCGTACTTGTATGCGCCTATAAGTGTTAAGAAATAAATAGGCAGCAAAACGGGGCCAGCGTTTTGAACAGGCAAAAAATGACATAATTGCGGTAATAACAAGTTGCCTGCAATTAATGCGAGTGCTACAAAATAAGTTCGTGTATGCTTTAACGATAGATTGAGCGGATGATAGTTTAAAGCAAGAGTCATGGAATAAGATGTTTAGTAGTTAAACAAATGCTTCGGAAAAAGCCGAAGTGAATAACTATCTAATTTACAATAAAATAATCGGAGAAATGTGTATACGTATCAGGGATACGGATGAATGGCAATTAATTTTATAGAAAAGGGCGCGGGTCTCAGAAAAATAGAAATTTTGCTGGCTTTTTTAGTAAAAACATTCTTCATTATGAACCGGCATTAAAAGCGGAATTAGTGTTTTTTTGGGGTGATCAGCTGTAGGGCCTTGATTGGACTTCTGTTGCGTCGCACACTTGTGCGGTAGTAATGCTATTGGGCGGGTTGCAGGTTGCCGGTGTATACACAGAGGTCCTACACCCAAAGGTGTAAGGCATCTGGATTACGGCAAGCCTGAAATATTTTAACCGATGAAAAGAATTACTACCGATGAAGTGATTGCGACGCAACGATGATGCCATGAAATACCGAAGCCGGTATTATAATTTAACAATAAAGTCATGACGAGTTGTGAGTTATGAAATGTATTTTGTTCCAGCTCGCATTTTGTGTTTAAGCATTCTCAATTCTTAGTTCTCAGCTTCCTCATTCAATAAGCACTTTTCACTTTCAATTTTCAACTCCCAACAATCACTTTGTTTTTTTTGTAAAGTAGAACACAGGCATTTCTGTAACGGTTATATCATAAGCATCTTTGGGCGCTACATTTGTTACATCGGCGGTTTGCTTTGAAAAATTATATACCTCTTTTGTAACTGAACCATTAGTTATGCCCTCAATTTTTTCTCCGTTGTATGTAAGTGTGCTGCCGTTTTCGCTGCCTTTCCATATTGAGTACATTATAGAATCAGCATCATTTTTTTTGCGCCATTTAATCAACCAAAGTCCGGTGCCGTCCTTGCTCAGCACACTGTCAACCGCGTATTGTCCTAATCGTTCATACATCCATTTTTTGGCATAATAGTTTGGAAATTTCACCGAGAGCGCATAATCTTTTCCTCCCCAGCCGCAAGTGTAAAAATTCAGGTATACGTTATTGGTTTCATCAAGGTTAGAGTTGTGAATATTGTATTCCATGAATCCGTCAAGCAAACTGGCGGCCATAATCAGATCCATCCGCATTATAGAAATGCTTTTCGATTGCACGGAATCGTAACCGGCAATTCGCGGAACGGCTGTAGTGGTCCAGCCTGCCACAAGCTGATCAACAGTTGTGGAGCGAATAGAAAAATTATCAAAACCATATTCCGTATTCCATACTTTTATCGCGGTATCGCCTGTAATCTTCCATAGAAATTTTGCCATCGCGTTACATTTATTATACCAGTTATTTCTTTCAGGAATCAGGCCGCCATTGCCCACCTGCTCTTCGTAAGTTGGGCCCACAATGCCTGAAACCGTATCCAGCGCCACACTATAGTTATGATAGCTAAATACATCGAACAATCGTGCACTGGTGTCTTTCATCATGGCATACGCCAGGAACATGGCTGTTCGTATGCGAAATGTATCTGGAAATGTTTGCCCGGCATATACTATTTTCATTCCCGGATCCGCGTTTCTTATACCAAGTGTATCACCTAAATATTTGCTATTGCCATTTACCGCCATCACCAGTTTGGCTGCGGTAACGGCAGGCGGCTCATAAGCATCGTCTTCATTTCCCAACTCAATATGCGAATACCAGTTGAGCGCATAGCCCGGTATTGCCGCGTCGTTAAACCAGCGATATTTAGATCCGTCAAGCGATTTATTATTTCCCCATTTATATGCAAATTGATAAAACATTCTACCATGCGAAATATAATGTAGCCAGTCGCCGGGTTCCGCATAAGGTGTGTCGATATTGTTTCTTACGCTTGCGTTCATTTCCAGCCCCGCTCTTTTTGACGCTCCAAAAACAGCCAGCCAATGATTGTGGCCATGTTGCGGCCAGTATGCGCTCCAGCCTTCATAGCCTGGATAAAGGTTGGCATTGAATAATTGTTTGTACTTGGTAGCTGCGGCGGTATCGGTATCATACCAATCGGTGTTCACGTACTGGCGAATGTTTTTTACAATGCCCATTACATCGGTGTTTATATCAACACCGGTATTCACGCCGGCTTTATCCCACAAAGTTTTTTGCGTGGGCAATGGGCCGTTATAGCCGGTTGGCGGTTGTACCGCTTCATTAACTGGGCTTCCGTAAAATACCAGCTCATTGAAAAACGCGGTGGAAGTATAGCCGCTTCTTTGTTGCAATGTATTTCTGATCATAATGTAGCGCATACTGTCTGTAATTCCTGATACGCTTCGCCATATGCCTGCGCCTGCACCGGCGGTGCCGCCACGGGTTGTCAATACTGCAAAAGGTTTTAAGGTACTATCGGGCCGGTTGATCATGAATGGAATTTTCCGTAGATCAGATTCTTCAATCACTTTATCGAAATTGTAGAAATATAAGCTATCGCCTTCTTCAAAATTGCTTTCCCAACCATATATATCGGTAATGTTATATTTCTTACCGTGCGTGATCAGCGCATGTTTCACCGATGGATCGTTATTAAGATCAACAATAATGCAGCGCCCCCGTTTTCCCGGAAAATAATAACCGCCATATGCCAGCGAACGATTGGACGCTCCATAAAAGTAACTGGCATCCCTACCCGAAGCGGGAATTGGATTAGTGGTGTCGCCTCTTACCGGTTTGGGTTTTCCCAATTCGCTCATGATTGTTTGTGGCTCAAAAGCAACATCGCCGTTTTTAGGGTCAACTGTTTCAAAACCATCAAAATAATTGAACGGCCTGTCTTTGTGTAGCAGCCTTCCCGACAAGTCGTACAATGAAGATTCGTACACTTTTATTTTATTGGAGGCAACAGGTAACGGTTTCGGTTTAGAACTGATCAGCCATTTATAAATATTGAGTGTGGTATCTGTACTTAACGGAGAATACATGCTATCCCATGTTAAATTATTAAAACCATTATTGGCCATGGTAAACATGGTAAAAGTGCTGATCGTATAATCCATATCCGCCAATGTATTATGCATTGCCTGAGCAGGCTGATATTGGCAACACGGGTTGGTGTTTTGTTCATGAAAAAATTTAGTGTCGGTATATTGATAATTTACAAATGCTTCCGGGGCGGGGTATAAATTTGGAATTGACATAAATACAGCATGACTTATTTTCCCAACATACTTCAGTTCTCCGTTACCGGTAGTGTACCATGCAAGATTGTCCCAAGCGTCGCTGGCGCCTTGTCCAATGCCGGTAATGCAAACATATTTATACATGTCGTATTCGGTTTTGGAGGTATCTATTGGAAGGTTGGCAAGGCAATAATCCATAACCTGGTTAAACATAGAAGGATATTTCAACGATCCGGTATAGGTGGAAAGCGGGCATACGTGAATGATACTGTCCGCGATAGTTCCCTGCACTTTTTTGTTTTGAACCTGCCGCGGGAAACCTGCGCCAAAAATGACGTTGAGGTTATTACTAACCTGGTCGCCACCTTCATAATGAATCATTAGCGGATATTTTTTTCCGGGCAAACGATGGGCCGAAGATGGATAGATCAGAGCTTTTATACCGGAGCTTCCGAAAGTAACACTATCCATTCCATTGTATTGCGCACAGGTGTCTATTGCTATTAGCAATAGGATTACGCCAATTGAAATTTTTTTCACGATTTAAGTTTTAGGTGGTAAAATGGATATGTTATACACAAAAAGAAAAAAACATAACACTGCTTTCGGATGTTTTGTTTAATGGAGAATGAAGAATGGAGAGTGGAGAATGCTTTAAATACAAGATGCAAGCGCAAACAAAAACAATTATAACTCATCATTTGCGTTCCTGCGGTTCAAGGGGCGGTCATTACTTCCAAAAGTTTCTTTTTATGATTTAGAGGCTGCCTGAGTTGATATTTTATGGTACCGGCTGCGGTATTTCATGGCATCATCGTTGCGTCGCAATCACTTCATCGGTTGTATTTCTTTTCATCGGTTAAAATATTTCAGGCTTGTAAGTTAGGTATCCTACACCTTTAAGTTGTAGGATACCTGTGTATACTGATTTCTGAACTTTCTACTGCCAACCGCCAACCGCTTACTGCCAACTCGCTCAATAGCATTACTACCGCACAAGTGAGTGACACAACGATGCTTAATAGTAGCAATGCCGCCGGTTACCCCAAAAAAATCTTCACCTATCACGCTCTGTGAGGTTTATGCCTTGTGCCAATGCAAAAACCTGTTGCACAAACAACAGGTTTTCAATATTATACTAATTAAAAACTAATTACCGATAGGTTTGCCTACAATTAAGCTGTAGCTAATTTGTTAGATTTTTTAGCCAGCTTACTTTTTAGATTAGAAGCTTTGTTTTTATGGATTACGCCACGTTTAGCTAATTTATCAATCATTGATAATACGTTCGGCAAACTTTCATCAAAAGCCTTTTTTTCCTTATTTTCTTTCAAATCACGGATAGCGTTACGAGTGGTTTTGCCATGATAACGGTTTCTTTCTCTGCGTTTGGTTGCCTGACGCACATCTTTTTTAGTAGCTTTATGATTAGCCATTATTTCGAAAATTTTAGGACGGCAAAGGTAGGTTTCTATTTTTTTTCTACCAAATTTTATTAAAAAAATTAAGCGCAGACTATTTGTTGAGCAAAATCATAATTTTTTACATGTGTACTATATATCGTGTCACTATTTAACGATATTTGCGCTACCAATTTTTTGGCCTCCATATAAAGTTACTATTCTTATGAAGGATTTTTCATACATAACCAGTTCCTCTCCAGCTTTTATTGAAAGTTTATACCAGGATTTTATAAAAGATCCGGAAAGTGTAGACCCTGAATTTAGAAAGTTTTTTGAAGGTTTTGATTTCGCGGTTAGTAATTATGTCCCCAATGGACAAATGGTTACTATGTCGTCAGAAATTGCTGCGGCTGAACCTTCTGTCGATTGGAAAAAAGAGATAGGAGCTTACCGTATGATATTGGGTTACCGCAATAAAGGGCACTTATTATCAACTACCAATCCTATACGGCCCAGGATTGATCGTGGTGCTAACCTGACTCTTGAGTTTTTTGGGTTTACAGAAGCTGATCTGGATACTAATTTGTATGCCGGTAATTTTATAGGGCTTGGGCATACCAGCCTGAGAAACATTCGTTCGTTTTTACAGAAAACTTATGCCGGTAATGTGGGCATTGAGTTTAAATATATAAGCGACCAGGCAAAAGTTGATTTTCTTTCCAATGAAATGGAAAAGGAATTTAGCAAGCCTTTTTCTATTGACAAGAGAAGGCGCATACTGGAAAAACTTAACCAGGGTGTTATTTTCGAGAAATTCCTTCATACTAAATATGTTGGACAAAAAAGGTTTTCTCTTGAAGGTGGCGAAACCACTATTCCGGCATTGGATACTATTATTAATGTGGGTGCGGAGTATGGTGTACAGGAGGTTGTAATTGGTATGGCACACCGCGGCAGGCTGAACGTGCTGGCAAATACACTGGGAAAAACTTATGAACAAATTTTTAGTGAATTCGAAGGAAAATCGATTCCTGATCAGACAATGGGAAGCGGTGATGTGAAATATCATTTGGGTTTTCGCGCAGATCATACCACTCCGGATGGTATAAAGGTTAACCTGCAACTTTGTCCCAATCCTTCGCATTTGGAAGCTGTGGATCCCGTAGTGGTTGGTTTTGCAAGAAGTAAAGCGGATGTTATATACAATAGCGAGTACGACAGAATTCTTCCTATACTCATTCATGGAGATGCTTCTATAGCGGGGCAGGGTATTGTATATGAAGTATTGCAAATGAGCAAATTGCTTGGATATTATACCGGTGGCACTATTCATTTTGTTATCAATAATCAAATTGGTTTTACAACCGATTTTACAGATGCGAGAAGCTCGGATTATTGTACCAGCTTAGCGGCTACTGTGCAAGCGCCTGTGTTACACGTAAATGGCGATGACGCGGAAGCTGTTGTAAAATGCACGGAAATAGCTGTGCGCTTCAGGCAGCAGTTTAATTGTGATGTGTTTGTAGATATGGTTTGCTATCGCAGGCACGGGCATAATGAAGGCGATGATCCGAAATATACCCAGCCAAAATTATATGCGCTAATCGAAAAACATCCTGATCCGCGGGAAGTGTATACTCAATATCTTATGCGGAACGGCGATCCTGATGCGCAGGCACTTGCGAAGGAAATGGAGAAGAAATTCTGGGCCGACTTACAGGAACGGTTAGACGAAGTGAAACAAAATCCGCTTCCTTACGCTTATCAAAAACCTGAACTTTGGTGGATCGATTTGCGTAAAGCCGTGCCTGCCGATTTTGAAATGTCGCCGGAGACAGGTATTAGCGAGGAAGATTTGGAGAAGATCTTTACCGCGATAATGACCTTGCCATCCGACTTTGCGCCGCTTCGAAAAATAGAAAAGCTACTACATGATAAAGTAAAGCTATATAAAGAAGAAGGTAAACTTGATTGGTCGGCTGGTGAATTGCTTGCTTATGCAAGTTTGCTGTTAGATGGTTTTGATGTGCGCATGAGTGGCCAGGATGTGCGTAGAGGCACTTTTTCTCACAGGCATGCCGTTCTTAGAGATGAGATAAATGATTCCGCTTATAACAGGCTTAGCAATATTCCCGGAGCTAAGGGACAATTTAGAATATACAACTCGTTACTTAGCGAGTATGGCGTACTCGGTTTCGAATATGGATACTCGTTAGCCAACCCGCATTCACTGGTGCTTTGGGAAGCGCAGTTTGGAGACTTTGGAAATGGCGCGCAAACTATGATTGATCAGTTTATTACAGGCGCCGAAACCAAATGGCAGCAAATGAGCGGGCTGGTAATGTTGTTGCCGCATGGCTATGAGGGCCAGGGACCGGAGCATAGCAGTGCAAGAATGGAACGCTACCTGCAAATGTGCGCTGAATTAAATATTATTGTTACCAATATTACTACAGCAGCGAATATGTTTCACGCGTTACGACGCCAATTGATATGGCCTGTGAGAAAACCGATGATAAATTTTTCACCAAAAGGAAACCTGCGTTTGCCGGCCACTTATTCAAGTAAGGAAGCATTCCTGAGCGGCAGCAGATTTATGGAGGTGATAGACGACACGTTTGTAGGTGATGCAGGCGAAGTAAAGAAAGTATTATTTTGTTCGGGGAAAATTTATTACGAACTGGCCGAACGCCAGCTAAAGGAAAATAGGAGAGATGTTGCCATTGTTCGCATGGAGCAATTATATCCGTTGCCGGCAAATCAATTGGAAGCATTGTATAGAAAATATGCAAAAGCTACATGGTTCTGGGTGCAGGAGGAACCTTTAAATATGGGCGCCGCTTCTTTCCTGCAAATGAATTTGAAAAGTATTAATTACGGCGTCATTAGCAGGCAGCCGAGTGCGGCTACAGCTTCGGGGTATGCAAAAATACATGCGCAGGAACAGACGGAAATAATTGAAACGGCATTTGCTATTTAAACCGACGTCTGTAATTTTCCGGGTGGAAGTGAGATGGGTTTTGAGCGGTAAGTTATAAGTGTAAGTTTTGGTGTTGTAGACATTGTTCAATAGAAAACAAATGTTGAAGTGTGCGACGCAACGATGCTACATTGAAAAACAAATGCCGGGTTCATAATAAAAAAAATATACAACCACCATGCATGATTTCTTTTGTGTTGTAACGTTTTGATTTTTGAATTTTGACTTAATAATATATCGAATGATAGATATCAAAGTACCAACAGTTGGTGAATCAATAAGTGAAGTAACCCTGGTAAAATGGTTAAAAAACGATGGTGATTATGTAGAGAGAGATGAAGTTATAGCGGAACTTGAAAGTGAAAAAGCAACCTTTGAAGTAAATGCCGAGCAAGCCGGCGCTTTAAAAACAGCGGCTGCGGAAGGTGATACATTAAAGATTGGCGATGTGCTGGCGCAGATTGATGAAACGGCTGCTAAACCTGAAAGTAGCGCCAATACCGAAACAGAGGCCCTCGCGCCAAAAGAGGGAACGCCTGCTGCCGCTCCTGCCGTAATTCAGGCGCCGGTAACTGTTATAGCGAATGATATAAAGGCAACTCCTGTTGCATCCGCGATCATAGCCGATAAAAAAGTGGATCCCGTTTCAATTCACGCGTCGGGAACAGGTGGAAAAATTTTGAAACACGATGTGCTGGAAGCTATAGGCAATCCAGGTCGCAGACCCGGAGCGGAATTGTTTTCGCGTGTGGATAGACGTGAGAAAATGAGCAACCTGCGTAAAACTGTTTCGCGCAGGTTAGTGGAAGCAAAAAATTCCACTGCCATGCTTACCACTTTTAATGAAGTGGACATGAGCAGCATTATGGCAATTCGTAATCAGTATAAAGATAAATTTAAAGAGAAGCATGGCGTTGGTCTTGGGTTTATGAGCTTCTTTACAAAAGCGTGCTGCTATGCATTGCAGGAGTGGCCCGCTGTGAATGCTTACATTGACGGCGATTCAATTGTGTATCATGAGTATTGCGACATATCTATTGCAGTATCTGCGCCGAAAGGTCTTGTAGTGCCGGTAATACGCAATGCCGAAAGTCTTGATATGGCTGGTATTGAAAAGAAAGTGGTAGAGCTGGCCACCAAAGCCCGCGACAATAAATTGAGTTTGGAAGAAATGCAGGGCGGCACGTTTACCATTACAAACGGCGGCGTGTTTGGTTCTTTGATGAGCACTCCTATCATCAACATTCCGCAAGCTGCTATACTGGGTATGCACAAAATACAGGAGCGTCCGATGGCGGTTAACGGTAAAGTGGAAGTTAGGCCAATGATGTATATAGCGCTGAGTTATGATCATCGCATTATCGACGGACGAGAGTCTGTTGGCTTCTTAGTTAGAGTTAAAGAGTTGTTGGAGAAACCGGAACTGTTACTGTTTGGAAAAGATCCCGTGAAAACTTTGCTGGATATGTAAATTGATTTTTGCAGTATAAATTTTTCGGAAATTATTTAGAAGATCGGCTGCAGAACCCTGATTGGGCTTTGCTTGCGACGCTCCGTTCAACTGTAGAATATCTATTGAGCAGTGAGGGTTGCTAATTTGTAAAGAACAGATTCATTTGAGAATGAAAACGTTTTTATTTAATACTGTTGAGCAACTTCCGGAAAAATTTTCGCTGGATCAGCTTATTGATAAGTTGATTGTTATTGAGAAAGTAGAGAAAGGATTGGAGCAATCGAAAAGGGGCGAAATTAATACAAAAGAGCAGGCTAAAAAGAAACTGGCTAAATGGTTGAAATAAATTGGACGAATTTCGCGATAGAAAATTTTAACTATACATCATTCGGCTCGAATACTTACAGGTATAAAAAAGTCTTAAAAATTATTCTTTCCGTAATTTGAAAATATTCGAACACTATTTACGTAATTCATCGCAATTATTACAGCAGTATAAAGGCGAAGTGCCATTTAGCGCCTGGATAAAAAATTATTTTAAGAAACACAAAAAGTTTGGTTCAAAAGACAGAAAGACCATAACGCATCTTTGTTATTGTTTTTTTAGGCTTGGTAATGCTTTCAGCCATATTCCCGTTGAAGAAAAAATATTGGCGGGATTGTTTCTTGCCGATAATCGTCATAATGATCTGCTTTGTTATTTTAAGCCGGAATGGAATAAAAGTATTGAAAGTAATACGGATGAAAAGCTGGCTATAGTGGCCGCTTCATTCCACACAAATGTGCAAAGCGTTTTGGATAATATTTTTTTGTGGAAAAATGAATTGAGTGATAATATAGATGCAAATGGTTTTGCCATTTCTCATTTAATACAACCGGATCTTTTTATACGCCTGCGGCCGGGATTTGAGCAAACTGTAAAGAAGAAGTTGCAGTTGGCCGGAATCTCTTTTACTGAAATAAATTCTTCCTGCATTGCTATTGCAAACGCTACAAAAATTGAAGATATAATTTCACTTAATAGAGAAGCAGTGGTACAGGATTATAGCTCGCAGCAGGTCGCGTTGTTCTTTAAATTGTTGTCGTTTAATAAGCAGAATATTCATGTTTGGGATTGCTGTGCGGCTAGCGGTGGCAAATCTATTATGTGGTACGATTTCAATAGGAACGCAAAACTTACGGTGTCTGATATACGCAATAGTATTATTTCAAATTTAAGAAACCGTTTTCGCGAAGCAGATATACATTCCTTTCAATCCTTTACAGCAGATCTTTCACAGCGTAATAGTATATTTCCCGCTCAGCCGTTCGATCTGATCATTGCGGATGTTCCCTGCTCCGGCAGTGGCACATGGAGCCGTACACCGGAGCAGCTAAGCTTTTTTACGGAAGAAAAAATAGAATACTATACCAATCTGCAGATGAATATCACTTCGAACATAATTCATAATCTTACTAATAACGGCTATTTGTTGTACATAACCTGTTCTGTTTTCAAAGAGGAAAATGAAGGCGTAGTGGAAACATTAATAAAGCGGGGCTTAACCCTGCTTGAAATGCGTGTATTAAAAGGTTATGATAATAAAGCCGATACCATGTTTGCCGCTTTGCTTAAAAAAATGTAAGAAGCGTGCGAACTTATTAATGTGGAAATGCAAGTGAGCGTTCGATGATTCAATGATTCGCTGAATAGCATAACAACCGTACAAGTGAGTGACACAACGATGCTCAATAGCAGCACTACCGCCGGTTCCCAAAAAAATCAATGCATAAAATCTGCTCGCAGTATAAAAGCCTTGTGAACTGTGAAATTTTTGAGTTTTGAATTACCTCTAATTATGTTCAATCAACTGAAGTTCAATGGCAAAGCCTACATAATATCCTTTGGCGCCTGCGGCAGTGGGTGGTTGATATTCCCATAGCTCGAATTTTTTTGATACCAGGCCTGTTTCTTTAGCGTATTTTTCCATTGAGTAAGCCCTTGTGGCAAACGCGTTAACATCTACGGGAGTTGCATTATCGGCAAGTAAATTGCTGGATTGATCTTCCTGAACTACCGTAATTACATTGTTATAAGTTTTGCCATTTATGCTAGCCGTTTCTCCGATTCCTGTGTAAGTATAATCCCAATCAGACATGCCGTTGTCAACAGTAAAATTGTAAGCGGCGCTTACCGGCAACGCTTCAGAATAGGGGAAATCGGGGAGATAGGTGTTTCCTTTCCATGTTAAATTCAATGTCACCGGCAGCTTCAGCGACTGGTATTTGAAATTCCAGAAATCAATAGTTTCAAGTGTTTGAGTAGTGGGTGTTACATAATAACTTCCATAAGTTTTCCAGGCGTTTTCGCTTGTATTATCGGCGGGGCGTATATAACGTAAAATAATGTAAGTGGGGCGGTTCAGATTATCCACTGTTTTTGAATCAACTATATCCTTTACCTGGTAATGCGTAATTATTTTATTGGCATTCACATATTTGGTAGAATCAAATTTGTACAACCAATATTTTCCGACCTGCAATGGCATGTATTCGGCGAGCTGATCGGTTTTGTATTCATCTTTTTTATCGCATGCCGTGAATAATATTGCCATGCATAGGGTTGCGATAACCCATTGCGATATACCACCTTTGCCGGGCACATTCAGTCCCTGAATTAGCTGCTTTAACACTTATTATATTTTAAATGAAAGTATAACTTATTATAGATGAAAAAATATCACGACCGGTTGTATTCCCGGCTTTTTGAACGTTTATCTAACACAAAATATTGTGTTATAAAGTATTATTCCTTTGAATAATGCCGCCGCCAATTACATCGTCACCTTCATAAAATACAGCGCTTTGTCCCGGTGCAATTCCCTTTGCCTGTTCGTAAAACCTAACGTTGATGCCGCCATCTGCCAAATTATACAGGTTGCTCAGGCTTCCTTTGTCTTTATAGCGAATTTTTGTAACAGCTTCCATCCCATCGGAAATGGCATCATATTTCATCCAGTTTATTTTGCGCACAACCATTTCAGGGCGTTCAAGATCCGATTCGTCTCCCAACACAACCGTATTGGTTTCAGGATTGATTTCCGTTACAAAAACGGGTTTGCCCAATGCTATATCAAGGCCTTTCCTTTGCCCGATTGTATAAAAAGGATAGCCTTTATGTTTACCCAGTACCTTTCCCGTTTTATCAACAAATAGGCCGCCTGCGACCTTTTCTTCCAGGCCATCTACTTTCTTTTTCAAAAAATTGCGGTAATCGTTATCAGGCACAAAACAAATTTCGTAGCTCTCCGCTTTTTTCGCGAGTTCGGGATAGCCGAATTCTTCTGCCATTTTGCGTATTTCCGTTTTGCGGTATTTTCCTAATGGCAATAATGTACGGCTAAGCAAATCCTGCTGCAGCCCCCACAGCACATAGCTTTGATCTTTAAGTTCATCCAGTCCTTTACTTACATAATACCTGCCATTGTTGTGCCGGTGAATGTTTCCGTAATGCCCGGTTGCAATAAACTCACAGTCAAGCGCATTCGCTCTTTTTAAAAGAGCCCGCCATTTAATGTGCGTATTGCACATTACGCACGGGTTTGGGGTGCGTCCTGCAAGGTATTCTTCCACAAAATTGTCGATTACAAAATCGCCGAATTCCTCACGTATATCCAAAATAAAATGCGGAAAACCATGCTGTACCGCCGCCATGCGAGCATCGTTGAAGCTATCTAGATTGCAGCATCCTGTTTCTTTTTTACTGCTGCCACTTGTGGCATAATCCCATGTTTTCATGGTAATACCAACAACTTCATATCCTTCCTGGTTAAGCATAAGAGCCGTAACGGTACTATCGATACCGCCACTCATTGCAACCAGAACTTTTCCTTTACGGCTCATAGAGTTATGTTTGAAATAACTGCAAAGATAATTGAAAGTTGAAAGCGGAAAGTGCTAAAGACCGAAGATGCAAGTGAAATTTTCACAGTATAAAAAATGGGCGTTTTTTTTGGGGGACCGGCTGTATTGCTACTATTAAGCATCGTTGTGTCACTCACTTGTACGGCAGGAACTTTAGTGGGCAGTTGACAGTGGGCAGTAGAGAGTTAAGAGGTCAGATGAAAGTTGCCGGTTACACATGAAACCTTGGGAAGTTGTTACTATCCTTGCAGAGCGTGCTTACAAATAAAGTATCAGTGAAGATCAGTCTAATCAGTGTCATCTGTGTGCCATTGCTCCTGGAACACCGGCAACCCGCTCAATAGCATTCCTACCGTACAAGTGAGTGACACAACGATGCTTAATAGTAGCACAACCGCCGGTTTACAAAAAAAAGTTATTTGTTGATTGTTGTTATTCGGTAGTGAATATTCTTAACTTAAATAAGTATTTGGTGTTATAGATTGTGTTTAATTTTTTGTAGAATAATTAAAAAAAATCTAATGCTAACGATTGTTATTTCGATGTTGTATATTACCTTAGCGATCTCATTAAAAATGGCACAATTTAATTTACATATTTCTTCTACATTGGGATTAGGGACGACGGCAGTGTACACTGCCGCTACAATTGCCATTATTGCAACCCGTTAAGGGTTGTACATTTCAATATTATCCGGTGGGCAAAAAATGCTGTCTTTATTCTGAAATCCTTGTTCTTATCATTAATTTTCTAATAATTATTATACACTCATGCAAGTACTAAAATTTGGTGGCTCCTCCGTTTCAAACGCGGATAACATTCAGAAGGTAATAGATATTGTATTAAAAGCAGGTAAACAAGATGTAACAATTGTAGTGGTTTCTGCACTGGGAGGCGTTACAGATACATTACTGGATTGTGGTACAAAAGCAGGGAGTGGAGATGAAACTTACAAGGAAATACTTCAGCAGATTGAACAACGGCATCTTGAAACTGTAAAAGAACTGATTCCTGTAACGCAGCAAAGCAGCATTCTTAGCCTTGTTAAAAAAACTTGCAATGAGCTGGAAGATATATGTACCGGCGTTTTTTTACTTGGCGAATTTTCCGCCCGCACTAAAGATAAACTGGTGAGTTTTGGAGAGTTGTTGGCATCCCAGATTATTGCTCACGCATTTCTCCAACATACTTTTTGTGTTTGGAAAGACAGCCGTGAATTGATAATAACCGACGATAGCTTTGGCGCTGCAAAAGTTGATTTTGAAGAAACCAATAAGCGTGTGCACGAGTTTTTTACAAGTGATAATTTTACTAAGCTTTATATAGCGCCCGGCTTTATTGCTTCGGCTAAAAATGGTGCCGGTACTACGCTTGGCCGCGGCGGATCCGATTTTACTGCCGCTATTTTTGCCGCTACTTTACATGCGGATGCATTGCAAATATGGACAGATGTTAGCGGCATGATGACCGCTGATCCCCGCCTGGTGGTAAATGCGAAAAATATTCCGCACATCTCTTACCAGGAAGCAATGGAGCTATCGCACTTTGGCGCTAAAGTAATTTATCCGCCCACTATTCAGCCGGTAATGACGAAGCAAATTCCAACATGGGTAAAAAATACTTTTGCTCCGGATGATTATGGCACGCTGATTGAAACTACCCCAATGCAAAATGGAAGACTGGTAAGAGGTATTTCCAGTATGAATAATATTGCGCTACTAAGCTTGGAAGGAAGCGGAATGGTAGGAATACCGGGCTTTTCGAAGCGTTTGTTTGAAGCATTGTCTAAAGAAAAAATAAATGTTATTCTGATTACTCAAAGCTCTTCCGAACATTCTATAAGTGTTGCACTCAATACCTCAGATGTTTCTAAAGCAAGAAAAGCTGTGGACCGACAGTTTGATTATGAAATTAAACTTCGTGTGGTCGATCCCGTTATAGTAGAAAAAGATCTTTCCATAGTTGCGGTGGTTGGCGATCATATGCGCAGCCATCCGGGTATTAGCGGAAAAATGTTCGGCACGCTTGGCCGTAATGGAATAAGTGTGAGGGCTATTGCGCAAGGCTCTTCGGAAAGAAATATTTCCGCGGTGGTTGCCGCGAAAGATGTGCGTAAAGCGGTAAACGTACTGCATGAAGAATTTTTTGAAACTACTTATAAGCAAATCAATCTATTTATAGCCGGCGCCGGAAATGTGGGTGGTAAATTGTTATCGCAATTGCAACAGCAAACTACTTTTTTGCAGGAACAGCTTCGCATACAATTGAAAGTGGCCGGACTGGCTACCAGTAAAAAAATGATAACCAGCGCCGAAGGCATTGATATAAGCAACTGGCAACAAATGTTGAAAGAAGGTAAAAAAACAAATCTTCAGCAATTTATTGAACACATAAAAACCTACAACCTGCGCAACTCAATATTTGTGGATGTTACAGCCAATGAAGATGTTGCAAAATACTATGACCTTCTGTTGAACAACAGCATATCGGTAGTGGCTTGCAATAAAATTGCATGTTCATCAAAATATGATTATTATAAAAAATTAAAAGACCTGGCGCGGGAATATAATGTTTCATTTTTGTTTGAAACCAATGTTGGCGCAGGTCTTCCGGTTATAGGCACATTAAATGATTTAAGAAAAAGCGGAGACGTTATTAATAAAATAGAAGCGGTGTTGAGCGGTACGCTGAATTTTGTTTTCAATAATTACGACGGTTCAAGGCCTTTCGCGGAGGTGGTAAAACAGGCGCAGGACGAAGGTTATACAGAGCCTGATCCACGCCTCGACCTGAGCGGCACCGATGTGATGCGTAAAATAATGATACTGGCCCGCGAAGCCGGTGAGAAAATGGAAATGGAAGATATTACCAACAATGTATTTCTTCCCGCATCGTGTATGGATGGTGATGTGGCGGCGTTTTATGAAGAGTTGAAAAAGCACGAAGCACATTTCAAAAAATTGTACGACGAAGCTGTTTCCAAAAAATGCAAGCTGAAATTTGTGGCGCAGTATGAACATGGCAAAGCAAGTGTAGGATTGCAACATATTGATGAGCAACACAATTTGTATCACTTGTACGGAAAAGACAATATTGTGTTGTTTTATACCAATCGTTACCCGGCGCAACCATTGGTTATAAAGGGCGCCGGCGCGGGATCCGAAGTAACCGCTTCGGGTGTGTTCGCGGATATATTGAGAACGGTGTGATGTGAGTTTTGAGTTATGAGTTTTGAGTTATGAGTTGTGAGTTGTAAGTGATGAGTATTCTAACAACCATCAACCATCAACCAACAAGCATCAACTTTTTTATGTACCCGGCTGCATTGCTACTATTAAGCTTTACTTGCGTCGCACTCTTGTACTGAAGTAATGCTATTGAGCAATGTAAGCACTCTGAAAAATGTTGAACAAACTCTAACATCTAATCTCTAACATCCGACCTCTGATTTCTGACCTCTGATCTCTGACATCTTTCATTTAAAAACCTGCTTAATGTCAAATAAAAACGGATTAAAACAATTGAATGCAAAACCCGGCGATAGTATCAAAATACACGCTCCGGGAACCGTGGCGAATCTTGTTTGCGGCTTTGATATTTTGGGACTTGCATTGAATGCTCCATGCGATGAAATGGAATTGAAGATCATTGATAAACCGCAAGTGATTATACATCACAAGGACGATTATAACTTACCACTGGAGCCTGAAAAAAATGTATGCGGAGTGGCTTTGCTGGCGATGATGGATAAGCTGCAACCTGAATTTGGTTTTGAGCTTACAGTTACCAAACACATCAAACCCGGAAGCGGTATAGGTTCCAGCGCTGCCAGTGCCGCGGGGCCGGTAGTGGCAGCTAATAAACTGCTGGGTTATTATTTTACTAATGATGAGTTGGTACAAATGGCTATGTTTGGTGAAAAGCTGGCTTCGGGTGTAAAACACGCTGATAATATTGCTCCCTGTATATATGGCGGCATAACGTTAATTCGCGCTATTCATCCACTTGATATTATTTCCATACCGGCACCACCAATGTATGTGACTATTGTGCATCCGCAAATTGAAGTGAAAACTTCCGATGCCCGCCAAATCTTAAAGAAGCAGGTATTGCTGAAGGACGCTATTAAACAATGGGGAAATATCGCCGGGCTTGTAACAGGATTTATGAAAAGTGATTACGACCTGATAGGACGATCGCTTGAAGATATAATTATAGAACCGGTGAGAAGTATTTTAATACCGGGATTTGATGAAGTTAAGAAGCAAAGTAAAGATGCGGGTGCGCTTGGTGGCGGCATATCGGGTTCGGGCCCGTCAATTTTTATGCTTAGTAAAGGCGAAAAAGAAGCCAGGGCAGTGGAAACCGTAATGAAAAATGTGTATGAAAAAATAGGTATCGATTATTTCACGTATGTTACTACAATCAATAACGAAGGAGTCTTTGGGAATTAATAATTAATAATTAATAATTAATAATTAATAATACTTCCATGAAATGCTTGCACCCATATTATTAATTATTCATTATTAATTACTAATTAAAAAGTATTATTAATTATTCATTATTAATTACTAATTAAAAAGTATTATTAATTATTCATTATTAATTAAAACAATGAATTTTTTTTCTCTTAATAGAAAGTCACAAGCTGTAGATTTTAAAACAGCTACCATACTGGGGCAGGCGCCTGATAAAGGATTGTATTTTCCAGAAAGAATTCCATTAGTTGATAAGCATGTGCTGGAAAATATAGAAAGCATAAGCAATGAAGAAATCGCTTATCGTGTAATTGTTCCTTATGTTGGAAATACGATTCCGGAGAACGAACTAAGAAGAATAGTGAAGGAAACAATAGACTTTCCTTTGCCGTTGGTTTCAATAAATGAAAGTATTTCTTCGCTTGAATTGTTTCATGGTCCTACACTGGCATTTAAAGATGTGGGCGCAAGATTTATGAGTCGTTGTTTAGGTTATTTTTCAAAAGAGCGATCAGAAAAAGTGACAGTGCTGGTGGCCACTTCCGGCGATACCGGTGGGGCGGTTGCTAATGGATTTTTTGATGTGCATGGCGTGGATGTGGTTATACTGTATCCTTCCGGAAAAGTAAGTGAAGTGCAGGAAAAGCAAATGACAACATTGGGAAAAAATATTCATGCACTTGAAATCGCAGGCAATTTTGATGACTGCCAGGCTTTGGTAAAACAAGCATTTGCTGATGACGAGCTCACCAAAAAATTGTTTTTAACATCCGCGAATTCTATTAATGTGGCAAGATGGTTGCCTCAGCAATTCTATTATTTCTTTGCATGGAAGCAATGGGCCGATAAAAAGAATCCTCCTGTAATAAGTGTGCCCAGTGGTAATTTTGGGAATATATGTGCGGGCCTGCTGGCTCATAAATCGGGCTTGCCTGTTAAACATTTTATTGCAGCTTGTAATGTGAATGATGTGGTAACAAGATATTTAGTGAATGGCAACTACGATCCTAAGCCTGCAAAAGCAACATTGTCGAACGCTATGGATGTGGGTAGTCCGAGTAATTTTGTTCGCATACTGGAATTGTTCCAACACAAGTTTGACGATTTGAAAAGTATGATCAGTAGCCACAGCATTACTGATGATGAAACAATTGTAACAATTAAAAGCGTGTATGAAAAATATAAGTACCTGCTTGATCCGCATGGTGCAGTTGGCTATAACGCGTTAGAACAATATTTGCTGCAACATGCAACGGATAAAGGTTTTATACTGGAGACCGCTCACCCTGTGAAATTTGGCGACAGCGTTGAGAAAATTACCGGCGAAAAAATCAGTAAAAAAATTATTGTAAATGGAGAAAAGAAAGCAGTTAAACTAAAACCGGATTATGATGAATTGGTAAGTTTTTTGCACGAAAAAAAGTAGTTAATGTGAAAATGTGTGAAATGTGAAAATGTGGAAATGAATTTGAGAATGTGTTAATTTGAAAATTTGAAAATGGATAGTTCGAGTTTTTCTTATGTGTATGGAATACGGTGTATAATGCGAGAATGTAGAAATGTGGAATGTGAAAATGTTTGGAGTAATAATTCAATAATTTGCTCCATAGCATTACTACAGTACAAGTGAGTGACACAACAGAAGCTTAATAGTAGCAATACCGCCGGTTCGCCAAAAAAACTTTACATATTTTTATACTGCAGAAATATAATGTGAAAATGTTTGAAGTAACCATTCAATGATTCGATAACTCAACTATAATCAAATGCTTTTAGAAACGTTAATAAAAGAAGAACAGACACAAACGATTCCAACAATCAGCCGTCGCGGTAGCAACATGCCGGCTTCGCCAATACGCAAATTGGTGCCTTATGCGGAAGCCGCGAAGAAAAGAGGTACGCATATTTATCATCTCAACATAGGTCAGCCTGATATTGAAACACCTGCCGTAATGATGGAGGCCATTCGCAATGCGCATTTCAAGGTAATGGAATATAGTCATAGTGCAGGTAATGAAAGTTATCGCAAAAAAATGGCCGCATACTACAAACGTGTGAATATTGATGTGGGCCACAACGAAATAATTGTGACGACCGGCGCATCAGAAGCTATTTTTTTTGGAATCATGTGTTGCCTCGATGCGGGCGATGAAATTATAATGCCGGAGCCCTTTTATGCAAACTATTATGGTTTTGCCATTGCGGCAAATGTGGTGGTAAAGCCTATTACATCACACATTGAAGATAATTTCGCATTGCCTTCCATGGAGGCGTTTGAAAAAGCTATTACGCCGCGAACCAGGGCGATATTGATTTGTAATCCAAACAATCCTACAGGCTATTTATATAGCAGGGAAGAAATAGAAACGTTGAAGGAAATTTGTTTAAAACACAACTTGTTTCTTTTTTCGGATGAGGCTTACCGTGAGTTTTGTTATTCGGGCGAACATATAAGCGCCATGCATTTGAGCGGTATGGAACAACATGTTATTTTGCTGGATAGTATCAGCAAAAGATACAGCGCATGCGGCGCAAGGTTGGGTGCGTTTATTACCCACAATCAACAGGTGCTGGATACTGCAATGAAATTCGCGCAGGCCAGGTTAAGTCCGCCTGGTTTTGGACAAATTGGTGCGGAAGCGTTAATGGATTTGCCGGAGAATTATTTTGATGCAACAAAAGAAGTGTATTTACGCAGGCGCGATACATTGGTATGCCGGCTTAATAAAATGCCGGGGGTTGTTTGTCCTAATCCCGGCGGCGCTTTTTATGCGATGGCTAAATTGCCTATAGATGATGCGGATAAATTTTGTCAGTGGTTGCTGGAATCATTTTCTTATAAAAACAAAACATTAATGCTTGCTCCGGGGGCGGGTTTTTACGAAACCAAAGGTTTGGGGCTACAGGAAGTAAGATTGGCATACGTATTGAATATGTATGATATAAATGCTGCTATGGATTGCCTTGAAAAAGCATTGGAAGAGTATGGAAAACAATAACAATAAATTAATTGTTATTAAATACTTGGATTATAAAGTTTTATAGAAAGATTTAAATTAAAAATAATTTAAATAAGTGTATTAAGATCGATAATTATTAAATTTTAGTATATTTGAAATGACGACAAATAAATGAGTGTATTTCTTAATATATTCATAAAGTAAAAGACTAAAAATTTTTTTAATAAGAGTTTTTCATATGGCAAGCAATCGTTGAGGGCCTTCTGTTTCTACAGAAGGCATTTTTTTTAAATTATTTCGCAAATGATTTTTCCATTTAGTAAGCTTTCTCTATTTTTGCCGCCCATTGGCGAGATAGCTCAGATGGTTAGAGCGTCGGATTCATAACCCGGAGGTCACGGGTTCAACTCCCGTTCTCGCTACACGCAAAGGGTTAAATAATTAATTATTTAACCCTTTTTTATTTTGAGCTCGTCAAATTTTCAAATAGTTTTCTTTTTTGTTCCGGGCATTTGTAATGCTATTCAGCATCGTTGCGTCGCAGTCCGTTCATCAGTAGAATTGCTATTGGGCGATGGGTGAGTAGTTGAAAGTTGAAAATACTTGACATTGTAAGATGTATAAGTAAATAAAGGCTTCAAAAAAGTAAGAATACTTTTTATGAATGAAGTTTCGAAACAAGTCGAACGATTATTCAGAATAAATTTTCTCTTAAAAGTTTTTATTTTTTGATGGCGGCTATGTATTAATCTTACGTATCCCAAGTTGGAAATAACTTGAAAAGCACCTACTCATACCTCACTTTCAACTTTCAGTTTTCAACTTTCCACTAATATAATCGTCAGTTTTTGTTCCTGAAATCGCCGCGTTTCCAGGCCTTAATAAATTCCGACCAGGCCATCGGGTTGAAAATGTTCATTGGAGGCGCCTGTCCTGTATAATATCTTTTAGAAGCGTCTTGTTTTAAATTAAGTCCTGCGTTTTCTCCGCCGTCACGCGGTAAAATTCTTGACAGCGCTTCCCGCTTTTGTTCATTTGTATTTTGCCGTGCAATTTCCAGTGCATCGGCTTTCATATCAGCATTCACAAAGTCACGTTCAAACTGCTCTCTTGTTGGTCTCGGTCTTATGATGGTAGCGGGCAGATACATGGTATCCGTAACCATCAGTTGAATTACGCTATGCTGGTTGCCTTCCAGTTCGCGTGGAATGGTAATCAGTTTTGGTTTGTAACCAATACTGGTAAATTCAATTTTGTCGCCTTTAAGTACTACTATGGAGAATACACCCTGTTCACTACTCATGGTTCCCTGCACCCGTCCCTTTACCATCACACTCACATTGGGTATGGGTTTCAGGCTGTCGGCAGTCATTATAATTCCATAAAGCTGCACTACAGAATCTTTTATTTGTTCAAATTGCGCAGCAGCTTGTTGGCGCATTGCAATTATCGCGATAAACAGAAGTAATAAAATTTTCTTCATTGCCTCAAATATAGGGAGTTCAATTATTATAACCAGCAATTATTTACGCTTAGTATTGGTTAATTTTGCATCAATTATTCTTTTTTTAACAAAAATGATTTATGACGCAGGACCTCATTCTAAGTGCATTAAGCAACGTTCAGGAACCGGATTTGGGAAAGGACATAGTAACCCTAAATATGGTAAAAGATATTGATATTGTTGGAAATAACGTTTCTTTTACCATTGTACTCACTACACCGGCTTGCCCTCTTAAAGATATGATTCGCAACGCGTGTATAAATGCTATACTTACATATGTAACCAAAGAAGCTAAAGTGGTGGTGAATTTTGTATCGGATACAAGCACTAACAGGAAAGATGCGCAAGCTGTTTTACCAAAGGTTAAAAATATTATAGCCGTTGTAAGCGGCAAAGGCGGCGTGGGAAAAAGCACGGTTTCAGCCAATCTTGCTTTGGCGCTGGCTCATAATGGTGCTAAAGTTGGCCTGATGGATGCTGATATATATGGTCCCAGCGTGCCTATAATGTTTGGCGTACGTGGCGAACGCCCAATGATGATGCAATTGGAAGGCCATGAAAAAGGTGTAATAGTTCCACTTGAAAAATATGGAATAAAAATAATGAGCATCGGTCTTTTAGTTGATGAAAAAAACGCAGTGGTATGGCGCGGGCCCATGGCAAGTAGTGCTATTCGCCAGTTTGTGACCGATGTGTATTGGGATGAGTTAGATTATCTTGTTATTGATATGCCTCCGGGAACCGGTGATATTCACCTAACGTTAATGCAAACCGTACCTGTGACTGGTGTTATAGTTGTTACCACTCCGCAGGATGTGGCCCTGGCTGATGCTAAAAAAGGAATTGCCATGTTCGGCCAGGCGCAAATTAATGTGCCTATAATAGGCCTGGTGGAAAATATGAGCTATTTTACTCCTGCAGAGCTGCCCGATAATAAGTATTATATTTTTGGTAAAGAAGGCGGTAAAAAACTGGCGGAAGAATACGATATTCCGTTGCTGGGACAAATTCCTCTTGTGCAAAGTATAAGAGAAGGCGGCGATAACGGACGGCCGATTATGGTGAGTGCAGATGAGATCACTAAAAAAGCTTTTGAAGAATTTGCCGCAGCCGCCGCCCGAAGCATCGCCATGCGCAATGCCAATATGGAAGCCACTAAGGTGATAGAAATGGTGGAAAGCTGATTGTAATTAAGAATTAATAATGAATAATTAATAATAGTTGAGAGTAAGGGGTGAAGGAAACGTATGTTTTTTTGGGACCGGCGGTGGTGCTACTATTAAGCATCGTTGTGTCACTCACTTGTACTGCAGGAATGCTATGGAGCAAGTGGCAGTTGACAGTAGGCAGTAGAGAAATCAGAAATCAGAGATCTGAATGTTTTGCGAGTTTTACCATCTTTGCGGCTTCTATGTTTGCGCGAAATAAAAATCTAACAAGATCAGTGCAAATCAGTCTGATCAGTGTCGTCCGTGTGCCAATTACTTTTGCGATCTTTACGCTTCGTTGCGCCTTTGCGTGAAACACACCGCTCAATAGATATTCTACCGATGAAGTGATTGCGACGCAACGATGATGCCATGAAATACCGCAGCCGGTACCATAAAAAATAACAGTTTCCTTAATTTCATACTTCTGACAACTAAACAAGCATACATGAATATTTCATTAAGCGGAAAAACGGCTGTTGTTTGCGGTAGTACACAGGGTATAGGCCTGGCCTGCGCTGAAGAGCTGGCTTTGCTGGGGGCTTCATGCATTTTAATTGCAAGAAATGAAACGCTGCTTAAGGAAGCTGTTCATAAATTGAACGCAGATGAACAGCAGGCGCATACGTATTATGTAGCCGATTTTTCTAAAAGCGAAGAAGTTCGCAAGGCCATCAATGAGATAACGTTGAAGCATACTGTTCATATTTTGGTTAATAATACCGGCGGGCCAGCTCCCGGCCCGATAGTAGAAGCAGATGAAAACGCTTTTATTAAAGCGTTTAATCAGCATTTGGGTTGTAATCAAATTTTGGCAAAGGCCGTTATACCCGGCATGATCAAAGCTGCGTATGGACGAATTATTAATATCATTTCCACTTCCGTAAAAATACCTTTACCCAACCTGGGAGTTTCCAACACAATTAGGGCGGCTGTTGCTTCGTGGGCTAAAACATTATCGAACGAAGTGGCGCAATACAACATTACCGTCAACAATGTGTTGCCTGGTTATACCAACACTCAAAGGTTGAACAGCCTTATAAGCGGAATAGCGCAAAGCAAAGGTTCCGATGCTCAATTAGTGGCTAAGGAAATGGAAGCTGCGGTGCCTGCCAGGCGTTTTGGGGAAGCTTTCGAAATAGCTGCCATGGCCGCGTTCCTGGCTTCGCCGGCTGCCGCGTATGTAAATGGCGTGAGTATTCCTGTGGATGGTGGAAGAACCGGATCGATTTGATTCAAAAAGCAAAATTCAAAAGTGTCGTGCACTTCGATACGCTAAACTTTTCTGTTTTAACTTTCTCTTTTACCTTCGCCGCATGACACGCGATCAACTGGTAGAACAAATTCAGGAGAAAAAATCATACTTGTGTGTGGGGTTAGATACGGATATTACTAAGATTCCGCATCATTTGCAATCCCGGCCTGAAGCGGTTTTTGAGTTCAATAAAGCAATTATAGATGCCACAAAAGACATTTGCGTTAGCTATAAAATCAATACCGCTTTTTATGAAGCCGCCGGCTTAAGAGGCTGGGAGGCTTTAGAAAAAACGGTTAATTATATTCCCGATAACATTTTTAAAATTGCAGATGCCAAACGTGGAGACATCGGCAACACTTCTACCCAGTATGCGAAGGCTTTTTTTGAAGCCATGCCTTTTGATGCTATAACAGTAGCGCCTTATATGGGTGAAGATAGCGTAGCTCCATTTTTGGAGTATGAGGGCAAATGGGCCATTGTACTTGGGTTAACATCAAATAAAGGCGCCTCTGATTTTGAATTGCAAAAAACCGGTGAGGTGTATTTGTATGAAAAAGTTTTGAATACAGTTTCAAAGTGGGGAACTCCTGACAATCTTATGTTTGTGATTGGCGCCACACAGCCAAACGAATTTATTAATATAAGAAAAATTACTCCTCGGCATTTTTATCTTGTTCCCGGTGTGGGTGCGCAAGGCGGCAGTTTAAAAGATATTTCTGAAAAGGCCATGAATGAAAATTGCGGCTTGTTGGTAAATGTAAGCCGCGCCATAATTTATGCATCCAATAAAAATGATTTTGCTGACGCAGCCCGAAAAGTGGCTTTGGAATACCAGCAGGAAATGGCCGGATACCTGAAGAATTTGAGATTTGAGATTTGAAATTGTTTGGGTTATTCTATACTTTGTGTGTATTGAGCTGGTAGGCAGTGGGTGGTAGAGCAGCCAGAAAAATCAGGGCAGAAGGCAGTTTGAAAGATGGGAACAATAACATTTTCAAATTTTCAAATTAGCACATTTCCAAATTCATTTCTACATTTTCACATTAATAATATTTTTGAAAAAAATTGAATAATGGCTATAGCAGGGGAGCAGGAAGATTTTTTGGCAAATGAGGAAACAAACGAAGAGCTGTACGAACGGTGTACTATAAAGGCCGACAAAGGCCAGGAGCCGTTTCGTATTGATAAGTTTCTGGTTGGACGCATTGAAAACGCCACACGCAATAAAGTGCAAAAAGCGATTGAGTCGGGGCTGGTACTGGTAAACAACAAACAGGTAAACCCCAACTATAAAGTGAAAGCTTTTGATGAAATTGTAGTGTATTCGCAAAGGGAAATTCACGGTGAAGAGATTGTTCCTGAAAATATTCCGCTGAATATTTTTTATGAAGATGATGATATCATAATCATCAACAAGCCGGCCGGACTTGTGGTTCACCCTGGTTCAGGAAACCATAATGGCACGCTCATAAACGGAGTGGCTTATTACTTGCAACAACAAAATAAAAACATTACAGAAGACAATTTGCCTCGCTTTGGGCTTTTACACCGCATCGATAAAAATACCAGCGGACTAATGGTACTGGCAAAAACAGAACCTGCTGTCACATCATTGGCAAAACAGTTTTTTGATCATACTGTAAAGCGCCATTACATCGCGCTTGTTTGGGGAGACCTTGTGGAAAACGAAGGAACTATTATAGCACACGTTGGCCGCCATCAGCGCTTTCGTAAACTATTTGCTGCATACCCTGAAGGCGAACACGGCAAAGATGCTATTACTCATTATAAAGTGCTGGAACGTTTCGGCTATGTAACATTAATTGAATGCAGGCTCGAAACCGGGCGAACCCACCAGATTCGGGTTCATATGCAATACATTGGCCATCCGCTTTTTAATGACGAAATGTATGGTGGCGATAGAATAGTAAAGGGAACGGTGTTTAGCAAATACAAACAGTTTGTTGATAATTGTTTTGAAATATGTCCGCGTCACACATTGCACGCCAAAACACTTGGCTTCATTCATCCTACCACAAAGAAAGAAGTTTTCTTCAACAGTGAACTGGCAGATGAAATGCAGGCTGTAATTGAAAAATGGAGAAAGTATGTGAAAAGAAACGAGTGAGGACTGTGAAAATGAATTTGAAAATGTGCTAATTTGAAAATTTGAAAATGCTTTAGGCGAACTTTTCTTTTGTGTGTTGAATACGGTGTGTAATGGAGAAATGTGAGGAATATGAGGAAATGTGGAAATGTGAAAATGAGAGAAGTATTTGAAGCAGCCATTCAATAATTCAATAATTCAATAATTCAATAATTCAATAATTCGTATGCAGGAAGTTTTTTTTAAAGATCTTGGTGAAATGCCCTACCAACAAGCTTGGGATTTGCAGGAAAACCTGTTGCGGGAAAATGTGCGCATAAAACAGGAAGCGCATGGCGATAAGGAAAAATTGGATGGAACCAAACATTACTTGTTTTTTGTAGAACACCCGCCAGTTTATACGCTGGGCAAAAGCGGCCGTGTTGAAAACGTATTGATAAATGAGGATCAGCGGCAGCAAAAGGGAATTGAGTTCTTTCATACCAACCGTGGCGGGGATATTACTTTTCATGGTCCTCAGCAAATAGTAGGGTATCCAATACTGGATCTTGAAAAATTCTCAACAGACATCGGCAAATATCTTCGCAATCTCGAAGATGTTATTATTCTCACCCTTGCGGATTATGGTTTGAAAGGAGAACGATCGGCTGGCGAAACCGGTGTTTGGCTGGAACCTGATACGCCGGGCAAAGCAAGAAAAATTTGCGCTATGGGTGTGCGTTGCAGCCGCTGGATTACTATGCATGGTTTTGCTTTAAATGTGAATACAGATCTTTCCTATTTCAATTTTATTATTCCCTGTGGCATTCAAAACAAACAAGTTACTTCATTAGCAAAGGAGTTAGGGCATCCTGTAAATTATAACGAAGCGAAGGAAAGAGTCAGGAAGAATTTTGAAAAGGTGTTTGAGGTAAATGTGGTTAATATGGAAATGAGAGAAATGTAATGGATGCGGAGTGACTGAATGAAGCCCTTGTTAATAAGGCCATCATTTGGCACCTATTGTTATTGCCGAATAGAATTACAACGGTACAAGTGTGCGACGCAACGAATGTTTCATAGTAATTCAAATGTTTGGCTCATAATAAAAAAGGTCTTTATACTTCGCACGGCATAAAAATGTGCAATGTTTTTTTGGATACCAACGTTGGTACTACTATTAAGCATTGTTGTGTCACTCACTTGTACTGTTGTAATTCTATTCGGCAAAGCGAAACATTCATGCGCAAATTTATACTGCATATAGTATAATAGGGTTTTCATTAATAAGTTGAAGCACATTTTGGGTATAATGGTCTTCTGAACATTTTATAAATTTTATTTCGCTCACTTACGGTTTTTTCAAAATTTATAAAACAAACTCTTTCCAAAGCATTTTCAAATTCATTTCCCACATTTTCACATTAACTAAAAATCCTTCGGTATATACAGTTTTTGTTTTTCTTTCAGCTCTCCGTTTTCGTAGAGTTCAAATTTGAACCAGCCGGAATGTATAAAGTTCGATTTATCCAACGTCAGCAGGCGTTGCTGAATGTGCTTTATTTCAAAAAGCAAGGTGCTGTCTTCTTCGAAAAATTTTATTGAGTATTTTTTATTTACCGCATCCGGCAATAAAATTTTTACGCGGCCTTCTTTTTCAGTGAATACAAACCTGGAAATGCGAAACCCGTTTCTGTCAAAAAACGGCCGGATCATAAGCGTGTCGGCACTTTCGAAAATGATAGTATCTCTTGTTCTGTAGTTAAGCGAATCTTTATAACGCCTGAATTGCCTTTCGGGCACTCTTGCAATTACGGTGTCCAGCTTTTTTATATAAATATATTTTTCCGGTCCGTAGCTGCGGGCGCCCGGTGTGGGACTATCCTTGTAATTTGACAGGTATTTTTTGTCATCATCCATGAAGCTATTGTCTAATACCGGTTTTTGCGGTTTGCTGAATATATACTTTCCGCTATCCAATAATATGAAAATGCGGTAATACATACTGTCATATGGCGCCTGCAGATCCACAAAACCATTTTGAGGAGTGGTGGGATCGGGCATAGTTATAATAGTCTGAAACTGTTTTTTATTTTCATAGGCACGCTGAATGCTAAGCTGCCTTATGTTTTCATTGTATGGATTGACCCAGCTTACAATGACCCGGCCCCGCATTTTTTTTAGTGTGAATGATGGTAAGGTATCCTGGCTAAGTGTTACAGCGGATATTGATAAAGAAAAAACAAATAGTATGAATGTACGCATGAATTAAGATCAATCGGTTTTAAAATCAGGCAAATATAATTGACATGGTTGTAAGAATCAGGTTAAATCCTGTAGCTTGAGAAATATTTATATAAAGGTTATTATTGTTCTGCAAAATTCAGCTTAAAAGATCAGGCTGCCATCTGTTATTGACCGGTTGCCCTGTAATCCGCCACAATGTATTACAAGCACCTGGGCGTTTTGCGGAAAATACTTCCTGTTAATAAGATCATTTACTGCATAAACCAATTTGCCGGAATAAACGAAATCCGTGGCTATACCGGTAGCAACGAAAAAATGATTCATAAATTTTAGAAGATCATCATTCTTTTTTGCATAACCGCCAAAATGGTAATCGAAATTTAACTCAAACGCTGCGTGATGCAGAGGCAAAAATGAATTGATAAGAGGCGTAAGCCTGTCATCACCCTTAAGCGTGCTGATACCTGTTATATGTTGATGTGGTAATGCGCCCAACACAATGCCGGCCATCATGGTACCGGTTCCTACAGAGCAAACTATATGCGAATAGCGAGAGAGATCCGGCGCCAGCAGCAAAATATCCTTTGCTCCTTTTACACCCAATTCGCCCAAGCCGCCTTCATTGATTATGAGGTTTTCATCATGCATCAAATCCAGTTTATCCAGAAGCGTATTTTTTTTATTATACTCCTGCCGGGTGGTAAAAATTAATTGCATGCCATAATCGCAGGCATCTTGTAAAGTAGGCGAATAGCTTGCGGGTTCCTCGCCGCGAACTATGCCGGTTGCCTGAATATTCATTAATTGTGCCGCGCAGGCGGTGGCTACAAGATGATTGGAATAAGCACCGCCAAATGTTATAATGCGTTTTTTACCTTCGGTATTTTGTAAAAAATATTTCAGTTTAAACCACTTGTTTCCTGAAATAACCGGATGAACTTTGTCGAGCCTTAACATATCTATACCTGCAACGGCATTCGGTTCAAAAGCTGCTGAAATGTTGTCTGTTGTGACGTTCTCATATTGAATAAATTGTTCTAAACCCACTTGCATTGATTTATCATTAAAACTATAATATTATCTTAGTGGCCGAAACAAAAATAAGAGTATGCAACCAACTTTGTTAATTCTTGCAGCCGGTATGGCTTCAAGATATGGAAGTATGAAGCAAATTCAGCCTTTCGGACCGGCTGGAGAAACTATTATGGATTATTCTATTTATGATGCGATTCGTGCAGGTTTCAAGAAAGTTGTTTTTATTATCAGGAAAGATTTCGCAGATGATTTCAAAGCCATTTTTGAACCCAAATTGAAAGGTAAAATTGAGGTGGATTATGTTTACCAGGAACTAAACGCTTTTACCGATGGTTATACCATACCGGAAGAACGTAAAAAACCCTGGGGCACAGCGCATGCTATTTTATGTTCTATTGATGCGGTAAAGGAACCGTTTGCCGTAATTAATGCAGATGATTTTTATGGGAAAGACGCTTATGCAAAAGCATATGATTTCCTTACCACGCAATGCTCAGATAAAAGATATGCTGTGGTAGCTTATGAACTTGCCAACACCTTAAGCGAAAATGGAAGTGTAAGCCGTGGCGTTATTCAGGTTAATGATAAAAGCGAAATGGGCGGCATTACAGAAAGAACTAAAATTTTCAGGGAAAACGGCAGTATTGTATTTGAAGAAGATAATGGCACAAAAGAATCTCTTGCAGAAAACACAAAAGTGAGTATGAACTTTTTTTGCTTTGCACCAAATTTTATCGCACTTTGCAAAAGCAAATTCGATCAGTTTCTCAAAGAAAATATTACAAATCCGAAGTCGGAATTTCTAATGCCCTCTATGGCCGATGCGTTCATCACAGAAGGAATTGGTGTAATGGATGTGATCACCACCTCCGCAAAATGGTTTGGAGTAACATATAAAGAAGATGCGCCAACAGTTCAGGCCAATATCAATCAGCTCGTTGCTGCCGGCGAATATCCCGCAAGTTTGTGGAAGTAAGGTAAGTCGGCAGTAATCGTTAAAAAGCCATCAAAATATAAAACAAGTGTTTATAATACGGTGTATGAAATGCTGCATTCCATACACCGTTTTTATGTACACAACTTGTATGAATGTTTGGGTTAACAAAAAATGTAAACAATTTTATGCTGCGTGATGTGTAATAAAAAAAGCTCTCCAAAAGTAGGAGAGCCTTATTTTATTTTTTGGTTTGAAATTAAAGTAGATGATTTTAATAACTCATTACATTAAAAACATAATCTTCAATTTTCTTAACTTGTTGCTTGCGATCAAGGTTTTTGATACTTGATGTATAATTAAGTTTGATATTAGTGTTATCTGTTTTTTTAATTTCATCCAGCAATTCCAAAATGTTTTTTGATTTACTGCTGAATACTACACCTTCTGCAGTAGTTTGTTTACCACTTAAAATACCAATTACTTCACCGGCTTCATTAAATATAGGTCCACCTGAGTTTCCGGGATTTGCGGAAATTGCAATTTGATAAGCTGTAGTATCACCGTTATAACCGCTTTTTGAGCTCAGGTAACCCTGATTGTATACAATTTCTGTTTTAGGAAAACCAAGTGTGAAAATAGGCTCGCCAAGGTCGGAGGCGCCTTTGTGAATGCCGTAAGGTAATGTTTTAAATGCAGGGAACCGTGGGTCTATAATTTTTAAAATAGCAATATCCGTATTGTCGTCAGTTTTTATAATTGCCGCTTTGTAATAGTTATCCTTGTTCACTACATATACCGAGTCGGATTTGGCTACCACGTGGGCACTCGTTACAATATATCTGCCATCAATTATAAAGCCGGTTCCACCAAATTTACCTGGCAATACAGGCTTTGCCGGAGGCGTGGCATTATTTTTAAAATTGTTGATTTCGTTTTGGGTCTGTTTTTGGGAAATCTTTACGGAGTATAGTTCCTTTTTAAGTTGTTCTATCTCACTTACAGTTCTCTTAGGGGTGAAATACGCCACAATACCACTGATGGACAGGGCGATGACACCGGCTATACATGCCGCGGCTGTTAATACTTTTCTATATTTCTTAAAGAAATCGACAATCCTGGCTTTGGGTTGTATATTTTTAATATCACCTGTTTGCAATAATTCTTCATGAATATTTTGCAGGGTGTGCTTAAAGTTTTTATGATCGCCCAATTCATGAAGCTGGCGCAAAAATACAGAGTGTTGCACCACCATCTGGTCAATTTCAGGGTTGTTCTTACGAAGCTGTTCAAAGTGCATTTTTTCTTCAGGAGTCATTTCTCCTGTAATATATCTTTCAACAGCGTCAAGTAATTGCGTCTCTTCCATTTCTAATCCTCGTTTTTATATTGAGCAAAAAATATTTTTTTTAAACGCATCAGGCATTTATACTTTTGATTTTTTGCATTATTTGCATTTGTGTATCCAAAATTTTCTGCTATTTCTTCCATATTTCTTTTTTGCAGATAATAGGCTTCAAGCAGGCTTTTGCAAGGTTCTCCAAGGTTGAGCAATGCTTTTTCCATTAAATGGAGATTCATTGTTGTTTGCTCATGTTTCTCCAATTCATCTTCTATTGGTACTGTTTCAGCTATGTGACTGATCTGGTCGCTGAACTTTTGTTGTGATTGAAGCTTTTTTAGCCAAAGTCGTCTTGCTACAGAATATAGGTACGTTTTAATTTGGCAGCTAAGCTCGAAATCACCGGTTTTTGCCTTTTCGTATAGAACGATCATAGCTTCCTGGAAAAGATCTCTTGCGTCATCAACCGAGCCATTATTATTCACTATAAACGATTGAATTGTATTATAATTCTGTTTATAGATCGTTTCTATGGCCTTTTTATCATCGTGAGCCAATCCTTCAAGCAATAATTTTTCGTTTGAATCTGTTATCACCGATATATTCAATTTTTAATACTCAAATTAACAAATAGTCACCCATAAAAAGCCATTAAAAAATAATTTTTCAAAATGTGGGTTACCTTTTTTCAATTTCAGTATAAATCATCAAATCATTCATTAACAAACAAAGGAAACTCATGAAAAAATTATTAGTAGTTTTAGCTATTGGTGCTTTCGCAGCTTGTAACAACTCTGCTTCTACAGAAAACAAATCTGGTGATTCTGCAACAAACGTTACTGTAGACACTACAACTGTTAAACCTGATACAACTTTGACTAGTGTTGACACTACTCAAGCTAAGACTGACACTACCGTGAAAAAATAGTATCTTTTTTCATATGGCAAGCAATCGTTAGAGGCCGTCCTGTTAGCAGGATGGCTTTTTCTAGTTTTTTGCTATAACAGCCAATATGATATAATTGCCGGATTTTTTAATCCGGCAATTATTTTTTGAAAGAGGGTTGTTGGTAATAAGGAAGTATGTGGTTAAAAATCAGCCTGTTGCCGGCACAAATACTCTAAGCTGCTTTGGCATGGTATGCACCTGGCTAAGCTTGCGCCTGTCAGAATAATTTGTTTACGAGAGTAGGAGATAACCCCTACCGCTTAATAGCATTACTACCGATGAACGTAATGCGACGCAACGATGCTTAACCGGAGTTACAAATGCTGGTATCAAAAAATTAATTCAATTGCAATTAGTAGGGCGCAAGCTTGCTCCGGCTGTCTTATTTCTGACCTCTAATCTTCTATTTGGATGCTTCCCATACATTATTGCTGGTGTTAATGTCGGGCAGGGTACTATCAGGATCCAGTGTTACGGACTCCAGTTTTGAAGTGGAATTGTACTTTGCTTTCCATGTATTACCGCGTTGCCATACTTCTACAGGAAATTGTATCCGACCTGTTTTCCCATTAGATTCTTTTATTTCTATTGTTCCCGGCATAGGAAGTTGCTCCATATTTTTTATGGTGATGATAGAGCCCTGACTGAAGTCATCATTTACATATTCTACATTTGTTACTGCCTGATCGAGCTTCCAGTTGTTCATGAACCAGCCTCGCCAAAACCAATCGAGGGTTTCGCCGCTATAATTTTCCATTGCATGGAAAAAATCCCATGGGGTGGGGTGTTTAAATGCCCAGTTGTTTATATAGTATTTAAATGCTGCATCAAAACGTTCGGGGCCTAAAATTACATCGCGCAGCAACTCAAGCCCTACAGCGGGTTTGTAATAGGCCACATTGTGGAGATTGAATTGTGAGGTTACATCCGGAATGGTCATTAAACTTTCTGTATTGGGGCTGAAAAGGTAGCGAGCGCTCTTTTGCCTGTTGGCGCTGGAGGCATTATAAAATTCTCCTTTATTAAAATTTTTGCTGGCCAGCGAGTTGATAAATGTATTAAAGCCTTCATCCATCCAGGGGTATTTTCTTTCATCATTGCCAACGATCATTGGAAACCAGTTATGCCCAAATTCGTGATCTGTTACTTCCCAAAGTGAAGTGCCGGATGCGTATTGCGAACAAAAAACGATGCCTGGGTATTCCATGCCGCCCACAATGCCTGCCACATTTACTGCTACCGGGTAAGTGTATTCATACCATTTGGAAGAGTAATATTCAATGCTGCCTTTTACAAATTCTGTAGATCTTTTCCAGCCTTTTTCCCTGGCGCTTTCTTCGGGGTATACCGACATTGCCAGGGCTTTTTTCCCATCTGGCAGGTTGATTCTGGCGGCATCCCATATAAAGGCTTCCGATGCGGCCCAGGCCACATCTCTGGCATTGTTGCATTTGAAATGCCATGTGATCCTTTTTTGAGTAGGGCGGGAAGCGGGGTCTGTCACTTCTTTTTCAGATCTTATCATTACGGTTTTATCGCTTTCTTTTGCCTGCTTTAACCGGCTGATCTGTTGTTGGGTCAAGACTTCTGAGGGGTTTTGCAATTCGCCGGATGCTACTACGATTTGTTTTGATGAGGTGTTGATGGTAAAATCAAAGTTTCCATATTCGAGGTAAAACTCACCCTGCCCTAGGTAAGGCATCGTGTTCCAGCCCAGCACATTATCGTACACGCACATGCGTGGATACCATTGTGCTATTTCATATATCCAGCCATGTTTGTTCTTTTTCCTGCCCATACGGTCAGTGCCGAATTCGGGAATCTTAAAAGAATAGGCAATTTTTATTTTTAGCGAATCGTTTGCCGCTTTCATTGGTTCTTGCAGTTTTATCTGCATTCTTGTATCGGTAATTGTGTATTGAGCATTTTCTTCTTTTCCTCTTTGTATTATTTGTACCGATTTTATATCATAACCGCCATCGAAATTATGGCTAGACCATCGTCCGCCTGATGTGCCGTAAATAACCACACTTCTCGATTTTTGATCATAAATATTCTGGTCGAGTTGTAACCAAAGGAATGGCAGGCTTTCCAGGCTGTTGTTTTTATATGTTATAATTACAGATCCTGAAATGGAATGTTCAACATCGTCAAGTGTTACATCAATTTTGTAATCGGCGCTGTTTTGCCAATAATTTTTTCCGGGAGTACCCGCTGCTGTACGAATATCATCTCCATATGCGGGATAGAATAGTGGCGCGAAAGCTTCATGCTGATCGTATTTTGATGTTATTTGCGAACTGGCAGATAACACCATCAATAAAAGAAATAGTCCTGCGAATGCTTTTTTCATTATTTGTTGTTTCAGAGTAAAAATAAGTAAAATCGAGTATAGTGGGCAGTTGGTAGAAGGTAGAAATCAGAGATAAAAAGTGAGAAGTTAGAGATCGGAACAAAAAATTTGAAAATTTGAAAATTTAAAAATGCCAAATGACAAAGACTATTCGAAAAATTGATTTCAATAATTACAAGTATGCTCGAAGTTATACTTCGCACGGTATAAAATGTGCAGTGCTTTTTTGGGAACCAGCGGTATTGCTACTATTAAGCTCCGGTTGTGTCACTCACTTGTGCGGTAGGAATGCTATTGGGCAAGTTATGAGTTATGAGTTATGAGTTTTGAGTTTTGAGTAATGAGTGCTTTTGTTTTGGCTTGCAATCAGTGATTAAAGTATTCTCAATTCTCCACTCTCAATTCTCCATTTATTCACGCTCTGCAAGGCTGCAAGCCTTGCAGTCCTATACTGTTGCTTTTAGCAACATACCAGTATGTTGTATAATCAATTTGTCTGTACACTAATTTCTTGTTGTACTCAGGTATATTAAAAATACGAGCGAAAGTTAGAAATGCACCAATTTCAAATTTCAAATTCCAATCATTCCGGCAACAACTTTATCAATTGGCAGAGTAACAGATTCCGGTGTGAAATCTTTTTGATCAATAAATCTGAAGGTTTCTATTTCTCCGGTGGCGTCATAAATTTTTAGTTGTGCCTCATCAAAATCGAAAGCGGTATCACGAAGCGGTGCTTTAATAGGTTCCAGCGCTCTCACCCAATAATAAATGGAAATGATTTGTTCATCGGGCCTGAAGGCGCTCATTTGAAAAAAATCGGTAGTGTATAAATGATCGTCTACTTCCACGTTAAGGCTCATTTCTTCTTTAAATTCCCGTTTAAGGCAATCGCGGGTGCCTTCGCCGAATTCCAGACCACCCCCCGGAAATTTTGTGTAATAGCTGCCTCTGATGTATTCGTCACTTACCAGTATTCTTCCGGCTTCATCTTTCAATATGCCGTAAACGCGAATTGTGAACATGTGGAGATTTGAGATTTTAAATTTGAGATTTGAGATGCGTTAGGTTGTGATGCGAATATTTGATCTGAGCTTTTTTATTCAATGTTCAATAATTCAATAATTCGCTAAAACCATTTCTTTTTCAAAAAATACCAGCTTAAAATAACAGACGCAGCTACTGATAACATTAACGGAATGTAAAATGCATGCGCTGAGCTTTGGTAAGGTATCGGCACGTTCATACCATAAATACCTGCTACGAGGGCGGGTAACGATAATACAATTGTGATAGATGTCAGCCGCTTCATCACGTTATTAAGATTGTTACTGATGATACTCGCAAATGCGTCAAGCGTGCTGCTTAATATGTTGGTATATGTATTGGCCATTTCAAGCGCCTGTGAAACATCTACTATCAGGTCGTTTAAAAACTCTTTTTCTTCATCATTCAGCGCAAGAAAATTTGTTCTTACCATCTTTAATAACAGCAATTCATTTGAGCGGAGAGCTGTTACAAAATATACCAGGCTTTTTTGTATGCGCATCAGTTCCAGTAATTCTTCATTACGGTTTGAATCGTATAACTTTTGCTCAAGTATGTTACGGCGCTGGTTGATCTCTTTCAGATAGGCCATATAGTTTTGCACTACCTTCTCGAAAATTTTCAGCACCATCATTTTTCTATTGTCGGGATGACGGTTTTGAAAAGTGCTCAGAAACTTTTTTATCGCGGCATTTTCAAACGAATTAACTGTAATGATCTGGTTATGCGTGAGTATAATACAAATGGGAATGGTTATATAAAACGCGTCGCTTTCATTGAATGAATTGTTTTCCGTTGGCGTTTTTATTACAATCAGTTTTACATTGTCTTCTTCTTCATAACGCGAACGTTCATCAATATCAAGGGAGTCGGTTAAAAAGTCGAGTGGAACATCAAGCTCGGTGGATAATTCATGGAACTCTTCCTGTTTTAAAGGTGGCAAAACATTTATCCACGCTCCGATTTCCGGTTTGTCGATTGCAATTATCTGGTGGTTGATATTTTTGAAATACTGTATCAAGTGTATTAAATAATTAATAATGAATAATTCGGTTTGTTTGCGGAATAAAACTATTCCGCAATTTGCAACAGACAGTTTTGACGAAGGTTATAAGTATTGTCCCGGCTTTTTGATCGTTATCCGGGTTCTGTTTTTGTAATTGCCTGTTATACTATACGCAGTATAAATTTTGGCGGTGAGCTTCACTTTGCTGAATAGAATTACTACTGTACAAGTGAGTGACACAACGATGCTTAATAGTAGCACTACCGCCGGTCCCCCAAAAAACATCACACACTTTATACTGCCTGAAGTATAATTTCAATTCACATCAAAAACAATTGCAAAGAAAGCTCTTATTCATAAAACAATTGAAGCTGCCCGAGTTATTTTTTGAATTTCAGCCTGATATTTCCGGCTATCAATTGCCCGGATACCAAACTTTGCAAATCACTCAAACAGCTTCTTAATAAGCGGCAATAAAAACACAAGTTGAAATACTATTACATGTTAGTCATATTTCATCATTGAATTATTATTAATCGCCTGTTGTTATTTTATTTCAATTACTCCCTCAAAAACCAGTTGTGCCGGGCCACACAGCCATATGTCGGAATAACTGCCGTCTTTATGACGGTCATATTCTACTGATAATTTTCCACCTTTGGTTATAACAATTACTTCATTAAATCCGATTTCATTGTGAAAGGATACGAGAGCGCTTGCCGTAACACCGGTGCCACAGCTAAGTGTTTCATTTTCCACTCCGCGTTCATAAGTGCGCACCATTATTTCATCATCGTTTCGCTGCTCCACAAAATTTACGTTTACGCCATCTTTCGAAAATTTGTTGCTATAGCGAATTTCTTTTCCCCTGGTGAATACATCATAAGCCATTACATCACTTACCAGTTTCACGTAATGCGGAGAGCCTGTGTCTAACAAATAATCATTATTAATTTCATGTACACTTTTAACGTCTTTCATTTTCAGGCATACAATGCCATCCATATCTATTTCGGCTTCGTGTTCGCCATCTACTGCTATGAAGTTATAAATGGTTCTTGTAATGCCTCGGTGAAACGCGAATTTAACCAGGCATCGTCCGCCATTGCCGCACATTGAGCTTTCATTGCCATCCGAATTATAATATTTCATTTCAAAATCGTAACCGTCGGCATTATTTAAAAGCATCAAACCATCGGCGCCTATACCAAAACGTCTGTCGCAAAGCAACTTTACCTGCTTGTTTGAAATGTTATCATATTCATGGTGGCGGTTGTCCAGAATTACAAAGTCATTTCCTGTCCCCTGGTACTTAAAAAAATTAAGTTTCATATATCTGCTTTACACTTTATTAAGTAAAAACTGTTTGCAAAGGTAAGATTTGTTGTATTTAGTTAGTAGTTGGTCAATTAGCTACATATTACTCACAATACCTAGTACTTTTTCAATTAGTTTGTTTACAGCTTGCGCACTGTCTTTTGAAAACTCTTTTGCCACACGGTTTGCCACAACTGCATTAAGACTAAGGCAGTGGTGACCCAGCAGGCGGCCAAGGCCATAAATGGCGGAAGTTTCCATTTCAAAATTGGTAATGCGGTGTTGTCCGTAACTGAAATCTGTAAGTTTGTCCACCAATTGCGGATTGCTAAGGCCAAGCCTCAATACACGACCCTGTGGACCATAAAATCCCGGGCAGGTAACAGTAATGCCATGATGAAATCCATTTACAAAATTTTTTAGCAACGATGCCGAACCGCCGCTAATATAGGGCTGCGACATGCTGTGCAACTGTGTTTGCGTAATAAAAGACTGGATCATCAGTTTCTCTTCATCATTTTGCTCATGTCGATAAAAGTTGAGCAGATTGTCAATACCCAGGCCATGTGTAGAAGCTACGAAACTATCTGCAGGAATATCTTTTTGTAAAGAGCCGCAAGTTCCCAGCCGCATAATTTCAAGAGAGGTTAATTTTTCCTTAATGGTTCGGGTTTCGAAATCGATATTTACCAAAGCATCCAGTTCGTTCATCACAATATCAATATTATCCGGACCAATGCCTGTGGACACTACCGACAGCCTTTTATTATTAATAGTGCCGGTGTGGGTAATAAATTCGCGGTGCCGGCATTTGAATTCAATATTATCGAAATGGCGGCTCAGCAAAGCCACACGATCGGGATCGCCCACAGTTATAATAGTATGTGCCAGTTCTTCAGGGCGCACATCCAGGTGATATACTGCGCCGCGGCCATTAATAATCAGTTCAGACGCTGGAATTTGTTTCATTATAAAAAATTTTTAGCGGGGAAAAATCCGCAACTCCCCAAAGCTAATACCTCCTACTTAATTGAGGATTAAATAATTTGAAGAAAGATGTTTTTTAAACATAAAAATACCCTTATTTTTGCAACCCCTTCAAAAGGGAACATAAAAGGTCCTGTGGCCGAGTGGCTAGGCAGAGCTCTGCAAAAGCTTCCACAGCGGTTCGAATCCGCTCGGGACCTCCAAAATGCAATAAGGATCACAATAAAATGATCCTTATTTTTTTTGAGACCAGCAGTATTGCTACTATTAAGCATCGTTGTGTCACTCACTTCAACTGTAGTAATGCTATTGTGCAGGTTACCGCTAACAATACCTTGATTATATGAAAAAAGAACTTATTGCAGAACTACTGTAAAAATTTGAAGCCGCTTGTTATACCATAAAAGACGTTGAATGCTGGAGTGCCCGCGAATTGCAAACGGTTTTTAGGATATAGCCACTGGGGAAATTTTTCCCAGGCCATTGATAGAGCGAAAAAATCGTGCGAAGCCGCCGGGGAAGCGCTTTCTGATCATTTTCGTGATATCACGAAAATGATCAGATTGGCTAAAGGAGCACAACGCGAAGTGCAAGATATTGCCCTTACCCGCTACGCCTGCTATCTTGTGGCACAAAATGGCGATCCATTTAAACCGGCAATTGCTTTCGCTCAAACTTATTTTGCAGTGCAAACGAGAAAGCAGGAAATCATTGAGCAAAGATTGTTGGATGTAGCTCGCGTTTCGGCTCGTGAAAAGTTATCCAAATCAGAAAAAAAGTTTCCGGTATCATTTACGAAAGAGATGTGGATGAAAAAAGTTTTGCCATAATACGTTCCAAAGGAGATCAGGTATTATTTGGCGGTTTCACCACTGCTGATATGAAGCAAAAGTACAATGTGCCGCCAAGTAGGGCATTGGCAGATTTTTTACCTACTCTTACCATTAAAGCAAAAGATTTTGCTACAGAACTTACCAGCCATAATGTGGTGGAAAAAGATCTGAGAGGTGATGGACAAATATCTCAAGAACATATAGATAATAATAAAGCCGTAAGGGATATATTGCAAAAGCGGGGTGTACAACCTGAAAATCTTCCGCCTGCAGAAGATGTTACCAAACTGAAACGTAAATTGGAGGGTGACGAAAAAAAGATTTTGAAGGGGCTAAAAAGAAAGGCAAGTAAATCTTAGCAACTACATGTTTTAACTATTCGGTGGAAGAAGGTGGAAAGGTGCATTTATCAAAAGCATTTTTGAATTGTTACATAATTTTGTACTTTTACATGTACAAAATTATGTAACAATATGCATGCTATTTCAATTTCACAACTAAGAGGAAATTTGAAAAAATACTTAGATAATGTAAGTAAATCACTTGATGTTATCGTGGTTCCTCGTTCTAAAGAAGAAGATGCGGTTGTGATAATGTCAATAAAAGAATATAATTCTCTAAATGAGACAGGGCACTTGTTATCAACATCTGCAAATCGTTCAAGATTGAAGACATCATTGGATCAGTTGCAAAAAGGAAAAACACGAAAATTTAATCTACCCAAATTATAAGATAACAAAGTTGACAACATGAATTTTGAATTTACTGAAAATGCATGGGAAGACTTTGATTATTGGTTGGATACAGATGCGGAAATAGTTTTGAAAATTAAGGAGCTTCTTAATGATATTCGAAAAACACCTTTTCAGGGAATAGGAAAACCTGAACCATTAAAGTATGACTTAAAAGGTTTTTGGTCTCGACGTATTACAGGCGAGCACAGACTTGTTTATAAGGTTGAAGGGAAAAGAAGTGAAAACCAGAAATGTTATGTTATTCAATGTAGATTTCATTATGACAAGTAACACCCTGCGGCTGAAGAGATACTAAACGAAATAAATCATCCTCATCTTTCCACTTCAATTCCATATTTCTGCAACAGCCCCGGAAGTTCCGATAAAGAGAATTTTGCTTTTTTAATACGGTTCTTTTCCGGATCTATGGAAAAATTGAAAGATGTTCGCAGATCTGCTTTTTCAAGATTAGTATTTTCAAAGGTGGCGCCGGAAAAGTTGCAATTGGTAAAGATAGCTGCACTTAGATCGCAGTCTGTAAAATCTACTTCCTGTAGCTGTGAGTTGTTAAAGACGGTTTTCTTTAAAATGGTTTGGTAAAAAGATGAGTGATTGAGTGCGCAATTATCAAAGCTGAATGCCATGCCAAATTCACTGCAATTTCTAAAATGCAGGCCAAACATTTTACAGCCTTTAAATGCCACATCACGAAACGATGTTTTTGTAAGTTTAGCCAGGCTTAGATTGCAATCCACAAACTCACAATCCATAAATACTACACCGGAAAGATTGAGTTCTGAAAGATCGCAGTTCTTAAAAATACAATCTTCATACTCGCCCGTGCTAAAAGTTGTTTCTTTATAATTTACCTTCTCAAATGTTTCGTTGTAAAATATTTTTTCCATCGTATAAGGATAACCGTTATTTTTTTTATTCCCACTTAAACACTTTAACAGAAGCAATGCTGATGGCTATAGCCCAAATAACCAAACCTGTAACCTGCCATGGCATTTGCCATATATGTGTGCCTTCAAAACCTATTTTACGAAGCCCGTCCACAAAAAAAGTGAGGGGCAGTATGTTGCAAAACGATTGTAACCAGTGCGGATAATTTTCTATCGGGAAAAATAGTCCGCATAATAATATTTGGGGAAGTGTAAAAGTATTGGCAATTGGCGCCACGGAACTTTCATTTTGTATAACGCCGCTTATAATAAAACCGATACCCATAAAAATAATAAGCCCAAACAGGGAAAAGAGCAGCATTTCCAGGAATGTCAAAAAACCATTGACTAGTGTGTAATTAAATGCAAAATAACCAAGGCCAACCATAATAATGAAACTGAGAACATGAAATAAAAGCCTGCTAAGCATTTCTCCTAAAATAATATACTGGCGTTTTACCGGTGTAGCTGAAAGCCTTTTCAATACAAGGCCCTGGCGCAGGTTAAACAAAAGAAACGCGGATCCGAATACCCCTGCCATCAACAGCGAAAATCCTAATTGTCCCGGAAGTATAAAATCTATTTTTCGGTATTCGCGACCGGGCAGTTCTTTTATATGTGTCACCGCTATCGACTTATTTTCAGTGAAAGCTTCTTTGTTGATAAAAGAAATTATATTGTTGATCTGCATTTGTAGCAACTGGCCCGCACCGCCGGAAGATGCGCTGGTGGTAAGCATTACGGTATAAGGAGGCAGTTGCGAAAAAATCGGATTCTTCTTAATTCGCAATATGGCGGTAAGTTGTCCTTTTTGTAATGCATCAGTGGCTTTGTCAGATGTTATTGTGGTGTCAATCGTAATGTTGTCAATTTTCGTAATGGCATTGTAAACAACATTATTTGTATCACAGCTTGGCGCAAGGGATAATTTTATACGTACAATAGTATTATCAACCATAGAACCGAACACTACGATGAAAATAACAGGAAACAACAATGTAAAAACTATAGATGTAGGGCTGCGCGCCATTGCAATCAAACTGGCTTTTGCCAGTGCAAATGCGGCCCGTAGCTGACTGAATGATTTCGCCATGAAACAAATGTAAAAGATTTTTGCAGCTTTGTGTAGCTGGATAAATCAGAAATTTCGGTAACTTATTTTATCCTGAAAAGCTTTCAACATGGCAAAGAATAATACGGGTAAGCAATTGAATGATTTACCAAGAGAACTAGCAGCGCCTGCTCTCAGGGCTTTGCATAAAAATGAAATACTCAATAGTAAAATAAATGCAGGATTAATAACAAGCACTCAAACAAAATTTTAAAGAGTGTAAATTTTATAATTATTATTTGGAGCCCGGCAGCAGCGCCTTGATTGAGCTTTGGTTGCGTCGCACACTTCAACTTTTGAATGTGAATTGAACAAGTATAGCTTTGAACATTTTGTATTTTTTTGTGTAATATAATATGAATTGAGTATAGAGAATTGAATTGGAAAAACAGCTAAAATCAATATCTTAGTTACTCGATTATCATATGCGTACCAGCCTTGTGTTTAAATACAGGCATATAGCTTTATAATATCATGAAAATAATTATTACCACCAGTATACTGATTTCTTTAGTTGTTGTTTTATATTGTTGTGTTGAATCAGCCAGGCCACCCGGGAAAAAAACATTTTCATATGTAGGTACTGATAAATGTCAAAGCTGTCATAAGGGAGAGTTTGAAAGTTACTTAACATCGGATCACTTTCATGCAATGGATACCGCTTCATCGCATTCTGTAAAAGGTGATTTTAATAATAGCACATTTGTATTTCACGGCGATACTACATATTTCTACAAAAAAGGTGAACAATATTTTGTGCGCACTACCGATTCTACCGGGCGAAAAAAAGAGTTCCTGGTTAGCTTTACATTCGGATGGAAACCGTTGCAGCAATATCTTGTAAGTTTTCCGGATGGCCGCATACAAACTTTGCCCTTTTGCTGGGATACAAGGCCTGCAAACGAAGGCGGACAAAAATGGTTTCATATTTATGGCAAAGAAAATATCATGCCCGGCGATGAATTGTTCTGGACTGATATCAATCAAAACTGGAATTTCATGTGCGCCGATTGTCATACCACCAACTATTTTAAAAACTTTGATATAAATACCAACACCTATCACAGCACATGGAACGAAAGCCGTGTTTCCTGTGAATCGTGTCATGGCCCGGCATCAGGACATATGATTTGGGCTGAGAAGGAAGATCCGAAGGACAGCTTAATGGGTTTCGCTTTTAGCCTGGCAACAAGAAAAGTAACATGGGCTTTTAATAAGGAAAATGGAATCGCATATCCGTCATCTGTTGAAAAAAATGATGAACTGATTGAGACCTGTGCCCGTTGTCATGCAAGGGCTGCCCGTATATCTGACCATTATCATCATGGCGAATCGTTTTTACAAACACATATACCGTCCACAATCAATACCATTAATTACTATGTGGACGGACAGATTAAAGAAGAGGATTATGAATACGGTTCTTTTCTGCAAAGTAAAATGTATGCGCAGGGTGTAACCTGTATTAATTGCCATGATGCCCATTCCATGAAAATTAAATTACCGGGTAATCAACTATGCTATACTTGTCACATGCCAGATGTGTATGATGTATTTCAACATACACGCCATGAAAAGAACACCGAAGGATCAAGCTGCGTGGGCTGCCATATGCCGGTCACCAATTACATGGTTGTTGATCCGCGAAGAGACCATAGTATACGTATACCTCGGCCTGATTTGTCTCTGAAAATGAATACACCTAATGCATGTAATCAATGTCATACAGACAAGACAACCGCGTGGGCAAACAAGAGTTTTTTAGAATGGTATGGCGACAAGCTGCCTAAAGAAAAAACTTATGGCGAATTGATGCACAAAATAGCGCAGAACACAACAGGTAGCGGAGCTGCGTGGAGTGAACTGATGACTGTGGCAAATTATCCGGCTATTATAAAAGCAACCGCCCTTGATGCTAACAACAGGTTTTATTCACAACAGAATATCAACATCATTACAGAACAATTGAAAAGTAATGATCCTAATATAAGGTTGAATGCGCTTCGAGCTATTTCTCCATTGCCGATGAATATGGTGATACCGGCAGTGACGCCATTGCTAAATGATAAAGTATTGGCCGTAAGAAGGCAGGTATTAAATGTGTTGGGGCCATCTTACCAGCAAATGGATGAAGCTACTAGGCAAAAATTTGATGCGGAGGTGAGTGAAGCTATGACGTTGGAAAGAAACTTAAGCGATCGTCCGGAGGGCTATCTTAACCAGGGACTGTTGCTGGCCAATACGGGAAAAATAAATGAAGCGGAGCAAATATACCAGTTGGGGTTAAAACGATTCCCCAAGTTTGTTGGGCTTTACATGAATCTTGCAGATGTGTACCGGATGAAAAATTCGGAACCGCAGGTAAAAGAAATGCTGGACAAAGGGCTGCGCATTCATCCTAATAATGCTGATTTGAATTATTCGCTTGCTTTATGGCATATTCGCAGGGGAGATAAGAAAGAGGGTCTTGCTACATTGCAAAAGGCAACGCAGCTAGAATCTTCAAACGCTTCTTTCGTATATGCGTATGCGATAGGTTTGCATGATATGGGCGAAAAGGCAAAAGCGATTTCTACTTTGGAAAGTTTCTTAAAGAACAAAGGGAATAACCCGATAATCATAAATGGTCTGTTATCCATTTATAGCGATATGAAGCAACAGGATAAAGTGAATTATTATACAAACCTGAGAATGGATGTGTTTGGTTATTGAGAGGAGGTCAGTTGGCAGTAGAGAAAACAGAAATAAGTTGCCGGTTACCGGTTGCCAGTTGCCGGTGTTGAAGTACAGGCAATACAATAAATTGTCAAGCACCGCTGTCTTCTGACCTCTGTTTTCTCTACTGCCAACTGTCCACTGCCTACTGTCTCTCACCCATAACTCATCACCCGCTCAATAGCATTCCTGCCGTACAAGTGAGTGACACAACGATGCTTAATCAGGGCTCCAATGCCGGTTCCATAAATAAAAAAAACTTCAACATGTATACAGTTAGATATTTAATTAGTCTGTCCACCTCAATAGTTCATCAGCCAGCTTTCTGTCGTTGCTAAGGCGCGGCACTTTGTTCTGGCCGCCCAACTTGCCCACGCTTCTCATGTACTCAATAAAACCATTTTTGTGAACAGGCTTTATTTCAAGTGGCTTTAAAATATTGCCGGTAATAAGGTCGTCGTAATAAATATTTTTGCTGCGCAAATTATTATCCACTTTGGTGGCGAAGGAGTATATGTCCGCGGGTTTGTTTTCGAATTCAACAAACCATTCGTGATACGACTTGCCGGCATCTTGTTTGATCATTGGCGCTACAGTAAATTCTGTGATATGTACGCCTTCTTCTTCTGCGGCTTTTAGCAGGCTGTACTCGACTTCTTCACTGATTACATGTTCGCCAAATGCGGAAATATAGTGCTTAACGCGGCCGGTGACCACAATTCGATAAGGATTGGTGGAAACGAATTTTATGGTATCGCCAATGTTGTAAGCCCATAATCCGGCATTGCTATTGATGATGATGGCGTAGTTTTCACCCACTTTCACATCTCTCAAACTTAGGCGTGTAGGGTTTTCACTAAATATCTCGGAAGTGGGAACAAACTCGAAAAATATGCCGCTATTGGTATTTAACAAAAGTCCTTCCGCTTGTTGGGAATCCTGAAATGCAAAGAAACCTTCTGATGCGGGATATGTTTCAATAGTTGGAAGTGTTTTTCCAATGGTATCAAAAAGCTTTGCTTTATAAGGCTCGAAATTTACACCGCCATGTACGATTACCGTAAGGTTCGGAAAAATATCTGTTATTTTTTTTCCGCTTTTTTGCGAGAGGCGGTCAAAATACATTTGCATCCACGGGGGAATACCACTGATAAGCGTCATGTCTTTATCAATGGTTTCTTCCACAATTTTATCAAGTTTGGTTTCCCACTCTTCAATACAATTTGTTTCGTAGCTTGGGAGTTGGTTTTTGCGTAAATAACTTGGCACATGGTGGTTAACGATACCACTTAACCTACCGGTGGGAATATTTCCAATACGCTCAAGATCGGGCGAGCCGGAAAGGAATATCATTTTTCCATCGGCAAACGACGACTTGCCGGTTTCGGACATAAAGCAAAGCAGCGCATTGCGGGCCGAGTTAATATGATTTCCTATCGAATCTTTAGTGATGGGAATATATTTAATACCGCTGGTAGTGCCGGAAGTTTTAGCAAAATAAATGGGTTGTCCTTTCCATAGTATGTTGTGCTTTCCGGCTTTTATAAATTCGATATAAGGCTTATATTGTTCATAATCGCGAAGAGGGACCGCATTTTTAAAATCTTCATAAGACTTAATGGTGTCGAATTTGTGATCTTTCCCAAAAACTGTTTTACTGCCCGTTTTTATAAGTTCTTTAAAAATTGCCTCCTGGTCATCCAGGGCTGTAGCCATTCCTTTTTTAATTTGTTTGTGAATAAAAGAAGCAAATGGCTTGGCTAGAAATGATTTGAATTTCATAGTTTTAATTACTGATAGCAAAATTACAGTATGCAATGTAGCAAAACCGTTAATTATTTGCACAAAACATTTTTGTAATAAGTGTTTGCTAATAAATAAAATACTCTTACCTTTGCACTCCTTAATTCGGAAAGTTATGTTCGCAGTAGTAAAAATAGCCGGCCAGCAATTCAAGGTTGAAAAAGACCAAACATTGTACGTGCCAAAAGTGAGCGGCAATGCCGGTGACAAAGTTGAGTTCTCAGAAGTTTTGCTTGTAGATGCAGACGGAAGCCTAACAGTAGGCGAAGCTGTAAAAGCAGTAGTAAAAGCAGAAATCATCGGGCAGGTGCAAGGTGATAAAGTGATAGCTTTTAAAATGAAACGCAGAAAAGGCTTTCGTAAAAAGCATGGTCACAGAACTCAATACACAAAGATCAAGATCAACGAAATTGCATAAACTAATTATAAAAACATTATAACATGGCTCACAAGAAAGGTGAAGGTAGTGTAAAGAACGGCCGCGACTCGCAGAGCAAGCGCCTTGGTGTAAAAATTTATGGTGGTCAGCCTGCAACAGCCGGAAACATTATCGTTCGTCAGCGCGGTACAGTTTACCACCCTGGTAAAAACATTGGCGTAGGTAAAGACTTCACATTGTTTGCGCTTACTGATGGAGTAGTGGAGTTTAGAAAAGGAAAGGATAATAAAACGGTCGTTTCCGTTAACGCAGTAGAAGCCACTGCTTAATATTTTTTGATTTAATATCAAAATTTTTTTGGCAGTTTCCAGGAAGTTTATATTTTTACTTCCGATATTTTTTTACTAACCATTTTAAATTCAAAAAACATGGCAACTGCAAAAAAAGCTGCTCCTAAAAAAGCAGTAGCAAAAAAAGCTGTAGCAAAAAAAGCTGCTCCTAAAAAAGTAGCAAAGAAAGCTGCTCCTAAAAAAGTAGCAAAGAAAGCTGCTCCTAAAAAAGCTGCTCCTAAAAAAGTTGTAGCAAAGAAAGCTGCTCCTAAAAAAGTAGCAAAGAAAGCTGCTCCTAAAAAAGCATAAGAATTACAGCAAATGAACATATGAGTCCTGCAATTTTGCAGGACTTTTTTTTGCACTAATAACCATAGCTAATAAGTTTCGTGCAGGATAATATTGCGAATAATTTTTTTGATACCGGCATTTGTAACTCTGGTTAAGCATTGTTGCGTCGCATTACGTTCATCGGTAGTAATGCTATTTAGCGGTGTGGTTCTGATGCAAAAAACTCATTGGTGTTAGTGTGTCTCCGAAAGGCACCGCTTTACACACGCAACAAGGGTAAGTCCTTAAAATGGCATTGATAAAACGGCAAGCGCTGTTCGCTATTTATCATTTATAGCAAATAATTCATCTTGCTACTTTGTTAACAGTTTTTGCAATGTTGCTTCCAGTTCCTGTCCGTGTAAATTTTCGGCTATCACTTTCATATTTTCATCCAACAATATGTTGTATGGAATTTGATCTATTCCATAGTGATTAGCCAATTGTTCGTTTGAATTATCAATTAACTGTATCCATGAATAATTCCCGGTTTTCACGCTTTTCAACCATCTTTCATAGCTCTTATCTGTAGATATACTGATTATTTCAAATCCGGCATCATGATACTTTACATACAAATCGGCTAAAAATGGCATTTCTTTCAAACAAGGACCACACCAAGTAGCCCAAAAATCAATTAATGTGATTTTATTTTTAAGCGGCCTGCTGAAACTTAAAGTTTCATTATTATCATTCTGAAGTTTAAATGATCTAAAGGTATCGCCTATAGATAGCTTTCTTTTATTAAATTGGATTCTTTTCAACAAAGCCTTTCCATCAAGCGAATTTTTAATCCTTAAGGTTAAGTTATTATAGAATTGTTCCATTAAGGGAAGTTCCGCTTTACTGCTGATAACAAACGGAATTAAACAAGGAGTAATATATGAATCAGGATTGTCATTAATGTAATTTGTAAATAATCTTTTTTGCTCATCCTGAAAAAATGTATTTAACGATTTCAGACTATTCTTTATTTCAAGCTGTTTGCCTGCACCATCCAAAATGCTATCATTCACAATATCGTTAATCTTCATAGATGCTTCAAAGCATATCATTCCAATATCTTGGAAACGTCCAAATATTTCCTGGAGCTTTCCTCCTGATATTTTTAGGGAAAAATCATTTGGCAAGAAATTAAACTCAATAGTATAATTGGCATTCTCCAGAATAAAATTGGGCATATAAGTTCCTTTATTGGGAATGGTTAATGATAAGTAAGCAAGGAATGGTTCCTTTACTTTACCTTTAAAAACAAAAGAACCATTTGTTATTTTTGAAGAATCTAATATTAATTTGTCTGCATCGCGTACTAAATATACCTTGTTAAAACCACTATCAACATTTCCTTTTATGTAATAGCTTTTAGACGATGCAGTTTTCTGTGCAAAGATGGTGATGAATGAACAACAATAAAAGCAGATAAAAATTAATCTTTTCATAACTAAACAAGTTTCATTCAGGTACAATTGAAAGTGTTAAATATTAAATAATCACCGTAAGGTATTGATTTTTTTGAAGCTGTTATTGTTTCGCATAGTTCTCTGTGTTTGCCTCACCACCAGCAACTGATTTTTGATACCGGCATTTGTAACTCCGGTTAAGCATTGTTGCGTCGCATTACGTTCATCTGTAGTAATGCTATTAGGCGGTAGGTGTTCTCATGCAAAAAACTCATTGGTTGTTGGTGCGCATTCGCACAGGAGCTGCTCTGCATGCGAAACAATGGTGAATTCTCAATTCCTCTAATCGCATAGTACAACTAACATTGTCTGTATCAAAGAATATCTTTCAGGCTTTCCAACTTTTCAAATTTAGCTTTTATACCTTTTATCGAGTTCCAATCAACATTAGAGATGAATTCGTTTTTTACATCAAATGGTAAATTATACCATAATGAGTTTCGAAGTATCTGGGCAAGTAACAATTTGTTATACCGGATTTTATTTTTTTCGTGTATCCATGATTGATTTCTTATTTCTTCATATAAAGACGATAATAGACGTATTGATTCCTTTGCTTTATCCTCATTACTGATACTCCTTGAAGCAGAAGTTTCATTTAATCTTCTGTAATAAATAGAATGTATACCTGCTACATAATCAAATCGACTACCTAGAATAGCGGCCTTTGTAAAATATTCCCAATCTTGAGAAATGCGTGTTATTGGGTTCCATGCCTTTATTCGCGCTAGTTTTGAAGCCGTATTTCTTTTCAGTAGATATGCATGTGGTGGAGGCCAATATCCTCTCAATAACTCAAATAAGTAATCTGAGTACTGCATAGTAGGATTAAGTTGAGAATAAATGAGAATGTTGTTGTCAATAGATTCCACCATTTGCCATCCTGAATACGCAATATCTACATCAATGTTGGCTTCCAAAAAGGTAATCTGAGCTTTTAGCTTTCCTTGTATGATTGCATCGTCGGCATCAAGCCATTGTATATAATCCCCAGTTGATAGAGAAAACCCATAGTTACGAGCATTATTTCCTCCTTTTTCTACATTCTTAAATGCTTTAATTAAATCCGGATAGTTATTTTGATATTGTAACAAAATATCCCAACTGTTATCTATGGAGAAGTCATCAATTAGTATAATTTCTTTTATATATTCTGCCTGGCTTAAACAAGAATCTAATGTGAAAGAAATATGCTTTTCAGCCTGATAAACAGGGATAATAACAGAGCATCTTTTTTGGAGATTGTTATTCATAATGCACCAGATTTTTAAATAGCTTCCACCTTTGTTAACTTCATTTTAAAGTGTTCAGAACAAAATACCTTAAGCATGTTTTGAATATACAACTGTGTTATACCATTCATACCCAACAGATCATATCCTGCAGATATTAAAAGCTGTATTGTGCGATCTCCTAAGTACATACCTGAATTATTAAAAAGAAAGGACCGAATGGTTGTGTAATGGAGATGTAAAATATCATCTTCTTCATTCTCCAATTCAATAGAGGAATAATATTCCTTAATCTGCTCAATGTTTTTGTTGAAGCCTGCTGAAGAGTTTTCAATTACTTCATTATATAAACTCATATTATTACTTACATCCAGGCTTGCCTCAAGTGCTGAAAACAGTTGCGTAAAGTTGACAGGCAACTTATGATGAGCAATCATTTTCAGCAAAATTAACTGGATAAATAAAGTAAAAGAATATACTTCCCCTTCTTCAAATTGTACATCTTCATTATCTCCAAACCAGTCGAGTAATAAATTTGTAATTGATTGTCGGTAAAAAAGTAGCCCGGGGTATTTAAAATAACTTTCCACAGGAATAAAATGAAGTAAGATGGAATTATTTCTTTGTGGCATCCATAACACTTGTCCCGGTTTAAAACTGTAACTCTCTGATTCCTTTGAAGGGTATTGTTCTACAAAGGCTTTTATTCTTTTCTCAATGTGGTTTATCGTTTCTGTAAAACGTTCGGATATTCCGTAAATAATTAATTGACAGTTTAGTTCATTGTTTCCGTACAATTTAATCAATGTATTTATATCGCTATCTTCCTTATTCAAGTACATAGACCTTATTAGGGGAATTATACATTTTTTGATAAGTGTTGCCCATTCTTCTCGGGAATAATAAATGGAGAGTATTGCAATATTGTTTTCCATATAGCTTTATGTCATTGGTACAAAAATTATATTACACTTCGTTGGTGGTTGTTCCACGCAAGTACTGTCCCTTTTCCGAATCCGGTCTTGTTAACCTTTTCGTGCCTGGTTAAATATTTAATCATGGTTTGCTTATTAGTCAGTTCAGATAACAACAATATTATATCATCCCTGAGTTTTTCATCAGCTATTTCATAAAAATGAGTCCCATTTGTAGCGTCAATTAATCCCTCAGTAAAGCCAGGAGAATACATTAATTCTTGCATGCCGGAAGAATTTGTAAACCTCATAATATTTTCCTCCTTATTAAAATAAAAAGCTTCTTGTAATGGTTTCTTCAAAAAATTAAACCTATTGGAGGAAACCATTTTGCCAGTGTCCATTTTTTTTAAATGTTCAGCATAATTGATCAGGCCCACTTTTAATGCAGTATGCTCATATAGCAGAATCAAGTCAGATTCGTAGGGGTTGATATATGCAACAAATATTTTTTTAAGTCCTTGATTAAGTTTTTCGTTGGCTATTCTTTCAAAACTGCTATGATGAATAATATTGAGAAATTTTATATCCTCAATGCTTCTTTGCTTTTTTCCGGCTATAACCAAACGATCATATAGTTCAAGATCTTCAAACCCATAGCTTTTAATATTTTCATTATAGCCATTTATAGACAAAAAATCTTCTTTTTTGATGCAAAACCTTCCTATTGCATCCCGCATAAATGCATGGCCCGTCATAAAAATATCCCGCTCTTGTTGAAATGCTGCATTAATATAATCTGCAAATCCCACCCCTATAAAGTTGTCGGCATCCACATTACACAGAATATCACCTGTAGCCAATTTAAGACACATATTACGCGAATGACTCCTATCAAATATTGGAGGATCGGTAGTTCTAAAAATTTTTAAAATATCTCGTTCAATATATTCTTTTCCTTCAGCTTTTATCCACTCAAACAAGTTGTCTTTGGAATTATAATCAAGCACAACAAATTCAATATTTCCATAGGATATATTGTCACGAATATTCTTTAATAATGTCTGTTTTATATGATAAAGCCGGTTCATTGAAACCGTACAAAAAGATATTTTGTATTTGCTATTCATGATTTATTACTACAGTTAATTGTTTATTCCCCAAGAAATACCTAAAATTCAAGAGAGTCAAGTCCCATTTCAATCCTTAAGCTATTTACATTAAGGCTGTCTTTTAAAGGATAGAACAAGTATTTACCGGTTGTATTATCATAGTAGCTTTGTGTCCCATAAATTTGAACACCTTTCGTAAAAACATTAAACCTGTCAATATAAAGAGCATAATCGCCTTTGCTAATTTGCTTTTAATGATATATTTTAAAATATGTACTTCCATTCATAACCACAAAAGCAAATAAATTAAGACATCATAGTTGAGTATTTTCCCTTGCTTTTTACTCAAGTTTATAGTATTTATTTGTAATAATTATCTCAACTCTCCTATTTTGCTCTATTGGTTTTTTGGCTGTTGAAATGCCTCTGCCAACAGATGTTATTAAATTTTCATTCAGCTTCAAAGAGGATATTATATAGTTTTTTATTGCTATCGCCCTATTCAGAGAAAGCTTTTGATTATATGAAGCACTTCCGATACTATCTGTATATCCATTGACTTCTATAAACGCTATTTTTTGAACATCTAGTTTTTCTAAATAGCGATAAAGCAAAGCAGTATCTTTAATCGAATAACTATCAAAATCAAAAAAAATATCACTATTCAATACTAATGTGTCATTTTTTTGAAAAGGTTTATTTGCTATTATCGGATTGGAAACAATTATGGATAGAGATTGTTGAAAATATTTATGACGCACTTTAGCCGAATATAGAGAATCTAATCGAAATTGATAAATAACGCACTTTTCTTTTGAATGTGATACAGGTAAAAGAGAGAGATTGTCAATATAATATTCAACATACTTTTTCCCAGAATACCTTTGCGAAATACAAGAATTACTTTCGCTACTAAAATTGCCAAGCACCAAGACTTTCTCGTTGCCCATAGCAACTATGCGAATTGATATCTGAACCCAATTACTTTTCTTAAGTGGGGAAATACTGTTTTGTCCAATCTTTATTGAATTATTGAAAGTCAACACGGTATCCTTTTGTAGAAAAAACAATGACTCACTAAAAAAAGCACTAAACAGTTTCGGATCAAATTTTATATCAGGTGAAAGCAAGTGAAATTTCAAATCGTATTCTTTCCCTTTTTCTAAAGAACAAAGCAATGGCGTTTGCCAATATGTTCTAATATTTTCCTTTTGCAATAAAACCAAAAAACCTAATGTATGTTTTCCTTTATAAATATTCGTGTTATTATTATCATATCCATAAGGCATGTTGTAAACTGAGTACCATGCAGCGGGAGAACATGGAATGTTTGCCTCACAATAATTTTCATCTTCAAAAGAATAATTAGCAACAAGATTCTGCGTATATCCATTATTAATAAAAGATATGAAAATAAAAAGAAAAAATAAGTCCAAAGATTTATTTTTGGGAAATTTCATATAATAATTAAGGTTAGGTGCTTAGCTTACAACTAAGCACCATTGAAAATTATGAATGGCAGGGAACGGATGTATCGCAACTATAAGAACAAGATTTTGCATAACCACTTTTAACTACACTAGTAGCATAATTACGTGCATAACTATCTGTATCCACACTTGAAATCTCTACAGTATAGGAGCTTGACGTACCGTTTGCATACACTTCTAACATTTGACAATTATAATAACAAGGTCTTCCATCTTCATAACCGCCGCCAATAATTTTTCTTAACTGTTCTCTTTGAAGCAATTCGCTTGAACCAAGCTCTAGCGCTTTTAATTTTAATTTTTTCATTCCAAAATGTTTAATTATTTTAAATTAAAACTTTATCTTTTATAGATAAAGAGTACCTCCCACTGTTTTACTCGAGTCTAAACAGTAAGGAAATATTTTAAATCAGCAACACTATAGATTTCAGGTAGCTGATAACCATTCGTAAAAAGTAGGTGTAAGTGTTATCTCCGTTTTTTTGCGCCATTTGTCCATTGCTTTTAATTTTCCATCTTGATATCTTAGTTCTCCATTTATTGGGTACTTAGTTGCAAGAATTTCATAGTCTATTATTTTTACTTCACTTGATTTCAAACCTAAAAAATAGGATGTCATATTCGTACTGGTCAGAGTTTGTTTTACTAATAAGTAGAGAAACCTATTCAATGACGTATTGCAAAATGATTTTTTAAATTAGGTTCAAGCGTTGCGGTGTTATATATTTTCGGCTTGGTTATAAAAGTTAGGTCGGATTAATTAAGTGAAATAAACATTATGTTATCGTATTTCTTATTTGCGTTTTTTTGATAGTATTGCTCAAGCGTGTTTTTTAGAATTAATTTTAAAGAAGTAGAGTTATTCTCAAAATCATCGTCGTAGATTATTTTACCAGTCGCATCTACTAATATTATTTTAGGAACATAAAGAAAATGATAAAAGTATCGAAGTTCATTTCGAAGGTCCACCAATGTGATACAAGGGAGATTTATTTTTTTGTTTGATTTTTTAAAAATCTCAAAACTCTTATCAATACTTATGGAAAGGAAGTTAATTGAATCGTTTTTAAATAAATGTATTAATTCTTTTATTTTATCTGCTTCCTTATGGCAACCGGCACACCAAGTAGCCCAGAAGAATAAAAGAGTGGGTTTCCCTTTAAACCTGTGTAACTCAACTGTTTTCTTATTCTCATCAATAAATGAAAAATCAAATAGATTGGTTGCTGTCTTAAGCGCAGGTAAATTACCAAATGATTGTTCTTCTCTAAAACCATTATTGTCTAACGTAAATAAATAATCAAATACGGCTACCGCAAAATTGCCTTCTTTAACAAAATATGAAAGTTTTGAGTAATACAAAGCTAAAGAATCTGCTTGTATTCTTTTATGATAGTGATACAATAAGTAACTACTAAAAAAAGAGCTAGGATGCGCTTGTACATATTGTCCGACACGGTGACCAATTATATTAAAAATTGAATCAAACTCAGCACCCAAAACATTTTCCTTTATTCTATATAAAGTACTATCACTTACTTTTTTTAATTCTTGAAATGCATTCCAATTGTTTTCCCTAGCTTCTAGAATATCACTATTTTCTCTTTCCCAATGCTCTTTTTCTGTTTGGCTTTTCGATCCGGTTATTACAACTCCTGTCGGAACTTCATTTATGAGGGAAAAAGTAATTGATATAGTTGAAGGTTCCCCTAAGAATTTTATGATACTTATGTCTTCCCAATCTTTGGGTTTCTGCTTAGTTAACAAACGCATTTCATATACATCATTAAGACTCAATGATAAGGTGGTCTTACCATTAATGAATCTCACAATTTTAGTGCCTCCGGGACAACGCAATTCAAGTATCCCACTTTCTCTATTTAAAACATGAATCTTTATTATTGTTGAATCGAAAAATTTGTCATTAGCCGAAGTGGCAAATGATGATAAGGATATATATATGCTTAGAAAAAGAAACGTAGAACATTTCATCATTACAAATTTTAGAACACACAGGCAAATCTGAACAAGAATCGCCTGTGTGCGACATACTTCTATCGAATACAGTGCCCATATTTTCCTGTATCTCCTCTTTCGCAATCAGAACCGCAAGTTTGATCTTTTCCGCAGTCATCTTTACTATTACAGTTACAGGCATCTTTAGGAATATCACCTGCTCCATAATAATCATTACCTCCAATGATATTTTTTAATTGTTCTCTTTTGAGTAATTCAGATGCTCCTAATTGTAATGCTTTTAATTTTAATTTTTTCATTTTGAGAATATTTAAATTGTTAGGTAAAAAGTTCTTTATGCGCATAAAGGCATTTCTTCTTACGATTTTTAGATTGCAAGGAAATATTTTAAATCTGTGGCGTTATATGTTTCAGGTAACTGATAACCATTTATAAAAAAAGTAGGAGTAAATTTAATTTCTGTTTTTTTACACCAATTTGACATAGCCTCAATTTTCTCAATTTGCTCTTTAAGTTCATTGTCTAATGGATACATTTCTGCAAAATATTTGTACTCAATTTTTTCGGGTGTATACCAAGCATTTAAGGCTTCTACTAGTTTCTCTTTGTTATAGCATTGTTCTATTGCTAATAAATGCTTTACTGGTTGAGTTCTGGCATCGTTGTTTTCATTTGTTGCTGTAAATATTATTTGTACTTGTACATCAGGATTGTTCTGCAGCAATTCTTCTATTGGCTTATGAGCTTTAGCACATGGGCCACAATAGGGATTGCACACTTTTACAATTTTATGTTTCGCATATGGATTACCTAATGTGATTCCTAGTCCTTCCGTACTTTCTGTAATTGTTTTTTGTTTAGCCAACAATGCTTCAAATACCTGTGGATTATGCTTTAGCCTTTGGAATTCAGCTTTGTTTCGTTTACTTTCTTTGGCAGTACGCAATGCAGGCAAAAGGAGAGTAAGTGCAATAAAAGGAATTATATACATCAAAGCAACTGGTATAAAATATGAACCTACAATAGTTGTGTTAAAAGTTACGATAGTGTGCCATCCTGCCAGCATAGCCACAGCCAATTGCAATAATAATAAAGCTTGCACTGCAAGGCATAGCACACACCACTGCTTTGCTATGCGCCACTGGTAATAAACTGAAAAGAACACATACGGCACAGCAAATACATTGAACCAAGCCACAGTAAACTGTGTTTGTGGAGTAAGCATGTTGTTACACAACATGAGTAACAAGCTTCCTGCAAAATAGCTGAACCCTATTACACTCCAGCTTACACCCATTATTTTTGATGCTTTTGAATTGAGTATGGCACCGCAATTTACTTTTTTACCTGCCGTACATATTTGCTGTAATACAGGGTTATACTCACCTAATTCATACCATATGAGTAATCCGCCCGCAATACAGCCAGCAAGTGTAATCAACATAAATAAAGCGGGATAAACCGCAGCTATGCCATATTGTATAATTGCCAATAGTGCGGCTATTAGCACCAAAGCCGGTAATGATAGGAATGTTGCATAAGTGACTGCCTGTAATCTTTTTTCTTCTCTTATTTTATTAGCATAATCTTTTTCTCCTACCACATCTTCCTCATCTGTCATCAGCACAATACCGGAAGGCCATTTTGAGTTGAAAGTAGCTTTATTAACATTTATCCATTTATCTGATCTGCTATCAAAATAAGTAATAGTATTGTTTTTTACTTTGTTTACTACTGTAATTGAATCATAGCGACTCTCTGTATCCTTTAAGACCGCAACAAAGGGAACAGGAATATTATCTAATTTGGAAATATCTGTTTTAAACGCTACATTTTTCACACCATAATTATTCAGCACATCACTTACGCTTAAAAGGCTGGGATAATCCGGGTGATCAGTCAATTCCTTTTCAATAGTGCCGGGAGAAATTTTTACCTGCTGTTCTGCAACCAGGAGTTGTGTGGCCTTAACACAATTTTGTTTAGGGAAAAAGATTTTATGCAGCATTCGTTATCGTTAATTATTGCAAAGCTCTAACAGTTCACTCTGAAATAATCGGAGTGAACAAATGAAATGTTAAAAAAATGTTACAGCTCGAATTTTTACACTGCGGATTGCCAATAGGAATAATACATTATTCCACCTTCAATACTTTTCATTTGTTCTGCGCTAAGTGTTTCTTCAAAAAGACAACTTACCATTCTACCCTGTTTAGTATAATAATATGTTTCTTCAGCACGAGAGTATTTAATTGGAAAATTTGCTTCTTTCATTTCTTTCAGATATACATTTGTTGTGCTAACACTTAAGCCTAAACGTTTGGCTAGTGTTTTTTGATTACCGGTCGCTCTCTTTGAAATAAGGCTGTCAATCCGTTTAATCTTTTCCATGAAACGTTGTAATGACATGAGACTTGGTTTAAAGGTAATTTTATCGGTAGAGTAAGAATAGAAATAGGAACCTAATATTTACTAAATTTCTATAAAAAACTTTAGTGAAAAAATTTTTTTTTCACTAAAGCAAACTACTTTTATAATCCCATGTAATTTTTTCCAACCTCGGCTCTCATACTTATCCCCTAAATCAAATAACGAATGAGCTTTCCTTTTTACCGTCAGTTAAATGCTATGGACTGTGGCCCTACATGTCTTCGCATGATAGCCAAATATTACGGCAAGCATTACACGGCATCCACTCTCCGACAAAAGATAGGTTTTAATAAACAGGGTGTGTCACTGTTAGGTATAAGTGAAACCGCGGAAAACCTGGGATTCAGAAGCAGGGGTGCAAAACTAACTCTCGAAAAACTATACGAAGCGCCTTTGCCGTGTGTGCAGCATTGGGATCAAAATCATTTTGTAGTATTAATTGAAATAAGTAAACGAAAAGCAAAAGTGGCCGATCCCTCAAAGGGAATTATTATTTATACCATTGATGAATTCAAAAAACACTGGCTGTCCTCCAAAAATGAGGAAGACAAAAACATTGGTATTGTATTGCTGTTGGAACCAACACCAGCATTTTACAAACTGGAAAGTGAAAAAGAAACAAAACTGTCATGGGGATTAATTACCCAATACCTGCGTCCGCACAAATGGGCTTTATTCCAGGTGTTTATGGCGTTTCTTATTACTTCCATACTGCAATTGATCTTTCCTTTTCTTACTAAAAGCATTGTGGATGTGGGTATCAACACGCAAAACCTGCATTTCATTGCCATTGTTATGATAGCGCAAATTGTGCTTGCCATTAGCAGTACAAGTGTTGAGTTTGTAAGAAGCCGCATTATGATGCGTGTATCAAACATACTGAGCATTTCCGTGTTGTCTGATTTCTGGATCAAGCTCACCCGGTTACCTGTTTCTTATTTCAGCGCTCATCAAACCGGCGATATTATGCAGCGCATTGGTGATAATGGAAAAATTCAGGGCTTTTTAATGGGCTCAGTGTTAAACACTATTTTCTCTTTGTTCAATTTTGTTATTTATGCTTTTATTCTTATTTTCTTTAGCTCGCAGTTGTTTATTGTTTTCCTTATTGGCAACGCGGTCTATATTGGCTGGATACAGCTTTTTTTGAGAATAAGACGTAAACTTAATTATGAAGTATTTCATATGTCGGCAAAGGAGAATAATGCAACGCTGCAATTGATACAAGGCATGCAGGAAATAAAAATGAACAATGCCGAACAATTGAAAAGGTGGGAATGGGAAAGTATACAGGCACAGATTTTTAAACTGAATTTCAAAAGCCTTAACTATGGACAGTTGCAGTCATCCGGAGCTTTACTCATCAACCAGGGAAAAGATTTTGTGATCTCCTTTCTGGTAGCAAAAATGGTAATTGAAGGGCACCTGACTTTTGGCACCATGCTGGCAGTGCAATACATAATCGGGCAGTTAAGCGCTCCCATTTCACAATTAGTTGGTTTTATACAAAGCGCACAAGATGCCAAAATAAGTATGGAACGCCTGAATGAGATACACAACCTGGAAGCTGAAGAAGTACCGGATAATAATTATGTTAAAAATCTTCCTGAGGATAAGAGTATATACATCAAAAACCTGTCATTTACTTATCCCGGTGCAGGCAATGATCCTGTTTTGAAAAATATAACACTAACCATACCGGAAAATAGAATAACAGCCATCGTTGGAGTAAGCGGTAGCGGCAAAACAACCTTGCTGAAATTACTGCTTAAGTATTATAATGAAATAGAAGGTGAGATAAAAGTGGGCAACAGTAATTTAAAGTATATAAGCCCTTCGTTTTGGCGGAGCCAATGTGGCAGCGTATCGCAGGATGGGTATGTTTTTAATGATACCATAGCGGGCAATATAGCTGTGGGTGAAGAAGAAGGAAATTATGGCAAGCTCATCAATAGCTGCAGAACCGCTAATATATTAGACCACATAGAGGCTTTACCAAACGGATTTTATACTAAAGTAGGCGCCGATGGTGTGGGTATGAGCCAGGGACAAAAACAACGATTGTTTATAGCACGTGCTATTTATAAAAACCCTGCATACCTGTTTTTTGACGAAGCTACAAATGCACTTGATGCCAACAACGAAAAAGCCATTGTAGAAAACTTCAACCTTTTTTTTAAACACCGTACTGCTGTAATTGTTGCACACCGGTTAAGTACTGTAAGGAACGCGGATAACATAGTGGTACTGCACGAAGGCAAAATAGCCGAACAAGGCACGCATGATGAGCTGATCTTCAGAAATGGCATGTATTATGAACTGGTAAAAAATCAATTGGAGCTGGCAAATTAAACATAGCAACATGAAAAGAGACGCAATTGAAACTACCGATATAATAACAGGAGATGAATTATTGAACCTGGATGCACAAAAGCCCGGGCGCTCGGAGGAAGTGCAGGAATTCATATCACATAAACCACATTTCGTGGAAAGATGGGCTTTATTTATTTTTTTTGGAGTACTTTTTCTTTTATTCCTGGCAACATGGTTTGTAAAATATAATGATGTTATGCAGGCAAATGGAATACTTACTGCCTCCAATGCTCCTAAAGAAATAATACCAAAAACAGAAGGAAAGTTGGTAAAGCTTTTTGTGGCAAATGATTCATCTGTAAATGAAGGGGATATAATCGGGTGGATAGAAAGTACAGGAAGTCATTTACAAATTCTCCGGTTGGATTCCTTATTAACAAAAGCAATAGCATTACTTGCCACTGATGAAATGGGGAAAGTATCAATGCTATTCAAAAGCGAAATGCTTCAGCTTGGAGATGTTCAAACTACCTATCAGCAGTTTGTTGCAGCCTGGCAACAATTCAATGATTTTTTTGTGAATGGTTACTGCTATAAAAAACAACAACAGCTGATTAAAGACAAATCATACCTTCGGCAATTGCAAACAGCTCTTGAAGAACAACAAAAATTATCACTGAAAGACTTGCAACTGACCACTGAAAGTTATGAAGCAAACAACTCATTGTATAACGACAAAGTAATATCAAAGCAGGAGTTAAGAGAAGAAATGAGTAAATTCCTAAATAAGCAAATGACCAAACCACAGGCAGACATTTCTATACTTAATAACGAAATGCAGATGCTGAATAAACAAAAAGAACTTGATGAGTTAGAACATAATATCTCTCTGCAGAAAAATACTTTTGAACAGGCTTTGCATACTTTAAAAAGTGCAGTAGATGCATGGAAAAACAGGTATGTAATTACAGCCGCGGTTTCGGGCAAAGTGGTGCTTGTTGTACCACTGCAGGAAAACCAGTTTTTAACACCCGGAAAACTGTTGGGCTATATTAACCCTGATGATACTAAATATTACGTGCAAGCTAATTTGTCGCAAATAAACTTTGGCAAACTGGATGTCGGTCAAAAAGCACAGATCAGATTTGGCGCATACCCTTACCAGGAATATGGATTTGTAAATGGCACTTTGCAATACATATCAAATATTCCCTCGGATACGGGTTTTCTTTCTACTGTGGATCTGCCAAATGGATTAATAACAAGTTCAGGAAGAGAATTTCAATACCGGTATGGGCTAAAATGTGAGATTGTTATAAGTACTAAAGAGGCCCGATTGATGCAGAGATTTTTTTATGATATTTTAAAGGAAATGCAGCGATAATAATATGTAGCGGAATGAAAATGTTGAAATGTTGTACAGTAGAAAAACTGATATGAGATCACATTCTATTCCAGTCAATTCGAATATTTAATTCATTATAAAGCCAGGTTTAAATACGGTTCTTGTTAATAATACCAATGTTCAATATATATTCTACTGATGAACGGAGCGTCGCAACCAAAGCTCAATCAGGGTTCTGAAGCCGGTCTCCCAAAAAAATAGCTGTCTCATTGCTGAGACAGCTACCAGGATTCATAGGAGAAATATTGTTCTATGCTTTTGCTCTTCCTGCTATTGTAGCGCTTACGCTTTTACGATACGACCAATAAAATACTATTGGAAATATAAACAGGTTGAAAAGTGTATCGGAAATGAGCCCGCCGATTACAACCGTTGCTAGCGGTTTAGATGTTTCCGAGCCAATGCCGGTGGAGGTTGCAGCGGGCAGCAGCCCGATCGCGGCCATTAACGCAGTCATGATCACAGGTCTTATGCGGGCTTGCACACCATTGCGTAATGCATCTCCAAATGACCAGGAAGTGTTGTACTTCATGTCGTGAATATTGCTTTTGAATTTGGTGATGAGTATAACGCTGTTTTGTACGCAAATACCAAACAATGCAATAAACCCAATACCGGAGGAAATGCTGAAATTGATGCCGGTAAGCAACAGCGCGAATATGCCGCCGATAATGGCGAAAGGCACATTATTCAATACCAGCAGCGAATCTTTGATGGAGCCGAATAGAATGAATAATATGAAAAATATAATCAGAATGCTTACGGGTACCACCTGCGCAAGCCTGTTGGTGGCACGCTGCTGGTTTTCAAAATCGCCCGCCCATTCAATAAAGTAGCCTTTTGGTAGTTTGATTTGTTCGTTCACTTTTTTTTGCGCCTCCTTAATGGTACTGCCCATATCGCGGCCGCGAACGGAAAATTTTATAGCGCCGTAACGTATGTGTTTATCTCTGTAAATAATACTTGGTCCGATTATTTTTTTGATGTCGGCAATTTCTTTTAGCGGCACTTTTGTTCCGCGTAATGAAGGCACCATTAGCTTTCCGATCGCTTCTTCATTGTTTCTGAAATCTTCAGGATAGCGGATGCGCAGGTCGAATTTTTTTTCACCTTCATAAATTTGTGTGGCGGAAATGCCGCCAATGGCCATTTCTACCACAGCATTTGCATCGGAAGTGGTAACACCATATAACGCCATTTTTTCCTGGTTAAGATTTATTTGTAGTTCGGGCTGGCCGAGGTTTCGAAGTATACCGAGATCTTCAATACCATTTACCTTTTTCATAATATCGAAGATCTTCTCTTCTTCTTTTTCTATGAATTTGTAATCGTCGCCAAAAAGCTTTACTACTATGGAGCCTTTCACGCCGGAAACCGCTTCCTCCACATTGTCGGATATGGGTTGTGAAAAGTTTAAATTAATACCGGGAAAAACAGAAAGCTTTTGCTGCATTTTTTCTATCAGTTCCGCTTTTGTTAGTTTGCTTTTCCATTCATTTTTAGGGTATATGTCAACGTGAAATTCTATATTGTAAAATCCTGTAGCGTCTGTGCCGTCGTTTGGCCGCCCCGTTTGCGACATCACCTGCCTTACTTCCGGGAATGTCGCAATCATTTTTCGCATTTCATTGGCCAGCTTTACAGAGCCTTCCAGCGAAGTGCTTAAAGGCCCTGTGGCACGCACATATATCGCGCCTTCATTTAGTTGTGGTAAAAATTCTGTTCCAAGAAATTTGAAACAGTATAAACTAATTGCGAGTATGGCTAATGCAATGGGGAAAACAATCTTTCTTTTTTTGAAACACAGGCTATACAACCGCATCGCATTACGTGATACAAACTCTACAAACACGTTGTGTTTTTCTCTAACATTTTTTTTCAACAGCACACTGCCTAATACCGGCACCAAAGTGAACGTTAGTATAAGCGCACCCAACAGCGCGAAGCCCAGCGTCCACGCAAGTGGGGAGAACATTTTTCCTTCTACTTTTTCAAAACTGAATATGGGCAGCAATCCTGTAATGATGATCAGCTTTGCAAAAAAAATTCCTTTACCATTCACCAGGCATGCTTCTTTGATCATGCCCAGTTTGCTTAGCTTGTTAAATTTTTCCATACCCACTTTATGTGCCCGTTTATCAAGCACTACGAATATTCCTTCCATCATTACCACCGCGCCATCTATGATTATACCAAAGTCTATAGCGCCCATTGATAGCAGGTTAGCTGACATTCCTTTTAGCGTAAGGCATATAAAAGCGAACAGCAGCGATAAAGGAATAACGATACTAACGATAATGGTTGTACGCCAATCTGCCATAAACAAAAACACGATGATGGTAACAAACAAAATACCTTCAAACATGTTATGCAGCACAGTATGCGTTGCGAAGTTTACAAGGTCTTCGCGGTCATAAAATGTATTGATTTTTACATCATCGGGAAGTATTGAAGTGTTGAGCTGATCGATTTTTACTTTCAGATTTTTAATTACTTCGCTGGGGTTTTCTCCTTTACGCATTACAATAATTCCTTCTACAACATCAGGGTCTTTATCGCGCCCAACCTGTCCGAGCCTAGGCAGCGCCGATTCTGTTACTTCTGCGATGCTTTTTACATAAATAGGCGTGCCTTTAATATTATCAACTACTATGTTTTTTATTTCATCAATATCATTAAGCACGCCAATGCCGCGTACTACATACGCCTGGCTGCCTTGTACTATAACATCACCACCTACGTTGATATTGCTTTTTGAAACCGCATCATATAGTTCTGTGGCTGTAACGTCGTACTGTAGCGCTTTTTGTGGATCAACGGTTATTTGATAGGTTTTTATTTCGCCGCCAAAAGTGTTCACATCCGCAACGCCGGGCACCGATCTTATTTCTCTTTGAATTACCCAATCCTGCAAAGTTTTTAGTTCACGTACACTTTTTTTATTGCTTGTTAAAGTATAACGGAATATTTCTCCCGTAGGGCCGTATGGCGGCTGTATCTCAGGCTGTATGCCGTTTGGCAGATCTGCATCATCAATGTGATTATTCACTTGCAATCTTGCAAAGGCATAATCAACTTCGTCTTCAAAAGTTACTTTCACCACCGATAATCCAAACAAAGAAGATGAACGTATAAGCGTTTTCTTTTGTGTTGGATTCATTGCAATTTCCAACGGACGTGTTACAAACTTTTCTACCTCTTCCGCGCTGCGGCCCGGCCATTGTGTGATAATGGTAATGGAAGTATTGGTGACATCAGGATACGCGTCGATACTGATTTTTTTAAAACATATATAACCTGCCAGCATCAGCAGGAACGTCATAAAAAAAATAAAGTATTTATTCCTGAGCGAAAATCCTATAACCGATTTAATAAACTTATTCATAGTTGTGTATATGATTAATCTTGCTGTTTGTGCATTTTAGGCGTGGTAATTATTATGATACCGGCTTTAGTTTTTCATGGCATCATCGTTGCGTCGCAATCACTTCATCTTTTGTATTTCATGGCAACATTGTGTTTAATGAACAAGACCTATAGTTGATTCAAACAATTTTTTGGGAATGAAATTTTTTTTGAAAACTGTTTGTGTAGCAACCCACCGCTTCCATGAAAAACTACAGATGAACGAAATGCGACGCAACGATGACGCCATGAAAAACTGATGTTGGTATCAAAAAAATATTCAAACAGGTTATTCTTTTAATGATTCATACAGGAATAATTGTCTTGATAAGATCACTTTGTCTCCGGGTTGTATTCCTTTACTTATATAAGCTCTGTTCTCAATTTTCTTCGCGATATCAACAGGTTGAATCCTAATCTTATTGTTGCTTTCCACCACTAGCACATAATAGCGGTCATCGTCAAACACCAGTGCATTCGTATTGACACACGGAAGCGTTTCTCCCGCAACCGAACTAATTTCAATAGTGGCAAACATTTCGGGCTTTAAAAGAAATTCAGGATTGCTGATCTTTATTCTTGCATACATCACTTTATTTTCAGGATCAAGCATGTTGTATATTTTGTCGATTTTTCCTGCAAACACTTTGTCTGGAAATGATAGGGTCGTAACCTTTACGTTATCGCCAATTTTAATTTTAGCGATTTCTGATTCATAGATATTCACCATTACCCAAACTGTTGAAAGATCAGCGATGGTGAAAAGATTTTGACTATTGTCGGCACGCACCTGCATGTTGTTGGTGAGATTTTTTTCTACCACAAACCCGGAAATTGGCGAACGCAGTATATAGTTATCCGCCGCTCCGCGATTAATAGCAGTTATAGAAGCTACTCTTTTTTGTTCGGCCAAAGCTTTATCGTAATTGCTTTTTGCTTCATCATATTCTTTTTGCGAAGCCATTCCGCTTTTATACAGATCTTCTGTGGCGCTTAAATTTCTTTTCGCGTTTTTTATATCTGCACCTGCAGCAATCACATCTTTTGTGTAGCCTGCCATTTCCATACTTTTCATGTTAGCCAGCAATTGTCCGGCTTTTACAACATCTCCAAGCTGCACGTGCACATCGTTTGCGATGCCGCTTACCAGCGGAAATATTTTTGCCATCTTGTCTTCATCAGGTGTAACTTTTCCTGAAAGTGATAATTGCGAAATGGCGTCCGCGGATTGAATGGTATCAATAACAAGGCTGTTTATTAATGAATCGGTTACTTTAAATTTTCCGTTGTTTGAATTGTTGTCTACTGTTTCTTTTTTATCAGAGCAAGCCGTCATTAGGCATACGCAAATGAAAACTGTCAGTATGTAATTATATTTTTTTCTTAGCTCGTGCATATTTTTGGTTTGTTATTTATTGAAAAAGGAAGTTGCGGTTACATAATTCAGGTTCTCCAATGTTGATCGCCTGCTCAGTAAAAGATTATTCATTTGCAGCGTGTTGGTTTTATACGATTCATAAAAGTCTAGAAACTCAAGAAGGCTTATGTTTCTTTTTTCGTAGTTTTTATAGACTTCCACAATGAGTTGATTGAAATCGGCTTGAAATTGCGGATCAAATGAGTTGAATAATTTTTCCAGTCTTATCGCTTGTTCATATCCGTTAGCAATTTCATTTTGTATTTGATCTTGTTGATTTAATAGTTCTGTTTTGGTGGTTTCTACTGCGATTTTCGCTTGTTTAATATTGCCCTGGTTCCTGTTAAGAAAGGGTAGTGGAAATGAAATGCCCAAGCCATTATAGTTATTTTGGTAATTTCCCTGTTTGTCGTAAGTAAGAAAAACGGTAATGTCGGGAACAGCCATTGCCTTTTGAAGTTTTAAATTAAGATTGCTATAATCAATAGAAGATTGCGCAATTTTTAAATCGTTTCTGTTTGCATAGGCAGAATCAATTAAAGTAGAATACAGGGTTTTGGAAATTTCGTCTTTGGAAGGCAATGCGGTGTCGTCAATGGTTTTTATATACGTGGCGGGGTCCAGGCGTGTTAATAGTTTTAATTCGCTTTGTACGTCTTCCGTTTCATCTTTTAAGGAATTCAATTCCGTTTGAAGTGAATACAATTGCGATTTTAACCTGAGCACTTCTTTTTTAGCGATATTCCCTTTAGCGAATTGTTGTTCAAAAACAACAAGTGTTTTTTGCAGCGAATTGATTTCATCTGCATATACTTTCTCGGATTGCTGCTGGTAATAGATGGTATAAAAATCATTTCGCAGCGTGTAACGCAATGTTCGCAACAGATCAAAATACTGGTAGCCTACCTGCTGTACACTTATGTTTGCCAATTGAATATTTTTATTGCGTTTCCCGGCTGTTCGAAACAGTTGTGAAAGGGATGCATTAAGCTGATTGGTGCCTTCTCCATAACCTTTCCCAAAATCAAGAACTTTATGGTTAGCGGGATTATATAGAATAGTTTCAAAGCTTATTTCCGGATTATCGAAAAGTTTTGCAGTTATTACTTCCGCTTTTGCCGCGTCAATGTTATAACGCTGCGTGATAAGGCTGAGATTGTTTTTTAGGAATAGTTCTTCCGCTTGTTTAATTGTAAGCGTAATGGTATCTCTTGTGGCCGGGGCGGTATTTGATAAACTTTCCTGGGCCGGGGCGGATGCTGATAAAAGACTAATTATTAATATGCTGAAAAATAGCCTGGTACTCATAGTTTGAAAAATGTGGTACAAAACTATTCTCGCGAAATTGGAAGGAGATTAGAGCGAGATTAAAAAGAGATTAGAAGTCGGTTGGCAGTGGGCAGTAGGCAGTACACAGTAGGCAGTGTAGGAGTACTGGCAATACATCTGATATCTTACTTCTATTCATGCGGAAACTTTATTGTTACAGTTGTTCCTTTATTAACGATCGATTCAATTAGGACGTCTCCTTTAAAAAGCTTAATGATTTTGTGAACTATATACAGGCCAATTCCGTTTCCGGGAAATGCAGTTGAGTTATCAGCACGGTAAAATGATGTGAAAATTTTAGTTAACGATTCTTCCGGAATGCCAATGCCGTGATCTGATATTTTAAGCTGAATAAGGTTCTCATCAGCATAAAGATCGCAGGCGACCGGTTCGTTGCTACTAAATTTGAACGCGTTACTGATCACATTATTCAGAGCAATATTGAGTAATGAAGCGTTTGCCTGAATGGTCGTCAACGATTGATCTTCGGGGAGGTTTGATATGGTTACAATAAAACTATTCTCGCCAATTTTTTTATTCCATTCTTCCTGTAATTGCCACACGAGTTCATCAATATTTACCGGTGTTAATGATGGTTTGGTGTATTCCATATCTACTTGTGCAAGCTCCATTAAGCTGGAAACTGTATTTTTTAGTTCTTCACCGGAAACCAAAACGGAGTGCAATACTTTTTTATACTCTTCTTCGTTTCTTGCTTTTTGCAGGGCCACTTCCACTTCTCCGATAATTGACGTAATCGGAGTTCGTAATTCATGAGATGCATTGGCTACATATGTTTTTTGCAACTCAAACGCATTTTCAAGATTTTCCAATAAGTCGTTAAAGCTTTTTGCAAGTTGTGTTATTTCATCTTTGCCTTTTCCTTCATTTACCCGCAAGTGCAGGTTGTTGGCACGTATTTGTTTCATCTGCCTGATCACTTTATTTATGGGGCTTAGCGCTCTGTCTGCAAACCAACGGCCGGCTAAGAATAACCCGGCGGTTACTAATAAAAACACCATTGCCATTACCCGTATCATCTCGTTTCTTTGCTTTAGAAAATCTTCATTAATGCTTGAAACAAGTATTACAAAGTCGCCCTGGTTATCGAGATAATATATTCCTACAATTTGCCGTTGGCCCATTGCAAACTGCATATATTTTTCCTTTCTTATGCGTGCAAGAATCTCGTTGTTCCAGTATTTTTTAGTTTCCTTTACAAAAACAGGACTATTATCGTTATTGTATAATTGAATAGATTCATCAGGAAGTTTATCGAGGAATTTTTGTTTTACATGCAGTAGTGAATCCTCGGTAATTTCATCTGCTTCCAGGTAAAGCTGCGCTACCACGTTAGCACGGTCCTTCAGCTTTTCATAAAACTCGTTGTGTGCAAATGAATAGAACATTAAGTATATGACAACCAAAACACTTAGTATGATTGCTGCGCTTATTAATGTGAATGTTAAGGATAACCTGTTTTTTATTTTCATGAATTCAATAGCTTGTAGTACAAATCAGTCTTTCAAAATATAGCCCATTCCTATCACGGTTTGAATTAATTTTTTATCAAAACCTTTGTCAATTTTGTTGCGTAAATAATTTATGTACACATCTATCACATTGGTATTGGTATCGAAGTTGATACCCCAAACTTTTTCTCCAATATATTCCCTGTTAAGCAATTTATTTGGATTGCGTAAAAACAGCTCCAATAGCGCATACTCTTTTGCCGTTAGTGTTATTTTTTTTCCTGCACGTTCAGCGGTTTTGCTCCACAGGTCAATAGTAATATCATGAAACTCAAGATACCTGTTTTCATTTTGCGAAAAATTATTTCTTCTGCTCAACGCTTCAATGCGGGCCAGTAACTCTTTAAAATGAAAAGGCTTAACAAGGTAGTCGTCCGCGCCGGCGCCCAGCCCATCCACTTTATCGTCAATAGTGCCCAGCGCTGAAAGCATTAGTATCGGCACCTTTTTATTTTCGTGACGTATTAGCCTGCATACTTCAATGCCTCCAATATAAGGCAACATAATATCAAGAATTACGAGATCATAATTCCCGTTAATCGCCATTTTTTGTCCTTCCAAACCATCGCTTGCTACATCCACCTGAAACCCGTGTTCTTCAAGTCCTTTTTTTATAAAATCGGCAACTTTAATTTCGTCTTCTATTAAACAGATCTTAAACATACTTTCCGGAAATTAGGATTTGAAATTAGAAATAATATTTGAAAGAAGAGTTGTAGAAGAGAGGTCAGATGTTAGAAATCAGATGTCAGAAATCAGTAGGCAGTAGAGAAGCTGTATTAAACAGGAATGGTTGGCAGTTGCCGTTGTTGCATGTGTGTGTAGCTATCGTGCGAATGCACACCAACAACCAATGAAGAAGCAATTTGCCGGTAAGGCACAAGCTTGGCTATTCACTTGGCTCAGTTACCGCGGTTGCGCCAGGTGCGTGATAATCAACTAAAAAACTGTCTACTTTTTTAAGGACGTGACAAAACTCATTACTCAAAACTCATTACTCATCACTTTTTGTAACCGTCGGTAGTGCTACTATTAAGCATCGTTGTGTCACTCACTTGTACGGTAGTAATGCTATTGGGCAATTTGAATCAGCGGTTTTTTATTTTCTCGCGGCGATCGCAGCGAGAAATTTCTTAGTTGTTATACTATACGCAGTATAAATTTTTGCATGAATGCTTCAATATGCTGAAGAGAATTACAACCGTACAAGTGAGTGACACAACGATGCTTAATAGTAGCCGTGCAGTTGATGCCCAAATACCATTGCCTATTTTTATGCTGAGTAAAGTATAGCGAAGGCTCTGTCTTCAGTTTGTCTGATTTCCGGCCTCGGATAACTCCAATTCTCATTTCCTTATTCAAGCTTAACGATCTATCTTCACTTAACCAAAATAATGCAGAATATGTCAATGGATAATTATACTATAGCCGACCAATTTTCTTTGCTTGCAAAGCTTATGGACATACACGGTGAAAATAGTTTCAAAGCAAAGTCATATGGTGGAGCGGCGTTTAATATTGAAAGAATAACGACGCCACTTAGCGATATGACGCCGGAAAAACTTTTTTCATTAAAAGGAATCGGCGAATCGACCGGCAAAAAAATTATTGAAATACTGCAAACCGGTAAGTTGCAGGCGCTGGAAGATATGATAGCGAAAACACCGGCAGGTGTGATTGAGTTAATGAATATAAAAGGATTGGGGCCAAAAAAAATCGCAACTATCTGGAAGGAAATGAATATTGAATCGGTGGGCGAACTGCTGTATGCATGCAATGAAAACCGCCTGCTGTTATATAAAGGCTTTGGCGAAAAAACGCAGAAAAGTGTACAGGAAAACATTGAGTTTTACATGCGCAACAAAGGGAATTATTTATATGCCGAGATTGAAAATTATGCACAACAGTTAATTGCTTCGCTTACAAACGCGTTTCATGATGATGCGGTTGAACTAACCGGAGATTTTAGAAGACAGCAAACAATTATAAGCAAACTGGAATTTGTTACTACAAAAAATGTAGTGGCATTGAAGGCGTTTTTTGTTCAACAGAATTTTATGGTTGTGCTGGAGGAAACTGATGTGATTTCTTTCAAAGGATCTGAAAATATTTTGCTTGTTTTTTATACGGCAACCCAAGGAAACTTTTATCACAGGTTGTTGCAAACAAGTGCCGATCCTGTGTTTTACGAGGCTTTACAAAAAGAAAAAGGCTGGCCGGGAATAGAAACGCCAGGTGCTGAAAATGAAATTTTTTCTTCGCTTGGGTTAAATTTTATACCTGCTTATTTAAGAGATTCCGGTTCTGTTGTGGCAAAAGCAAAGCAACGCGATTTCAGCGATATTATTCAGGTGTCTGATATAAAAGGTATAATTCATAACCACAGCAATTGGAGCGATGGCGTGAACACAATTGAAGAAATGGCCAAGGCTTGTAAAGACGCGGGTTTCGAATATCTTGTAATAAGCGATCACAGCAAAACTGCCGCGTATGCTAAGGGCTTGCAGGAAGATCGTATTCGTGAACAGCATTTATATATTGATGAACTAAATGCGAAATTGCATCCTTTCAAAATATTTAAAAGTATAGAAAGCGATATACTGAACGACGGATCACTTGACTATACCGATGAAGTACTTTCAACATTCGATCTTGTAATAGCATCTGTTCATTCCAATTTAGGTATGCCGCAGGAAAAGGCTATGACGCGTCTTTTGAATGCTATTCAAAATCCTTATACTACAATTCTTGGTCACATGACGGGCCGGCTTTTATTGAGTAGAAAAGGTTATCCGGTTGATCATGAAGCAATAATAAAAGCATGTGTGGAAAATAATGTTGTAATAGAATTAAATGCGCATCCTCGGCGGTTGGATATTGACTGGAGTTGGATAGAATATGCGGTTTCGCAAGGTGCCATTGTTTCAATTGATCCCGATGCTCACTATATTTCCGGCTTTCAGGATGTGAAGTATGGTGTGCTGGCAGCGCAAAAAGGCGGGCTGACCAGGAATAAAAACCTTAGTAGCTACAGCCTGCAGGAGTTTGAAAAATTTCTCAAAGACCGTAAAGCGTTAAAGAAAATTTAGTATAGATTCATCGCTTGATGTGTACTGATAATTTTTTGAAAAAAATTTATATTCCTATCGGGAATAGGGCCTATATTTGCACTCCCTTGCGGCGGTGGCGAAACTGGTAGACGCACTACTTTGAGGTGGTAGCGCCTTAACGGGCGTGGGAGTTCGAATCTCCTCTGCCGCACTAAAATTAAAGTCTCAAATGTTTATATCATTTGAGACTTTTTTAGTTTGTACGGATGCATTAAGAACGCATTGTTAATGATTGAGGAAGCATTAATAAAAAGGGCAACGCTTTACTGTAATCCAATGATTGAAATTCTAAACCCAATGCCCGTAAATTGTTGTAATAAGTTTGATGTTGTTGATAATAATATTTTTCACTTTGGATGAACCGTGCTCTGGTACCAAGTTTTTGTGTTAAAAACCACTTTTCCAAAAGTCTTGCTGTGCGCCCATTTCCATCATTGAATGGGTGAATTTTTACAAATAGCAGATGTATCATAGCCGCAAAGAAGAATACATCTTCTATACTCATTTTTTCGTTAAGTAATACATCAATGTCATTATAAAATCTTTCCATTAGCTTTTCCACATGGTGCGGGGCTGCTGCTACATATTCAAAGCTACCTTCCGGAGTGATTATATACATGTTTTGTGCGCGGTGCATTCCTTGCTGTTGCTTGGTTAAAAGATGCTTTGTTAAAATCGTGTGCGCTTTTAAAATGTTTTTTTTTCCTAGCTCATGTTCTTGTGTAAAGATGTATGCATTGTATAAGTCATCAATCTTTTTTGTGTAATCGGGTTGAAAGGCTATGCCAAATCGTTTGTGTTTTATATAACTATCCAATTCAATATCTTCTCCTTCAATTTTACTTGAATACACGGTTGATACTGAAGTATAAAAGCTAAATGTAGTAGTTGATAATTCTCCATCTTTTAATTCATCAAATAAAACTTGCAATTGCGGCGTTACATGATTGCGATATTGCTGTAATAGATCGACAGGTATTATGCTAAGTTTCTGCATTCTTAAAGTTTGATTTTTACCAGTGGTAATATTTATTTCACGGATTCTCCTTATCCTTTAGGCGGATAAAATTATTGAAAAGATAATAATTGTTAATAGAGGTCACAAATAGTTGGGAATATTTTTGGATGCCGGCAGCAGCTTTTACCAGTTGAAAGTACTTAATGAAAGGAGAATTGAGAATGTTGTATGCACTGTTAAGGAGGCAGATGCTCTCTTTATGCTCTCTGACTTCTGAATCCTGAATTTCATTTTGAATTTAACATTTTATTTCCACTGTATTTTATTTCCAATGGAAAATAATTGTATTTTTGCATTGTTTATTTCCACTGGAAAATATTTATTTAAGAAAACAAATTGAGTATGGAAGTGCATAAATTATGTTCGGTGAGAGATATTTACCGTGCAATTGGAGAATTTGAACAACAGTTTTTCGATCAGTTTCAACTAAGTTTTAATGAAGCAATGGCTTTATGTATGTTACTGGAAGGTAATCTTTCATCGGGCGAACTAGCGGAAAGATTGGGGCTGTCCAATTCCAATGCTTCAAAAGTGATCAGATCGGTTGAGCAAAAAGGTTTTATAAAAAGAATACTTGGCGATATCGACAGGCGCCAAATGTATTTTGGTTTAACAGCAAAAGGTAAAAAACGTATTGAAGCTATAAAAACTGCGGAAATACGATTTCCTTCATTGCTGAATGATCTTATCGCGGAATTCAATAACTAGAATGTCACTCATAATCATTAGTGAAATTAACGAGGTCAATGAATAAGAAGTGTGTCTGCATAATGCACAATAGCGAACAAACCGTTGAAGAGTGCGACGCAACAAAAGCTTAATAGTAGCAATGCAGTTTGGCTCATAATAAAAATACATCTTAAGGGAATGACCTTATTAATTAGTACCGTTCAAAATTTGGTTGTTTTGAATGAATATTATTTTACTTAATTAAAAATCTGATATAGTATGAAGGTTGCAATCATTGGTGGGGTAGCTGGCGGAGCTAGTGCTGCTACGCGTTTGCGCAGGTTAGATGAGAAAGCTGAAATTATTTTGTTTGAGAAAGGATCCTATATTTCGTACGCTAATTGTGGTTTGCCTTATTATATAGGAAATACAATAGAAGATCGCAATAAACTTTTTATACAAACTCCCGAGGAATTTGAAAAGCGTTTTCGCATCAAAGTGAGAGTGAACGAAGAAGTGAAATCGATTGATATTGAAAGCAAAAAGTTAACTGTTGAAAAGCTATCATCAGGAGAAATTTACAGTGAGACATATGACAAGCTTATCTTGTCTCCAGGTGCTGAGCCACTGCGTCCGCCTGTTAAAGGGATCGATAGCCCGATGGTTTTTACTCTTAGATCTGTTCCGGATACTGATAAAATAAAAGAGTATGTGGGGCGGCGTAATGTAAAAAAAGCGGTAGTCGCGGGTGGTGGTTTTATTGGGTTGGAAATGGTTGAGAACCTTCATAAACTCGGAATTCATGTTACTGTTGTGGAAATGGCCGACCAGGTAATGGCGCCGCTTGATTATTCAATGGCTGCCATTGTACATGCGCATGTAAGAGAAAAAGGCGTTAATCTTTTATTGAAGGAAGGTGTGGCAGGTTTTGAAGAAAATGATAATGGTATAGAAGTGGAACTAAGAAGTGGCGCCAGGTTGCAGGCTGATATGGTAATTTGGAGTATTGGTGTTCGCCCGGATGCCCGGCTTGCAAAAGACGCGGGCATTGCAATTGGCGCTCTTGGCGGGATACAGGTAAATAAATATTTACAAACTTCTCACCCGGATGTGTATGCGGTTGGTGATGCAATTGAAGTGAAAAATCCTGTTACCGGAAAGCCTTCGCTTATTCCTTTGGCCGGACCGGCAAACAAACAGGGACGCATAGCCGCAAATAATATTGTTGATGAAAATGTTGAAGAATATGATGGTACTATTGGTACAGCCATTGCAAAGATATTTGATCTTACTGTGGCGTCTGCAGGCGCGTCGGCAAAGCTTTTAAAGCGGGAAGGGATTGATTATGTTTCTTCTTACACGCATTCTTCTTCACACGCGGGTTATTATCCTGACGCATTGCCGCTATCGGTAAAAATTGTTTTTTCACCACACACCGGTCAATTGCTTGGTGCGCAGGTGATTGGTTTTGATGGGGTTGACAAGCGCATAGAGATGCTTGCAGGAGTCATTCAGCGTAAGGGAACGGTTAAGGAACTGAGCGATTGGGAGCATGCTTATGCGCCACCATATTCTTCCGCAAAAGATCCTGTAAATATGGCGGGGTTCGTGGCTGAAAATATTTTGGAAGGAAAAGTGAAAACCATTCATTGGCGTGATGTGAATATGAAAAAGTTTTTGCTGGATGTAAGAACAGGATCTGAGTTTGAACTTGGCCATATTGAACGAGCGATAAATATTCCTTTAGATGATTTGCGGAATAACCTGGATAAAATTCCGAAGGATAAAAAAGTTGTCATTTATTGTGCGGTTGGTCTTCGCGGCTACCTGGCGTACAGGATCCTTGTGCAAAACGGATTTGATAATGTGCTGAATCTTTCAGGTGGGTATAAAACATATTCGATGGCTACATTGCCGGCTAATAATATAATTGAAGCAGAAGTTAAGATAATGGATTAATATTTTGGACCTGATATTTATTAATAAGCTGTATGTAAGACATACAGCTTATTATGAGACCGGCATTTGAATTACTATTGGGCGGCCGTTGCGTCGCACTCTTGTGCCGAAGTAATTCTATTCGGCAATAAATAACAAGGCCTACCTGTTTACAATTCTAATAATTGGTTTTGAAATTCATTTATAAAAAGTTAATTTCCCTCATTATGAAGCAACCTCATTGATCACTTATCTAATATTATTAATTATTCATTAATCCCGTTCACAGCATACTTAATTCCTCCCAGCAAATGTTGTAGAAACAGCGGATCGCTGTAAGCTTCATTTCCGTGTCCTAAAGCGGTATAAAAAGATCTGCCGCCTTCAAAAGGGTGGCACCAGCTTATAGGATGCAGGTTGCCGTTTTCACCGCCTTTATAGCTGTTTTCATCAATGGTGATTAGTATTTTGTACGAATCATCTATTTTGATATTTTTAAAATTATACCATTCGTCATGTCGTTTCCATACCTCAGGTAAATGCCTGGTGGCTATAAATGACTTGTCTTTTACGTGCATAACGGCATCCTGCTGATGGGGATGATTTTTGAATTGTGCGCCAACCAGCCTGTTAAACCATTCCCAGTCAAATTCCGTATCGGAAGCGGCATGTACGCCCACAAAACCCCCACCGGACCTGATGTATTTTTCAAATGCCGCTTTCCCGTTATTATCCAACACATTGCCGCTGGTGTTTAAAAAAATAACAGCGTTATATTTTTTTAGATTTTTTGAAGTGAAGAATGTGCTGTCTGTAGTGCTATCGACTTTGAAATTATTTTCCAGGCCCATTTTTTGTATCGCTTGAATACCGGCTGCGATGGATTCGTGATGAAATCCTGCGGTTTTTGAGTAAATAAGCACACGATGCTTTTTCTTTTCAAGTGAAATACATGTTAAACCTGTGAGCATACACAATACGATCATAAAGCTTTTGACCATTTTGGTTGTTGTTAATGTGAATGAATTAGAATGTGAATGTATGAAAAATTGCAGGCAGTAACTTACTTATTGCCAACTGCTTGCAGAAAACTTTTTTTGATTACTTCTGCTAAATGCTTTTACTTAGCTACAAACAACACCGTATCTGATGAAACATATTTTTTTTCAGATACTTACCTTATCCCTTGCTGCTGTCAGTTTGGCGCAAACCACCCGTTCGCCGCTTAGTAACCAGTACACTGGCGCTACCGCTTATGGCAGAAAATTAACCGACGTCTTTTCTTTTTCCGGCAATCAGGCCGCACTTGCCAACATTCAAAGCACCGCCGCCGGAGTTTACAATGAAAGAAGATTCAACTTAGCTGAATTGAGTTCGTACCATGTGGTCGCGGCTACACCGTTGCAGAATGCGGGCATAGGTATGAATATGCACTACGCCGGTTATGATCAGTTTAGTGAAATGCAGGCCGGGCTTGCATACGGCTTAAAACTGTTTAAAAATATTTCACTTGGGGCGCAGGTGAATTATAATCATGTAAGAATTGCCGGTTATGGCGCTGCCACCGCTGTGAATTTTGAGTTGGGTGTTTTATATGCGGTTTCTGAAAAAGTTAATACCGGATTTCATGTGTATAACCCGGTGGGCGGCACTTTCGGAAAAAACAAAGCTGAAAAATTCGCTTCCGTGTATGCAGGCGGAATTGCTTATGAACCTACCGGTCAGTTTCTTATTAGTGCTGAAATTGCGAAGGAAGAGGATAAGCCCGTAAATGTAAACGCGTCATTTCAGTATAGCTTCATAAAACAGTTTTTAGTGCGTGCCGGCATAAGTGCTGCTACAGCTAATTACTTTGCCGGCGCGGGTTTAACATGGCATTGTTTGAGGCTTGATGTTGTTACTTCATATCACAGGCAGTTGGGTTTTTCTCCGGCAATAATGTTGATTTTTCAAAGCAGTAAAAAAACAGGAGAATGAAATATTTGTTCGTCGCGCTGTTTTTTATTTGCAGAATGTGCTTGCATGCCCAAGAAAAACCGGAAGAAATGATGGAAGCTCAAATAGAAACAGCAATTGAAAATACTGATGAAAATGTGGATGACGATAGTTATTGGCAAAGCTTGGAGTTTTATAAACGTCGTCATCTTAACCTCAACTATGCAACTGAAAACGATTTGATAGAACTACACCTGCTTAGCAGGCCGCAAATTGAAAGTTTTCTCAGCTACAGAAAGCTCGCCGGAAATCTTATAAGCATTTATGAATTACAGGCGGTTCCATTATGGGATATTTATTTGATCAAAAGTCTTTTGCCGTATATAACAGTAATGGATAATCGAGGTGAATTTATTTCCTTCGGAAAACGTTTTGCGGGTGGATCCAATACACTTTTGTTCAGGTATGGAAAAATAGCGGAACAAGCTAAAGGTTATAAAACGCCTGAAAGGGAAGAAGCGAGCCATTATCTGGGAAGTCGCGACAGGTTTTTTGTGCGTTATAAGTACAACTACAATAACCTGCTGCAGTATGGAATGCTGGGTGCCAAAGATGCCGGTGAGGAATTTTTTAAAGGCTCGCAAAAGAATGGTTTTGATTTTTACTCGTTTCATTTCTTCGCAAGAAATATTGGTATTATAAAGCAATTGGCATTAGGCGATTTTACGGTGAATATGGGACAGGGTTTAATTCAGTGGCAAAGTCTTGCTTTTGGAAAAAGCTCCTCTGTATTGAATGTGAAAAGAGAAGCGGCTTTTTTGCGGCCTTACAATTCTTCAGGGCCGTACAATTTTCACAGGGGTATTGCCGTAGCCATTGAGAAGAAAAACTGGTCGGCAGGTATGTTTGCATCATACAGAGATCTTAGTGGAAATATAGTATCGGATAGTGCCGGTGAAGATCATATTTCATCATTTCAAACATCAGGCTATCATCGTACAAACGCGGAGTTGAGTGATAAAAATAGTATGCGCCAAATGGCCGGTGGCGCTATGTTAAAGTTTAGAAAGGATAACTGGCATATAACTTTGAACACTGTTGTGTACAATTTTTCCCGTTCATTTCATAAGGATGATAAACCATATAACCTCTTTGCTTTAAATGCCACTAACTGGAATAATTCGAGTGTTGATTACAGTTATACTTATAGGAACATTCATTTGTTTGGCGAAGCTGCTTTTGATAAGAAAATGAATAAGGCTTTTGTGAATGGATTGCTCATAAGTATGGGAGCCTTTGCTGATGCGGCTTTGGTGTATCGTGCGGTGGGGAAAGCTTACCAGGCATTGTATGCGAATGCTTTTACGGAGAATAGTTTTCCGGGAAATGAAAGAGGTATGTATGTGGGAATTTCGTTGAAGCCGTCCACGTTTATACGCATTGATTTGTCGGCGGATGTATTTAGCTTTCCCTGGTTGAAATATCTTGTAGATGCGCCTTCCGGAGGAAGAGATTACTTATTGCAATGTACATACGCACCAAACAGGAGATCTTCGTTGAGTATTTTGTACAAATCGAAAGCGAAACAAAAAAGTTTTGCGGAGCCAGGTAATGTCGCGAAAGGTTTAATTATAATTCCTCAAAACAATCTGCGTTTGCAAAGTTCGTTGCAGTTATCGGCAAAATGCAGGTTAAGTAATCGTGTAGAAACTATGTGGTACGATAATAACGGAAGCTACAATGAACATGGATTTCTGATGTATGTGCAATGTGATTATAAACATTCGGCAAAGCTTTCTGGAAATGTGCGGCTACAACATTTTGAAACAGATGGTTATAACTCACGGTTATATGCATACGAAAGTGATATGCTGTATAATTATTCGGTACCGCAGTTTTTTGATAAGGGATTTCATTATTATGTGAATGGCAAAATCGATTTGACATCCATGTTTGGAATGGGTAGGAAATCGAAATTTGATATGTCATGTTGGATAAAATGGAACCAGACTATTTATAATAATAAAGAAATAATTGGCTCCGGATTGGATGTTATTAGTGGTAGCAAAAAATCGGAGTTGAAGGCGCAGTTGATTATGGGGTTTTGAGTTGTGGTTCAGATGTAGCGTGTTACCGGTGTAGTTTAGTGTATCTGTGTCCGTTGTTATCTTTTTGCTTCGGCGGTAGTGCTACTGTTAAGCATCGTTGTGTCACTCACTTGTACGGCAGTAATGCTATTGAGCGGGTGGGCAATAGGCAGTAGAGATGTTGGAAGCCGGAAAACTTTTAGTTGCATTAAGCGGAACACAAGCCTGCTTGTATGGAGACTATTGCCCAGTAAAGAACAAAAAGCTGAAGAGTGCGACGCAAGAAAAGCTTAATAGTAGTAATGCCGTTTGGTACACAAAAAATAAAATTGAACTAAATGAATGTTCGGTTATTAAAATTCTGTTCAAAATTGAGTTCAGTATTTTTTTTGAAAAGAAAAATTAGTTAGAAATTCTCTGGCAAAATTTACAGTATGAGTTGGGAGAATAACATTTATAAAATGAATTAAGAAGTCTGTAAAATCCTGTGGATTCACGTATTTTGTATGCCATAAAAACACGTAGTTTTACAAAAAAATTTATGGAAAATAATCCGCAGAATCAATTGAATATTGAGTTGTCTGAAGAAACGGCTGAAGGACAATATGCTAATCTTGCTATAATAACACATTCACATGCCGAGTTTGTAGTTGATTTTATTAACGTAATGCCGAATACGCCGAAGAGTAAAGTGAAAGCACGCATTATATTAACACCACAACACGCCAAACGCCTGATGAAAGCATTAATCGATAATGTGAACAGGTATGAGGCTGTTAATGGTGAAATAAAGGACCTTGAAGATGTACAAATTCCCATGAATTTTGGCGGACCTACAGCGCAAGCCTAATAGCATTGTTTTTTATTAAAAAGGCCCAAATTTTATCGTAAATAGGGTAAAAAAGATATAAAATATATCTTTTTTACCCTATTTTTATTTATTTTTACCGTATTTAAATGATCTATTCCTTTTAGTTTTGTTAAAAATTGAAAATAAATTTGTTTTTTAATTTTTTTCGACTTTGTGAAAGATTTTTTTAATAAATTGTAGCGGATGTGAAATAATAGTTAAAGAAAGTCGATAATTAATAGATAGAGTTTATTTGATATAAAATTCGGACCCCTGAGAATGTGCAATACACGTTGTTTTTACTTACCGCAATATTGTATAGCCAACTCTTCGGCGTTTGAAAATTTAAACAACACCATTTTTCTTTACACATACGATTGTAGCAGTTAAAAAAATGACCAGACTAAGTACCATAAAGATTTTGGGAAATAATCCTATAATAACTTTTGAAACATAATAACTAAAACACCTATTAGTAACACATGAGAAAAATCGTAACTGCTTTTGCGGGGCTATTGCTATGCTCTGCGCTGACCTACGGTCAATCCCGGCTTATTACGGGACAAGTGAAGGACGATAAGGGAAACCCGGTTCCTTTCGCTACAGTTAAAGTAAAAGGCCTCTCTCGCGGCGTTTCAGCAGATCAGAACGGGAATTTTAAAATTGATGCGGGTAGCAATTCGCATTTGGTTATCACCGCCACAGGCTTTGCTGCCCAAACCGTGCAGATTGGCGCTGAGTCTTCCATCTCAATCGGTCTTACATCCGATGACAAGCAAATGAGTGAAGTGGTGGTTACCGCATTGGGCGTAAGGCGTGAAAAGAAAGCGCTGGGGTATGCCTTGCAGGAGGTAAATGGTGATGAATTGGCCAAAACCACGGAAAACAATCTTCTTAATTCGCTTTCAGGAAAAGCAGCTGGTGTGCAGATCATTAATTCGGGCGGGGCGGTTGGCGCCAGTTCCAGCATTATACTGCGCGGGTATAACTCTTTTTCTTCCGGCCAGCCTTTAATTGTAGTGGATGGTATTCCTATTAATAATACTCCTTCTACGGTAACTCCGGGAACTTTAAAAAATACAAGTACCAACACGCAAACCGCGGTGGATTATGGTACGGGTATCCAGGATATTAATCCCGAGAACATAGCTTCCGTTTCTATTTTGAAAGGTGCGAATGCCGCTGCCTTGTATGGTTACAGAGCCGGTAACGGCGTTATTATCATTACCACCAAAAATGGTAAAGCCGCAAAAAAGGGAATTGGCATTTCTTATTCAGGCGGTGTATCTATGGATAATATTTACATCTTACCCAAATACCAAAATAAATACGGACAAGGTTCTACCGGTAGTGAGTATTGGTATAAGAAAAGTGGTTCAACACAAAATTACCAGGATTGGGCTGCAGAAAATGGCTTCGCGTATTATGATGGCAACTATGGCGGTGTAAATGACGGCGTGGATGAAAGCTGGGGCCCCCGGTTGGATATTGGCCTTAAACTGCCTCAGTATAACAGTCCGCTGGATGCGGATGGAAACAGGATGGCCACGCCATGGATCTCTCATCCCGATAATGTGAAAGATTTTTTTAGAACAGGTCTAACGCTTAATAACAATGTCGCTTTGTCTGCCAATTCCGATAAAGGCAGCACACGCTTTGCGCTGGGCATGCAAAAACAGGATGGCACTGTTCCCAATACCGATCAGAAGAAGTACAATATTCAAATTAATACCACTCAAAACCTTACCAACAGGCTAAAGGTGGAAGCAATGGTGAACTACATAAGAACGGAAAACAATAACATGGTAGGGCAGGGGTATAATGAGTTCAACCCCATGCAATCGCTTGGTAGCTGGTTTGGCCGCCAGGTAGATATCATGGATCTGAAAGCGCATTGGAATGAGTTTTTGCAAAATCCGGGTTTCCCTGCTACAGGCGTTCCTTACAATTGGAATACCAGCTATCATGATAACACTTATTTGTCGTTGTATAAAAATGCGAACAGCCGCACCAAAGACAGGGCTTTAGGATTCGTGAGCGCTACTTACAGCTTCAATAAATGGTTGAATATAATGGGTAGGATTGGTGATGACTGGAGTGCTGAAAGCCGTAAGCAAACTACCTCCAGCCTTGCAGTTGCTAATTTTATAACAGGACAGGGCGGACAATTCACACAATGGAATTTTTCTGAAAACGAATTGAATGCCGACCTGCTTGTTACCGGTGGCGGCGCACTAACAAATGATTTTTCCTTAAACTATACTGCGGGCGCCAACTACAGAAATTATAAAACAAGTAATACTTCTGTAACAGCAAACGATCTTACAGTGCCGGACTTTTATACTGTTGGCAATGCAAAAGGAGCACCAACCAACACCATGTACTCCGGCCAAATACGATCGAACAGTATATTCGGACAGGCATCTTTGGGTTATAAAGGCTGGCTGTTTTTAGATGCGACTGCCAGGAACGACTGGAACTCAACTTTGCCCAAAGGCAACTGGTCTTATTTTTATCCTTCGGTTAGCGTAAGCTGGATATTTACCGATGCGCTTAATTTGAGCAATTCGGTTCTTAATTACGGTAAGATCAGAACGAGTTGGGCGCAAGTGGGTAATGCCACATCACCGCATCAATTGCAGGCTATCTATACTTCGCAGCCCGATGTATTTAACGGCGTAACGCTGTACAAACCAAGCAACACTTTGCCGCCTTACGATCTGCAACCGGAATTTGCTAAAAGCGTGGAGGTGGGATTAGACCTGCATTTCTTTAGCAACCGTATAAATCTTGACGCGACTTATTATAGCAAGAAAACCACCAACCAAATTATGGCTGTGGGCATTTCTACAGCAACCGGTGCGGTAGCGCAAATGCTGAACGCGGGCTCTATTAAAAACAATGGGGTGGAACTGATGCTGAACCTTGGTATACTTCGTTCAGATAATGGCCTTAACTGGGATATGACCTTTAACTGGTCCAAGAACAACAACTCCGTTGAAAAACTTTACACCGATCCTGTTTCAGGAGAACCGCTGCAGAGTTACAACATTTCAAACGCATGGGCTACCACAGTGGATGCCATACCTAATAACGGTTTTGGTGTAATTCGTGGCGGCGCTTTCAAAAGAGATGAAAAAACAGGCGCCATTATAGTAGGCAGCAACGGGTTGCCAACTTTTATTAAAAACCAGCCGATCGGCAATATCACTCCTGATTGGATGGGTGGCGTAAACAACAGCTTTTCTTATCGCAATTTCAATTTTAGTTTTCTTGTTGATGTGCGCAAAGGTGGCGACATTTTCAGTGTAACAGATATGTTTGGAGCCAACACCGGTATCCTGGAATATACCGCGGAAGGATCCATTCGTGAGAATGGCCTGGTATTAGGAAAGGATGTATTGAAAGGCGAAAAAGTAGTAAAGGCAGATGGAACTCCAAACGATATTGTGGTGGCGGCTGATAATGCTTTCAAATTTTTGTCGTACGACGGCGCTTCGCAGGGCACCGAGTTTGATGTGCTGGACGGAAGCTATGTAAAACTGCGCCAAATATCGCTGGCGTATACTTTCCCTGCAAAAAGCATCGCGAAAATAAGCTGGTTGAAAGGCGCCGGAATTTCGTTGTTCGCGCAGAACGTGGCGCTGCTGTACGTTTCCAAATCAAACAAAGCGCATATTGATCCCGAAACAAGCTTTGGTTCCGATATCAGCTCATTGGGAATTGAAGAATATCAAATACCGTCAAATCGCAGCATTGGTTTGAAACTAAACCTGAATTTCTAACAGTAGATTAGTTGTTTGAGTTATTGTTTTTTTGGGGGACCGGCGGTAGTGCTACTATTAAGCATCGTTGTGTCACTCACTTGTACGGCAGTAATGCTGTGGAGCAGTTGATGGTTGTTGGTTCTGACATCTGATTTCTGACCTCAGATCTCAGATCTCTACTGCCCACTGCCCACTAAAGTTTAACAACTGAAACCGATTTAAGCACTTTTAAGAATTTTAAATAATGAACAAATTAAAATCAATAATAGCGGTAGGATTTGCTGCACTGGCAGTTACATCTTGCACAAAAAAATTTGAGGGAATTAATAATAATCCCAACAATCCCACCACTGCGCCTGCTACCAACCTGCTGGCTTTTGCATTGGAAGATTACGCGGCAGGCCTGTATGATGTGTGGGGAAATATGAATGAGCCGGAAACCTACGGCGGACACTTAGGTAAAATTCAATACATAGATGAAGCCCGTTATGTATTTCGCGGATCAACCGTTCAAAACAACTGGACGTATACTTACAGAGATTTGAAAAACCTGCAGTTGGTAATAAGCGAATCCGTTAAATCGAATAGGATAAACCAGCAAGCGGCAGCATTAACTTTTCAATCGTTTATAGCTCAAATAGCTACAGACACCTGGAGAGATCTGCCTTTCAGCGATGCCATCAAAGGTGATTCAGGAGTGCTTACGCCGGCTTATGACAAGCAGGAAGACATTTACCCCGCTATATTGAACAACCTTAAAAAAGCGAGCGAACTGTTTTCCCAAAAATCTGTAGATGAGTTGGGCGAAGGTGATCTTTTATATGGCGGCGATGTTGAAAAATGGAGAAAGTTTTGTAACTCCTTGCGCCTGAGAGTAGCTATTCGTATTTCAAAAGTGAATGCCGCTGTAGCAAAATCTACTATCGAGGAAGTGTTGGGAAATCCCGAGGATTATCCGGTGTTTACATCCAATGACGATAACGCTTTCTTCTACTGGCCCGGCGGAAAACCATATAATGAGCCCTGGGCAAGCGATCAGTTTGACAACGGCCGTGACGATCACGCCATGAGTGATGTGTTGATTGATAATCTGCAGAGTCTCTCCGATCCGCGTTTGGCCGTATATGCGAAACCCGGCAGCGATGGTGTTTACAGGGGAGTTGGAATCGGTATTCCGGATAACGAAAAATTACCTTCCACAAAATTGTATTCACGAATAGGTGCCCGTTTCCGTGATAACAGAACCGGCTTTACTCCTTTTATGAGACTTGCTGAAGTAAAATTCATTATTGCGGAAGCCGCAGCAAATGGATGGAATGTAGGCGTGACTGCTAAAGAAGCTTATGAAGACGGTATCAACGCGTCTTTGGAAGAAAATGAAATAACCACCGGAGCGGATGCTTACCTGCAAACTGCCGGCGTGAAATGGGATGGCGATGTGAAAAAGATTTACCTGCAAAAATGGATCGCTTTGTTTAAAGATGGTCATGAAGCATGGGCGGAATCAAGAAGAACAGATGTGCCTTTGCTGAAAGCGGCTACAGGTTCTCCTTATCCCGGTCACGACCGTGCGCCTTTCCGTTATCCATACCCAGATAACGAAACTAAGTTGAATGGTAAGAACAGTGGCCCATATGTGAGCCAGGTAAAAGACAATTTTTGGGGACAGCAAATGTGGTGGGACACCCGCACCGGTATTAAATAAAAAGATGGTTTATAAAATTTTACGAATCCCGGCAACAAACTGCCGGGATTTTTGTATATATATTGTCTTGTACATAAACAGCATTTTTACTCTTTTTTTTGTCTATAATATACGCAGTATAAAACCGGGCATGGGTGTTTCAACTTGCTGAATAGCATTACTACCGTACAAGTGAGTGACACAACGATGCTTAATAGTAGTAATACCGCCGGTGCCCAAAAAAATATTGCACATTTTTATACTGTTTTATATTTTGTGAAGTCTATAATTATCCTTTGAATTAGCCACTGCTTATTTTGGCCTGTTAGAATGTGATCAATAGATGTAACCACAACAATGTTGATGCATTGTATTCTCCCCGGATAAGTTGTCCCACCTTATGATATGGTTTATTTCGATTTTCATTATTACCTAAAAACATTATTGAACCATGAGAAAAAACGTGACCTTACTTACTGTCCTTCTCTTGCTATGCTCCGTATTTTCCTATGCTCAGACGCGCATTGTTACGGGCCAGGTGAAAGATGACAAGGGAAATCCTGTTCCTTTTGCAACTGTTAGAGTAAAAGGAGTTGAGCGGGCCGTTTCTGCCGATCAGGATGGAAACTTCAGGATTAATGCCGGTACTGCAAAAACATTAATTATTAGTGCGACCGGCTTTGAATCGACTGAACAATCGATTGGCTCTGAAACAAATTTGTCAATAACATTAAATACTTCTACCGGTGGTTTGCAGGAAGTGGTGGTAACGGCTTTGGGGGTACGAAGCGAAAAGAAGGCATTGGGGTATTCAGCTTCATCTGTTGCGCCACAATTGCTTACCCAGGCAAAGTCTGTAAATATTCAGCAGTCGCTGAACGGAAAGGTGGCCGGTATGAATATTTCAACCGTAAACAGTGGTGTATTTGAAAACGCGAAAATTAATATTCGCGGTATCCGTTCGCTTACCGGCAACAACCAGCCGATGTTGCTGGTAGATGGCGCCCCAACGCCGTTGGGATATTTGTCTTCCATTCCTCCGGATGACGTGCAGGATGTGACAGTACTGAAAAGCGCCGCTTCGGCTGCTCTTTATGGGCCGGATGCGGTGAACGGTGTAATTGCCATTACTACAAAAAGAGGCAATAAAAAACCTACTGTTACTTTTAATTCCACTTTCAATTTGACCAGGGTATCATTTTTTCCGAAGTACCAAAAAGAGTTTGGCGGAGGTGCGGGTGAAATATTAGATCCGTACGGCAACTTTGAGTATATCTCTTATGAAAACCAGCAATATGGTCCCCGCTTTGATGGCACCATGAAGGAGATTGGCGTGGTGTTGGAAGACGGCGATGTGCAAATGGGGCCTTATGATAATTCACATTATAACGACAAAATAAAATTCTGGAACTCAGGACTTACATTACAGAATTCATTATCGGTGGCAGGTGAGGATTTCTATGTGAGTGTAAATGACGCGGTGATAAAAGGTTTGGTGCCCGATGACAAGAATCGCAGAACCAGTTTCCGCTTTAACGGTGGTAAAAAATATGGCGGTTTTTCAGTGAATTACGGATTGAACTATGTGCTGCAAAACTATGATGTGGTAAATGAATACGGGTTAACAAAATTATTTCCCACATCTTATAACGGTAGTTTGTTTTTTCTGATTATGCAAACACCCAGCAATGTGCCGTTGCTAGATTATAAAGACTGGCGTAATAATAAGTACGCACAATACTCAAACTACTATAACGAGTTCGCTTTAAATCCATATTGGGTGATAGGGAATATTCGGCAGCATGGCCGCGAAGATGATTTTATAGGAAGCCTGGATGTGAGCTACCAGTTTTTTCCGTGGTTAAAAGCTACTGCAAGAGTTAGTACTAATCTTGCATTTACTGAATATCAAAACACTACGGCTCCTGTGGTAGTGACTGAATGGGCGCTTCAGAACCGCAATGCCAACCAATATATAAACCAGCCGGGTAGTGTGGCCGAAGATAAAGCCACCACCTCACGCATTAATTTTGATTATTTCTTAAGCGGCAATCAGTCTATAATAAACGATCTTTCGTTTAAGTATATAGTGGGGGGAATGATAAGGGAAAACCGCGTGAAAGATGTGGCAGTAGGCGGTTCTAACCTGGCTGTTCCGTATTTATATAATGTAAACACAAGAAGCGGTGATGCCAATACGCCAAAATTTGGCGGGCAGTCTGTGGCTAATGAAAATGATTTGTATGAAGACGGGTATAACAACTATGTGGCCACGTCGCGGTTAGTATCGGCGTATGGGAGTGTCGCGTTCAATTATAAAGGATGGGCGAATATTGAGCTTACAGGGCGCAACGACTGGGATAGCCGGCTGAAAGAAGGTAATCGTTCATTCTTCTATCCTGGCGGAAACGCGGCGGTTGTTTTAACTGAAGCTTTACCATTCTTAAAAAATGACATTCTTTCCTACATGAAAGTAAGGGCGGCTATTTCTAAATCAGGTAACGTGAATCTGCCCGGTCCTTTGGGCGCTTACGCGTTATTGCCGACTTATTCTCAAAAGCTTGGATTTCCTTATGGTACCACTGCAGGATTCACCGCAGACAGGATTTTACCGGATCCCAATTTGAAACCGGAATTTGTTAATACAAAAGAGGTGGGATTGGAATTGGGTTTCCTGAAAAACAGGATCACTTTGGAAGCAACCTATTTTCATCAGAATAATACAAACCAGATATTACAAATATCCCAATCTTATACAACAGGTTATTCAATACGGTTGGCTAATGCGGCAGACTTTAAGAACTATGGCGTGGAAATGGACCTGGGGTTGACACCACTTATAAATATCGGTAAAGGAAGGATTAATTTGCATATTAACGCTACTTACAATGATAATAAAGTAACAAGAACGTTTGGCAATGCTCCGGTGGTAATAGGCGGTACTAACGGTTTTTCTCAGATATCCGTAAGCTCACCAACAGTGAATAACGTGGCGATTGTGGGCCGTCCGGCATTCGCGTTTCAACTTACTGACTATTTAAGAGATTCCGCGACTGGCAAGGTAATAGTGGATGCGGCTACGGGTTATCCTTCTCAATCGCCCGCATTGTTAACAACCGGTAGAACGTTGCCTTTGTGGATAATTGGTATTTCGCCATCGTTCTCGCTTGGCAATTTTTCGGTTGGTATGACATGGGATTATAAGGCCGGCCACAACTTCTATGCGGGTATGGGCTCCGATCAGGATTTCGCGGGCATTTCGGCACGTAGTGCAGAATACGGCCGCAAGCGGTTTGTTTTCCCCAACTCTGTGTATCTGGACAATACAGGTAAATATGTGCCAAACACCAGTATAATGGTGCAGGACGGCAATGCCGGATTTTGGACAGGCGGTTCCACCAACGCGGGTATTGCAACCAATTATTATGCAAGCGCTGCCGCATGGCGTTTGCGTGAGCTGAATATTTCTTATACGCTTCCGGAAAAATGGCTGGGTAATGGGAAAGTGATCAAGCGGTTAACCATAAGCGCGATTGGCAAGAACCTGTTTTTGTTTGTGCCCAAATCCAATCAGTGGGGCGATCCTGAATTCAACTATTCTTCGCTGGGCAATACTTTCGGTTTGAGTAGTTCATTCCAGTCGCCGGCATCAAGATTGTTTGGAGGCTCTTTAACTGTACAATTCTAATGATAACTAAAAATGAAAAAAATGAAAGGTCATAAATATATTTTGGCATTAGGCGTGTTGTCCGCTACCATTGCAGGATGCAGGAAAGAATACTTTGATGTGAATGTGGATCCGAACAGGCCCAATGACAGTACTACCAGCGCCGTACTGGTATATAATAACGCAGCGGTAACTACAGGCGCCAGGGTTTCCGGAACGGAAGTGGCGTTCATCAACCGCTGGATTGGTTATTGGTCAACTTCGGGTGATTTTGCTATTGACCAGTCAGAAACTTCTTACAACATCGATTTTAGTTTTAGTGATGTGCCCTGGCAACGTCAGTATGATGTGCTGTTCGATTTATTTAAAGTAAAACAAAAAGCATTGGCGGATGGCGACTTGTGTTTGGCAGGCGCGGCAATGATCTTGTCGGCAAGGCTTTGGCAGGACCTGGTGGATGTGTTTGGCGATGTGCCGTACAGCCAGGCATTTAATGATACTATACAAACGCCTAAGTATGACAAAGCGCAGGATGTTTATAATGCTTTGCAGGCAAGCCTTGATGAGGCCATTACAAATATGTCGCAGGAAAATGTGCAGCCAGGATTTTTAACTGTTAGGACATTAGTAAAAATTGGTCCCAACTGGAATAGCAGTCTTGACGTAGATGTGATAAAACAACAATGGATAAAATTCGCGAATACTCTCAAGCTGCGATTGTTGATAAGACAATCGGAAATAGGAGGAGCCAACACTGCGGAATTAACGAAAATTCAAAACAATGGAGGGGTATTAGGCGCCGGAGAATCTGTGAGCGTAAATCCGGGGTTTTCAAATGCCAATGATAAACAATCTCCATTTTATGGCAATTATGGCACATTGCCAAATGGCAACCAGGCGAGTACTAACACAAAGGCAAATGACTATTTCGTAAGCCTGGTAGATACATTTCGCTTAAAGAGATTTTTTAAACCTGGTACTGCAGCCGAAGATCCCAGCCTGGCTGAGAGTATTGCAGGTACTGAATATGGTAATCCTACTAATCCTACTAACGCCTTTAGTTCGGATATGGGTCCGGGCATTGCAAACAGTTCCGAACAAGATCAATGGATATTTCCGTCATTTGAAAGCATGTTTTTGTATGCGGAGGCTGTAGCACGTGGCTGGCTTCCCGGCGATCCGAAGGCGGCTTATGAGAGCGCGGTTGCGGAATCGTTTGTTTGGCTTCGTGTACCAGATGCGCATGAGGCCGCGGATGATTATTTAACAGGCAATGAAGATGCGATGTGGGAAAATGCCGGAAGCACTGCCACTTCCCAGGCAAAATTTATTGCATACCAAAAATACCTGTCGCTTGCAGGAATTGATGCTATTGAAGCATGGAGCGATGTGAGAAGACTAGACATGATACCGGAAGGTTATCTCTCTCATAATCCAGCGGTTATCAGGCCCCAGGTGCCGGTTCGTTTGTTATATCCGCAATTAGAATATAACACTAATCCGGTGAATGTAAATGCGGTTGGACGTATTGATCAGTTCACCTCAAAAATATTCTGGCAACCATAATTGTTAAAAAAAAACTTATATAGTATGAAGATGAAACCTATCAAATATATACCGGGCCTGGTTTTGAGTGTTATGGTATTTTCAGGATGCCTGAAAGATGAAGACTATGATGATGGTATGTTTCAGGCAGTACGTTCGCTTGAGGCACAAAAAAATGTTGAAATCGGACTAACGGCATCAAATACACGTAATTTTAAATTTTATTCATTGGGCGATTTTATGGATAAGGATACTATGCTGACAATAATACCCATAAACCTGGCCTCATCCGAACCGGCAACGGAAGATATTAATGTTACGCTGAAACAGGATGATGCTTTGGTAACAGCTTATAATGCACAAAATGGAACACAATACATTGTGCCGCCGTCTAATTTGTTCACCATAGTTAATCCCGGTAATGTGGTAACCATACCAAAAGGAAGCTATACCGGCTATTTGTCGGTGAAAGTGAATGTTAAGGATTTTACGGAAAATTATGCGCTGGGTTATTCTATCGACAAAGTAGATAAAGAGGGCTATTCCATACCCACCAATTTTAAGAGTGGCGTTGTAGGTATTGGAGCCAACAACCAGTGGGATGGCGATTACACTGTGAAAGGTTATGCATTAAGAGCCGGGGATGATGTATTGACCGGAAATTTCGGTCCGGTAATGATGAGCCTGAAATCGCAAGGGTCTAATGTTGTTAGCTTCCGAAGTGATGATTATGGCGACTTGCAAGTTTGGGCAAATCTTTCCGGAGTTGGAATCGGTACGCCTTATTTAACAATCAATAAGGAAAATAATGAAGTAACTGTTTCAAGTGACGGAGGTGCATTCAACAATCCAGCATACAACAGTCGTTATGATCCCGACACTAAAACATTCTATATATCATTCTCCTGGGGCGCAGGTCCGGCGGCAAGGCTTGCCACTGATACATTTGTATACATTGGCCCGCGCACCTGGCCATAATAGATAGAGGTCAGAGAACACAGTTGCCGGTGTTGGGGTACAGGCAGTACAACCATGAATAATCTGTTCGTGTTAATAATGGTGTCACGTCCTGAAAAAAGCAGACAATTATTTTAGTTGTTTAACCACAAGGGGCACAATAGAGGCACAAGGTACACAAGGGCTTGCTGAATTGTTACCAACCCTTGTGTGCCTTGTGCTTTCCTTGTGAACCTTGTGGTTAATTTCTTCTGACATTGTCTTCTGGCAACTTTCATCTGTCTTCTGACCGTCGTTTTCTCTACTGCCAACTGTTAGCTGCCAACTGCCAACTGTCTGACCGCTCAGGTTTTATTTTTATGAAGTCAGCGGTAGATCCCTGATTGAGCTTTACTTGCGACGCTCCATTCATCGGTTGAATATCTATTGGGCGTTGAGAAATTTCCGTAACTATAGCTGTTTCTCTTTTGCGGTTTTTTTATTCTTCAACAAATGCTTTAATCTGCTAAATGTTTCAGGTTTTATATTCAGGTAAGAAGCGATATATTTTTGAGGCACTCGTTGCAGCATGTCAGGATGTTTTTGAATGTACTCAAGAAACCTTTCCCTGGTGCATAACGACGATTGCAGAAAATAATAATTGTGCTTCTTAATGTACATATCGCTAATGACCAATCTTGCAAAGTATTCCAGTTCCGGATGTTGCTCAAGCAGCTTCTGCAAATTGGCATGCGATACTGAAATCAGCACGGTAGGTTCCAGCGTTTCAATTATCACGTTGGAAGCGGTTTGCTTAATAAATGAAATTTCAGAATGAATAAAGTGTCCTTCAGTGGCAAGTTGTAGAGTGATTTCTTTTTTACCCAGGTTGAAAAACTTTCTGGCAAGTCCTTTCAGCACAATATTGAAATAATTATCTACTTCACCTTTGTTTACTACAATTTGCTTTTTATTAAAGATCCTGGTTTCAAGAAAAGGTTCAAGTACATGTATGTCCTCTATGTTAAGCTTGTTATCAAAGCGTTTGAGGTAATGATAAAGCAGGTTTTTATCTTGAATATTTGGTGCCAAGGTTTTGTGGTTAAAGGGTAAGTGAATGTTTGTATCTGCTAAATGTTTCCGGTTTGATATCAAGGAGTGAAGCAATCAGCTTTTGAGGCACTCTTTTGATGATGTCGGGTTTTTCGCGCATAAACTTAATGAAGCGATCTCTCGGCGTCATGCTTATGCGTTCAAACTCCCATAGTTCGGTTTGCAAAAGCCATTCTGTTATTACCAACCGAATAAGTATTTCAAAGCGGGTATGACGATGATAAAGTTCTTCGAAAGATTTTTTTTGTAAGGATAAAAGAATGCAAGGCTCCAGCGCTTCTAAATAAAATAAAGATGGTAACGACGATAAAAATGAAGTAGCTGAAGCAATGGTTTCTTTTTCTTTTGCAATTTGCCGCACCACCATTTCTCCATCGTGAAAGAAATATTTTTGAACAATTCCTTTTTCGATAAAATTAAGATGAGTTTCTTTCGCGCCGGCTTTTAAAATAATACCCCGGGCATTGAAATGGCGAACTTCAACTTTTTCAGATATAATCAGTTTTTCTTCATTGGTAAGAACAATGAATTGGTTAAGGTACTGGAATAGGTTATGCTTTGGCATTTCTTTAGTATATAGGTTATTAATGCCAAAGTACGAAGAATATTCTGTTTGGAAAAGGGAATAGGATAGGTGGGTGCGATAGAAAGATAAGCTTAGTTACCGGAGTGATTCATCTGTCTGCAGCGCTGCTATCGAACAAACTGGTAGGTATATCGGTTATACAATAAATAGGATTATTGCAAGATCTGGCGGTGGTTAGCATTGTTCAATCCTTCTTTTAGGATACATGCTTGTTACTGTGATTTATAGGAGCAGGTAAAAGATCTCTTGCAATTACCATTTATTATACTTTACACAGCATAAAAATGCGCAATGTTTTTTGGGCATCAGCGGTATTGCTACTATTAAGCATCGTTGTGTCACTCACTTGTACGGCAGTAATGCTATTGAGCGGGTGGGCACTAGGCAGTAGAGAAGTAAAAAAATCAGAGTGATCGCGCTGCGTCGCTGCACCATTGCGTTGGCCGTGAGAAAAGGAATTTGCAGCAGCATATCACTGCTACACTAAGATTTCTTGCACGGATTGTTTTACTATGGGTTGCAATATTTCTTTTAAGCAACGTTAAAAACCAGTATGTGGCTATGCGGGTACCAGATGTCCTACACCTCAAAGGTGTAAGACATCTTGAATACATTTTTGTAACCGGTACTGTGGTTTACAGGAGCAGGTTATAAGATCTCTTGCAATTACCATTTATTAATGAGTGCAACATTTCGCGGGCATGTTACGCTTTGCCGAATAAAGAACCAAAAGCACAAGAGTGCGACGCAACGGCAGTTTAATAGAATTACTAAAGCTTGGTTCACAATAAAAAGCATGAACTAAATGTTGCGTCTGTTAGTATACGTGACATTGTTCACATTTTTTTAGGTTAAATTATTTACTAGACCGCCATCGTAATTGAAGATGCTCCTTTTTCACTTCTAACTCTTCTAAAAATCGCCGGGTAGTTTTTTACGACTTTTGGATAATTGATAGTAATACAATGTTTTAGATGGGTACGGCATTGCGCAAACGATTGTGTAATACGCACGCAAACGTTTGCGTAATTGCGGTTTAGTATGTTGTTTTCAACTTAACTTTGGTTAGTTGACATGAGAGAAATATGTTAAAATTATTGTGTTAATTTCTGACCCTGTAGCCGTTGATTTTTTTGCTTGTTATATTTAAAACTATTTTGCTATGATATTGACCCTATGGAATGCTGCCAGATTATCAATGCCTGTATTTCTTTCCTTGCTATGTTTTGGCGCATTCGCACAATCAGAATCAGTGAAAGACACTTCTGCTGTAACAGAGCCTCCTTATAATACCGCGGCTGTTCTCCCGCTTAAGAAACTAAATGAAAATGATACGGTCAATAGGGTGCCTATGCGTTACGTAAATGCGGAACCTTATATATCACTTCAACAATTATTAAAAGGAAATGTTTCCGGAGTGTATATCCAGGAGCCAAGTGGCGAACCCGGCACACAACAGAATATTTTCATTCGGGGTATTTCGGCGCCTTTATTGTCGAAATTGGAATTGTTTGATCAGCAGCCCGCCATATACTTAAATGGTATACCCTTAATACAAGACAATCCTTTTGCTTATGAAGTACAGAAATATGATTTTAACAGGATAGGGACTGCTACAAATTTGCTGACTGGCATTAATGCTAATAATATTGAGTCAATAGAAATAATTAAAGATCCGGCGGTGCTGGCTGCATTGGGGCCGGTTGCTTCAAATGGCGCTATTTGGATTACCACGAAAAGGGCGCATTCCGGCTATCGGGAAATTAGCATTAATTCTTATGGCGGAATTGTTCAGAAACCTCGTATTACACCGGTAAATGCCGCTTATGATAATATGTTCCGGTCTCGTTATTATAACAAATACGCTTCCGCAGAAGACAGGTTAATATATCCTTCTTATCTTAGAGATTCTACAAATAGCGACTATTATGGACCAGCCGATTGGGCAGATCTATACTACAAAAACACACCGATTTATTCAGCAGATTTAAGTTTGACTGCCGGGTCGGACAGGGCCAATTTCAGATTTTTTGGAAGCGCAACTAAAAATGCCGGCAACGCAGATAAAACCTCACTTGATCGTTATGTTGGATCCTTTTTTATAAATGTGGCGCCAATATCCTGGCTGAATGTTTCCAGTATGATTAACTATAGCCGATTAGATAGGAAAAGAAATCGCAACATACGTGACAGGTTGGCTGAGCAACGATATATTCCCGACCTTACTAATCCGCTGACTCCCAATAAAAAGCTTTACGGCAGCTACCTTGATGAATTTGATAAAGTAATTGATAAAAATAGCAATAATGCAATACAGGGATATGTTGCTATATCTGCAAAATATAAAGGCATTTCATACAATGGACGTATAGGTTTTGATTATAACGAAGGTATTCGTGAAGCTTTTTGGCCTACTACATTATTAGAAGGAAATAATTATGTTTCAAATTATTTCGGGTATAACCAACGCGTTGTTATTTCTAATACAATTGGTTATGAATTTAAATTAGCAAATGAGCAAACAATTGCTTTTGTAGCAGGCAATAACTATATGGCCGATGTTAATAAATTCGATTATGCTTATGCATATAATGGCCCTAATAACTTCATAAAAATAAATGTCGTTGAGGGGAATACTGAGTATGCTAATTATTTGGAACCGGTGGGTTTTTTACCCTACTATTTCCCTTCAAAAATGATGTCGAAGTTAACGTCCTTTTATGGCCATGCAACATATTCTTTAAAGGAAATATTGACTGGAAATGTTGTAGTTAGCCAGGATGGATTTTCCAATATGCAACCCGACAATAGATGGTTTACCGGTTATGCAGGCAGTATAGATTGGAATATTAAAAAGCATTTGTTGAAAGATTATTCTCCCCTCAGCTCATTGTCATTGGGAGTATCGGCGTCTCATTCCGGTAAATTGTTGAGTGACGACAGGTTTAATAAAGGTCCACAATACCGCGTAGATTTAGGATGGGGCAATGAACCTACTTTAGGCTCATATGCAGGCATGCCGGGAATATCACGTCCTTATACAAGTGGATGGGTAGGTTATGGAATTCCCTGGTCTTTAAATAATCAGGAAAATATTGCTATTCGCTTAGGCGTGTTGCAGGATAGGCTAAAATTTGGAGTTGATTTGTACAATATACAAAGTAAGGATATGCTGTTTCCTGTACCTGTGGCAGAGGAATGGGGATATTCCAATGCATATAAATCCGGGATGGAAGTTAACAACAGAGGAATAGATTTTACCGTTCAGGCAATTATTCTTCCTCCAACTTCTTCAGGTTTTAACTGGACATTTACAGGGAACCTTAATTATAACACAAACAAATTGGAGGCACTGCCGGATGGATTGAATGAGGTGATTATAGGTGAAAATAAATTTGTTGTAGGAAAACCAATTGATGCATTTTGGGTGTTGAAAAATAATGGTATTTACAATCTTGATTCTGAGGTTCCGACAAATCCTCAAGACGGAACAAAATTAAATTATAACGGAATTGATTTGAAAAATGGTGATCCGCGTTGGGTGGATGTGAATGGAGATTATACTATCAATGATGATGACAAAGTGTTGGAAGGTAATTACATGCCTAAAGTATTCGGAGGCTTTGGAAATACATTTTCGTACAAATCATTTACTCTGGACATGCAATTTTATTTTGCATTGGGCCGCAAAGTGTTGAATCAATATGCTTCAAGTCGTTTGGATTTTATAAATACTGATAGTAAAAACGATATTAATTCTGTAAAAGAAATTACATTTTGGGAAAAGAAACAGGATTTATTTCAATATCCATTATATAATCCCTGGAGTGCGGTTGTTCCATACAGGGTTGACCAGGATCTGTTTCTTGATGATGCATCCTTTTTAAAACTTCGAAGTTTGTCATTGAGTTATGACCTCACAAACAAATTGAATGGAAAGAAAGGAAAGAATCCTTTTAGAATGGCCTCAATATATATTACAGGAACTAATTTATTTACAATTACTTCATTTAAAGGAGATGATCCAGAACTGGCAGGATACAATGGTATTTACACCGGGTACGGACTTCCCATTCCACGCTCCCTTATTTTAGGGCTAAAAATAGATTTATAAACCGATCAGGTTACAACCTATTATTTAAAAAGAATAAACCATGATAGCAATTGCAGTTTTCAGGTTAAGAAACTCATTAAGGCTTTTGTTGCTTGGAGGATGTTTAACGCTGTGTGGAACATCTTGTAATAAGCAATTGGATATAGAATCATCGCGTTTGGCAAATGAGGAAGGGCATTGGTCAAGGTATGAAGATGCGAGAAGCGGTTTAATGGGCATGTATGGCTTATTTCGCGCAGCTATTGCAAATAACAACTCCCATTGGATGTGGGGTGAATTAAGGAATGGCGACTTTCATTCCTTATCTCGTCCTGATTTAAAAGCAGTTATTGAAGGTAATTTAAATGCGACTTATCCATTAATTCAGGAAATTACCAACTGGCGGCGTTTTTATGCAGTTATCAATGCCTGTAACCTCTTTATTGAAAGAGCTGACGGCTGTTTGGCAGATAAACGTTATACCGAATCGTATTACAAATTAGACGTTGCGCAGGCAAGAGCGATACGTGCCTTTGCATATTTTTATATGTCAAGAATATGGGGTGATGTTCCCTTGATTACTGCATCGAATGATGGGGGCAATTTTGAAACACTACCACGCACTAGTCAGCAAACTGTTCTTTCATTTGCAGAGCAAGAGTTAATTGATGCCGCACAACGTTTGCCGTATTTGTATTCCGGGGATGATCCGGAGCAATTATACCCACCAAATTATTATGGGGTTAATCAGACAAATTGGGCAGGTATGCTATTAACTAAATTGAGTGCCTACTCAGTTCTTGCTCATATTGCAGCTTGGCAGGGACATTATGGTGACGCGTTTACTTATTCTGATTTTATTGTTAAAAATTATAGCAAAGGTGTTCCCGGCGATCAGGCAAATATTATTACGGTAAATGATTTGGTATCTCCTTCAGGATTGTTTAAAGCAGCAGCCGGTAATTACCGTCAATTAATTGGATTTAGCTTTATTAGAGAAAATGGAGAAACTACAACAGATGGGCATTTTGAACAATTGGCAGTTGCTAGCACGATTGCATATCCCATGTCAAAACAATTGCCGGATATTTATGTTCCTAAAAATGTTATTTCAGAAATTTTTCCTCGTACAGAACCTTATGACATTCGCTTTGGAACAGATACCTCTACAAAAGCAAGACTTCTTTATACCAACTACTTTGAAAATTATGATGCACAGGTTCCCGTATTTAAAAAAATTAGAATTGTAGATGGCGGAAATAATATCACAGGAAAGTTTGCTGTATTTAATTCGTCCATTGTGTTTACAAGATTGGAAGAAATAAAACTACTTCGTGCTGAGGCGTTGGCTGCTCTTGGCAGAAATGCAGAAGCTGTGGATGAGTTAAACTCCATTCGTGGGTTACGGGGTGTAAGTGGTGTAAATCTAAAAACTGGCGCCGATTTGATATATGAGATATTCAGTGAAAGAAGAAGAGAGTTGATGGGTGAAGGCTGGCGCTGGTATGATCTTGTGCGTTACCACAGGCTAAAAAGAAATGATCCTGCGTTTAATGTTTTATTAGATCAAGGTGGGATTTACTGGCCCATAGCGCAAGAAGTATTAGCAAGAAATCCGAAAATTCTTCAAAACACTTATTGGCTTAAATAACCATTATTATTACTTCTTATGAAAAGTATAAATTATAATAAATACAATAGTTTCTTATTCATCGCATTTTGGGCTTTGATGGGGTTTGGTAGTTGTAAGAAGGTGGATGATACTTATAAAAATTATAAAAACACCATTGGTGATTTTAAAGGTAACGCATTGAGCTATCTCCAGTCGCAACAAGGATTATATGATTCGATGCTTCTAGTAATTAATAGGCTTAATGGTCTTTCAGATACCTTAGCCACAGGCAATGTTACTGTATTTGCTATTCCCAACGGCAGCTTCGACCTTGCTGTTAAAAATGTAAACCAGGCACGGCGCGATTCAATTCCCGCCATGCCACCTGTATCACTAAGCACCATGGATTCAGCAACGTTGGATGAGTTTTTTTGCAGGTATATATTAATAGAAAAAGTGTCTACTGATAGTATTATAAATTTTTCCGATGGACGTTATTTCCCTTCCATTAAGTATGATTACCCGATGCAATTACAATTTACCCAAACGAATGCGTCCGGCTTTTTGGGTGGGGGGCCTAAAGCGATAATTTTCAGTGATCCGCAAGGTTCAATGTTTATGGCAAACTGGGTTAGGACCACTACTATAACAGTGAATATTAAAACAACAAACGCCATAGTCCATTTGCTTCCTTCGAGCCATAATTTTGGTTTTGGAGCATCATTTATAAGATTGATAAACAGGCAATAGTGTTTTGATTCAATCAAGACAATAATTAAAACTATAACACAACGTAATAAGTTATGAATAATATAAAATTGCGTCATTTAATTACAATTGTCCTAATTCCCGGATTCATAATAAGCTTAACAATAGCCTGTAAAAAGTATTTACCGGAAGAAAGAGAAACAATTGGAGCTGATTCTCAATTTACAAATACTGTTTTTCAGCCAATATTGGGGAGGACTACCGTTTTCGAAAATAATTTTTACAAAGGGTCTACAACTTATCCTGTGGATTTTAAAATTATAAATCCACGGAGAAGAAATGGAGATCCTGCACCTGAATTAACTGATGTATTTCCTGTTACAGTTTGGAAAAGCGGTGAGGCTTATACAGGAGAAGAAAAATCTATGGAAGAAATAGATGCTAAAAGGGAAAAGCAGAACCGTAATCTTTTTGAAATATATCCTAACAATGGAAATTTTGTTCTTTGGAGTGAAGCTAATTCAAGTTTTATGAGGGCAATGCCCGATTCAGGTTATGTTTTTGATGTGGAAGTAAGTAACTCCGGCGGACGCAGATACTTTCGAGACTTGAAGTTGATGCCATATCGTGAACAACCATATGCTCCTTCAGGCTATGATGCTATTAGCGGGCAACAACTTACCAATGGCGTACCGCCAAGCGTTGTTAGTTTTATTAAAGGCGATACAAGTAACAGGTATTTATCTCCATCAGATATAGATGTATATATACGAAAAATTGTAAACCCATTAAAAACTCATGGTCAGTCACTCACATTTAAATTTTTGGATAAGGATTATCGGTATATAAATCCTGCAAAATTTACAAATACTAACTGGGAGGGCTTGGTTCATGGGTTTAACATGCAAAAAACAGATTCTTCTGTATCATATAACGTGGCTTTTCCCATTCCATTGGTTGAACTGCGAACCCGTTATACAAACGCCAATGGGAATATGGCAGTTGTACGTTTTGGTTATTCACGTATTGGATTTGCCGGTTCTCGTGAAAATGCTGTGTTAGGGTTGGATTTTGCAATTTATGAACCAGGCGATTGGGAAATCGTATTTGCTTTTAAAAATGACAACCCTAAATTTTCTGATGATTGATGAGGCTTAGGTATTATAGGAAATATAATTATTCAATTCAAAAGTTTTATAAATGAGATTGCTACCATTCATCGCTATGTCAGCTTTGTTTATATTCTTTTCGGTGTTAAGCATTGCTCAAAACAAGATAACTGTATCTGGGGTAGTAAAGGATAAAGATGGTAATCCTGTAACCGGAACTACCATTGAGACTGGCAAACCTCCAACTCCAATTGGTAAAACTGACGATAAAGGCCAGTTTTCTGTAACTGTAAACGCGGGAAGTGTCTTGGTTTTTACACATACCGGTTATAACGATGTTTCGAGAACGGTACTCACAAGCGGATCGATAGAAGTTACAATTCAACTTAAGAACAGTGTTTTACAGGAGGTTGTAGTGCAGGGCTTTAGAACTAAAACCCGTGAAACATCAACTAGTTCCAGTACCGTTATAAGTGGGAAATCACTACAAGATGTGCCTGTAGCAAATGTGGCACAATTACTTCAAGGTAAGGCAAGTGGTTTAAATGTCCAGGTGAATTCCGGTTCACCCGGGGGCATGGTTTCTATTAATTTGCGGGGAGTGAATAATAATACTGTTTCATCTGATGGTTTTATTACACCCACTTCTCCTTTGTTTGTAGTAGATGGGGTTCAAATAGATATGAATTCAAATTATGAATACGGTTTTCAAAGTGGAGGTACCGGTATTAGCCCTCTGGCCTTAATTCCTCCTGAGGATATTCAGCAAATGGATATATTAAGAGACGCGGCTGCAACATCTGTATACGGCTCTAAGGGAGCTTATGGAGTTATTCTTATTACCACTAAACGCGGACAGTCAAAAGTGCCTGTAGTTCAGTATTCAACGGGCTTCTTTTTAAACACTCCACCTAAGTTAAGGCTTGTATTAGGAGGAAAAGAGGAAAGAATGGCAAGAATTAAAGCCATTATGGATTATGATACTACATTATTATCAGCTTATTCCCTCATTAATAACACGTCTTTTTTATCAGATAGTCTGAATCCATATTATAACAATGCAACTGATTGGCAAAATTACTTTTTCCGTACCACCTATAATCAACAGCACAATATTGGCATATATGGAGGTGATAACAAATTTAGTTACAAAACAAACCTCAACTATTACCAGGAAAATGGAATTGTTGAAAATACCGGCTTTAAAAGGTATTCATTAAGTATGAATGCACTTTACCAACCTGTAAGCGCTTTTAGAATGGTGGTAGCGCTTTCAGGAGCCTTGGGACAAAAAAACAACGGCAGTGGGGTAGGTTTGGTGCAAACAGGCTTGGCGAAGAATGCCAGAACATCTTCTCTTTTGCCTCCTCCATCCATGTTTTCTGATAACAACAGCACTTTGGAGGCTGCAAGCGTAAAGGATAATAACAAAACTGCTAATATTTCAGCCAGTCTTGATCTGCAATTTGATGTTGTGAAAGGAATTCGCATTGGCAATGTATTAGGCTATAATTTCAACTCCGGAACATCTGATAGATTTACTCCCTCATTTTTACATGGTGGGAATTCAGTATCCTATAATTACAATAATTACAGATACAATTTGAATAATAGGACTACAATCAATTTTACCAAAACGTTTAAAGGAGTTCACAACTTCAATAGTTATATATTTAATGAGATCAATTCAGATGGGTCCAAATCAAATGCCATCGAATTAACCCAAACAGCTAATGATCAAATAGCGGGTCCTATTGGTTATAATTTTGCTTTGTCTAAGGGAGGGACATTAAATAATCTTTCAGATAAAAGATCGCATGGATATGGAGGTTCGTTTTCTTATAATTATGATAGAAAATATGTTTTTGATTTTAGTTTCAGGATGGATGGACTTTCTACCAATGGTCCTTCAAGAGGATATACTCAAAATCCAGCGGTAAGTTTTCGATGGAATTTCAATAAAGAACGTTTTTTTGATCGTTTCGATTGGTTAGACTTTAGTTCATTAAGGGCAAGCTGGGGTCGTAGTATTATTCCTACCGGAGACATTTTTGATGTATATGGTAAATATATAGTAGGGCAGCAGTACAATAATAACCCCACAGTATATATGGATTTTGGAGTAATCCCCAATGCCAATTTTTTACCTAAAACAAATACCGAAGTTGGAGGCGCTATAGAGTTTGGTCTGTTCAACAGGGTTACAGCTACTTTTGAAACTTATTACCGTTCTGTGGATAATGAAGTGATTTCAGTTGATCTTGCAGACATGAATGCGTTTGGTGAATTAAAATCTAATGAAAATAGCTATGTGAATTATGGTTTTGAGTGGGATACCAGGGTACGTCTATTTAGAAATTCAAATCCATTTCAATGGGATATCTCAGTTAATGGGGCTTTAAATCGTAATATTAATACAAGGCTTCCTAATGATATAAGACAATATGTTAAGGAAATATATGATGGTTATGGAAATGTGCCTATCGTATATAAAATAGGGCGCAATGGTACCAAAGCCAATCTCATGTATGTAACTGATGGGGTGTTTGGCAGTACTGCAGATGTTCCGGTAAATCCTGCAACAGGAAAGCGGTTACAATATGGGGGTGGCAATACCGGCTTCTATTTCCAGGGGGGGGATCCGCACTGGGTAGATATTAACGGCGATTATGTAATTAATGAGGAAGATCTGGTTCCGGTTGGAAGTCCGATCCCTGTAATTAATGGGGGCATTACTTCCTACATGACTTATAAAGGGTTTACTCTTAATATCAATGCTTCATATACGCTGATACGTGACATTTTGAATACTGCCATGGCTGCGCAGTTTCAAAATTATTCAGAACCGACTACATTAAGCGCTCTGCTTCCTATTTCCGAATTTGATTATTGGCGTCCAAGTGGAACCAATAAGAATGTTGGTTCTTCTAATGCAAAATATCCTAATCCTTTTGATTTTAGAAGGGCTGTAACTCTGAAGCCATTTCGTACAAACCAAACCTTATTCATGGAAGACGGCTCTTACTGGAAGATTAATACTATAACTCTGTCTTACAACTTGCAAAAAGCATTGTACAGCAAATTAGGTATGACTTCTTGCAGAATAGCTCTTACAGCAAATAATGTATATACATTTTCCAACTATTCTGGTCCTGATCCGGAACTGGTAACCGATTTAGGTAGGGATATATCTAATGGTTATCCCAATGCACGTAGTTATTCGTTGAATATTAGTATTCAATTCTAAACAAACGCAGGAACTATGAAACATATAATAAAAATAGCTTTTTTACTGGCGGTTTCGTTACCCATAGGAGGTTGTAAAAAATATCTGAATGTTGATCCGCCGAATAGTCTTTCCGGAAATAATTTTTGGGAAACCAAAAAGGATGTTGAAGCCTACACAAATGGTATGTATGAATTGCTACGTAAATCAGTAACACGCCCTGATTTAACGGTGGATGGGGGCATTGGCAATTTCCCTTTCTTCATTTTTGGGGGTGATTTCAGAGGGGCGCCTGTAAAAATCGCGTCAACTCTTTGGGGGCGTACTTATATTACGGATATGGCAAATAATAATATTCGTAGTTTGATGAGTACTCAAAATGATTGGTACGGAATATGGAACATGCCCAGGTTTACACAGTGGGATAAGTTTTTTAAAGTAATTGCTTCTGCGAATATAGCATACGAAAAAATAGATGATGTTGAAGATCCTTTACTAAGCGATGCAGACCGTAAACGTTTTAAAGCTGAAGCTGTGTTCTTACGTAATTTTTGTTATTTTTTAATGGTACGTCAGTGGGGCGATGTTCCGTATTATACAGAAGCATATTATTCAAAGCCATTGAAAAGAACTCCAATGGTAGAAGTTCTGCAAAATTGTGCTGCTGATTTGGATGCTGTTCACAAAGACCTTCCCTGGACTTATGAGGATCCTGTTTTTGTCGCTGTAAGAGCAATGAGAGGTTCTGGTCTTGCACTTTTAATGCACATTAATATGTGGCTGGCTTCTTTTGATGGTCCTAACGCAGATAAATATTATGAAGCAGTTGATAAATATGGGGATGAGTTACTTAACGAAAATGGGGGTGCTTATGAATTACTGCCTTTAGAACGTACCGGCGAGATCTTTAAAGGGCGCTCGAAAGAAGGTCTTTTTGAAATTCCTCAAAACAAAAATTATAATGAATCATTTGGTTGGTCCACTTATTACGACCATGTAAAGTTTGACGATAAAAGGCCTGATAGCTATCCCTACATCTGTTACGAACCGGATTTTATGAAAGCCATTTTTCCTGAAGGAGAGAGTGATAATAGAATCCAATTCTGGTATGACAGAAAGGATCGATACTCTATGTATTCAGGATCTGTAAAATTCCGTATGACAAAATTCTTAATAAGTACAGATCCGGCAGCATTAGATGGTTTTGGATTTGATGCCAGCCAAACAGTGTTTAGGTTAAGTGATGCGATTCTCTTGCAGGCAGAGGCATTAGCAGAAATGGGTCAAATAGATAAAGCGAAACAGCAGGTGAATATTGTAAGAACCAGGGCCGGCGCTGCATCTTTAAATACTCGGGATATTAGAGAGCTAAAGGAACAGATTTTTTATGAACGTTGCCGTGAATTAATGGGAGAAGCACATTATTGGTATGATGTGGTACGCACTCGGCGAATAATTGATATCAATTACAAATTTGGATACCACTGCACAGTGGACCAGTATAAAGCCGGCTGCTGGATGTGGCCACTAGATATGGCAGTACTTAAAAATAACCCGGGAATGACATTGAATTCTTATTGGCAATAACAAGTTATAATCCGGTTAAATATTTTATTATATGAAAATTTTAAAAACCTTTCATGTCGTTTTTGCAACAGTTGTGCTCTTATTTATAACTTTTACCAGTTGTAATAAAAAGGATTCTTTTATTGATACTGGTGTACACACTGCAAAATACGATGGCTCTATACTTGATTATCTTAAAGAAAAAAGGGGACAATTTGATTCGATTGTAAAAATTATACAGATAGCCGGTATGGAAAACGTGTTTGATAATGAAGAGATAACATTTTTTGCCCCTGCCGACTCTTCTGTAAATAATTCGATAGAACAATTAAACATGTTATTACAAATATGGGGGTTAAAAGAAGTGAAACGTTTGGAACAAATAAAGCCTGAAGTATGGGCGAAGTTTTTAAGCCGTTATGTTTTTAAGGGGAAAAAGGCAATGAATGATTATCCACAAATTGATATTGGAAACCTGTCAGCTTTTCCTGGTCAGGTATATACATCATATTCAGGCCAAATTATGAATATAGGTGTAGTGTATGATGATGCCGGCACGGCAGACGGGGTTCAGGTAAAGTATGCCGGTTATAGACATTTACTTATTTCATACATCCCTTCAATATCTACACCGCTGGATTACAGAAGTTGGTATAGTGCTAATGTTGCTTCAGTGAATATTGCTCCCAGAAATGGATATATACATGCTTTAAGATATTCTTACCACTATTTTGGCTTTAGTCCTTTTGATTTTTTTAATGAGGCGATGAAAGCGGGTATAGATTAATTAGCGATGTGAAATTCATAAACCCAAAAATGCTAAAAAAATGACTCATTTTTCATATATAAAATATTTAGTTATAGTTGGCTTCATGTTTCTGTTTTCATGTGACAAAGTCAAAATTGAACCGGTAGAAACATATCCGGATCCACCTAAAGCTTTGGTAAAATTTTTACAAGAAGCTCCCGTTCCTTCGATTGGAGTTGGGGGATCAATTGTAACTTTTAAGGTTCAAGGTCTTGAAAATAAAAAGCCCAATGAGTTTACTTTCTATATTAATCAAGAGCCGGCGGAAGTAATAGAAGTGGGAACAAATACAGTAAAAGTAAAAGTTCCCTTTACTGCCACAACCGGAGGCTGCGCGATATTGATCAATGGGGAATATTATTTTGGGCCGACTTTTACAATAAGAGGCAGTGTGAGTATAGACCCCAGCTTTGATATTAGTGGAAGCTCAACAAATGGTGCCATTAATGGAATTATTCCTATAGGTAGTGAATATCTTGTTTATGGCAACTTCACCAATTATGGAAATAAATCATCCGAAGCAGAACCTATAAACAGCATTGTAAGAATAAACGCCAATGGCAGTTTCGTTTCTCGCTTTGTTAAAGGACAGGGATTTAATGGTTTAGTGAATGACATAATACCTGTTAATGACCAATATTTAGTAGCGGGTTCATTTTCCAAAGTTGATAAAATGGAAAACATCAATGGCTTAGTCAGATTGAATGGTGATGGAACCTTGGATACTAATAAAGTTGATATAATAGACGCTAATCCAGACTCTTCATTATATAATCCGGATGCTGGAAAGATGATGGTATCTCATTTCAATGGAGGTGTTGGTAGTGGCGAACCTAGGAGATTATTTTATGATGGGATCGGTAAAATAGTTTGTGTTGGAAATTTTAAGACTTATCTGAGTACTTTTTATGAGCGATCGACAAAAGACCGCCCTTATTTAGATGTGTTGGATGTTTACCAAATAATGAGGATGGATATTAATGGGGCATTCGATTCCACTTATAATCTTGATAAATCAAGAACGCCTCCAAGAGGTTATTCTGGTGGCAATGGATATGTTTTTGACGCAATTCAATTGAGCAATGGTAAAACTATTTTGGTAGGTAACTTTACACGCTTTAATGATCAGGCTGCCAATTATATTACTTGTATAGAGCCTCAAAACGGCAAGGTGGATGCTGGTTTTAATTCCGGGAATGGTGCAGATGGTCCTATTACCCGTATTACATATAACAGCGTAACAAATAAAATATTACTGTCTGGTAATTTTAAGACCTATAAAGGTGTTCCGGCTGACGGAGTGGTGATGATTAATGAGGATGGCTCGATTGATCCCTCATTCAAATTTGGAAGGTTAGGTGAAGGCCTTGTAACTTATGCCGGACAATTAAAAGATGGTCGCATCATAGTGTCCGGAACTTTCAATAGTTATGATAATCCGGACCCCAATAATCCGGGTACATATGAGAAAATAATAAGACCTGGGTTAATGATTCTTCATCCTGATGGTTCACTGGTAGAGAACTGTAATAACTTTGGATTATTCAGAGGACAAATAAACAGCTTCATTGAGTTTCCGGAATCGTTGGGCACATTGCCTATTATTTTGGTTGGTTCATTTGATCGCTTCAATGGAAAAGAAGTGGGAAATATTGTGAAGTTTTTCATAAAAAAATATTGACCTATAAAACATTTTCTCATGCAGAAATATTATTCCAGTCACAGAAGAAAAATTTACATCCGTATAAGTTTGCTATGGGTAACGTTGGCATTGGTTTTTGCTTGTAATAAGCCTTTTCCCGATACTTTGGATACAGGTAGAAGTATGTCTGATTACAATGCTATACAGCGAAAGGCCATATTGATAATAGTTGATGGTGCGGTTGGGGATGAGGTGAATGCGATGTCTCCCCCTAACCTTACTCTTATTGCGGATTATGCGCTTTATTCAATGAACTCATTGAATGAATATAAAGATATCCCTATTACCAATGAATTATCCTGGACTACTTTGTTAACAGGTGTTACCAGTGAAAAACATAAGGTAACGGGTTCTGACTTTACCGGTAGTAAACTGGCGGAATATCCTTCAATTTTTACCAGGCTAAAAACAATAAAGCCCACTTTCCGTTCAGTTGCTTATTGTTCATCTGCAGAAGTAACCGACAATCTGGCTATAGATGCTTCCGAAAAAAAGACATTCGCAGATAATGATGAAGGAGTAAAAAATGCTGTAGTTACTGAGTTGTCTGCAAATAATCCTGATTTTATTCTTGCTCAATTTCATAATGTAGATAAAGTTGGTGCTGAAAAGGGATACACACGTCGCGTTCCTGAATATCGAAATGCTGTGTTACAAGTGGATGCATATATTGGAGAAATTTTAGATGCATTAGAAAAGCGTAATAGCACTAATAATAATGAAGACTGGGCGGTTATTGTAGCATCAAACAAAGGTAGCAATACTCCTTATGTTCCAATAGGAAAAGTTTGGTCAGCTTTTGACGATACCAGGCATAATACAATGTTTCTTTATTACAATCCGCGTTTCAAAAGCCTTAACCTTATGCCTCCTTCAATGCCTCCTTATACCGGACTAACCCCGTTTTATAGTGGTACTCAGGCTAATAACCAACGTGCTAAAGTACTTGATGGTGGCACAACCTATGATATTGGAGATAATGGAAGTTTTACTATTCAATGCAAGGTAAAAATGCCCGCAGGAGTTAATGTTAACTATCCTTCTTTTTTAGCGAAAAGGGCAAGTTTCACAGGGGGAGTTGTAGGCTGGTGTTTCTTTAGAGAAGGAGCCTATTGGCAGATCAATTTCGGACAATCAGGCAAGAATAATATACAACAACGTGGCCATGACATAGCTGATGGCAAATGGCATACACTTACCGCAGTTATTAAGCAGGAAGGTGCTGCAAGAAATGTATATGTTTATACTGATGGGGTCATCTATACAACTTCACCCAGAGACATCTCCTCACTGGGTAATCTGAACAGCCCCGCTCCTTTAACTGTTGGCAACTTGCCGCCTGATAATAATACCACTTTAACTGATTATATGGTAACCGACATTAGAATATATAACACAGCCCTTTCGGATAGTTATATTCGTACTAATTATTGCCAAACAAGTTTGGCGGATGATGATCCTTATAAATCTAATTTGTTGGGATTTTGGCCTAGTACAGATGTGGAACCTGATAATTCAATTCTTGACATGAGTGGTAACGGGCACAGCTTAGTAATTGAAAAATACAAGCCAAGCAGTTTTAGTGAGATTACAGCAAGCATTTGCCCTGCTCTTACAGGGGAGGCATATAAAATCGTTCCTAACTCATCAGATGCAACTGTCTTAATCTTTAATTGGCTAAATATTAAAGTGCCACACGAATGGCAGTTAGATGGAAAAATCTGGACACCGGAATTTGTAGATGTAGGACGGAATAATTAACAAGACCGGTATTGTGAATGATATGCACACATTAATAAATTGAGCTTTAATAATAAAATGAATACGAAATGAAAAGTGTTCTTTTAATAAAAAAAACTGGGCTGCTTCTCTTAATGATAGCGGTTGTGGCTGCTTGTAATAAAGATAAAGGTATTAATTACAGAGACGCCTCAATGGGTAATGGCCAGGAAGGCCCAAACATTACAATTGATACAAGTGTAAAAAACATTGATGTCAGCAAATACGCACAGGCACGGGTCTTTCCCGGTTTGGTATGTAATTCTGAACGGCGAATTATGGATACGGCACTATCGTTAAATCTGAACTATAATTTAGTTACGGAAAATTTAAGAATTAGCATACCTCCCCAACCGCAGTTTAGTACGGGACTGTATGCTGCTCCCGGTGAGCTTGTAGTTATAGATGTGCCATCAAATTATTATTCATTATCCATTCAGATAGGAGCTTGGACGGATAATTTGTCAAGTATTCAAAATCCTCCAAGGGATCCTATTATTTTTACCAAAATGCAATTAGCTCCAGGGCGTAACTATATCCGTAACCTATATGGTGGGCATATTTATATTTTTTCGGCCGTTCCTATACGCGAACCTGTAAACCTGGTTTTTTCTAATGTAACTAAATCTCCCGATTTTGTTCTAGGTAAAACATCTGCCGCAGAATGGGCGGAAGCTGTTAGAACTTCTTGTGTACCCTGGCTGGAATTGCGAAGCAAGAATATGATATTTGTGGTGTCTACAGATTATTGCCGTAAACATCCCATTTCAGATCCTGTTAAAGTAATGGAAATTTGGGATGATATTATCAGTCTTGATTTTTATGAATGGGAAGGACTTGTAGAAAACGCCTCTGATGAAATTGATAAAGCGCCTTTACTTCCTTGGCGGGTGGTGCTTGATATTAAACCTGTAGTAGGATATGGGCATAATGGATTCCCAATTGTGGCGCAAAACGATGGCTCCTGGTTTTTGGGTATTTCTAAGGCCACTAGCATTGATGGAGGCGGGAGCTGGGGTTATCTTCATGAATTAGGGCATAATAATCAGCAGGGCAGATATTGGAGTTGGTCAACGCTTGGGGAAACTACCTGTAATCTTTTTTCTTTTAAAGTAGCGAATAGGCTGGCTTCCGAAGGTTTGGGGACTTGGCCTCCGGGACACCCTGGTGTTTATTCTGATTTTCCAAAAGCTATTGCTTTTGCGACTGAAACAAAATCCGGGAAGGATTTTAATGGTACTGACGAGCGTATTAACTCTCCTTTTGCTAGGCTCACACCCTTTGTTCAAATATTCGATAAAAAGCCGGCAGGAATGAATTATGATAGTTGGGGATTTATGGCTGAATTGTATAAAAAAGCCAGGAGAGCTTCCCGTATTTCAATTACAGACCAGGATAAACACGATTTCGTTTATGAAGCACTTTGCGATTATACACAAAAGGATTGGATATATTTCTTTAAAGCCTGGGGAATAAACATTAGTAATATCTCCTCTACAAAAATGAGTGCAAAATACACCCCGATGGCTCAAAAAATTTGGGAATACAATCCTATTACAAGAACAGGAGGTAATGCTACATTTAATCCCGATCCTTATGACAGAAGCAATTGGTCAGTTGTATCTTTCACCTCTGAGGAAAAATCAGGTGAGGGAGCCGGAAATGGGGTGGCAACAGCAATTCTTGATGGAGATCCTGCTACTTATTGGCATTCTCAATGGGCTGGCAGTAATATTCCTAACCCTCCATATTACATAACTGTGGACATGGGGGCGGCTTTGTCTATTAATGGTTTTGAATTTACTCAGCGAAACGGGCAAAGAAAAATGAATAAAATACATGTAGAAACCAGTCCGAATGGTACCACTTGGACTGCAGCGCCCGGTAGTCCTTATTCTCTTACTTCGGTTACCACGCCACAAACTGTTTCGTTTGCAGGCGGGGTTAGTGTAGCCTGTCGGTATTTCAGGTTGATATTTAAACCGGAAACCGAAGGAGATGGCACCAAAAATGCGGCAATGGCAGAGGTTAATGTCACTCATTAACCGCACGAAAGTTACGTAACATAAATGCTCAACGAGAAAAAAATATGATGATGAAAAATCAGATAAAAATAATTTTTCCGGTATTGATTATGGGTTTTTTACTCTTGAATTTTGCAAGTTGTAAAAGGTATTATGACCCGCCTCCGTATTTTGAACCTGAAGGTGATACTACAAAGCCTGCATTGCGTAAAGTACTTTTAATTGCAATAGATGGCGCTGTACCCAGTGAGTATAAAACAATGGCATTACCGGTGTTGGAAGAATTAAAAGCGCATAGCAAATATAGCTGGGATGCTTTTACAGCCGAGAACTCCTCCGATGCGAGCGCTTGGAAAACTTTACTTACCGGTATTTCGTATACCAAGCATGGGATCAAAGATAGCAGCTTTATGTACATTCAGGATCAAAACGACCATGAGCATGATATTGTTGCGAGCTACCCTTCTATGTTTTCATATATTTTGTCTTCTGCTAAGCCTGATATGAAAACGTCTTTAATAACGCCTTGGTCAAATATTACACAAATCTTAGCTCCGGAAGTGGCAGATCCCGTTCTTGCAATAGATGACAAAGCTGTAAAGGATTCTGCTCTTACAAGGATAAAAGCGGAAAAAATAGATTTTATAACGGTTAATTTTAATAGTCTGAGTGCAGCAGGGAAACAGTTTGGATTTTCGGCATCTGCAACAGGTTATAAGGAAGCCGCAACAAAGATAGATGGTTATATTGGTGAATTGATGGCAGCTTTAAAAGCTCGCCCGGGCTATAATAAACAAGAAGAATGGCTGGTAATTATTACTTCCACTCATGGAGGTGACGGCTTTAGCTATGGAGGAGAATCTCCAAAAGAAACTACCGGGTTCGCATTTTATTATAATGAAAAACTTAAACCTACTGAACTTACAAAAGAAGGAACGTTTTCCGGGGTCTTATTTAAGGGCAAGGATGCTACTGCAGTTCGAGCTGTATTAGATGATAATGGCTCTAATTATAACGTAGGTACAGATGACCAAACCATTCAATTAAGAATAAAAGGCTCGGCAGGGGCATATCCACACTTCTTCTCTAAAATGGAAAAATTTGTTGGGGCTGGTTGGTCCATGTTTACGGGTGGCAGTTCCTGGGCAATATCTGTAAAATCTCCCTCTAGCGGCGAAAAAAGAATACAACCCGGATCTCCAAATGTATTTGATAAACAATGGCATACCATTACTGTTGTATTTGTAGATAGTGCTTCCAAATGGTGGGTGCGCAGGTACACAGATGGTGTAAGACATGATTTAACAGAAATTACAGCATTTAAAACTACCGGGGGCGTTACCTCTCCTTCGCCCTTAACCTTGGGTTGGGGAACAGATAAGGCTTATACCTCAGCAGAAATAAATGTGGCAGATGTATCAATTTTCAATACTGCTCTTTCAGATGAGGAAATAAAGGACAATTTATGCCTTAGTGATATAACGAAGCATCCGAAGTATGCCAACCTTATTGGTTTTTGGCCATGTTCGGAAGGTTTTGGAGATCGTTTGAATAATTTAGTTTCAGGTAAACCGGCATTTAAAGTACTTGGTCCTTATAGCTGGTTGGGAGTGCCTGATATGCCGTGTTCGATGGCCCCTCTAACTGATCCTGGAAAAAGGAATCTTCATGTGAAAAATGTAGATGTTTTGGCGAATGTTTTTTATTGGTTAAAACTTCCAGTAAATTCTTCCTGGGGTATTGATGGTAATAAATGGTTGGAGAGTTATGAGATTGAATTTATTAAATTGTAAAAGCATAGCGCATCTGTAATAAAGTTTTGCTATAACCGCAGGAGGCAACAATTCCGTACTAATTACAGACTTTTTAGGCTTTGGGGTATGTAGCGAAATATTAAATAAATTCCGTCAGCAAGTTTTTAAAATTTGCTGGCGGAATTTATAATACATGCAGTATAAATTTGGGCATGAATGCTTGCACTTGCCGAATAGAATTACTACAGTACAAGTGAGTGACACAACGGAAGCTCAATAGTAGTAATACAGTCGGTTCCCAAAAAATCACTGCACATTTTTACAAAGTGCGAAGTTTGTAATACCAGGTGGATCATTAAAGAGAATTGCCGGGCTCACATGAAACGCGGCTTATTTTATATTATTAAAAGGCCGATGAAATATAACTTTTGTTAGATGGCATTTTCAAGTAATTCTATTTTTGAAACATACAATATTAATTGTTAATAAGGTGCGGCACGGCTTTTAAAAGACGCATTTTTTACCCGTAAGATTAAAATAAAATTTCGTATTTCACACTCTATAAAAATAGCCTGATGAAAGCAAGATTAACTTTGTTTATTTTTTTTGTAAGCTTCCTATCTTCAACAGTAGCGCAATCGATAAATGAAATGGATGAAATAAAAAAAGATCTTTTGGTTTTTAAGAATCCAATGGCTACTGCTTTAAAGAAGAAAATAAAAAAAGATGAAATTGAAAATATTAAAACGGTGCAGTTAAAAGAGGCCGCTCTTTTAATGTTGAAAAAACAATACGATACCAAATACCGGTTGGCAGATTATGAAGCTTACCTTGAACCAACTACATTAGGTAAGAAGCTTGGAATAGGCGATGGATATAGCAAGTATGAGAATATGACGGGGATTTATTTGCCCATTGGAAAACACATTGTGTTGGTTGAAAATATTGCTGAAAACAAGCATGTAAAGCTCCTTGTTCCCAACTGGAACCGCCGGGCTCCGGAGGGTATCGAGCCTACGAAAGATCCGGCAGGTTGGGGAATTAAAAAACAGGAGTTCCAACTCCAGAATGGCATAAACATCATTGATGTAAAAAATGCCGATGGATTGGCTTACCTCTATTATTTTTCAGATACACCGGAAAAAGAAAAAAAGATCAAAGTGCACTTTGTGGCTGCACAGGTTAATGGATACTTTGATATTGCCAAGAATAACGATGCCGATTGGAATGCCTTAATTGATAATGCGGTTTATCCTGTTATTGATGCAAAAGGAGTGCACATTCAAATTGCGTATCCTGCTGCTGATTGTAAAAAATATGCATACAACCGTGGGGTGGAATTAATAAGTAATTACGATTCCCTGGTATATCGCCAGCATCGTATTATGGGATTAATTAAATATAATAAAGTGCCAAAGAATCATATTCTGGCCCGTGTAAATTACAATTACTACATGTTTCGTGATGGCGATGGCGTAGCTTATATGGGTACGAAACCGGGCAATGCCATGCCTTTGGTTGTAGATCCCGCCAGCGTAATTAAAGGCGATCCGTGCTGGGGTTTTAGCCATGAAGTGGGGCATGTACACCAGGTGCGGCCTGATTTCAACTGGGGTGGATTGGGAGAGGTTAGTAATAATATTTATTCTTTGTATGTTACAACTTCTTTTAACAATAAAAGCCGGCTGTCTGAACAAAAAAGCTACCAAAAAGCTCGTGACAGCATTATTAATAAAGGGATAAGCTATTTACAGGATAAGGACGTATTTAACCGCCTGGTTCCTTTTTGGCAATTACAACTTTACTTTACCGGCGTAGGTGGTAATAAAGATTTTTATCCCGATCTTTTTGAATCTTTCCGCAGGAAAAACGATGCTGAAGACTACAAAAAAAATAGCGGGGGCGGATGGGGTAGCCGGGGGAAAAACCCTGCTTCATACCAACTTAATTTTGTGAAAACAGCTTGCGAAGTAAGCAAAACAGACTTGACCGAGTTTTTTGATAAGTATGGTTTTTTCTATGTGGGGAAGATGGAATTTGACGACTATGGAAAATACAGATACGAAATGACAGAAGAAATGGTAAACAACTGCAAAGCCGCCATTAAAGCCATGAATTTGCCCAAACCTAAAGTAGATATAAGCACGTTGGAAGATTAAAGAAAATTATCGCTATCGCCATTTTCTAAATTATTAACAGAAGCAACATTTAGCTCGTGCTTTTTATTGTGAACTAAGCATTGGTATTTCTATTAAGCAGCCGTTGCGTCGCACTCTTGTGCTTTTGGTTCTTTATTCGGCAAAGCGTAACATGCGCACTAAGTGCAGCTCTCAATAATAAGTAAAGTAGAAATTTCTTTTCGTACTTGTTGGTATTGAAAGTGCGGCTACAATGGGCGGGCACCCCAACAATCAAAAATGATAGCTGTTGGTGAAGCTAACGTACAAGGCTATTCGCAATATCAACAGCGGCGACATTAAACCCCCTAATCCAAAGATCCTTTAATCCAACGAATCCAAATTCTGACATCAATCTCATAACTCATAACGCTCAATAGCATTACTACCGTACAAGTGAGTGACACAACGATGCTTAATAGTAGTGCTACAGCCGGTTAACAAAAAAACTATACATGAAGAATGGCTGCAAATTGTGATTTTTGCAGCCATTATATAGTCTTCCTTTTCATCGGTAACAATATTTAATGCTGAAAGAAATAACTAAATTCGTCGTGAAGTTTTAGTCATGTTGAACTATTCTCACAGGAAATGATAAAAAGAAAAACATAACACCCCGGGAAGGTTTTAATGAAATGCTACTTTACACAACGCCAAATGGTAATATGAAAGTGGAAATATATCTGCAGAACGAAACTATTTGGCTTACCCAACAAAAAATTGCTGACTTATTTGGAGTGGATAGAACCGTTGTTACCAAGCATCTTCAAAACATATACGAAGAAGGGGAATTACATAAAGAGGCAACTAGTGCAAAAATTGCACAGGTTCAACAAGAAGGTAGCCGAAAAGTAACCCGGCAAGTAGAATACTATAACCTGGATGCAATCATTTCCGTAGGTTACAGAGTTAACAGCTCGCAGGCAACGGCATTTCGTGTATGGGCTACCGAGCGGTTGAAAGAATACATCATCAAAGGTTTTACCATGGATGATGAACGGCTTAAAAATCCAAACAATATTTTTGGTAAAGACTATTTTGAAGAACAACTTGCCCGTATTCGCGACATCCGTAGCAGTGAACGCAGGTTTTATCAAAAAATTACCGACATCTATTCACAGTGTAGCGCCGATTATAACGCCGATAACAACATTACAAAAAAATTTTTCGCTACTGTTCAAAGCACACTTCATTAGGCTATTACTGGCAAACCTTCTGCTGAAATCATTTATTCGCGGGCAGACAGTGCAAAAGAAAACATGGGATTATCTACATGGAAAAACGCACCTAATGGAAAAATAAGAAAACCTGATGTGTCAATTGCCAAAAACTATCTTGACGAAAAAGAAATGTCTTCACTTAACAGGATTATTACTATGTATCTTGACTATGCAGAAAATCAGGCAGGTAAAGGTATTGTAATGAATATGGCAGACTGGGTAAAGAAGCTGGATGTGTTTCTGCAATTTAATGAAGAAGCTATTTTAAAACATACAGGCACTGTTACACACGAGGTAGCAATTGCATTAGCGGAAAAGGAATTTGAAAAATACCGTATCATTCAGGATAAACTGCTTGAAAGTGACTTTGATAAAGCAATAAAGAAACTTGCAAAACCCGGAAGATAAGGGCGATCAAAAAGAGAATCATAGCTTGTTGTTGTTGAAATTAGCTGAATAAAGAACAAAATGTACAAGAGTGCGACGCAACAGAAGCTTAATTGCAGCACTACTGATGACTACATAAAAAATAAATGTTCCAATATAGGATTCGTTTCAATGGAATCTGAAGTACATGTGCCAGTTGGCTAAATTGTATCCTGTACAGGTGTTGCAGCAACTACTTTTTGCAGACGGAAAATTGGAGACACCTACTGTTGACAAAGTTCTATCAGTAACAAAGGAATTAAACGAATTTTCATTTGGGCAGGAACCTCCTGTCCAAATGAAATCTATTGATTTAGAAAATGTTACAATTACGCAGGAGCTTCCTGCGCAAATGCAGGATATAATGAGAACACTGGTTGTAGTTAACCGGCAGTCGGCGGCACAGATCGAAGATAGTTTCTGCAATTCTCCTGTTTCTAAAATTAACTGGGCTGGTCACATGGTGCTAATGGATAGCAAACTACCATTGGGAAGCAAGTATTGGTATATGAAGCAAGCTGTTGAATTTGGCTGGAGCAGCACCATTCTCAAAATGCAAATTGAAAACGATTTATTCCGGCGACAAATTGAAAAGCAGAAGATAAATAATTTCACAGCCACACTCCCTAAGCCTCAAAGTGATTTAGCTAATTATCTTTTAAAAGACCCTTACATATTTGATTTAGCAGGAGCTAAAGAACGCGCCGATGAACGAGATATTGAAGAACAATTGGTAAGTCATGTTACCAAATATCTTTTGGAAATGGGTACCGGTTTTGCTTTTGTTGCCCGGCAAAAACATTTTCAAGTTGGCAATAACGATTTTTACGCAGACCTGATTCTTTATAATATCAAGCTTCATGCTTATATGTAGTGATAGAATTAACCCACATTGCAGCTGATTTTGGATTAAATGTTAAAAAACAGTGGGATAAGTGTTAAAAAGGGCTGTTATTATAACAAATCAGATACGTTTAGATTTGATTATCAGAAGGTGGTTTTTTGAAAGTGGCTTGTAGTAC
>JAVBLN010000075.1:0-20735 GCA_031553495.1 Flavihumibacter sp.
GTACTACAAGCCACTTTCAAAAAACCACCTTCTGATAATCAAATCTAAACGTATCTGATTTGTTATAATAACAGCCCTTTTTAACACTTATCCCACTGTTTTTTAACATTTAATCCAAAATCAGCTGCAATGTGGGTTAATAGTAGCAATACCGTTGACACCAAAAAAATAGGAACAAACAAAATCTGAATTTAATCTTTGTTATAATTTTAATTATCAGGGAACATTATTTACTACAAAATATGTAATGCGAAAACTATAAACATTCTTTAGCCCACAAGCAATACAAAAAATCACAATGCACACTTAGATTGGTTAATCTGCAACCAATTTTTTGTGTGCATTGTGGTTATAATAATAAATTAATCCAAATCAGGCTGTGGTGTATAGCGCAAATATGGTTTTACTACTTCTACGCCTTTTGGAAATTTTTTTACCGCGTCTTCAGTGGAAACAGCCGGAACTACAATAACTTTTTCGCCCTGCTTCCAATCTGCCGGTGTGGCCACACTATAATTGGCCGTTAGTTGCAGCGAATCGATAACCCGCAATACTTCATTAAAGTTTCTGCCGGTGGATGCCGGATAGGTAAGCGTCAGTTTTATTTTTTTGTCTGGGCCTATTATGAATAAAGAGCGCACTGTAAATGTTTCAGATGCGTTGGGGTGAATCATACCATATAGGTTGGCCACTTCTTTGCTATCGTCTGCAATGATCGGGAACTCTACAGAGCAGTTTTGCGTTTCATTAATGTCATTTTTCCAGCCCTGATGCTTTTCAATAGGATCCACACTTACAGCCAGCACTTTTACGTTGCGTTTGTCAAATTCGCTTTTCAGCAATGCGGTTTTACCAAGTTCGGTAGTGCATACCGGTGTGTAATCGGCAGGGTGAGAAAACAAAATACCCCAGCTATCGCCAAGATATTCGTAGAAGTCAATTTCTCCTTCGGTAGTAACTGCTTTAAAATTGGGAGCAGTATCGCCTAAACGTAAGCTCATAATTAATGATTATTTGGTTATAGATATATAAGTTTTACGAAGATATTCTTTCTCTATAAAAAAGGTAGATTAATGAACGATTTTTTTATATACCTGGGTACTCGCAAAAGCATAAAAAATTTATTTTGAATTTTAGCTCTCAGATTTGGTAATCACCGTCTTTTGTTTTGTTCAAAGCTGCTTTTGTAAGCAAACCGGTTCCAAATTTGTTTTTCACATCATCAATGGCTTTATACAGCCCGGCTTTCTTTTTTACATCAGAAAATAAACTTGTTTGCATGGCTTCGTCTGTCAGCTCATTCAGGCGTACGCCAACCAGTCTTACTGCCGTGCCTTTTCTGTAAAGCTTATGAAAAAGTTCCTTAGCAGAGGGTATCAGTTCGTCATCATAAAAAGTATAAGGTATGGTTGCTTGCCGGGTGGTGGTTTCAAAATCGCTATACCTTATTTTTACTGCAATACAGCCGGCTGTTTTATTCTCCTGTCTCAGTTCATAAGCCACTTTCTCCGTCATGCGCACCAGCTCTGTCAATAAAAAATTCACATCGTTTTTATCTTCTTCAAAAGTGTTTTCTGTTGATATGGATTTGGCTTCATGGTATGGTTGCACCACATTATGATGAATGCCATTTGCTCTTTCCCAAAGGTCGGCGCCATGTTTACCCAAAATGCTTTCCATTTGCTGTTTCGATCTCAGGCGAAGATCTTTAATGGTTTCCACGTTATAAATAACCAGCTTTTTATAAGTTTCTTCGCCTACTCCTGGAATTTTATTCACACGTAACGGATCAAGAAAATCATTTTCTTCACCGGGCCTTACCCATATAAAACCGTTCGGTTTGGCTTCGTCTGTGGCTATTTTGGCAATCATTTTGTTGCTGGCAAGGCCAAAGGAAATGGGTAAACGCGTTTCCTCAATTACGCGTTGGCGAAGTTTTTTTGTCCATTCAAATACGTTAAAGTACTTGTCCATACCTGTTAGATCGAGGTAAAATTCATCTATAGAAGCTTTTTCAAACAATGGAGCTTCGGACGCAATAATATTCGTAACGATCCTCGAAAACCTGCTATACTCGCCGCGTGAGCTATTGGTGATAATAGCGTGTGGACATAGTTGCCTTGCTTTTTTCATGGGCATAGCACTGTGTATGCCATACTTCCTGGCTTCATAGCTGCATGCTGCTACAACTCCACGGTCGCTATGACCACCTACCAAAACGGGCTGCCCCTTTAGTGAAGGATTGTTAAGCACTTCCACGCTCACAAAAAAAGAATCGAGATCGAAATGGGCAATATAGCGCTGCGGTGTTGACATATTGATGGAACTAAGTTACAGCAAAAAACAGGGTAGAGGAAAGATGTTGTTTGATTTGAAATTGGAGAACTGAAATTTGAAATGCTTTAGATCGTTATACGTTGTACTATATTGAGGTTTAATTTTTTGAGGACCGGCGGTAGTGCTACTATTCAGCATCGTTGTGTCACTCACTTGTACGGTTGGAATGCTATGGGGCAGGTTGCAGGTTACAGGTTTCACATCCTGAAAAAAGTAGACAGTTTTTTAGTTGATTATCACGCACCTGGCGCAAGCGTGGTAACTGAGCCAAGTGTATAGCCAAGCTTGTGCCTTACCGGCAAATTGCTTTTTCATTGGTTGGCAACAATAGGATTCTCATTGGTTGTTGGTGTGCCTTCGCAATATGGCCACCCTACACACGCAACAACGGCAACTCCCAACCATTCCTGTTTAATACAGCTTCTCTACTGCCAACCGCCTACTGCCCACTGATTTCTGACCTCTGCCTTCTCTCTCCATTTACATGCATCAAAATGTAGATATAAGAATAAATTTATCTTTTTGAATAAAAAAATGACTTTTTCAACAATGTAACATTAAAATGGTTAACTTTTTTTGTAAAAATTTAACCTTTATCATGCAAACACAAGTTTCAAAACTAAACCGGTTCCTCGGTTACTTTATTGATGGAATAATAGCTTCTGTTGGATGCTATGTTTTCATGTTTTTAGCCATTACTTTAAAAGTTGCAGTTTTAGTGTACCTGGGTTATTTGGTATACGTAGCTTTTATTTTGCTTAGAGATGCATTAGGATTAAGTATCGGAAAAAAAGTTATGAAGTATAAAGTTGTAAAGGCAGATGGCAGTTCATTAAGCGGTGATTATGTAACAAGCGCTTTACGTAATGTTTCTCTAATTATTCCCGTGGTAAACCTGGTTGATTGCATTTTTGTTTTAATGGATAAGCCTCGTTTAGGCGATACATGGGCGAAAACAACCGTTGTTAATCAATAATTGTCTCTAAATTTTCTTGATTAAAGAGGCTGTCTAGTAATAGGCCGCCTCTTTTTCTTCAAAATCACCCCTCTTTATACAAGTCCAGTAATCCATCCGGTAAAACAAGATGCACCTGTTTTTTCTTTTGATCAATTTTATCAAGTGTTTCGGGATGAATGGGAATGTAAGCCTCTTTCCCTTCAACATCTATCCTGCACAAAACCTGGTGGGGCTGCTCTATTACTTCCAGAATTTCACCAATATCCGTACCGTCATCTATAATATGAAAGCCCAGCAATGAAGCCGGGGCCGATTTTCCCGCATACTTATGAAATTCATCTTCCGGAAGCCAAAGTTGTTTTTGTGTAAGTTTTTGTGCTGCTTCTTTAGTATCAACACCTTCCAGTTTTACATACACTTCTTTATCACTTTTAACTCTTGTTTCCTGAATGAAATATGGGAGTAGTTCGTCCTTTTTTATTTCAATAAACAGCACTTCAAGGCCTTTTAACGAGGTCTTTTTACCTAGTGTATGCAAGAGTATCAATTCGCCCTTGAGGCCAAAAGCGGCTACAAATTTGCCTAGTGTGTTGTAGTTCATAGTTGATAGTTGGTGGTTGTTGGTTGCAAGTTGCAGGTCACAGGTTTCAGGTGTTTTAGTAATAACAATTTCTACTTTATTTATGCTGTTTGAAAAAATAACAAATACCGGGCACTTATGCCCTGTAACCTGCAACCTGTGACTTGTAACTTGCAACCAACAGCCAAACTAAAAATCCCGATGATTACTCACCGGGACTTTTAATTTTTTAGAAAAAATTGATTTATCCTTCAGTACCCGCATTGCCTTCTTCAGCTTTGCGTTCAACTTTTCTTACAACTGGTTGTTGTGGTCTTTTGGACAATCTTGCTTTTCTGTGCTCTTCCTGGCGGCGTTTAATTTGAGCTTCGTGTTCTTTATGCCAAGCCTCGAATTTAATCATGGCAGTAGCATCATCGAACAAGCCTAATTTCACTCCGCGCAGTAAATGCTTCAGGTACAATACGCCCTTAAAAGACAGGATTCTGCGTACAGTGTCAGTTGGTTGAGCACCTTTGTGCAACCAGTCGAGCGCTTTTTGGCGATCGAGCTGCACGGTAGCAGGAACTGTTTGTGGGTTGTAAGTACCGATCTTTTGGATGAATTTCCCATCCCTTGGTGCACGCGCATCAGCAACCACTATGAAATAGAATGGTCTTTTTTTAGAGCCGTGGCGTTGAAGTCTCATTTTTACTGGCATCTTAAATAGAAATTTAAATGCTTGAACAATAGGGTTTACTTGAGTGGCAAAAATACCAATCCTTTTTATTTTACCAAATTTTAAAAATGCTAAGAAATGCTTAAATAGTTGACGGTTGTTGGTTGATGGTTGTGGAGCTAAAATTATAAGCGGGTTCTACTAATTATAATATGTTGAAGTTTAAATAGTTGTTGGTTGATGGTTGTTGAGCCTTAATTATAAGTATGTACTACTAATTACGGCAAACTGAATCATACTGTCCAACAACCAACAACCCTCAACTACCTTCTGCCTAATCCGCCCATGCGGCCAAGAGGCATTTTATTCATCATCTTCATCATATTCTTCATTTGTTCAAATTGCTTCATAAACGCGTTTACTTCGGCAAGTTCTTTACCGCTTCCGTTGGCAATTCTTGTTCTGCGGCTGGGGGTTATAGAATCCGGATTCGCTCTTTCATATGGAGTCATCGAGTTGATCATGGCTTCTATTCCTTTAAAGGCATCATCACTGATTTCAATATCTTTCATCGCTTTGCCCACACCCGGAATCATCGCCATCAGATCTTTCAGATTGCCCATTTTTTTAATTTGTTCCAATTGCTGTTTGAAATCTTCAAAATCGAACTGGTTTTTGCGGATCTTCTTTTCCAGTTTCCTGGCTTGTACTTCATCATATTGGGCCTGCGCTTTTTCTACCAATGTGGTAATATCGCCCATACCCAAAATACGCTGGGCCATTCTTTCCGGGTAAAACACATCCAGCGTGTCCATTTTTTCGCCACTGCTGATAAATTTTATTGGTTTATCAACTGTGTATTTGATGGAAAGAGCAGCACCACCGCGGGTATCGCCATCCAGTTTGGTTAGCACCACGCCGGAAAAATTCAACCTGTCATTAAAGGCTTTCGCTGTATTTACGGCATCCTGACCGGTCATTGAGTCCACAACAAACAGGATTTCCGTCGGATTTACTGCGTTTTTGATGTTGGCAACTTCCGTCATCATCACTTCATCTACAGCAAGACGACCGGCAGTATCTATAATAATTACATTTTTATTTTTGGAGCGGGCTTCTTTAACGGCGTTTTGTGCAATAGCAACAGCATCTTTGTTTTCGGGTTCGCTGTACACATCCACGTCAATTTGTCCACCAAGTACTTTTAACTGGTCAATAGCCGCCGGTCTGTAAATATCCGCAGCTACCAGCATCGGAGAAAGCCCTTTTTTCGTTTTCAAAAAATTGGCCAGCTTCCCGCTAAAAGTGGTTTTACCCGAACCTTGCAAACCCGCAATTAGTATCACAGCAGGATTGCCTTTCGCATTAAATTCGGCCTCATAGCCGCCCATTAAATCAACCAGCTCATCTTTTACAATTTTGGTCATTAGCTGGCCGGGACTAATGGCAGTTATAACCTTCTCGCCCACTGCCTTGTCCTTTACTTTATCTGTAAACTCTTTCGCAATTTTATAGTTTACGTCGGCATCAATCAACGCACGGCGAATTTCTTTTACGGTAGCCGCAATATTAAGTTCCGTAATTCTTCCTTCGCCTTTCAGGCTTTTAAACGCCGAATCAAGCCGTTCGCTTAATGACTCAAACATATTTTTACAACTTTTTTCTAAAGGCTGCAAATATAATGAAGTTCAGGAATCGATTTCGGGGAATTATCAGGCAGGTAGTAAGTTCCCTGTTGCCAGTTGCCGGTTTCCTGTTTCCGGTGTTTTAGTATTGGTAATCTTTATAATATAAAGGCTGTTTGAAAAAGTTATAGTAGCTTATACTTGCAACCTGGTGCCTGCCATTGTAAGTATTTTTTTTGGGAACCGGCGGTAGTGCTACTATTGGGCATCGTTGTGTCACTCCCTTGTGCGGTAGGAATGCTATTCAACAAGTTATGAGTTATGAGTTTTGAGTAATGAGTGAAATAAGTTGCCGGTTACCGGTTGCCAGTTGCCGGTGTTGAAGTACAGGCAAACATTGCTGAAATCAGTTACACAGATATCCTACACCTCAAAGGTGTAGGATATCTGGATCCTGACGACAAGCCTGAAATATTTTAGCCGATGAATAGCATTACAACCGATGAAGTGATTGCGACGCAACGATGATGCCATGAAAAGCTGTCGTTCGTACCATAAAAAGATCACAGCTTTCACCAAGACCAAAATATAATAATAGTGACAGTAGCAGCGCCTGCCACTTGAAACCTGCTACTTGTCACCGATAACCTGCCACTCGCTCACACTCCTAAATAGCTTCGCAACACTTTTGACCGCGAGTTGGTTTTTAGTTTGGTGATTGCTTTGTCTTTTATCTGGCGAACGCGTTCGCGGGTCAGACAAAATTTTTCGCCAATGTCCTCCAGGCTCATGGGATGATCTACTCCAATTCCAAAGAAAAAACAAATAACTTCTTTCTGGCGTTCGGTGAGCGCTTTGAGAGAACGGTCAATTTCCTGTTTCAAAGATTCATCGTGTTCTATACGCCTTTCGGTTCTGTCGGCATTAGGATTTTCTAAAACATCAATTAAGGTGTTTTCTTCTCCTTCCGCCAGTGGCGTATCCATACTAACATGCCTTGCAGACACGCCAAGCGTGGAGGATACTTCATCAATATCCAGCTCAAGCATTTCGGCGAGTTCTTCGGGTGATGGTTCCCGTTCGTACTCTTGTTCCAATTGGGAAAAAGCTTTCTGAATGCGGTTGGTAAGCCCCACTTTATTCAGTGGCAACCTAACAATTCTGGATTGCTCGGCAAGCGCTTGTAAAATGCTTTGGCGAATCCACCATACTGCATAAGAGATGAATTTGAAACCGCGTGTTTCATCGAAGCGCTGTGCAGCCTTAATAAGGCCGAGATTTCCTTCGTTTATAAGATCGGGTAATGATAACCCCTGGTTTTGGTATTGTTTTGCAACAGATACCACAAAACGAAGATTTGCTTTGGTAAGTCTGTCTAAAGCCCTTTGGTCGCCCTCTTTAATAAGGCGAGCAAGTCGAACTTCTTCCTCTGGGCTTATTAGTTCTACCTTCCCAATTTCCTGAAGGTATTTCTCTAAACTTTGAGACTCACGATTAGTGATTGATTTCGTGATTTTGAGTTGTCGCATGCTCATAGGTGAGGTTTTGCTGTTTTGGTTATAATGGGTATTTTTTATAACTATAATGGTAAAGTATTTGGCATTTTCATTCTCCACATTTACTCACCTTCGTATGCATTAGCAATTTAACGAATATTATTACATTAGCAAAAAAATCTATTTATTATGGTTTTTTTGTGAAAAATTATTAAATTTTATCTATATAATTATATGATTTTTAATGCTAAATAATGTTTCGTAAATTTATTGCATAAATATCTTTTCTACATTAATTAATTTTCTATTATTGCGCATTAGTAATTTCTTGAATTGTAATTGGTAGATGAGCAAAAAACAACTTTTTACACTTGAGTATCCTGTTAGGTGTTCCCCAACGATACTCTTTGAATTTCTAAGTACTGCCTCTGGTTTGCAGGAATGGTTTGCTGATAAAGTGGATGAAAGAGATAACACTTTCAGCTTTTTTTGGAACGGCTCCGAAGAAAGGGCTGATATAGTTGAAACTGATGAAGAGAGCTATATCCGTTTTCACTGGCAGCATGCGCCTGCAGAAGAGTATTTTGAATTCCGTATCGAAAAATCCGAAGTCAGCAATCAGACTATTCTTATAATAAAAGATTTTGCTGAGAAAAAAGATATTAAGGATCAAAGTCAACTTTGGAATTACCAGGTTAAAGACTTATTACATCGTATCGGAAGTTAGAGAGCTTTTTCAACTCTTTTGCGCAAGCCTTAGTAGTTCTTTTGAAATGGTTTCCAGGTGTTTTTCCGCAGTGGACCATTCCTTAAGTGAATGGGGTATTGTGAGTTTTATAAAAGAATTTTTCTCCAACAACATTTGCAGCGCTGTTCTGCTTAGGTTATTGAGCAAAGTATAGTCTTTGTGGCAGATGTTGTGTGCCCACTCATCTCCTTCAGTTGATATATGCACATTTTTGACTACGAGCGTTTCAAGATTTTCTAGTAGTTTCTGGGATACATGAGTGGCATATTGTCCCCGTACATGTAATGTGGTACTGAAATAATTTCCCCACCAGAATAAATTTCTTACCGCGAAAATATCTTTCTTACTAAAAACACGGGGATAATCGAGAATAACATACGGCATTTCTTCATACTTTTCACCTTTGGAAATTTTGGGTAAAATGTGGCTGCAATTGAATGGAAGTGCTTGTGCATTAAGCCCGGTATAGCTTTGAAGCTCAAGAGCAATGTTTCCAAACATGGCATACACCTTTTGGATAATGGCGTTCTTTGTTAAAATCAAATTGCGGTTTTGGACCAACTGCAATTCATCTTCCGAAAGCATTATTTTTGCTGTGTTCATAGTATAAAGGTATTAATGAATTTATTTAGCGGCACGTGATAAAAAAATTAGACAAACTGATCATAAAGGCCTTCGTAGGACCCTTTATAGCCACTTTTTTCATAACAGGATTTGTATTGGTATTGCAGTTTTTCTGGCTGTATATAGATGATATAGTGGGAAAAGGGATTGATATGCTTACTATTGGTCAATTTGTTATGTATGTGGCGGCCACTGTTGTACCTCTTGCTTTGCCACTGGCGGTTTTACTTTCATCTATAATGACATTTGGGAATCTGGGCGAAACATTTGAACTGGTTGCTATTAAATCGGCGGGAATTCCTCTGTTGCGATTTATGCGTCCGCTTTTTGTGGCCACGGTTTTTATTTGTGGTATCGCGTTCATGTTTAACAACTATATCATACCTGTTTGCAACCTTCGGTTCAACAGGTTGAAGTATGATATTATTAATAAGAAACCTGCTTTCGATTTAAAAGAAGGCTCTTTTTATACCAGCATTCCCGGTTATGCTATTAAGGTGGGTAAGAAAGAAAAAGATGATTCCACTGTTCGGAATGTGGTGATCTATGAAAAAGATTATAACCTGCAGGATAATATTATTGTGGCGGAGAAGGGTGTAATAACGCTTTCACCTGATAAGCAGTATCTTGTTTTCAAATTTCAAAACGGATGGCGATACCAGGAAAGAGGGAACCGGGGTTCTAATAACACGGAATATATACGACTTGGTTTTAAAGAGTTTCAGAAGTCGTTTGATATGTCCACCTTTTTATATAGAGCTACTCCTGATAGTGCCTTTAAGGATAACTGGCAAATGTTAAGTGTGCGCCAGTTACAGGTTTCAATTGATTCTGTTCAAAAAATTATTAAGAGGCAGGGGCGTGTGTATGCTTTAGATTATATGTATTTCAATAAATATGTTGATACCGGTTGGGCAAAAGTTGATTCGGTGAAAGTGGCAAAATCGATGCACGATATTATTCCTGACAGTGCGTATACAATTATTGAAGATCGTGTGATGTCATCTGCTTCGGGTATTAAAACCTCTATAGATACCAGCCTGCCGGAATATGATGATAAGCGAAAAGAAGTACGTTACTATATGATGGGCTGGCATGAAAAATTTTCTATGTCGGTGGCTTGCCTTGTATTGTTTTTGATTGGTGCGCCGCTGGGTTCCATCATTCGAAAAGGAGGTATTGGAACACCTCTCGTTTTTGCCGTTGTATTTTTTGTTATTTTTTTCCTGCTTAACAATTTTGGTAAAAAGTTTGTGAAGGAAGATGTTGTAGCGCCGTTTATGGGTATGTGGCTGGCTACAATTGTGCTGGTGCCTATTGGTATGTTTTTAACATATAAAGCAATGCATGATTCGCAGTTGTTTAATAAAGAGTTTTACCACAGAATATTTAAGAACATCAAGTCGGTTGTGGAGAATTATTTAAAGAAGAAGAGAAAGAATAATGATGAGACAAATGTTGAAGATGGACGGGATGCTTCTCAAGCTGATGAATAGAATTACAACAGTACAAGTGAGTGACACAACCGGAGCTTAATCAGGGATCTGTCGCCGGCTTCAAAAAAAGAAAAAATAAAAATCTGTGCCCGGCAAAATTTTAATTGAGTATTTCGAAAAATAAAAGTTTGAAGATCGATTTACGCAGCGTGATTGTCTTTAAGTAAATTATTGATACATTTAACTTACATTTTTAAATAAACTTCCGAAAAATGAAAAAATCATCTCGCCGGACTTTTCTAAAAAATACAGCAAAAACGACCTTCGTTATTGGTGTAGGCGCTATGGTAGGAAGTTCAGTTGTTGAAGGATGCAGTCCTGCCCAAAAAGCTACAAAGGATATTCCTTCAAAAATTAGAACACCATTTGATCAACAACCATTGCCCTACTCTTATGCAGCGCTCGAACCTTATATAGATTCGAGGACGATGGAAATTCATTACACAAAGCATGCCGCGGGTTATGCCAAAAACCTGAAAGAGGCTGTAGTAGCTGAGGGTGTATCGCATTTGTCATCGGTAGAAGAGGTATTGGTAAATATATCGAAATACTCTACCAAAATGCGCAACAATGCTGGCGGCCATTATAATCATGAGTTGTTTTGGAAAGTAATGAAAGATAATGGTGGCGGCAAACCTTCGGCTGGTTTGCTTACGGCTATTGAATCAACTTTTAAATCGTTCGATGAATTTAAAAATACTTTTAATGAAGCTGCTAAAAACAGGTTTGGCAGTGGTTGGGCATGGTTAATTGTTAATAGTAAAAAGGAGTTGGAAATAGTTTCTACTCCTAATCAGGACAATACACTGATGGATATTTCGGAAAAGAAAGGTATTCCGCTGCTGGGGCTTGATGTGTGGGAACACGCTTATTATTTGAAGTATCAAAATAAGCGTCCCGATTATATCAATAACTGGTGGAATGTAATTAACTGGCAATTTGTACAAGACAGATACAAGACAATTGTTGGATAAATGTTTGTATGTTTTAAGTAGTAAGTTTTGAGTTATAAGTAGCGGTTTATGAAAAGTGCGGCTTCTGTATACAACAACAAATCCTTTGAGTACATTTCGCATGCGGCTTTTAACACTATCCATCACTTAGAACTTATTACTTAGAACTTGCAACTTAAAACTGATCTTATTTTGAATTCAGCGCAAGCAAATATTCGAACGCAAAAATTTATTGTAGCGGTAGCAGTCATTCTTTTTGTTATAAAAATAATCGCTTACTTTCTCACAGGGTCAATTTCTATTTTAACAGATGCGCTGGAAAGTATTGTAAATGTTGTGGCCGGTGTTATTGGCTTGTATAGTTTGTATGTGGCGGCTAAGCCAAGAGATATGGATCATCCTTACGGTCATGGTAAGGCTGAATTTTTATCGGCGGCTGTAGAAGGCACATTGATTAGCATTGCGGGCCTGTTTATTATTTACAAATCGGTAATGAGTTTTATAAATCCGCAACCTCTTCAAAAAATTGATTTTGGAATTTTGATGATTGTTTTTGCGGGACTGGTAAATTATTTTCTGGGCGCATATGCCGTGCAACAGGGTAAAAGGAACAATTCCCTGGCTTTGGTGGCAAGCGGTAAACATTTGCAATCCGATACTTATTCTACTATTGGTATTGTGGTGGGACTGGGGCTTATATATTTCACAAAGCTGGAAATCATTGATAGCATTGTAGCGGCAATTTTCGGGCTTATAATTATTTACACCGGTTATAAAATAATTCGTACATCCATTGCCGGTATAATGGATGAAGCGGATATGGAATTGCTTACACGCATAGTGCAGGTGATGAATGATAACCGGCTGCTGAACTGGGTAGATTTGCATAACCTTCGTGTAATAAAATATGGCAGCGTTTTGCACATTGATTGTCACCTCACCGTTCCCTGGTATTTGAATGTAAATGAGGCACATAAAGAAATAGAGGCTTTAGTAAAATTGATTAAGGAAAACTTTGGAGAAAGTGTGGAGTTCTTTGTGCACACCGATCCATGCGAGTATTTTTCCTGTCCCATATGTAAAAAGGAAGACTGCGCAGTAAGACAACGTTCTTTTGAAAAGGAGATGGAGTGGACACTTGAAAACGTACTTTCTAATCGAAAGCATGCTTTGCAAAACTGAGCGATTATTTATTTTGTGGCAGTAATTTTTTTGTTAACCGGCGGTAGAATCTATATTTGGCTTTGGTTGCGACGCTCCGTTCAACTGTAGTAATTCTTATCATCAACTTATAGTCGTTCGTGTCCTGCGAATTATAGCAGCTTTATAAAATACCATTGTAAACAGTAGAGAACATAATAAATCCGAAGTCCGGAGACTTCGGATTGCAATAAGTTGAAAGTTGAGAGTTGAAAGTGCTTTATGAAAAGATCAGCGGAAAGTAAAATTCTATAATTATAAACATGGCCTGAATCTATAAACCAAACTCAAGCTACAGCATTTCAAATCTCAAATTCCCTTATAAATTAACCACTTTATCTTTTGGATATTTTACACTATAAGCAAACCTTATTTTTTTGGTTTCACCGGGTTTTAAAGATAATTGCCAGTTAAGAATTCCAAGGTCTTTATTTACATCCGCGCCGCCTGCTTCCAACAGTTCCACTTCAATGTCTTTATTAGTTGAAAGCGGAAATTGATCTTTTAGCAGAACAGCGGCTGTTTCATTTTTGTTGTTTTTTATAGTGATTTCATAAGTGAATTTTTGCAACTTGCTTGCGCCAAGAAATTTCACACTGCTGAAATCAACAAGCTTATCGCGCTTAACAGATATTCTTTTGTCTTTACCCAATGTAAGGTTTAAGGTATCCTGTGTGGAATTAGGATCGATAAATGATTTTCCAACATAAGTGCCTTCAAATATAACATTGGCGCTGCCCGGCAGCAAATTCAATTTCTCCCAACCGGATACTTCTGCCAGCAGGTATGCGTCTTTATCAAGCTTGGGAACTGAATAGTGTTTATAATTAGCCGGTATTTCAAAGTTTTGAATGGTGGCCGTTTGTTCTTTTCCGTTAGTTGGTACATCATAAGGGATTGAAATATCAAAAGTAACGTTCATTTCATTGTTGGAAACAGTTACGTAGTCTTCCATACCCGATTTTAATGTTACCACTATTGCGCCATTATTTCCCCTTGAACCATATATGGCCGTTGCGGCCGCGCCTTTTAATACTTCCATCTTTTTTATTGATGAAGGATTGATTTTTTGAAATTCGTTTTCGTCCATTACAATTCCATCCACAACATATAAAGGTTTTGCTTTTGTTTCTTTATTGACATCTCCTGTTATTTTTTGAGTTCCGTATCCGGTCACAATTACTTCCTCAACCTGTACGCCGGCTACTCTGCCCGCTAATGAAGCCTCCAAATTTCTTTTGGCAAGTTTTTTGTCCATAACCGCCACAGGGTTTACATAGCCTAAAAACCACTGGTTAAGCGTGGGCGCATTTCCCCACTGGTTAGGCACAGAGGTGGACAAGGAAAGCTTTACCTGCTTCCAATCAATGCCTGTGGTTTGTGTGATTTTGGCTTTATAAACAACCTGTAAAGGCTTTTGCGTACTTTCTACACGAACATCGTAGAATGGCGCCCAGTATGCGTTTTGAGCTATATAAGAGATTGTGAATTCAAATTTGCCGGTTGTGGCTGCGGTTAACTGTAATGTCAATCTTCCTGCTATGGATACGTTCTTATTTCGTTCTTCTTCCAGTTGATTGCTTATTTTGTTGAGGGCATCTTCACTCGTTTTCTTCTTCTCATTTAATTGGGAGAGTTCGTTCTGTAGTTCAGTTAATTTCATTTTGTAATAGTCCATCAGTTTTGTGAGCTCGGCAACGCTTAAGCCTGTTTGCGTTCCCTTAATATCGCGGTTGGCTTTCAGTACATCCAGCAGTTCCTTAGTGTTGTTGATAGACTGATTTATTTTTTCAATATTTTTCTTTGCAATGTTCAGCGAGTCTTCCAGCATTTTTATACGGGGTGTTTTTGCTGCCTCTTGCAAGTAATCGTTGGAAAACCTAATGCCCATAATAGTTACCGAAGATGGCGATTTTATTTGTACGCTATTAATATCAATTTGATTACTGATGTTTTCTATAATCAGCTCGTTATTGCCTTGTTTAAGAGATGCGCTGGCAGAGTGTATCATTTCGGCGCCGGACCGGTAAACTGTCACGTTTTTCAGTATAGCCGGCACCGTAATTATATCATCAGCTTTTGTTAAGATAGTAAAAGTTAGCAGTGCAGCTACAAACATTATTCTTTTCATAACCAATATTTTCATGTCAGATGCACTAAAGAAGAAAAATACATAAGGAACTAATAAAACAATTATTGAATGATTATTCCAATAGATTTCCACATTTGCCGAATAGCATTCCAACCGTACAAGAGTGCGACGCAACGGCAGCTTAATAGCAGCACTACTGCCCGGCTCAAAAAAAATAAAAGTATTATGGCTTTAACCTGTAATTATTTTTAATGCATTTTGCAAACTTGGCTTTCATTGCGGTTTTCGGGGGCACATTTACCTTTTGTGATTTTGGTGGAACTTGTTTTTTAAGAATGATATTAACCTTCTGTATGGAAAAAAATACGCTAACTTCGTTTTCTTTCATTATCTAAATTAAACTGATTGTTATGCAAATTTGGAAAGAATACCAAGAGAAAAATAAGGACAGATTTTTAAATGAACTGCTGGACTTATTGCGTATTCCAAGCATTAGCGCAAGAAGCGAACATAAAAACGATATGCAGGCTTGCGCAGAAGCCATTAAAAAACACCTATTGGATGCGGGTGCTGATAAAGTAGAAATTTTTCCTACAGCAGGTCATCCTGTAGTGTATGGTGAAAAAATTATTGATCCTTCCAAGCCAACTGTATTAGTGTATGGCCACTATGACGTGCAACCTGCGGATCCGCTGGAAATGTGGAATAGCGGGCCTTTCGAACCGGTAATCAAAGATGGGAAAATTTATGCTCGCGGCGCCTGCGATGATAAAGGCCAGGTGTATATGCACGTAAAGGCTTTTGAAACCATGAGCAAAACAAACACATTGCCTACTAATATAAAATTTATTATAGAAGGTGAAGAGGAAGTGGGCAGTCCTAATTTGGCCACTTTTATTAAGGCAAATAAAGACCTTTTAAAAGCGGATGTTATTCTGATCAGCGATACGGCCATGATAAGTCTTGATACGCCATCTATGGATGTGGGCGTTCGCGGATTAAGTTATATTGAAGTGGAAGTAACGGGGCCTAACCGCGATTTACACAGCGGTGTGTATGGCGGTGCTGTAGCAAACCCGATTACTATTCTGGCAAAAATGATTGCATCATTGCATGATGAAAACAATCATGTTACCATTCCGGGATTTTATGATGATGTAGTGGAAGCTTCGGAAGCAGAAAGAAAATTGATGGCGGAAGCTCCTTTTAATGAAGAAGAATACAAAACGGATTTAGGTGTGAAAGAATTGTGGGGCGAAAAAGGATTTACAACCAATGAGCGCACCGGAATTCGCCCAACACTTGAAGTGAATGGCATTTGGGGCGGTTATATCGGCGAAGGTTCTAAAACAGTATTGCCCGCTAAAGCGTTTGCAAAGATCAGTTGCCGCCTTGTTCCCAATCAAGGAACAGATAAAATAACTGATCTGCTGATCAATCATCTTAAAAAAATCGCCCCGGCTTGTGTAGAAGTAAAAGCACAATTGCATCATGGCGGCGAGCCATATATGACGCCAATAGACAGCCGTGGATACAAGGCCGCTGCTAAAGCTATTGAAACTACATTTGGGAAACAACCTGTGCCCGTTCGCGGCGGCGGTAGTATTCCTATTTGCGCTTTGTTTGAGCAGGAGCTTGGTATAAAGATCATATTCATGGGATTTGGACTGGACAGCGATAACCTTCATAGTCCTAATGAAAAATATGAACTGGCCAATTATTACAAAGGCATTGAAACCATTCCGTACTTCCATAAGTACTTTGCGGAATAATTGATAGATGGTTGATGGTTGTTGGTTGATGGATCTTTTATAAGTTCAACATAATAAAACAATATCACACTAAAGCCCAACAACTAACAACTATCAGCCATCAACTTTTACATTGGTTTTTGGAGCCGGCGGTATTGCTACTATTAAGCATCGTTGTGTCACTCACTTGTACGGTAGTAATGCTATTCAGCAGATAACAAGATGCAGGTTACCGGTTGTCGGGCGCAAGTGTTTGCTACCTGTTATTTTTTAAAAACAGTATGAATGGAATAGGAGCTGTTATTACCGAAACACCTGTAACCTGAAACCTGTAACCTGAAACCAACAACCATAAACTTACATTATGAGCAGCGACAAAGAAAAGCTACGCCTTGACAAATACCTTTGGGCCATTCGCATTTTTAAAACACGCGGAATGGCTGCGGAAGCGTTGGATAAAGGCCGAGTAAAGATGAATGGCGATAGTGTAAAAGCCTCCCGCTCAGTAAATGTGGGAGATGAATATGATATAAAAGCAGAAGCCCGGCGTTGGGTAATAAAGGTAACTGCACTTTTGGCTAATCGTGTTCAGTATAGTGAAGCTATTAAGTATTATGAGGATCTTACACCACCTGAAGAAAAGGAACGATTACAATTTCAGGCCGCATCTTTTCATACCGGAAAACGCCTTAGCAAAGTAGGGCGCCCCACAAAAAAGCAACGTAGAGATATTGATGGTTTTATGGAGGAATAGAATGCTAAGACCACTCTTTTACACTCCCTGGGAAGCGTTTATTAATATTTTTTCCATTTCGTAGTGCGGAATAGTCACTTCAGTAAATTCGTCACTTACCACTTCGTAGCCCAGTTTTTCATAAAAACCAATTGCAGATTTTCTTGCATGCATCACCATTTTCCTGTATCCGCGATCAATTGCTACAGCTTCCGCAAAATGCAACAGAGCGCTTCCAACACCTTTACCCTGCAAGGTTTTAAGAACAGCCATTTGTCTTAGCTGAATAATTTCTTTACTTTCCCTGGTGAGAATACAGCAGGCGAGTAATTCCTCATCTTCAAAAGCACCGATAAGAATATGATCTTTATCGCTTTCCAGTTCTTCTTTGGTAAAATGTAAGCCAAGGGGTTTGCGCAAAACTTCGTTGCGCAGGTGCACCATTTGATTGTATTCTTTAGAACCGTAATCAATAAGTTTTAAAGCCATGCTTTTGGGTTTGATAAGCAAATTACGAATATAAGATCAGATAAAGTGAAGAAGCTTTGGTTGATATATGGAGTATTATTGTTATATTAGGGTTGTCAAGAAAAAAAATATAATAAAGCAGAGTAAAAATAGCTGCGACAAAGGAGGTTGAGAGTCTATTGTTTTTTAAAATTTTTCGCAGGAAACGTGCTTCCAGCACGGTTTTTATTTTTTTAAGGATAAACTATGACTTTCGTCAATTTTTAAGGAGTCATTCATTTTAAAACAAAATGCTGCTTAAATATTGCCATTTAACCAAAAATTATATTTTTGCAGCCGTAACTAAACTTTACAACAATGTCAGACATCGCAACAAGAGTTAAAAAGATTATAGTTGACAAATTAGGTGTAGATGAAGCAGAGGTAACCAATGAAGCTTCTTTTACTAATGATCTGGGTGCCGATTCTTTGGACACCGTGGAATTAATTATGGAGTTTGAAAAAGAATTCAACATTTCAATTCCTGATGAACAAGCTGAAACCATCACTACCGTTGGTCAGGCAGTTGCTTACTTAGAAGAGCATGCTAAGTAATCTTACGGTAGATCCTAATATAGGCAAAATTTATAATCCGCCTTTCGAGAACAATATATTTCGGAAGGCGGATTAATTCATCTTAAATCCAGACAAACCCACAATGGAACTTAAAAGAGTAGTAGTCACAGGTATTGGAGCAATAACGCCGCTTGGAAACAATCTAAATGATTATTGGAACGGACTTGCAAAAGGTATCTCCGGTGCCGATACAATTACTTTATTTGACGCTTCCAAATTCAAAACAAAGTTTGCCTGCGAAGTGAAGAATTTTGATCCTACACTATTTATCGACCGCAAAGAAGTTCGCAGAATTGACCGTTTCACACAATTTGCAATTGTGGCCAGTGATGAAGCTTTGGCCGATGCAGGGCTAAACGAAGACAATATCAATCCCGACAGGACCGGTGTTGTATTTGGTAGCGGTATTGGCGGCTTGATAACTTTCCAAAATGAAGTAACAGATTTTGCGAGAGGGGATGGAACTCCTCGTTTCAATCCTTTCTTTATTCCTAAAATGATATTGGATATTGCTGCAGGCAACATTTCAATGAGGCATAACCTGCGTGGACCCAATTTCGCTGTGGTTAGCGCATGTGCCAGCAGTACCAACGGCATTATGGAAGCATTTAACCTGTTGCGCCTGGGCAAGGCCGACATCCTTCTGGCAGGTGGTAGCGAAGCTGTTATCAGCGAAGCAGGAGTTGGTGGTTTCAACGCTATGAAAGCTATGAGCGAAAGAAACGACGATCCGAAAACCGCAAGCCGTCCTTACGATAAGGACCGTGATGGTTTTGTAATGGGTGAAGGTGCAGGTGTTTTAGTTTTGGAAGAACTGCAGCATGCATTGGCAAGAGGCGCAAAAATTTATTGTGAAATAGCAGGTGCCGGAGCAACAGCCGATGCACATCATATTACAGCACCTCATCCTGATGGACTGGGTGCGAAAAATGTAATGCTCGCCGCGCTTAATGATGCTGGTTTACAACCGGAAGATATTGATTATATCAACACACACGGAACTTCGACTCCATTAGGAGATATTGCTGAAATTAAAGCCATCAAAGAAGTATTTGGAGATCATGCGTACAAGCTTAACATTAGTGCTACCAAATCAATGACAGGCCATTGCCTGGGTGCTGCAGGTGTTATAGAAGCTATTGCTTGTATAATGGCTTTAAAAAACAATATTGTTCCTCCAACCATCAACCACTTTACAGATGACCCCGATCTGGATCCCAAATTAAACTTCACTTTTAATACAGCTCAAAGCCGTCCTATTAAAGCTGCCTTAAGTAATACTTTTGGTTTCGGCGGCCATAATGCTGCAGTGCTGATGAAGCAATATCAATAAGAAAGTTGTGTGTTTTGGGAAAGGATTGATTAATATCCGGGAGGGATTGATTTTTTCAGAAGTCTGTGTTTTTTTGGTAAACAGGATTTACCTTTAGTAAATAAACCATTAAAAGACTGTGGGATTTTTCGACGTTTTTACCAGGAACAGTGCCAAAAATACTTCCTTTAAAAAGCAGGTAACCAATGTTTTGGGATTTGCCCCCGGCAATATTTCTTTATATAAAACTGCGTTAACGCATCGTTCTGTACGTGATAGTGCGGCAGATAATAACGAGCGTTTGGAGTATTTGGGTGACGCAATATTAAGTGGCATTGTAGCGGATTATCTTTTTAAAAAATATCCTTACCGCGAAGAAGGTTTCCTCACAGAAATGCGTAGTAAAATGGTAAACAGAACTACGCTCAATGATGTGGCGGTAAAGATGGGACTTAAGAAAATCATTTACTACAATAAATTTGATAATTCGCTTAAAATGAGCCAGATTTTTGGCAACACTTTAGAAGCGGTAGTGGGAGCCGTTTATCTCGATAAAGGCTATAAAAAGACAAAAGAATGGGTTTTACTGCGCATAATTCAGCCTTATATGTTTATGGACGATCTCGAACATCTTGAGATCAATCACAAAAACAAACTTTACGGGTGGGCAAACAAAAATGGCAAAAACCTTGAATTTGAAACGCTGGAAGAACGTATTGAGGGGGGCAGGCGTTTGTTCACCATCGGAGCGGTTATTAACGGCGAAATAATTTCACAAGGCAAAGCTTATAATAAAAAAGATGCTTCACAAATAGCTTCTCAACTGGCTGTTGAAAAATTGGGCCTTAACAAAGTTGAAGATATTGAGTGATACTTATTTGTGAAAAGAATTCTTTTTACAGTTCTCCTCCTCCTTATTAGTTTTATAGGATTAATTATTTAGTTCGCAAACTCTATACGAGCATTACGGGATTAGCCTTTCCGTTATAAAAATGTATTTGCTAGAAAACCTGTTATTTACTTAAACACCTTAAAATAAGGAATCCCACTGTAGCTAATAGTAAAGTATGCAGCCGCTAAAGCGATGAA
>JAVBLN010000026.1:0-14011 GCA_031553495.1 Flavihumibacter sp.
ACAGTAGTGACATTACTTATAAATGTGAATGTAGATTTCAATTCCACAGTAGTTCGATTAAAAGATTATGACGGAACCAATAACATATACGGGTTGCAGATTTCAATTCCACAGTAGTTCGATTAAAAGAAAGCGGGACTATTGCCCCGCTTAGTTTTATTAATAAATTTCAATTCCACAGTAGTTCGATTAAAAGTCCAAATCAGCACTAAATACTTTCCAAGCCAATTGGATTTCAATTCCACAGTAGTTCGATTAAAAGTCCTGTGAATGCGGCGGCGTAATTGCCATTTGAAAATTTCAATTCCACAGTAGTTCGATTAAAAGTCTGTTGTTGATGTAAGTCTATTTAATGCAAACTCATTTCAATTCCACAGTAGTTCGATTAAAAGCAACAGGCCGAAACGAACAAGAAGCGTGCTGAAAAAAATTTCAATTCCACAGTAGTTCGATTAAAAGTCGGATTCCTGTTCCTGCCAGCAATACCAGAAGATATTTCAATTCCACAGTAGTTCGATTAAAAGCTGGATGTAGACACCTTCTACTTCTTAGACGATAATATTTCAATTCCACAGTAGTTCGATTAAAAGAGCCAATTTATTACAGACATTGAATCTGAGAATAATTTCAATTCCACAGTAGTTCGATTAAAAGTATAAGAAACTTCTAGCTTGTCCGCCACCGTTATGTCATTTCAATTCCACAGTAGTTCGATTAAAAGAATAAAACTGTTAACAATATTTTAACATTTTATTTTATTTCAATTCCACAGTAGTTCGATTAAAAGTCGTACCAGCTTATTTGATGCTGCAACAGTTCTTCATTTCAATTCCACAGTAGTTCGATTAAAAGTTTCATCCTGATTGTGATGCTTTCAGAAATGAAATGATTTCAATTCCACAGTAGTTCGATTAAAAGATGCTGTGAGTCGATAAAGAAGTTGGGACTATTGAAATTTCAATTCCACAGTAGTTCGATTAAAAGTGTTTGTTATTGGCACCCTACTCACATAAACGAGTATTTCAATTCCACAGTAGTTCGATTAAAAGATATGTCACTTCTTTATCCTCTCGTTCACCAGTAATATTTCAATTCCACAGTAGTTCGATTAAAAGACTCCAACAATAACAAGATCATTTGTTACATATAGATTTCAATTCCACAGTAGTTCGATTAAAAGAGATTAAAGCCCCATTCAGTAAAGTTGCGCACCAGTATTTCAATTCCACAGTAGTTCGATTAAAAGATCATCAAGGCTTTCAACTGTATCAACTATTTCAGTATTTCAATTCCACAGTAGTTCGATTAAAAGTGGGAGTGTACGAATACTTAAGCTATTTCGCAGAATTTCAATTCCACAGTAGTTCGATTAAAAGAATCGTTTCAGGAAAGATCGTACAAGTGTAATATAATTTCAATTCCACAGTAGTTCGATTAAAAGTAAAACTAATGTGGAGATTACCGGAAAAGTTGTATAATTTCAATTCCACAGTAGTTCGATTAAAAGTTGCGTCGCCTGGTTGTTGAGTGCGTGACCATTCTTATTTCAATTCCACAGTAGTTCGATTAAAAGGCAAGGCTTTTTGCCTTGAACAGCAGCTCGCTGTAGTATTTCAATTCCACAGTAGTTCGATTAAAAGATCAAGGCAATGGTAAACTATTGCGAATAAATTTATTTCAATTCCACAGTAGTTCGATTAAAAGTTGAACTGTGTTTTATAACCCCAGTTTTCAACAGCTTTATTTCAATTCCACAGTAGTTCGATTAAAAGTAAATTAGTTATCTTTGTATCCCAAATCATAATCTATTTCAATTCCACAGTAGTTCGATTAAAAGTCTGATAAGAAATTGTCGATGTTAAAAACCAAATCAATTTCAATTCCACAGTAGTTCGATTAAAAGTGTTGATAGGTGGTGTAACTCTAGGATCATCGATTTGAATTTCAATTCCACAGTAGTTCGATTAAAAGCCGATAGATCGACGACATAAAAATAGCCGTTTTATAGGGCTTTTCAAAAATTATTACGGCGCTTTTTAAGCTGTAAAAGTCGTCGATGTACAATCATAGATTTTGTGCCGTACACCGACGACTGTATATTTCATTGAGTTTCAGTCTTTCATTCCAATATGTCAAAGATCTTATTATTTTCTTCTATGCACATTATCACTCCGACGACTATATAATATTATCCAAATCATTTTTCTCCTGCCCTATTATAGTTTTCTCCAGCCATTTTTCCTGCCGGCTGCTAAATATTATTATACTATCCTTTTCCTCATCCATTATACCTTTCGCCTCTATTGTCAATTCTTTTAATTTCACTTCGGTAATTTCGCCTTCAAACACACTATTCTGTATCCAATTCAAATACCTGCGACATAACTTCAACATCTTACCAACCCGCTTCTCCTCTATGTCATAAACTAATATCACATACATACTTCAAAAATTAAAAGTTCGCATTAAATACTCTTAGTCTCAATTACCTGGTGCCACATATTGCCCAATAGAATTACTACCGCACAAGTGAGTGACACAACCAAAGCTTAATAGTAGCAACACCGCTGATTCCGTAATAACAACTATTTTACACAACGCATGCCCACATAATTTACTACCTGTTACACCACCTACCCTACCACCAGGCTTTGAATGGTTTATACTCCTCCATACCCAATAAATGCTTTGCAAGTTTGTAGCACTCAAGTTTTATAAGATGCTTGTAGCTCACATTCCTTTTCAACGAGCGATGCATAATTGTTTCATTCAATCGTTCATCCCAATATTTTACAACCGTTTTACGTCCACTGTCTTTTAATAAACAACTGTTTAATTTATAATCAAAATCCTTATTAGCAATTTGTTTTTTGTTTAGCAAGGCAAAGATCAATCTATCTACCAGCAATGGTTTAAACACTTCAGCAATATCTAACGCCAATGAATACCTGCGATATCCCGGCTGATGCAAAAAACTTACCGTAGGATTTAATTGAGTGTGATAAATACCATCAAGGCAAGCTGTGTAACACATCATATTAATAAATGACACTAATGCGTTCACTTCATTTGCAGGCGGCTGTTTGGTGCGGTTGCCCATTTCAAAATCATTAATAATCACATCGAATGCTTCGTAATAACGCATGCGAATGTTGCCCTCTATCCCCATCAATTCATCAATTGCTGTAGTGCCTGATATCTGGGAGGCAAGTGCTTCTATCTCAACTATGGCGCCTTGAGTATCCTTTTCCCTGTTGTTATAATAACGCAAATTTTTCAGCATATTAAATGCAGCTCCTTCCAATATCCGCTGAGCTATTTCCATGCGCTTTTTCATTTTGGAATAATGATCGGTTTGCGCAATTATCATTTTACCGGCAAGCAAATACTCCTTTGGCATAAAGCTTCCGGTATAGTGTTCGTAATAATCAAAAAAATGTACACTCACCTGCTCCTTTCCCAAAAAATTATACAACGCACTATTGGCATCCAATGCACCAAAACAATAGAGATTATCAACACTTTCAATTGGGATGAATTTTGCCGGACCTTCTGCTCCTTCTTCATCTACAGGAACAAATTTTAGCGTATTGTCCTTTCGGCTCATGCGTCCGGGATTGAAGAGATAATACGACTTTTTCATTTCATTGATTTCATAATTGTCGGATAAAATAACATTTCACAGTAAAGTATAAACGCAGTAAGCTCTTTTCCTTTTTTATTATGTCACCAGCTTTTGTACTACTATTAAGCATCGTTGTGTCACTCACTTCAACTGTTAATTCTTTATTCAGCAAAATCGAACACGCTAACTAATCAAAACAACATCCTCAATATGTTTTTTATTAATAGGGCGACTGCAAGGAGTCGCCCCGGTTAAGTTATAAAACGATTTTTATACTTTACTTTTCCTGCCTGTCCTGTAAATCATTCTTTACAATTCTGGGCACAGATGTTTCCAAAGCTTTTATTGCAATATCTTTCACGCTATTTTCAGCGCCGGTCGCTTTATCTGTAAGTTGTTTAATTAACAATTCCTGTTCTTTAATTTTTTCTTTCAACGATATAATAACCTGATCTTTCAATCGTTGCTCACCATTCGTTTTTTCAGCAGTAAGTTGCTTTTCATATTCGTATTGCGTTTGCATTCTTTCTGCTATTGCATTTTCCGCTTTTTGGATTGCATCGTTTAATTCTCCCGGAAATTTAGCAGCCTTATCACGCAATGCATTCAGTTCAGTTTCCGATTCAATTATTTTCTGTTCACGTCCCGCAAAATCCTTATCAAAAGCAATTCGTTTTTCTTCCAATTCTTTCTCTAGTTTTAATTTTTTTTCCTCATAAGCATCGCCATCTTTCTTTCTTGTTAGGTTAAGATTGTAGCGAAATTCTTCTTCTTCACGCTTACGTTCATTTTTCAGTTGTTCCGTTTGCTCCTTTTTATTTTGTTCAAATACCTGCTGCTCCTTTTGCCAGTTTTGTTTTTTCTCCAGGATCTCGTCATCCAGTTGCTCTTTACGCACTTCCATATCTCTTTCAAAATTTTCCTTCTTTTCCTTCTGCGCAATAGTTAAAGCAGCCAGTGTATCAGCGCCAACTTTTATTCCGTATAAATCATCCACATATTGCTCTTGCAGTTTTATAGCTTCATTCAGTTGCGACAAGTGTTTGTATTTTTCCACCAGCATATCTTCCAGCTTATCAAGCGATGCCGAAAGATTCATTTTCAATTCTGTAATTCCTTTCACTATCGATTCATAACTCAATAACGACGCGGTTTTTATCGTTTCCTTTTGTAGCCTTTCCTCCTGTACCACCTTTGGATTTTCCACTTTCTTGTCTTGCATTTTTTTCAACAGATCTTCATATGCATCCAAAATTTCCGTCTTAGTGCTTTTATTGGTAACTTGTTTTTCCATGATTAAGTCGTTTTGCACAAAGCTATTTTTTTTATTTATAAACCATCACTAATTCTTTTCAACTTTATAATACGATTTACAAAAATTAAAGGGGCTAAGAACAGTTGTGATAAAACCTTTACGCTTCCCCCGCATAACAAAAATCTTCATAGCTGCAACTCTTACAAATCTTCGCTTTAATTACCGGCGGGCAAGTTTCACATTCCTGCAATGCAGTAACTTTCACAATCACTTCCTGTAAATACAACCTATCCTCATCCGTTAGTAATACTTCATTAGTAGTACGTAGTTTAGGATATTCCAATACACCGTAAGCACCGGTAATACCGTTCAGTTCAAGCAGCCATATATAAAATTTCACCTGCCATTCGTGTGCAGTTTCCACTTTATCGCTGCGTTTCGTTTCATGAATTATTTTATTGGAAGCATCATAAAAATCAATTTTGCCGGTAAGATGTATGCCACCTATATCTGCACTCAATTCCACTTCGGTATATTTTTCAGCACGCTGTGGATAGCTTGTCTCATGCAACAGTTTACCGTCATAAACCGTATCGGAGGCGTGCTCCATGTTGATGCCATTAGCGAAGAGCCAAAGCTTTCTTGGGCAAACATGGTAGTAGTTAATGTGAGTGGCTGCGAGTTGCATAGTTATTTATTTGACAGGATCAACAAGATTTACAGTGCTTTTAATTTCCTACTTTACTTACTACCATTAGCCTTCACTCCTCTCATTCTACTGTAAATCCTGTTTATCCTGTCTATCAAAACTTACTGTTTTTCATAATCGAAAGCAAGCATAAGCCCTATTAATCTTTGTTTCGCCTGCTGCAAAGCATCGGCACTCTCGTTTACGGTTACTACATAGTTGGAACAAGGTAGTGTTACAAATACATCAGCACCCGCTGTTTCATCTATTATTGGTTTTGCTTTGGGTTTTTCCCCATCTTCAATTAGTTTGGCGCGAATGGAACCAGCAATGGTATTGGCATTATCGCTTATTGCTATGGCAAGTGTTTCCATCAGGCTAAAGGTGCGTGCCTGGTTGCTGGTAATACGCCAGTTTAATATCGCATCGGCTAATGCAGGTATCACTTTTTCACGTTCTGCCTTGGGCATTACAAGGCATTTGCCAAATGTGTTTTCACTTTCTATCCACCCTTTTGCTTTTAGCGACTCTATCATGTCTTTATGCAATTCAGGCTCGTGCTGATTTACAGACACACTAAATAATGTGCGCAGATCCACTGCTATATCATACACAAACAATCCTTGTGTGCGGCGATTATCGGGTATCCAGTTGCGGCGTGGAAGTGTGCGGTTATTTTCTGTCAGGAATTTTTCTATTTCTTCCTCAGTTAATAGTTTATCGCCACTACGTACATTTACAGGGTTATTATCTGGACGACTGCTTCTGTCGAATGTTATGTTTTCTTTGTCCGTACCAGCCAGCAAGGGATGCAACGGACGCATGGCTGATATAGACAGCGGACTTCTGCGCTTTACTGTAATGCCATCGCCTGCACGCATCCAGCCGCCTATGAGTTGGTCAACATAACTTGGGTCGCAAGGTGACCATGGCTCTTTGTTCTCAAGCTCTTTTTTATTTATGTTATAATTAAAAGTTACAGGAGCCATTGATACCTTCAGGTTATCAGTCAGCGATTCCAGTATGGAGCGTTTTACCTGTTGTCCGCTGGAGTATGCGCAGTATTGTCCAAACTGTGCATCATAATAAGTTTTTTGTCCGTCCTGAACGCAGAATACAGTGTGTTCTGCATGTTTTAAGCCTCTTACATAAATGTATGGATTCATGATTCGTTATTTTTATGGGTTATAATTTTGTTTGTTTATTTGTTAATGATGCCGCATACACAAAGTTTTTTTGTTGAATAGTATTACTACTGTACAAGTGTGCGACGCAACGGATGCTTAATAGTTATTCTACTGCCGGGCTCATAAAAAAACTATAGCACTATTAGGTTTATTCTTTTATAGCTGCGTAATGAAATTTAATGAGTGTTAACATGTAAGGAACATTATCCACTGGCATGGCATTTATTAATTTTGCCATTTCTGTGTAGTCGTCTTTTTGCTCAGCTTCATCTACCACAGAAGCCAGCGCATCAATAAATTGTTTTTTGTTGCCCGCATTTAGCACCGCTTTAATCTTATTCGATTTATCGGTTTTTCCTTGCTTGCCACTGTCGGCAAATGTTTTTAGGGAAGCTGCAATGTTTTGTGCCTTGCCCCATAGTTGTTCGTTGTTCAACATAGCTAATAACCAGGTTTGATAGATATGAAAATTTATTTTTTTGTCTTCATCGTTTTCATTGTAGGCGGGCATTTTAGCGCCATCCATATAATCACGTAGTCCTTTTGGCTCCAGCGCGTTTACACCGATGGCTCCGAACTGACAGGCTTTTGTAAAGCCAAACGCAGTTCCAAAAAGCGTTTCAACTTTCTTCGCTTCCAAGTCTCCAAAATACTTTTTGTATAAATCATGCGGTCTTCTTATTTGCGGCAAGCTAAATGGTATAAAACCTATGGTAGTATTTGTTTGTCCGAGGTTGTATATGTATCCTGTTATCTGCGCATCGGGCAGTGTACGTGCAATGCCCAGCATTACTGCTGTCCATGATTGCGTGTTTACTTCCATGCCGCCATCTTTAGTGTTGCCAATTCCATTGAATGATGCAGTTTTATCTTCAACATCGTAATCTGTACTGTAACGATGCGCCATCCATTGACCGTTCCATGTATTTATCTGGTTGCCGCGCAGGTTGGGCGTTGTGTTTAAGTAATCACGATATATTTGCCAGCCTTCATACAAATCAAGCAACAATGCAGGTGTATCAAAAAATATAGAAAGCCCGCCCTGCACGCCAATACCCAGTCCGCTTCCAATCCAGGAGAGATACACATCTTCTTCATTCAACGGCAAAGCAAGATTGGTAATTTGGCCTGATGTAGTGGCTGTAATATCCAGTGAGGGATAACCAATGGCTATACTGGCATCGGCTTCGTTGCCTGATACTTTGCTAATTAAAGCATCCAGTTTTTGCCTGCGTTCGGCAGCAGTTGGCGGTTTCCCCTTTTTTATTCCCTGCACAAAGGGCGAGTTGGTTACCCATTGCATGTATTTTTCGTTATCAAAAAATAACGGATAATATTGCTCTACAAAAAAAGATTTGGCATCAAAGTTTTGGCCGAATTTTTCATTGTATGCGTTCAAAAATTTCCGTCCAATATTTGCAGCTATCATAGTTATTTGTTTTGTCGTTTTTATTATGGTTCCGGCAGTAATGCTACTATTTAGCTTTTGTTGTGTCACTCACTTGTACTACAGTAATTCTATTCAGCCTCAGCTAGCATCATCATTTTTAGCATGTTCATTTTAGTTATTACAGCATTCGAAATGCCACATCGTATAATTCTGCCTTTATTAATGTAGCATCCAACCCACAGTCATCATCATACGCTTTACTGGGCACTATAAATGGTCGTGAGCCTGTTTTTAATGTATCCAGCTTTTTAAAAGCTACACTTTTGTACGATACAGGTATTTCCAGTTTTGCCTGTTCGCTACACACAGATGATTCATATTTTTCTACATCACATTCTTCTATGCAGGTTACAGCATCTATATCTAATGCCTCAAGCAAAGCGGATTTAGGATAATGCCACAATTCTTTTAGTCGCCATTTACCATTGGAGAAAACAGTATTTAAGTCTATGTTACCAAAAGTGTAACTCACCGCCGGGTAAACTTCATCTATCATTTGTTGCAGCTTATTTTCCTGCAACACTTCGCCACCTGGCAATACTTCGTAGCTTTTTTGCAATACAGGTAAGCTGTATGGCTTTGCTTCATTTTCATCACTTGTGGGTTGCAATACATACACCGGTTTATATGTGCCTATGGTTTGCAACGTACGCTTACGATGAACGCGTCCAAATCGTTGAATCAGCGCATCAATAGGAGCACATTCCGTTATCATAATATCGAAGCTGATATCTAAACTTACTTCTACTACTTGTGTGGATACAACGATACATGCTTCTTTACTTTCATTGTATTCGTTCTTCAACAAATGCTCTAGTTCACTTCGCCGGCCACGCTTGAAGCGGCTATGTATCAACATCTTTTTTACAAATGGATAATCTTCCTCCAATGCTTTATACAAATCCTGCGCTTTGGATACGCGATTGCATACAATGAGTATTTTTTTATTGTTGCTAATAGCATCTTCTATGACAGGTTGCATAGTTTCGAAGCTTTCGGCCTTATGGACTATATGCCGATTAAAAGTATGCAAGACGTTATCTGGCAATTGTACTTCGTACACTTTTTCTTTTCCACCAAGTATTTCAAGCAATCTGTTGTACAATACAGTTGGCATAGTGGCTGTACCTATATGCACCCGGCAGCCAAGCGAACAAAGTACTTCTACAATTTTTAATACAATGGCTTGTATCGTATCGGAGTAAGTGTGTATTTCATCAAGTATTATATCGCAGTTCGCAACATCTACTATCAACACTTCATAACCTTTTGTTCCAAATACCAGCGATGCCATCTGGTGTGGCGTTAGTACTTTTATTGATGCTCCTATATGGCGTTGCAATATTTTTTCTTCAAATGTTTTGCCTTCCATTTTTAACGCAGATGCTGCATGTAATAAATAAATAGCGGCATCAGTATCTTTCAAATCATTTCTGATACGATCATACATAGCATTGATGGACGCCTGAAAAGGTAAAGTATAAAACACACGCCCCTTACAACGCCTTATTAAAAAATCAGTTTTGCCTGCACCGGTTGGTGCTGTTACTATAGTGTGTATGCGATTATCTTCTACGCTTATTTGCGATAGTGGATATAGCTCATGTATGCGATTGTAAAATTTTAAATCAGGCTGTATAAATAGCTTAGCAACTATTTTTTGCACTCCGCTCTCCATTGCCGATGCAAGATGGTCGGCTGCCATGAGCACACCTTTCCATTGGTTATAGCCATACTTTTTTGCTTCACAGTGTGCCACAGCTTTTTGATAGTTGCTATAGGCTTGTTCAATTGCGATTGGTTTTACCGGCATGCCTAATGCAGATAATAATTCCAACGCTTCGGGCACCCATTCTTTAAATTGTTCTGCATGCTTTTTAAAGCATTCTCCTTCCGCATAATTTCCATCCAAATCAAGTAGTCCTTTTTCTCCTGCATCTTTTTTAACTGATTTATGATGGGCTACTATCATGTCTATAATAGCAGGCTGATGTACGTCTTCTATTAACGATAGAAAAAACAGTGAGGCTATTTCGTGTCGAAATATAAAATTGGGGGGCCGCTTATACCCGCTCTTTAATGTGGCCTGAAATAATGGACTGGTTTTGCCTATATCATGCAATAAGCCTCCTCCATAGGCCAGGGTGGCATTCAACCCCATATTTGCTGCAACTCTTTCAGCTATCGTTGCTACATCCTTCAAGTGTTGTACTAATGTTACTTTTCCATTCTTTTCACTCTTAGCTAAGAGGTGGTCAAATTTTTCCATGTTATCCATACTTCTTAAGCATTTATTGCTGAGATGGCTATTAAATTTCTTTTTAAATAGTGCTTTTTACAGGCACACCGGTAATTTCCAGCTTGCCATACATTGGCACGGCATTATTAAACCTGTTAAATCCTGTAAGAAAACTATCAGGCTCTTCAACCAGTTTTAATTCAAAGCCATCTAAAGCATTAAACTCATCCTCGCTCATACATTGTACTTCTTCATGGGGCAATAAAACATCCTCATTGCGGCACAAGCAAATATGCTGTTCGGCTGCTTTCTGCGCATCTGCTTCTTCTGCAAACGCCAACAACAAAACAGGATTTAGCATTACACCACGCTCAAGTATAGAGCGGTTACGCAGCATTAGTTTTTGGGTCTTCTTTATTTCCCAGCCTCTCGTCTGCGTAACTTCCTGTTGCACGTTAATTGCTGAATAAGTAAGCTTATGCCGCATTATTTTCTGAATACCATTTTGCGCTAATTGCTCACTGAATAACTTTTTTTCTATTCCTTCAATAATGGAGGGTGTTAAGAATTGCTGACTAAATGTTTTACTATCTCTAACAGCGGTCCAGGGTTTTATAAACCCAAATGGTCCCGAATATCTTACTACATAATAATTCATGATAAAATATTTATTTAATTGCACCAAAACCAATACCTGTACTATTGCCAACGCCAACATTCCAAACAAAATTTATCTGCTCTTGACTCCCTTCAATAAACACAGGACATAAGCTTACTTTATTATCAACAGCCTTATACCTAATCAATTTAACTTTTGGCGAATGATAAGTGGTATCAAATTTTATTTTTAATCCTTGCGAAGAAAGCCCGGCGACTTCCATTTTTTTACACATAAGAGCAGTAAGACACTCTTCACTTTGTACATCATTATATAATATGTGATGTGTTTTATTTCCTTCTGCCTTTTTTATAAGCACCGGGCTGGCAACAGCAAAAGTACCTGTTGACGCAATGATTGGCTGTTCTACAATTTCAACATCTGTAACAACAGCGCCAAAGCAGACAGAAGGGTCTGCCATTACACCTTTTAAAATTCGCTTTATTACAGCATCCTCATATGCACTTATAAAAAAGTAGGAATCAGGCTTTAGATTTATGCCGTATTTTTTTGCATCTACATTTTGGAGCCAGGAAAATGAATGCAAACTAATTTTTCCATGTTCTTTATTATTTTCTCCAAGCCATTTATGTATGGCTCCTACCAAAAATGGCTGGTAGTTAAAAGGAATTAGTTCTTTGTTTCTCGATAATCGTAAATACAATCTCATATCAATCCTCTTTTAAGTGTGTATTAAAAAAGCAGTTATTACAAATACGCCGTAATTGTTCTAAGACTTTCTCCCAGACCATACCTACAAAGCGGTTGTTTATTAAAAAAATATAGCAATAAATCATCCTGTACGCTTTGGTATTGCAAACCTACTTTCAAGTTTACAAAAAACCAAAAAAGCTTTCTATAAAGTTTTACTAATATAGGATAAAACACATTTTACCAATATAGGCTTCTATTTTCAAAAAATATAAAACAATGCATATCAATTAAATATGAAATTTTCATTTCGTCTTTTTTAAATTATTTTTGTTTGGGATATATGAAAGGAATTGTAAAATATTTGTAAATCGTGTGTAGAAACACATATAATTGAACCTTCATATATCCACTTTTTATTTTCTCCTCTCTCACCCACCAACCCTTAACTAATCTATTACCTCACAGTTGTCTCATTATTCATATTACACCAACTCCTTTATTTTTACACTAATAATTCACACAGGTAATTCTCTGCCTGGTAAGATAAATGTCATACACATGCCATCAGCTAATCATAATCAATTAACCACTTTCCGTATTTGTTCTGTAGGTAATTTTGGGATGAGTGAAGAGTGGGCTTTTAACCCCTTTTTAAAGTATTTAATCGTTTCTTACAAATAACTACTCTTAGTATAACTTCAAATATACCGGATTATAATACTTGAAGTATAAGTTGTGCAAGAGTGTTTCTACCTGCCCAATAGCATTACTACCGTACAAGTGAGTGACACAACGATGCTTAATAGTAGCAATACCGCTGGGTCCAAAAAAATCACTTATAAAATTATAATGCCCGAAATATTATAGCAATATTTTTAGCACCAGTAAATATTCTAAAACCTATGCAATATATTTTCTTTATACAATCTTTTTTTACGGGTTTCCGTAATTGTTCCAATATCACATCCATTTACTCAATTTCTTTTATTATCCTTGCTCACACACCCTTCAACTCCGCCATCATAATTTTGCGCCTCTTATAAAGCATTCTGTATTTTGCCAGCAACTGCTCTACCAATTCATTTCCTCCACTAAATTTTCGCATACGTCTCAAAAATCTGGCTACTTCATGATATGAACGATACTCGGCTATTAATGCCTGTTCTTCTGTATGGTCGAGGTATAATTGCAGTATTTCTTTTTCATAATATGGCTTCAGGCTTTTTTCATATTCAACTATGGAGGAAATGCCACCTTTCTTACAAAAAGCAAATAGCCGCGGCCATAGCTGATGATCCTTCATTATTGTGGCAACAGTATTATCAAAATGGGCTTGTTCAATTGGTGCAATCAAACTTTCTATTGTATCATCCCATTTCTCTGCAGGCGTATATTTCTTGAGTATATTGTAGTACTCGTCTTTACTACTCGAATAACCGGCACTTCGAAATAGAAACGCAGCTTGCGACAAAATATTTTTTACATCTTCCTGTATTAAATAAATAACCAGCTTCGATTTTTCCCAACCGTCAACCGTTCCATCATGCCCTTGTATCATGGCAATTTCAATTCCTTTGTTGGCTACATCCAGCGCTTCGTCATATTGTCCTGCATTCTTTAATTGTTCAAACCGAATTCTTCGCACCGCATCTATATCAATGTATTGATCAATCGTTTCCTGCACATTCAAATCTTTTGATTGCATAAAACGTATTTTTAGCTGTACAGCTTGCGATTTACTATACGCATCTGCGGCCACATTGATTTGCCTGTCAAGGTCGGCAAGAACTTCATTAACATCATCATGTTCCTGGCAACATGTTTCAAAGATTACTTGTATATCGTCGCACCCATAGTCGAAATAAACCTGGTCATTCACTTGCTCTTTGCTCCAATCATAAATTTGTCGTTTTATAGCTGCATTAACAGTATCATTCTTCACTATACTGCACAACAATTCAACTGCTTCCTCGAAATTACCTCCCAAATCACCACTTGAATCATCAACATTTTCGTAATTATTTGGAATAACTTCCACCACAGCCATTCCAATAGCGGCGGCATCTGCAAACTTTTCCTGCGTTATAAAGAATGATGCATCGTTGAGCATTTCGCTTAACCCACATTGCAGCTGATTTTGGATTAAATGTTAAAAAACAGTGGGATAAGTGTTAAAAAGGGCTGTTATTATAACAAATCAGATACGTTTAGATTTGATTATCAGAAGGTGGTTTTTTGAAAGTGGCTTGTAGTAC
>JAVBLN010000037.1:0-70312 GCA_031553495.1 Flavihumibacter sp.
GTACTACAAGCCACTTTCAAAAAACCACCTTCTGATAATCAAATCTAAACGTATCTGATTTGTTATAATAACAGCCCTTTTTAACACTTATCCCACTGTTTTTTAACATTTAATCCAAAATCAGCTGCAATGTGGGTTAAAGCACTTTTTGATGATCTTTTTTTGTCAATCGATTATTGTCAGACACATAAAAGCTAATTTCCTTTTTTCATAGTTACGCATGTTTTAGACAACTCTTTATAACGTCCCACAACTGCACGGTAATAAACCTGGCAGAGTGTATTTCTCCTTCCATAATTCAATAACTCAACAATTCAATCCTCAGCTCCCTCTTCGTCAAACGTAATAACCGCCTGGCATTTTTTCTTTATATAATTATCTTCTGATGGTATAAAAGTGGTGGCTACAAATACAACTCCTTTATAGTCCTCAATTTTCTGAAGCAAATAATTTATAGCCTGGTTGGCGAATTTATCATGACTCTCTTTAACAGCAGAACGTTTGCCAAATAAAGCATCGGCTTCATCAAAAAATAAGATCCAATCGCTTTGCTGTGCCACTACAAACAATTCGTTTAATTTCTTTTCCGTATCGCCCATAAATTTAGATACTACCTGCGATACATCTATTCTGAACAATTGCCGCCTTTCTTCTTTAGCAATCAAAGCCGCGGCTGTAGCTTTTTCGCCTTTGTCGTTGCCTTCAAATAAAGCAACATAATTACAAAGTTTATTTAATGGCACTAACGATTGTAAGGTGTTTAGCTCAGCTTTCGCAAGCCTGGATATTTGTAAATCCTGCCATTTTTTTTCAGTGGAAAACAGTTTACCGGCATTACTTGTACCATTGGAGGTACTCAGTTGAAGTGTTGTGTATTTCTTAGAAAAAATTCGTGAAGTGAAGCCGCTAAGTTTCCGCAAGAATGAAGTTAACATGCTCATAACTTAATGCTTTTTCTTACATTGAAGTTACCCAGCTTTATTGTTAAATATAAACAAAAAATGATGGTGATATAAAGTAAAGGTCTGCGACAAACAGCAGAAATAGTAATTTATTGCTACTAATTCCTTTACATATTACAACGAAAAACTTTAAGCATGTTGCAGCGCTTTCTTTTCAGTACTTTTTGATATGCCATGTTTCTTTTTATACTTTCTTCCGAACCAAATTAAGAAACCGGTTATAGGCAAACTCGCACAAATGAGGCTTACAATAAATGCGATTATTTTTCCCGGCAAATTAAAATACTGCCCCACGTGTAGTGCGTAGTTCATTTCGTTAATTTTCATTCCGGCGCTTTTTACACTATATGGAAGGCTCTTTATTAGCTTGCCTGATTGCGGATCAAAATAATAATTATCCTGGTGATGGTAATGTAACGCTTTCGCGTATGCGCCAGTAGTTATAGGATCGCTTTTACCAACAGATGCGGTTACATAAAACATTTCGCCTTTTGGAGATAATCTGCGTGTTTCGCTGAAAGCCATATCTATAGCGGGTTCTACGCTATTGATATTTTGTGTGGTATCCGGCACAGGATGTATATTCTCGCCTTCATCATAGTTCTGCGCTATGTTTGCAGTTTTATACAAGGCTTTACGCATCCAGTCGTAATCAATTGCCAGCCCAGTTAATGCCAATATCAGCGCAATAGCAAACGCATAAAAACCAAAAACCTTATGCAGGTCATAATTTATCCTTCTCCATCTGCCCTTCCATTTTATGGTAAAACTCATTTTGCGATCATGCTTTCGTTTAGGCCACCAAAGTATAAGACCTGTGATCATCATAATCACAAATATGATAACAGCCACGCCAACAATATGCTTACCAATAGCAGGAGGCAAAAGCAGGTATAAATGAATGTATTCAACAATTATAAAGAAATCTTTACGCAGATCTTCCGTAGCAAGATATTTGCCGGTGTAGGAGTCGAAATAAACATAAAGCTGCCCCGCGTCGCCTGTGGTATAAACAGCTACAGACCTATTGAGGCCGTAATACACGGCAAAGGAAGGTTTGTTTTCCGGAATCTTTTCCGCAGTTTTTTCAAAAAGCACAGAAGGCGCAACAAAAGGAGTATTGCGTTGCTCCACAAACCGATATGGCCTGGTTACATCTTTTATCTCATCATGAAACACAAATAGACAACCGGTAATACTCACAATGAAAACAATAATTCCGGAAGTAAGTCCCAGCCAAAGATGCAGCCTGCCAATCCAATATTTAAAGTTTCGCTTCTTTTTCAAATTATTGAATCATTGAATTATTGAATCATTGAGGTCAAAGGACAGAAGTCAGATGACTCTGTTTTCTGTGTCACGTCCTGAAAAAAGTAGACAGTTTTTTAGCTGGGTGGCAATAGTGTACTGACAATTTATTGTATTGCCTGTACTTCAACACCGGCAACTGGCAACCGGTAACCGGCAACTTGTTTCTGATTTTACTGCCAACCGCCAACTGCCAACTAAAATCTAAAAGTAATATTCGCTGTTATGCTCCGCAACTTTTGCGGATTAACCGTATTGTAGCCTATCCAATAATGTTTATTGGCCAGGTTATCCACTTTCAATACAAGCTTGTATTTCGGCTGATCATAAAATATGGTAGCACCCAGCACTGTGTATGCAGGCAAAGTAAATTGCCCAATGCTTTTCTTATTGATGACAATATTGTCGCTTGCATAATTGCCGCCAAACCCAAAGCCAAGACCATGTATAGTTCCTGCAGGAAGCCTGTAGTTAACCCACAGATTCGCATTATAAGGCGCGCCTGCAGTTTCGGGACGAAGGCCTTCAACATCCGCATCCGCTTTGGTAAATTTGGAATCGTTATATGCAAAGCCCGCTACCAAATTCAGCCCGCTTACAGGATTCGTGATTACCTCAACTTCCACACCTTTGCTTTCCTGCGTGCCATCCTGTATTTGTGCGAACGGATTATTTTGAACAGCAAAACTTCGTACAATATCTTTTACCTTAATGTAGTAAAAGCTAACGGTACTGCTTAGTTTGCCACCCAATACATCAAGCTTTACGCCGGATTCAAACTGATTAGCTCTTTCTGGCCTGAATGCTTTTTTCTCATAATCAACTCCGTTCTTATTAGTAAATCCATTTTGATAATTGGCAAAAATAGAGATCTGATCCTTTATTGGTTGGTAAACTATACCGAATTTTGGCGACAAAGTTGTTTGCTGATAAGCGGTTCCATCTACAACTTTTCCTGAAACTTTATCGAAGGTTCCTTCGTTTACAAAATGATCCAGGCGAAGCGCAGCAGACACCAGCAGATTGTCTGTTATATTCAACACATCAATAACATAAGCGCTATAAGTGTTGGAAATAAAATTTGTTGGAAATGAATAATCGGCACCTTTGCTTACATACAAAGCATCAAGGTTTAGCTTGTTGAAGTCATTATAAGTTGGCGCGTTGCCCATTGCCGGAATAGTATCAAAAGTTATCGCGGAAAAAACCTGGTCGGTATGCTGTCTGAAATAATCCAGGCCACCCACCACACGGTTTTTCATTCTTCCCAGTTTAAAATTACCGATAAAATTTTGCTGCAGTTCTATCACCTGATCGCTGCTGTTATCAGATCTGAAATCGTTTCGCGAAATATACCCGTTCCCAATATCGGCGGAATTACCTGTAACCGCTGAGTTTGGCAACAGGTAAACATATGTGGAAGGACCATTGGATGCGCTATTGGTAATTGAAAGATTTGTTTGCGAATGCCATTTATCTGAAACAGCATAATTCATTTGCGCAAAAAAGTTAGCGATGGTAGAGGTTTGATATAAATCGTTATTAGTATAAGAACGCTTGTAATCTATATTCAATTCATCCGCCCTGTTGGTGCCCAATAGCGCAATTGGCGTGCCCCAAATGAACGACCATAGCGGCGCCGCGGTATTGCGACCTGAATAAAACTCCGCATCAAACGAAAATGACAATTTATTATTCACCTTATACGAAAGGCTTGGCGCTAAAATAATTCCTCTTGTAAAACCATTATCCTGAAAGCTGCCTTCATAATTATAAGCGGCATTTACACGCAGCAATACATTTTTTGCAGAATCAAGCGGTGTATTAATGTCTGCGCTAAAGCGGTTAAAATTATAACTTCCGCCGGCATAGCCAATTTCACCGCCAAACCTGTCATAGGGCTTTTTGGTTATGCGATTGATCAACCCGCCATAAGAGGTTAGCGTACTTCCAAACAGCGTGGCCGAAGGGCCTTTAATTGCTTCAATTCTTTCCAGGTTTGCCGCATCAATTTGGTTGGAAACATTTCCTGCAACACCATTACGCAATTTGCTCTGCAACACAAAACCGCGTGAGTTATAGTAAGTTCCGCCATCACCACCACGCCCTGTAGCCTGCCACATCTTGCTGATGCCGGTCGCGTTTTTCATTGCTTCATCCACAGAAAAGATCAACTGGTCATCCATCAAAGCCTTGGTAATTGTTGTATATACCTGCGCATTTTCCATGTTTCGCAACGGCATTTTTGAAACATAGTCGCTTGCTTTTTTAATGAATTTATTTCTGCCCCCCACTACTACCACTTCCTGCAATTGTTTGCTGTTTGTGGTAAGTTGAATATTTACCGCAACAGAACGATTGCCATCAACATTAATTTTTTTGGTAACCGTGGCATAGCCCACCAATGAAACTTCAATTTCATACTGGCCGGCATGCACATTGTAAAACTTGAAAACGCCCTCTTCATCTGTAATAGAGGTCTTTTTTGTTCCTTTTAATTCAACAGTTACATACGCAGCCGGTTTGTTATCCGTAGTAGTTACAGTTCCTTTTATAGAAACCGTATTATCATCACCATCACCAGCAAAGGCATACATTGAAATTAACGAAAGGAATAAGGTACAAAGGATTAAAACTTTTTCCCGTAAGCACAACACATTAATCATCTATAGAGGTTTATAATCTACAAAACTGCTTCAAATACAGCATTAGCTCCCCCGCAAAAGGGAAAAAGGTTTACGCGATCGGGAAAAAGTTACCGGTTACCCGTGCTGCCACGGGAAGGTTTTCTTTACATTTTATAATCAGGCTTTTTTTAGAAGTATTTTTATTATGGGCCGGGCGGTAGTGCTACTATTAAACTTTAGTTGCGTCGCACTCTTCAACGGTTTATTCGCTATTGTGCATAGTGTAGCATTGTGTCTGGGGTATTAATTGCTGATAGCACAATAACTAATATAAACCACTAACTTTTTGTTTACAAACATAGGAGACACCAAGATACAAAGGAACACAAAGCAAGTTCAAGCTTTGTATATAAATTCAAATATGCTTATAAATATCGCATACTCATTTTTTGAACCGTTTCCCATCTTTCAGCACTCTCCACTCTCCATTCTGTAAGCACTTTCAATTTTCAACTTTCAACTTTCAACTAATCTCCTCTTGCCAAATTTTTCTGCCATAACCGGCTAATACATGCTTTTCGCTACGATAGCTGGAACGCACAAGAGGTCCGCATTCCATATAATCCACCCCCAATTCATAACCTATTTTCCTGTATTCTTTAAATTCATCCGGATGTACAAAACGCTGCACCGGCAGGTGTTTTTTTGATGGTTGTAAATATTGGCCGATAGTTATAACGTCCACTTTGCTATCAGCAAGGTCTTTGATTGTTTGAATAACTTCTTCCTTTGTTTCACCAAGGCCTAGCATAATGCCGCTTTTAGTGCGCATTCCGCCTTCTTTTAAAACACGTAACACTTCCATGCTACGCCAATACCGGGCTTGTATACGCACTTTCCTGGTAAGGCGTTCCACTGTTTCTATATTGTGCGAAACCACTTCAGGTGCAGCATCAATAACGCGTTGAATATTTTCTTTTTCGCCTTTAAAATCAGGAATCAGTGTTTCAAGTGTAGTTGCAGGATTTAAAGCTTTCACAGCTTTTATGGTGTTGTGCCAGATAATGGAACCTCCATCCTTTACCTCATCCCTGTCTACAGAAGTAATAACCGCATGTTTAACTTTCATAAGATGGATAGCTTCCGCTACGCGTTGTGGTTCATCCCAGTCAATAGGATCAGGACGACCAGTGGCCACAGCACAAAAGCCGCAACTGCGGGTACAGATATTGCCCAATATCATAAAAGTGGCGGTACCTTCTCCCCAACACTCACCCATATTTGGGCAGTTACCACTCTCGCAAATAGTATGAAGCTTATTGGTATCCACCAGGCCGCGTACATGTTTATAGCTATCGCCTGTTGGAAGTTTTACTCTTAACCAGCTTGGTTTTTTTATTTTCGATTCGGCTTCGTTTACATTAGTGACTATGGGTAATTCCTGCATAATTCTTTTCGTTTCTTAATTTACTCGTTATACTATGCGCAGTATAATTTTTTGCATGAATGTTTCACTTTGCCGAATAGCATTACTACCGTACAAGTGAGTGACACAACGATGTGTAATAGTAGTACTACCGCCGGTACCAAAAAAACAATGCATTAAATTACCCTGCCTTGCAGTATAAGCGCACTTTTTTTCTAAAAATTTAACGTGGCAAAACAACCTGTTTTGCAAACAGCATATAGCCGTCAACAAAGCGATTGCAAAAATACACTACTTACGCTTACCAAACATAATGGTTAGATAAGCACTGAAGAAGAAATGTTTTTCTTTTACAAACGGGGCATACAATTGTTCAATTGCGGTGGTATAATACTCCGCGTTAACACCGGTTTCAATAGCCGCGATTGCCGGATTGAATTTAGCATAATCGAAGCGCATGGCGAGTTTCGCATGAGCTCCGGGAGAGAATTTTACTTTATCCCAGCCTTTAAAAGGCCCTGCGCTTCCGTAGGGAGGATAGCTATACAACGGCGTATAATCAGGATCTTGCAGAAAAAGATACCTGTAGAGATCGTCATAATATTCCTTTCCGGTTACACTTACCGATTCGCCATCGCTGATGCGCTGAACATCAACGCAATATGATTTCATTAACCCGAGCGATAACCCTCCTGCACCAATTGCCGAAATTGCCACGCCATTTTTATTACCCTTTCCACCAATTAAATATTGATAACCCATTCCCACTTTAAACTGATAAAAATTATTGACCTTGGCGTAAATAGCCTGATTCAGTTGTCCCCAGCCATCAATACTTACAGATTCTTTTTCTTCTTTGGGATGCTTTTTTTCATTGAACTCAAATTGAATTAAAGTGGCGCTTCTCGGAGATTTGAATTTTCCTATTTCGTAAGATAATCCATACCCGTCTGTACTAAGTTTAATACCAAACAGATGATGTTTATTGAAAATAATTTCATCTTCTTCATGTAAACGGGCTATTGTATTTTGCTTTTCTTTCTTCTCGGCCTTTTTTTCCTTCCTGGACTGATCTTGTGCAAATGCGATTATGCACATCAACAAGACAGTTGGTAACAACAGTATTTTTTTCATCCGGTGAATTATTATTTAATTAATGGTCTGCCCCCAAGTTAATTTGTCGATTATTTAACAATCTCGTACAATATTTTCTTTTAAAAAAATTATCGTCTATTAATCGAAAGTTAAACAATTTATGTAGGTAAATTTAGGGCAAAATTTCATAATGACTGCATCTGTAATTTACGAAGGAAATTTACGTTGTAAAGTAACGCACAATCAAAGTGGTACAGTAATTGAAACGGACGCCCCTACCGATAATAAGGGTAAAGGAGAACGTTTTTCTCCCACAGATACCGTTTGTGTAGCCCTTGCCACCTGCATAATCACCACTATGGGTATCAAGGCAAATGACATGGGCATAGTATTGGATGGCACCACCATTGATGTTCAAAAACATATGCTTGCCGATCCGCGCCGTATCGGAAAAATTGATGTAACACTAAGATTTCCCTCATCTTTGCAATTATCCGACAAGGACAAAACCATTCTTGAAAGGACAGGTAATAATTGCCCTGTAGCCAAAAGCTTAAACTCCGAAATAGTGCAAAATATTGTGTACGAATGGAGTTAGAAATCAGTGGGCAGAAATCAGCTGGTTTCTGATTTCTTTTTTCTTTTATGGAACCGGCGGTTGAGCCTTGATTTGACTCAGGTTGTGTCACTCACTTGTACGGTTGTAATGCTATTCGGCGATGTGTAGCATGCAATGGCACACTGATGACACTGATTTGACTGATCCTCACTGATATTTTGTTTATAACATAAGCCCTGCAAAGCTTGTAGCCTTACATCTGTATACTGTTGCTTTAGCTATAAATTAGCGTTTCAACCTCTGATTTCTCTACTGTCCACTGCCTACTTACATCTGATAGCTGACCTCTGATTTCTTTTCACTATGCAAACACAATCTCTTCATCAGGAAGTTTTATGATCAATTCTTTTTTATCGCAAGGCTCCACGCGACCAACAATTTTCGCGTCCATACCAAATGAATTGGCCATTTGAATGATAGTCTCCGCATTAGTTTGAGGCGTAAAAATTTCCAATCTGTGTCCCATATTAAACACCTGATACATCTCACGGCTATCACTATTCGAAGCTTTCTTGATCAGATTAAAAATAACCGGAGCTTCAAATAAATTGTCCTTAATAACCCTGAAATTGCCAGGCAGATATTTCGTGCACTTTGTTTGTCCGCCACCACTGCAATGAATCAGCCCATGAACGGCATTGAGGTTTTCAGTAAGCAGTTTTTTCAGAAATGGCGCATATGTGCGTGTAGGGCTTAATAACAAATGTCCGACATCTGTTTTTCCAAAACCATCTACCGTTATTTCATCAGTCATTTTATGCGGACCAATGTAAACCACATTCTCGTCAAGCATATTATCATAAGATTCTACATAACGAGCACCATAAGTTTTGTGCAGTGTATCATGCCTTGCGCTTGTTAAGCCATTGCTGCCAATGCCACTGTTGTATTCATTTTCAAAATTCGCTTTGCCAAAACTTGCTATACCGACAATCACGTCTCCCGCTTGTATTTTATCATTAGTAATCAACTTTTCCTTTTGCCAGCGGGCGGTCATGGTGCCGTTCACGGCAATGGTTCTAACCACATCGCCCACATCAGCGGTTTCGCCTCCGAGATAGTGAATATTGACACCATAGGATTTCATTTCATCAAAAAACTCCTGGGTTCCGTTAATGATAGTTTCCAATACTTCGCCGGGTATAAGCCTTTTATTTCTGTCGATAGTGGATGAAAAAAGCAGGTTGTCGTGAATACCCACACAAAGCAAATCGTCAATATTCATAACTATCGCATCCTGCGCGATACCTTTCCATACAGAAATATCGCCGGTTTCTTTCCAGTATAAATAAGCGAGGATACTTTTGGTTCCCGCGCCGTCCGCGTGCATCAGGTTTACCCAATTGGAATCATTACCTAAAAAATCCGGGTATATTTTACAAAATGCGTTAGTATATAATCCTTTGTCCAGCTTTTCCGTTGCTTTATGTACTTCTTCTTTTTGGGCCGATACGCCGCGCTGATTGTATAATGACATGGAATAAAAATTTGAAGCGGCAAAAATAACTTTAATAGTTGAAAATTGAAAGTGCTGTAGGCTTGAGTCCCTGAAAACAATCAAAAATGAATATTGAGAAAAATATTGCCTACACGAATATCTAATCCATAAATCCTTTAATCCAACGAATCCAAATTCTGACACCAATCTCATCCGTTATTTCGAGCACGGGACTTTGATGTTGCATAAATAAATATCGCAAGTTATAATACTCAAGCGTGCGAGAAATCTCAGTAGTAACTAAAACCTTGAATGTTGCTAAAAGCAACAGTATAGTGCTGCAAGGCTGCAAGCCTTGCAGAGCGTGGTTGCATGCGAAAACAAAAGCACTAACAACTAACAACCCTTTCAATGGCATTAACACGCTCTTCTGATATCTGATTTCTGACCTCTGATTTCTTTACTGCCCGCTGCCCACTGCCAACCGCCCACTAAAGTTACTACCGTACAAGTGAGTGACACAACGATGCTTAATAGTAGCACTACCGCCGGTCCCCAAAAAAATATTTAACAATAATTGAGTGTGCTGTAAAAGAAAACAAAAGCACTTATTACTAAAAGCTTGCAACCTGTCCGCAACTTTATCCTACACCATTTCAAATCTCAAATATCAAATCACTTAACGGCTGTGAGGCGCTTGCTTAGCTTTAACCTGTACACCATGCTCATTATAAATCCGATAAACATGATGATGGTTCCCAACCATAGTACATTAATATGCGGAAACTCATATACTTTTAGTGCCACAAAAGGCGTCATCCGGGTGGATTCTTTTACACGCAATTCTATTCTTTGGTCTTCCAGAATTTTACCAAAGCCAATTGCGAGATTTTGTGCAAACACTGTATCTATAATGTATTGAGGCCGATTATTCTTCACATAAAAAACAGGTTGTGCGCTGTATTTATAACCCTCTTTCGAAAACACCGTTATATCTGCCATTAAAGAAGTATCCGCGGATGTGAATTTGTATTTTTCATTTGATGGATTCGGAACTACTTTATTCAGCACAAAAAATCCATTTGAATAAAAAACAGTATCGCTGATATTAACCGGGTGGCTTTTAAATGAAATGGTATCTTCTTCTTTATCCATATTATCCGCATAACTGATATAGGAAAAAATATCCTTGTTCCAATAATGTTTCGAATCAGGATTATTGGAAAAGCCTTCCTGCCCTTTTGTATTGCGGATAAGGTTGGGGTAAAGATTAAATTCCTCCTTACCGTTTTTGTTTTTGAAATTGATTTTAAAATGAATTACGGTTCCTTCCCGGCTTGTAGAATCATTGTTCTCATAAGTAGCCATATACTTACCCATATCTGTTGGCACTCCTTTGATAAGCGTAAGATTCTCTAACGACTTTTCTTTAGAGCTGGGAGCAAACTGCAAATTGATTCCGGTGGTATTAACCGACAACACCTTTTTGTTGGATGATGCTATTAAAATTCCCACCAGCATTAATCCAAAACCGATATGCGCAACCGAGGCGCCCGCGGCTTTCAGTTTGCCATGTAAGCCGGTCCATATATAAGCGGCATTCGCTACTACCGAGTATAACGCTGCAAATAGCGCCACATGTATTGCGCCAAGAAAACCCAAGCCCTGGTTGTTATACTCGATTCCTCCAAAAATGCTGAAGCCCAACGAAAGCAAAGCTGCGATTAAAGTTGGAGTGGCAATTTTTACAAGAAACGTATTTCGTGGGGTATCTTTATATTTTAAATATTGAGCAACTGCAGTTAATATGCCAATTACAATTGCAACAAATATTTGAATTTTATTATAGGCAAATTCAGGGTCTTCGGGCATGGCAGTGGATTTGCCGGTAATTTTATTATAAATCGGCGTGAATGAAGTTTGCCATGTAATAACCAATGCGGAAAGAAATAATACCAGTGCTCCTATAAACATCCAAAACTCGCGTGAATAAGAGCTTTCTTCCTTTATGATGTGTGGTATTTTTTTATAATTGCGCAACAGCAAATATATAGCCGGCAAAAAGAATATACCGATAAATAAAAGCAATTGCACATTCATCCCCGAATCAGTAAAAGAATGCACGGAGCTATCGCCCAGCACACCGCTCCTGGTAAGAAATGTGGAATATAATATCAGTACGAAACTGAGAATATAAAAAACATAAGTGGCCCGTAACGAGTGGCCGGTAGAATTAAAAATAACATGCGTATGAATACCGGCAACCATAATCAGCCAGGGAACAAGAGATGCGTTTTCTACAGGATCCCAGGCCCAAAAACCTCCGAATGTTAACGACTCATAAGCCCATGCGGCTCCCATCATAATACCTGCTCCCAGTATAGCGCCGGAAAACAAACTCCATGGTAAAGCCTCTTTTGTCCATGAACTATAATCTTTTTTCCAAAGTCCGGCAATTACATATGCGAACGGCACAATGGTGGAAGCAAAACCACAAAACAAAACCGGCGGATGAATTACCATCCAATAGTTCTGCAACAACTGATTCAAACCTTGCCCATCCTGCATTTGAGGAAGGCTTAAATAATCCGGCCTGTTAAAAATAGGCGCATCCAGGAAGTGTTGACGAACCAGTAAAAAAGGATTGCTTCCAATTTTGGTGTTGCCTAAATAAATTCCGATGATCATGGTAGCCAGGCAAAACTGTGCCACGCTGATAACTGTCATAACCGGCGCTTCCCATTTACCACCTTTTGAAATTATGATCAATCCTATTACCGCATGCCAGATTGCCCACAAAAGAAAACTTCCCTCCTGCCCTTCCCAAATACAGCTCAACAGGTAATTGACACTAAGCGAAGTGCTGCTATGATTCCAGGCATAGAAATATTCAAACGAGTGAGAAGAAACTATGTAATATATTACCGCGAAAGTGGCAAATACCGATCCGGCTTCAATTATAAACCCGGTGCGAGCCAGCTTTTTCCAGCTATTGATATCGTTAAGCAAAGTGGCGTTAGCGGCTTTCATATAAGCAATGGCCGCAAAAAGCGACGCCACCAAAGAAAGCACAACAAAAAAATGCCCCAGTTGTCCGGGCAACAGGTTTTCACCAATGTATTGCATGTAATAGCTGATTAATTAGAAGTAAGATTTTTCTTAGCGGCCTGGGGATCGTCTTTGTATTTTGACGGGCATTTCATAACAATTTCCTTGCATTCAAATTGTCCGTTTTGCATCATTCCCTTTAACACCAGCCTTTCGCTTTTTTCAAAATCGGTTGGTTTTGAATTGTGGTAAATAACTTTCGTGGAGCCACCCAACGAATCTAAAACGGTAAACGACATATAGTTAGGATTCTTAACCGGATCATATTCCACCGGTTTTTCAAGATCCAGCTTTGCTATAAGATGTACGAATTTTCCCTGCTTCTCGGTAGCTGAAGCAACAGTATCATAAGTGGTCAGATCACCCATATAGCTTATCAGCACTGCTATTGCCGCAGCTATAAAGATGAGGATAATAATGTGTGTTTTTTTCATGAACGCCTATTTCATTTTCGGGTGCAAAACTAGGCCAAAAAAAGATGTATCAGCCTATATTGCGCAAATGTTAAGTGTTTGTTTATAACAAATGACAATATTACGGATAAACGGTCGGCCAGCCATGAAATAAATATTAATGAAAGTTAAATATTTGCGTTATAAGCAAAAAAATCTACGATTATATGATTTTGAAAATCATTATTCAATTAAAGTCAGAATGTTGTATTCATAATTGGTGACATAAGCGTATGTGAAAAATACTAATTACTCATTTTGGAACTTAGCAATACTACTGTAACTTGCGCTGCATTTTACAAATCATGACAGAACTCTCTACATTTGATCCAAACAGTCCGGGCAACCCAAATAATAATATATTCGGCCTTCCCTTTACAGAAGATAATGCCCAATTAGTAATACTACCAATTCCCTGGGAAGTAACGGTAAGTTGTACTGCAGGTACAGCCCGTTCGTACGACCATGTGTTTAAGGCTAGTCTACAGGTTGACCTTTTTGATATCGACTACCGCGATTGCTGGCAAAAAGGCATCTATATGCGGCCCCTGGATAAAAAGATCCTTATTAAAAGCGATTACCTTAGAAAAGAAGCCGAGCTGTACATCGATTATATCGCTAAAGGCGATATAGTTGAAAAAAACAGCTTCATGTGCAAATCGCTAAAAGATATTAACGAAGGCGGCGTTTTCCTAAACGATTGGGTATACCACCAAACTCAGCAATTACTTGCAAAAAACAAACTGGTAGGCCTATTGGGTGGCGACCACAGCACTCCGCTGGGTTATTTTAAAGCTATTGCCGAAAAGCACGGCGAGTTCGGAATTTTACAAATTGATGCCCATTGCGATTTGCGCAAAGCTTACGAAGGATTCAAATACTCCCATGCCAGCATCATGTATAACGCGTTAGCGGAAATACCGGATCTTGTAAAACTTGTTCAGCTTGGCATACGCGATTTTTGCGATGAAGAATGGGAATATGTGTGCAACAGCAATTACCGTGTGATTACTTATTTCGATAAAGACATTAAAGAGCGGCTGTACGAAGGCCAAACCTGGAAATCTATAGTGGATGAATTAATCCAGCATCTTCCCGACAAAATATTTATCAGCTTCGATATTGACGGCCTTGATCCCAAGCTTTGTCCTAATACAGGAACGCCGGTTCAGGGCGGCTTTGAAACAGAACAAATATTTTATCTGCTCAAAAAAATAAACCAATATGGCAAAACCATCATTGGTTTCGACCTGAACGAAATTGGCGTAGGCGATAATGAATGGGACGCGAATGTTGGCGCACGTGTATTGTACAAACTTTGCAACGTATTACTGGCAAGCAATGCTTAGGAGTTGAAAATTGAAAGTTGAAAGTGAGAATTTTACACACACTCATCACTTATAACTCATCACTCAAAACTCAAAACTCATAACTCAAAACTTTTATGTAACCGGCGGTAGTGCTACTATTAAGCATTGTTGTGTCACTCACTTGTACGGTAGTAATGCTATTGAACAAGTTCTGAGTTATGAGTTCTGAGTTATGAGTTTTGAGTTATGAGTGTTTTTGTTTTGCTTGAAATCAGTGTATAAAGCACTCTCCATTCTCAATTTATTTTAACCCAAGGGTTCTATTTTGATTTTTGACTTTTACTTTAACTTAGCGCCATGTTGCTCACAAAAGAAGTTTTTCCCTACGTAGTTATTTTAAAAAATGAGAATGCACGTTATGCGAATGGCGTTGGTTTGCTGATAAGTGTGTTGTGTATTATCTTTTTTGTGTCGGAATATTTTACCAATGCCGATAGAAGTATAGTGTGGCCAATAGGCGCAGCCTGTATGGCATCTGTGGCGGCATGGAATATATGGCAAAGCAAAAAAGGAAAAAAATCGTATTACAAACCCGGCTTTATTATAGCTGCTATTGTGTGGCTAAGTATGCCCTACCTTCACTGGTTATCCATTTTGCTCATAATTCTATACTTCCTGGAGCACCAGGTAAAACGTCCCCAGGAAATAGGATTCAGCGAGGAAAAAATTGTAGCCAACTCCATTTTCATCAAAACATATTATTGGCAGGATTTGAGCAACGTAGTGTTAAAAGACAATATTCTCACACTCGATTTTCTCAACAACCGAATTATTCAAAAAGAAGTGCTGGATGATGATGAACCCGATGCCGATGAAGATGAATTCAATGATTTCTGCAAAATGCAATTAGCAGCTAATAGAAGATAAAACAGCCATTTGATAATAGTAGAAATGAATTTGAAAATTTGAAAATGTGCTAATTTGAAAATGCGTTGTGATAGAATTGTTTATTAATTCGATGATTCAATAATTCAATGATTCGATATTTCCATGAACCTCTGATGGCTGCTTATACCAAAACACCGGCAACCGGCAACTTGACACAGCTTCTCTACTGCCAACCGCCTACTTCCTACTGCCCACTGCCTTCTGTCAACCGCCCACTAAAGTTCCTACCGTACAAGTGAGTGACACAACGATGCTTAATAGTAGCACTACCGCCGGTCAACAAAAAAAGGAGCTTAATACAATACGAAGTATGCCTATCTCATAGCATTTCAAATCTCAAATTGTTTTATGGATTTTCTAAAAAAACGCATCTCATACTGAAACAACCCTTCTTATGAATGCATTTGCTATAAACATTATTCATCCTGAATTTGAAAACTTAAAGAAAACAGGCCGTTTTCTTCATCTTACAGCAGCAGTGCTCATTATTATTAACGCATTTACACAGTATACCAGCCTTGAAAGCAACCCGCTATTTTTTTGGTGCCAGGTTATAATTGCCGCCGACATTATTATTCTCATTTTCACATGCAATAACCTTGCGCATGAACTTCCCAAGATAAATTTAACCTTCCGCATAATAGAGTGCATATTGTTTTTAGGTGTTGCCATTTTGTTGTTATTAAGTCATAAATGGTTGTCGGGCGCCGCTTTGTTCTGTGTAGGCGTTGCCTATTGCTACTTATTTTACTGCGAAAAAAAATCTTCACGCCGTGAAATGATCGCCTTTCATCATACCGGTGTAGCCATAGCAGGCATTCCGGAAGGAAGGTTTTTTTTGTGGTCGCAAATAGAACGTATAGAAGCTCATTACGACAGCATTTCCATCAAAACATCATTTAATAAAACCTACGATTTCTCATTAAGGCGCAACCTTGCATTCGAAGAACTGGAACAAATTCACGAATTTTGCCGGTATTATTTAGGTCAGTCCGATTGAGGATAATGGCGGCAACGCCAGATAATTGGCGGGCCACACACATTATCAAGAGTTTATGTCGCAATTGCAATCATCTCCTTACATTTTATTTAGTGACGGGAAAGGAAATATTTTTGAAGATACCAGTTTGTATGCCGTGGGAAGAAGCGGCTGGGACGCATTTCCCATACCCCTTGAAGACTGGATAGAACTGCCCAATGGCGGCAATTTGTACGAACTGCCCGGGCGACGCGGCATTGGCATTGATGTGGCCACCGGCGACATGCGCCTTTGCGAAAAAGGCTGGGCTGTAGCGGCTTTTATACCTCCCGCTCACACCGGATTATTTATTGCCGCCTACGAAACTTTGCCCAACGCACCTACCCTCCCGTTATTTTGCTATACCGCTGCGGGCTGGATGGATAATAAGTTTTATGTTCCTGCCGTTAGAGTTGAGCAGGACATCCGCCAGGAATGCGCCGGGTATGACCAGGATAAAATCAAAGACGGTGTTGCGGGTATTATAAACGCGTACCCGCACAACAGGCTCGTAAAACACCTTGCGGAAAATTGTTGCAACACCTATCAATGCCCGGCTGCACGAAATTTCTTTTTGGGCCGCTGGGAATGCCCCGTGCCCTCTTCTCCGGCCTGCAATGCCAATTGTATCGGATGTATTTCCTTTCAACCGGAAGATGAAACAATTGTGGCCACACAGGACAGGCTTACCTTCAAACCTACGGCGCAAGAAATTGTGGAATTTACCGTACCGCACCTGCAAACAGCGCCTTTTCCGCTTATAAGCTTTGGGCAGGGCTGCGAAGGCGAACCTTTATTAATGTGGGAAACCATTCGCGAAGCCATTATAGAAATCAGGAAACATACACCCAAAGGCAGCATTAACATTAACACCAACGGTTCAAAACCCGGTGCCGTAAAAGCCTTGTGCGAAGCGGGTCTTAACAGCATTAGAGTAAGCACCAATTCTGCACGCGAACATATTTATGAACCCTATTACAGGCCCAACAATTATGCGTTTAAAGACATTGTAGAAAGCCTGAAAATTGTACGCGATTATGGCGGATGGGCTTCTATCAATTACTTTGTTTTTCCGGGTATGACGGACAGTGTGGAAGAATATGAAGCACTTCGCAAATTGATTATTGAAACGGGTCTCAGCATGATTCAATGGCGCAATTTCAACATTGATCCGGATTGGTATATGGGAAAAATAGGCGTTCACGAAACCGGCGACATTCTTGGCATAAAACAACTAATGGAACTGATTCACGATGAATTTCCTAAAGTAAAATTCGGCTATTTCAACCCATCCATGGAAAGAATTAAGGGCAATTATGAAGTAGATTTCGCACACTGGTAAAGCTGTAATTTTTTATGGTACCAGCGATGGTATTTCATGGCATCATCGTTGCGTCGCATTTCGTTCATCGGTAGAATAAATATTAGGCGATGATTAGAATTACTACAGTTGAAGTGTGCGACGCAACCCAAGCCCAATCAAGGCTCTGCGGCCGACTCCATAAAAAAACAACACTTTATAATCACAATGCCCAGGTTAAAACACTGGGTTCCACTATAGATTCTCCTACCTTCCCAGCAAACTGATTGGCAACACAAACTCCCACCGGTTACGGCCTGTGGCGCCAAATAAATCATCATCCAACAAATAGCTGTAACGAATTCCAAAACTAATGGGCAATTGGTTCCACCATTTGGTATCAAAAAATATTTCAGTTCCCGCGCTTCTGAAATCTGCCTTAAATTTTGATTTGTCTCTTGAATAAAAATCCTGTACGTGAGTATAATCGAAAAATAAATTGGCGCGAACACGTTGGAAATAAATAAGATTAGCAAAGCCCCAATCAGGATAGGCAACCGGGAAATGGTAATTTACACCCCATTTATACATTCTGTACAAGTTTACTGACTGATAGCCTCGTGAAAATGGCAGCCCATTCGAAAACAAAAACGGATGACTCAATGTATCCCGTCCCTGGAAAGCCAGGTTTACAACCATATTATGCGTTGGATAAAAACCCGGCCAATACAGATTCATATTTGCCAGTAGTTGCATGGCGGTATATTTTTGAACAGCCGTTTTATAATTCACCAATATGGTTTGGGCATATCGCGGATATATCTGCTGCAACGCTTTTTGCACCTGGTTGGAGAAACTGATAGTATTGTTCAAATATCCATAATCAATGGTGCCGATCGAATCTTTATATGAACCTTTAAAATAAGAACTGTTATAAACATAGGTGCCGGATAAATTTAATCTTGTGATGTATTTGCCTCTACTCAAATTAAGTGGCACGTTTAAACCGGCAATCCATTCCAGCTCATTCCAGTAAGCACGTTTGTTGCTTCCTAAATTTCCATTTCTATCAATTATATAAGAAAACCCGGCGGAGATATAAGGAAACAAATTTCCATACACAGCATTAAATCCAAACTGTTTAAATTTTTCGTCGCGGTTATAATTGAAAAACAACTCAGATTGAAATGTATTCAATATGTTTTCACTGTAAACTGAAAAATAATAATCGGGATCTTCAAACGCTGGCCGCCAGCTATGAAAGTTAAACAGGCCGCTGGTTGTAGAATATTTTTTAACAGGGTAAATACTATCGGTTACATAGTTGAGCAAATCACTATCGTATTGGCCGCTAAGCGAATTGATACCAAAATCATTTTTCACCGGCTTAAAAAAATCATTAACCGTTCTCCATGAAAATCGCGCTGCACTCGATTCTTGTAAGCGCATACCCGTTGCCGTGAAATTTATCCATGCCAGTTTATCCTCACCGGAAGTTAACTGATAATTTCCTGTAACGCCTTTCATTTCCGGGTGTTGCAACCGGTATATCTTCTGCTCGCTCAAAATAAACGCGAACAATTCATCTTTTTCTTTTGCGGATGCGGTAAAATAAACGGTATCTCCTTTCACTTGCGGAAATCCAATTACACGCCATGTAAAGGGAAACAGAAAAGTCTCGGAATCCCGGGTTATATTGATCAACGCAAGAGTCATTTCACCTTTATTATTTCGAACGGCGGAAATAATTCTTTCGTTATCTAAAAATTTCGGATAAGTATAAAACAGGTTTTGACTATTAGATAATTTTTTAAGAACGGCTCCACTTTCAGGATTTATAATATGCAGGCTGTTATGCAGATCGGGCAATACTTCTACGGCTACAATCCTGTCGCCGGACGCGTTTATATCCGGTGAAAAATATTTTGACTTACGTGTAACCGCATACTGTTTGCCGGTAGTAATATCCAACAATTTAATTTCGTTATAATCTTTGTAACCCCAGCGCACATCACTTCTGAACGCAGCATACACCAGCTTATTATTTTTTATAGAATAATAATTATCCAGCGACACATCACGCACTCTTATTCTTTTTTCAATGCCATTGTTATTTATTACGAAATGTGGAATTTGCTTATAGCTGCTGCCAACATATAACAAACTGCCATTATCATAATTTGGAAATTCTTTATCACCTTCAAAATGCTTTGTTGAATAAACTCTAGCGCTGTCCTTCAACAATTGCCTTTGCATAAATGCGATGCTTTCCTTTTTAAATTTTGCATAACTTTTACCGGAATACTTTTTCACCGCTTTTTGAAATGGGTAGAATAACCCTTTAAACGCGGCCGCGTCGTGTGTTACATTGTTCCAAAATTCATTGCCATATTTTTCTCTGCCATAAGCAGTCATTAAATAACCGAGCGCATAATGATTCGGCACAAAATCACGATAAGATCCGTTACGCAGCTTCATCCACGAGTAGTTTTTTTGTTCCTGCCACAGCGAGCGGTAAGCATTAAAAAAGTAAGGCAGCCTGCCTCTTCCCTGGTTGCTTGTAAGTGTTTCATTATATACCGCGTCGCCTTCCCAAAACCAGTTTGGAATAGTAAGATTATTGGCCAATTCCTGGCCCTGCTGACCAAATAAAATTCTAAACACTTTCGCGAGACCAACATTAAAATTATTATACTGTTCCACATGCCTGAACTCGTGAATAGTTAGCTGATCAATCCACGGAAGGCTTCCTAATTCAAAAGAGTTTTGTGAGGGTGTTAAAAAAAATTCACTACGGTATGGACCCAACTGAACAAACGCGTTGGATACAAGCGTTTGATTTTGCAATACGATACTTATTGGTTTATACTTATTGCCAATAGTTTTGGAAACTGACGATTGTAAACGGCTCACAATATTTTCAATTCTTTGCGCGGCACTATCATTTCCTATCGGAAAAATTACCCTGGCTGTTTTATTAGTAACCTGTTGCCATTTCAGCGAAGTGGGATTGCCGCCAAAAATCTGTGCGCTCAGGTATTGCACACATAAAACAAACACCGCTACAAGTAAACATTTCATATACATTCGCAACAACAAGTTTTGCTTTATAACACCGGATGCTTTTTTCATTATTACTATTATACTTTACGCAGCATAAATTTGCGCATGAAGCTTTACATTGCCGAATAGCATTACTACCGTACAAGGGAGTGACACAACGATGCTTAATAGTAGTAATACCGCCGGTCCCAAAAAATCATTGCACAATATTATCCTGTTTGAAAATATATTTTTGCTACTTCAAATTTATTATAGAAAATAGCGATTGCACGGAAATAAGCAGCTTTTTATAAAAAATGTTTTTACTTTTCTTTTCTGTTGTAATTTGCATGAATGGAAGAAACACTTGTAATTCGTTCCGCTGACCTGGAAGATATTAACGCGATTGGCTTTTTGGCTTATCAAACCTGGCCCACAGCTTATAAGGACATCCTTTCGTTTGAACAACTGCAATACATGTTGCAAACAATGTACTCCCCTGCTGCCTTGCAAGAGCAGATGCTTCATCAGCATCATCATTTTTTCGTTGCTGAAATTGAAGGCAATGAAGTGGGTTTTACTTCTTATTCGGAGATTGAGCCGGGTGTTTTCAAAATCCATAAAATTTATATACTTCCTGATCTGCAAGGCAAAGGTGTAGGCAAAGCACTTATTGACACGGTGATTGAAGAGAGCAAAGATGCCGGTGCAACACGCATTCAACTGAATGTAAACAGAAACAACAAAGCAATTGAATTTTACCTTCGAAATGGTTTTTCAATTATTAAGGAAGAAAATATTGATATTGGAAATGGCTATTTCATGAATGATTATGTGATGGAAAAAATAGTTGAATGAAGTCAGAGGTCTGAAAGCAATGCCTGTCATACTGCTTTTTCAAGCTTTCAAGTTAGCATATTTTCAAACTGACTCACAGTTTCTCTATCTTATCCCTATCTCCTACTATCCACACTATATCATCCCATTCAAACTGTGTGTCGGAATGGGGATTTAAAATGCGCTCGCCATCTCTTTCAATACCTACAACCAATCCGTTTGTTCTTTCGCGAATCTCAGAATTTCGTATAGTCTTTCCTGTAAGGTGATTATGACTATCGACAATTATCTTCGCCAATATCAGATCTTCTTCCACTGCCGGCAATCCGGAAGAAGCATGATCTTCAATTACAGGACGAAATTGTTGTAGTTGCATATCTGTACCTATAACACCAATCTTATCGTATGGGTATAATACCTCTGTTCTTGTAGGCGTTTTTATAAAGTGTCCGCCACGATCAATGGAGGCAATATTAATGCCGTATTTTTCGCGCCAGGCAAGCTCTTCCAAAGTTTTGCCGATGAACGACATATTAGGATGCACATCAAAATAGGCGAAGTGCGCATCCCAAGGAGAAAGGTCCTGATCTCCTTTTTCATACCGTATAGATTCGCGTTCATTAAGATTAGAAATAAAACGCTTTTCTATACGATGATAGAAATCCTGTAATCTCCTGGAAAAAATAAATAATACTACTACAAGTATCAGAGCGGCTATTCCAATGGAAATCCAGAATGGAAATAACTGGCGGAAAAGAAACCCAACCAATAAAACCGCGGTTATATTTCTTGCAGCCTCAAGCATAAGCAATGGTCCGCGATTATACTTTTTATCCAACCACAGCGATGTGGAGTGCTCGCTTCGCACACGCTTTACCATAAGCGCCCATAAGAATGGCGAGATGACACATAGAGTTACAAACAATATGGTGAGATTAGCCACTATATTGTTTTCAATGCGTCCTCTCACAAACGGTGTTAAATAATATGATGCTAGTAAAATTACAGCCAGTATTACCACGCCATTTGTAATAATGATACTCAGGTAAGCCCTGATCACTTTTTTCCAGTCGGTTTCGGCCTGTATGGTTTGCGTGCCCGAACTATACCGCTCAATAGCCTGCAGCCAACTCTTTGGCAAATGATTTCTAAGCCAGTCGTACAGAGGGTTTGCAAGCTGCATCATATAAGGCGTGGTAAATGTTGTAACTCCGGAAACCGCCACTATAACCGGGTAAATAAAATCGCTTGTCACCTTTAGTGTAAGCCCGAGCGAAGCTATAATAAACGAGAATTCACCAATTTGCGCAAGGCTCATTCCCGCCTGAACCGACTCCTTTAGCGGCTGCCCCGAAATGAGCGCTCCGAGCATTGTTCCCAAGGTTTTACCCACTATTGTTATAAGCGTAACAATTACAATAGGCCACGAATAATCCAGCAAGGTTCTAGGATTGATCATCATACCTACCGACACAAAAAATATGGCGCCAAACAGATCTTTAACCGGTTTTACAAGGTGTTCAATCTTCGTACCCTCCTTCGTTTCCGCCAAAATGGAACCCATAATAAATGCGCCAAGCGCCGGAGAAAATCCTGCCTGCGAAGCAATAAACACCATTACAAAACAAAGCGCCACAGCCGTAATCAGCATCGTTTCCTCATTCATCAATCGCTTTGCTTTTGTTAAAAAAGTAGGTATAAAAAATATACCGGAAACAAACCAAAGAATTAAAAAGAACAACAATTTAGTAATAGAAAAAAGCATATCCCATCCGGCAAACTCACGACTGACGGCAATTGTAGAAAGTAATACCATTAACACAATAGCAACAAGGTCTTCTATGATCAGAGCGCCAAACACCAGACTGGCAAAATTTTTAGTCTTATAATTCAGCTCCTCAAACGCCCTGATAATAATGGTTGTAGACGACATAGACAACATGGCGCCCAAAAAAATACTATCCATCGCCGACCAATCCATCAGCCGCCCTGTATAATATCCCAAAAAAATCATGCATATTATCTGTACGAAAGCCGTAATAGATGAGGATCCTCCGGCTTTTATCAATTTCTTAAAGCTAAACTCCAACCCCAATGCAAACAATAAAAATATCACCCCAATTTCTCCCCAAACATGCACCCCTTCTAAATCTCCAATTGTGGGGTACAAATTGGTATTAGGCCCCACAAACAATCCCGCCAGAATGTAACCCAATACCAGCGGTTGTTTCAAGCGTTTGAAAATAAGAGTAACTATACCAGCCGATCCTAGTATCAATGCCAAATCCTTAATAAGCATAGGTAAATGATTCATTCCTGTCTATTTTTTATTGATATCGAAACGTGTCAGCAGGCCGGGAAACTTTGAAAAATATAGATGAAACCGGTGCCAGAATAGAAATTCAAACCCCACTGATGATTAACAACCTGAACTTTCTATACTTCGAACAGATATAATTTCATGCATTTATCTTTTTGGGAATCAGCGGTATTGCTACTATTAAACTTCCGTTGTGTCACTCACTTGTACGGTAGTAATGCTATTCAGCAAATTGAAATATTCTTGCACAAATTTATACTGCGTATAGTATAATGTAATGACTTCTGAAATTATTCCTCAGATAAGCGCCATCAGATTTTGCAATAAAAATCATTTTTTGCGAAATAAACAAAAACAATTTGGGTACTGATTCTATTCGTATATTTCAGCATAAAATAATGCAATATGAGCGTTATAAATATAAGCAATCTCAAAAAACAATTCACCGGAAATTATGTGTTAAAAAATATCAATCTCAATTTTGATGGCGGGCAAATCATTGGGTATATAGGGCCGAATGGGGCCGGCAAAAGTACCACTATCAAAATTTTGACGGGTATTATCCAGGATTTCGGAGGCGATGTAAATGTGCTGGGTATGGACATTCGCAAGAATGCCATCGATGTAAAACAGCGTATTGGCTATATACCGGAAAACGCCGTACTGTATGATGTACTTACCCCTGTTGAATACTTGCGCTTCGTAGGCGGACTTTACCAACTGGATGCCGCCACCATCGACAGGAAAACGCAGGAATTACTACGCCTGTTTGATTTGCATGATAAAGCAGATGTGCGCATGACTAATTTCAGTAAAGGAATGCGCCAGAAAGTACTGCTTATTTCGGGCCTCATGCACAACCCGGATATTATTTTTCTTGACGAACCGCTTAGCGGACTTGACGCAAATGCCGTCATAATGGTAAAGGAAATATTGCTGCAACTGAAACTTTCCGGTAAAACAATTTTTTATTCATCACATATTATGGATGTGGTAGAAAAGATCAGCGACAGAATTATAATCATCGACAACGGCGAAGTGATTGCAGACGGCAGCTTTGAGACGCTTCGCAATGAAGCACACAAAGGTTCTCTTGAAAATATTTTTACTTCCTTAACCGGAAACCAGCAACACCAGTCGGTTGCCACCGAATTTATTGAAGCGCTGAAGTAATGTGAGAATGAATTTGAAAATTTGAAAATGTGCTGATTTGAAAATGCGGTAGGATTGGTATTGTTTATTTGGATTGAACAACACTTGATAATATAATGAAGTGATGATGTTTTCAATAATTCAAGAATTAGGAGATGCCGTTGTTGCGTGTGTAGGGCGGACATTGTGCGATGGCACACCAACAACCAGGAACAGGTAATATTAAATTGTAATGATACTGTCAATGATTCAATGATTTGCCCAATAGCATTACTACTGTACAAGTGAGTGACACAACGATGCTTAATAGTAGCACTACCGCCGGTACCAAAAAATAAATGCAATAAAAGAAACTGACCAAATCTAACCAATCAATAATTCAATAATTTAATGATTCGATGAACCGTCTCTTATTAAAACTTGTTTATCTTTTTCGCGGATTGCTTTCCGGCAAAGATGTTGATTTTGATAAAATGATGATCATTGTAAATACTAAGCTTACAATGGATACACGCCGTGTGTATATCAACATTAAAAACACAAAGGAAAATGAAAACCGTAACCGCCTGAATATGGTGTTGCTTACGTACGCGTTTTTCGGTGTAATGATCGGCTTAATTGTTTTCATGATTCCTTCATTCCTGTTATGCATGATCATTTTTCATGCCTATATATTGTTTATGATGGCCATGACACTCATCACCGATTTTTCAACCGTACTACTCGATACCGCCGATAACCAGATCATTCTTCCACGCCCTGTAAGTAGCAAAACCATTTTTATGGCAAGAATGGTGCACATTATGATCTACCTTTTACAATTCACCATCGCGCTAACTATAGTGCCGGTTATATTTGTTTTCATAAAATTTGGGATCCTCACCGGCATCGCATTTTGCCTTACTACATTACTTACGGTTTTGCTGGCGGTTTTTACCACATATCTCTTTTATCTTGTAATGCTGCGCTTCAGCAGCGAACATAAGATCAAAGAAATAATCACTTATTCTCAGATTTTCATGGTCGTGTTCTTTGCGCTGGGCTACCAGCTTGTTCCGCGCCTCATTCACATGGATGCATTCCAAGGCTCATTTGAACTGGCATGGTATACTTACTTAATGCCGCCCGTTTGGATGGCGCTCTTTCTTGAAGCAATACACAATCTTTCGTTCGATGGCCTGCATATAGCAATGGCACTACTTTCGGTTACTATGCCGTTAATCACATTTTGGGTTCTGAATAAATTTTTGACACCTTACTTTTCAAAAAAGATTTCAGTGCTTAATGCCGATACTATACACATCAAAAAGCAAAATGTGGATGTGTATAACCAAAAAAGCATCTCGCAAAAACTCTCTGATATCTTTTGCAAACGAGGATTGGAACGCAGCTCGTTTGAAATGACATGGAAAATAACCGGACGTGATAAATTATTTCGCCTGCAGTTTTATCCAAGCCTGGCATATATTTTAATATTCGTTTTCGTATTTGTTTTTAGAAGCGATCAAAGCATTACCGAAAGCTGGAAAAATCTTCCTAACAGTTCCAGTTTCCTTGCACTTATTTATGTACCGCTTTTCACTATATCCATAGGCATAATGATAATAGCTTTTAATGAAAACTTTCAGGCAGCATGGGTATATTTTTGTTCGCCGGTTACAAGGCCCGGCGAGCTGCTTACCGGTTCATTAAAAGCCTTACTGATTAAGTATTTTCTACCGGCATATATTATCATGTTTGCAATAGCGTTTTACATCTGGCATTGGCAAATCATCGACGATTTTATTTTCGGACTATTCAACAACCTGCTAAGCTTTTTTATTGTTGCAGCCCTAACACCACATCACCTCCCGTTTTCAAAACAGCCCAGCACACAACAACAGGCAGGGAAGCTAGCCATTGTTTTTTTACAAATGATTATGATTGGGATTCTTATATTGATCCATTATTTATTATTGAAAATACCATATGCTCTGTATGCACTCACACCATTATTTCTTATTGGTTTTATAGCTATACTTAGAAATTTGCAAAAACTGCCGTGGCGAAAAATTTCGTTATAGCAATTAGTTTCATCCATGAGTTGCACAAGGCCGCCTTCAAAATTATTAATAAGAGCTGCATATAAGACCTACTTTTATTATGGACCCGGCATTTGAATTACTATGGAACGGCCGTTGCGTCGCACTCTTGTGCTGAAGTAATTCTATTCGGCAAATTATAACCAGGCACTAAATGATTCTTACTTTCTTGTTTGTGCAAAAAACTAAAATCCATAAATCAAACCCGACCTACAGCATTTAAAATTTCAAATCTCAAATCTCAAATTAAAGTGCTTTATTTTTGCTACCTAATTCAACAATTCATTTTCATGGCTATAAACATAGAAGCATTTAAAAGTATAACCCGGGAGTTAACGGAAAAAAATGTTCAACTGGTGGCAGTTTCCAAAACAAAACCGGTGGAGGATATAAAAGCATTATACGATCTTGGGCAAAGAGATTTTGGAGAAAACTATGTGCAGGAAATAACAGAAAAACAACAGCTATTACCAACAGATATTCGCTGGCATTTTATAGGACATTTACAAAGCAATAAAGTTAAATTCATTGCGCCGTTCATACACCTGGTGCATGGCGTGGACAGTTTTAAACTTTTGCAGGAAATCAACAAACAAGCTGCAAAAAATAACCGCGTTATAGATTGCCTGTTGCAGATGCATATTGCGCAGGAAGAAACAAAATTCGGGCTTGACGAAAAAGAATTGTTTGAGGTCATACCTCAACTTTCTTCCATGAAAAATGTGAGAGTACTAGGCCTGATGGGGATGGCTTCATTTATAGATGATGCTGGCAAAGTGAGAAACGAGTTTACATATTTGAAACAAATTTTTGAACAGCTCAAAAAGAATTATGCTGCCGATAATCTTCAACCAACGATACTTTCCATGGGCATGAGCGGCGATTATAACATGGCTATAGAAGAAGGCAGCACTATGGTAAGAATAGGAAGCCTGTTGTTTGGAGCCAGGAGCTGAGAGAGGTCAGAGATCAGTTGGCAGTTGGCAGTAGACAGTAGAGAAAACAGAGATCAGAAGACAGCGGAGCTGTTCGATATGTTAGCACAACGCTTGTAGAACAGCATCGCTGTTTAACCACAAGGGGCACAATAGAGGCTCAAGGTACACAAGGGTTTGCTGAATTGTTACCAACCCTTGTGAGCCTTATGCTTTCTTGGTGAACCTTGTGGTTAAAATAAATTGAGAATGGAGAGTTGAGAATGGAGAATGCTCATAGCTGGCGCAGGTCTCCTGACCTGTGCCCACGCGTTACTTGACTAATAACTAAAAAAAAAGTTCATTGACAACATCCTTACTTTCAGGTAAAATAAGTAACGACTAGGCAAAGGCCGGGAGGCCTGCGCCAGATGTAGCGCCGCCATCTTCAATTTCTGACTTCTCTGCTGCCCGTGGCCCACTGTCACCAGCCCACTAAAGTTCCTGCCGTACAAGTGAGTGACACAACGATGCTTAATAGTAGCACTACCGCCGGTCCCAAAAAAAATTGCACATCGTATATAGATGTGCCGGACCGGGAATGCACCCGGCGGCTTCATCAGTATGCGCCAAAAGCCTTAAATTCGCAAGTCCAAAAGGCATTTAAAACTATGAGCGAGATTAAGAAAGAAGAAGAAAAGTCTCTCAATTTCCTGGAAGAAATTATTGAAGAAGATTTGAATAGAGGCCGTTATAAGAGCATTCTGACGCGTTTTCCGCCAGAGCCAAATGGTTATTTACATATAGGCCATGCCAAAAGCATTTGCCTCAATTTTGGCCTGGCACAGAAATATGGCGGCAAAACCAACCTTCGCTTTGATGACACCAATCCCGTTACGGAAGATACCGAATATGTGGATAGCATAAAGGAAGACATACAATGGCTGGGCTTTAAATGGGCCAGGGAATTGTATGCATCTGATTATTTTGAGCAACTATACAACTTTGCGATTGCGCTTATTCAAAAAGGATTGGCGTATGTGGATGACAGCACTTCGGAGGAAATTGCGCAGCAAAAGGGCACCCCCACCGAGCCGGGCATTGCCAATACATACCGATCAAGAAGTGTGGAAGAAAATATGCGGTTGTTTACTGAAATGCGTGAAGGAAAGTATAAAGACGGAGAAAAAGTTCTGCGTGCAAAAATTGATTTGGCTTCGCCAAACATGCATATGCGCGACCCGATCTTATATCGCATTAAACATGCACACCATCACCGCACGGGCGACAAATGGTGCATTTACCCGATGTATGATTTTGCACACGGACAAAGCGACAGCATTGAGAATATTACGCATTCCATTTGTACGCTTGAATTTATACCGCACCGCCCATTGTATGATTGGTTTATTGAAAAGCTGGAAATTTTCCCTTCGCATCAATATGAGTTTTCAAGGCTTAATCTTACCTACACGGTAATGAGTAAACGAAAACTAAAACAACTGGTAGAAGAGAAATATGTAACTGCATGGGATGATCCGCGAATGCCTACTATTAGCGGCTTTCGCAGGCGCGGCTACACTCCTCGAAGTATACATGTGTTTGCAGATAAAATTGGCGTGGCCAAACGTGAAAACCTGATTGATGTATCGCTACTGGAATTTTGTATTCGGGAAGATCTTAATAAAACATCCATACGGCGCATGGTGGTGTTTGATCCGCTGAAAGTGGTGATTACAAACTTTGAGGCCGCTATGGAAATTTTAAAAGGCGAAAACAATCCGGAAGATCCTCATACCACTTACCGCGATATTCCGTTTAGCCGCGAAATTTATATAGAACGCGAAGACTTTATGGAAGTGGCTCCAAAGAAATTCTTCCGTTTGGCGCCGGGACAAATGGTTCGTTTGAAACACGCTTATATTATTAAGTGTGATGATTTTGTGAAAGATGCCAATGGTAATATTACCGAACTTCAATGTTCGTACATACCGGAAAGCAAAAGTGGCAGCGATACCAGCGGCATTCATGTAAAAGGCACTCTGCACTGGGTAAGTGTTCCTCATGCAATTAATGCAGAAGTAAGATTGTATGACAGATTGTTTAAAGTGGAGGACCCATCCAGCGAAGAAGGCGATTTTAAAGATTATATAAATCCTAATTCACTTGATGTGGTAGAAACCGTGTATGCAGAGCCTGCGTTGAAACAATCGAAATTTGATGACCGTTACCAGTTCCTGCGGAAAGGTTATTTCTGCCTTGATAAAGATACTTCGGAAGAAAAACTTGTTTTCAACAGAACGGTAACGCTGAAAGATACCTGGGCGAAGGAAGTGAAGAAAGGGTAAAGATGGAATTGAAGTTCGCTGAACCAAGAGGAATTGTTTTTTATTATTATTCAAACTAAAAAAAGTCCTTGTGAAGATTTTTTATATCCCACAAGGACTTTTCAATTCTGCTTTGCCAAACTAATTTGCAAAACAGTAATTCCCTGATATAAAAAATTTGTATCTTCAAGAGAACTTCTTACCCCGAATCGCAGTTAATCTTTACAAATTCAGTCCAAAAGAAAATTATATGAAACAAATCATTCCAATCGTATTACTGTTTTTTTCAACAACAGCCTTTTCACAAAAAACAGTTACCGAACAATTTCAAAAAATTACCACAATGGAGCAGGCGCAAAAATTTATTGATGACAATGCGCCACTTAAACCGGTTATTTTTAACGTAACAGCCGGTAAAGACAGTTCGATTATTGCCAAACGCATATTGCGCCAGGCAAAAGGAACTGTTTTCAACGTAGGATATGTTACTTACAAGGTGTTGGAATCAGAAGAGTCTGTTAAGTACAGGGCGAGTTATATCTTTCTCGATGGCGGTTCTTTAACACCGGCCGAAGTTGATAGTTTAAAGAAAGTTATCGTTAAAAAAGCTAACGACGGCGAATCTTTCCAGGCGCTTTCCGATCAATACACTATGGATGGCAATACCACTCATGGCGATACAGGCTGGTTCTTTGGAGTGGAAATGATGCCGGAAGAATTCCAGGATGCTGTTGCCAAACATAAAACCGGCGAAATCTTTTTTGTGGATGTTCCCGAAAGACAATGGCATTACATTGTTAAGAAAACATACGATGATGATCTCAAGAAAGAGATGACCGTGCTTCGGGCAAACGGCAGATAAGAGGCTGCCCCATAGCATTCCTGCCGTACAAGTGAGTGACACAACGATGCTCAATAGCAGCACCGCCGCCGGTTCCAAAAAATAACGCCATATATTATACTGTATGAGGTATACCAAGGCATACAAATAAAAAAGTTGTTTGAATTAATACCACCAATGCGTTTTATTAATTCAAACAACTTATACAACAATATCGGTAACCGCCTACGCTACGGCTTTATTAACAAGGGCTGCGGCTTCGCTTAGCAAAATGGCGCTTTGCACTTTCAGGCCGCTTTCATCAATCAGCTTTTTAGCCTCTTCGGCATTGGTGCCTTGCAGGCGCACAATAATTGGAATATTAATATTACCAAGGCTTTTGTACGCATCTATCACGCCCTGCGCCACACGGTCGCAACGCACAATACCTCCAAAAATATTAATGAGTATAGCTTTTACTTTCGGATCTTTTAGTATTATACGGAAACCGGCTTCCACGGTTTGAGCATTTGCAGAACCGCCCACATCCAAAAAGTTGGCTGGCTCGCCACCGCTTAGTTTGATCATATCCATGGTAGCCATGGCAAGTCCGGCGCCATTTACCATACAACCCACATTGCCATCAAGCTTCACAAAATTCAGATTGAATTTTCCCGCTTCCACTTCTGTAGGATCTTCTTCAGACAAATCACGCATTGCCACCAGGTCGGGATGACGGGTAAGCGAATTGTCGTCAAGATTCATTTTGCAATCAACCGCTATGATCTTTTCGTCGCTGGTTTTAAACAGGGGATTTATTTCAAGCATGCTGCAATCCAGTCCGGTAAATGCATTGTAAAGATTGGTAACGAATTTCACACAGCTTTTAAACGCTTCGCCGCCAAGTCCCAGATTGAAAGCTATTTTTCGTGCCTGGAAAGGTTGAAGTCCGCCACCGGGATGCACCCATTCTTTAAATATTTTTTCAGGAGTTTTATGAGCCACTTCTTCAATATCCATTCCGCCTTCGGTGCTGTACATAATTACATTCTGACCTTTCGCCCTATCGAGCAAAATACTCAAATAAAATTCCTTTACCGGGTTGGGACCTTCATAATACACATCCTGCGCAACCAGTACTTTATTTACTACTTTTCCCGCTTCGCCGGTTTGTATGGTTACCAAAGTTCCACCAAGTATATTTTGAGCGATTCCTTTGATATCATCTGCACTTTTTCCGACCGCCACACCTCGTTGTTCGGTGCCGCGTATTTTACCTTTACCACGGCCACCCGCGTGTATTTGCGCTTTCACCACCGCAAAGGGGCCGCCATATTGGGTTTTAATTTGCTTATAAGCTTCTTCGGCTTCGCTGGGGGTATCGCAGGCAATACCTTCCTGTACTGGCACATTATATTTTTTCAGCAATTCTTTGGCTTGATACTCATGAAGATTCATATCAGAATATTTGTTTGCGAAAATAGGGAAAATGATTTTATTGAGCTACATCATGTTTGAGTAATGAGCGATGTCTGACATCTGATCCCTGATTTGGATTTGAGCATAAACGCACTCAATAAAAAAAGCTTAAAAACCGTATAAAGTTTTTAAGCTTTCTATCTTCAAATCGAAAAATTATTTTTTCATTCTCGGCAACACACTCCAATATATCAATACAATGCGCCGGCGTTCATCAATGGGTTTATAGTCGGTTATATTGCCGGCAGGTAGTTGTTCTCCTTTTCCTATGGAGAAAAATGAAGTTAACAAATTGGAATTTGGATAATTACTTCTATTCAGCCTGTATTGAGTTCTTATAATACCGGTAATTGCATTCGCTCTCCTATTCGACATTTCAATATTCATTTGAACACGTGATGGCGATGTTGTAGCTATTTTGGAGGCCAGATCTTTATACAATGGACTGTTTGGCACATAATCTTGTTCATCAGCGTAACCAACTATTACGAAAGATGCATACAAATTATACTGAGAGTGCTTTGCCGAAAAATCCAGGACGGCATTAACCACATCACGCAGAAGATTTTCAGCAGTTGCATTATCAGAAACACGATATTCGCCCGGAGCAAAAAACACTGCAGTATTTAATTTGGCAAATGTGTTGGCTGCAAGCAGTTCGTCAAAAAATACGATATTCTCCAAATCTGCTTTATATAAACCGCTTACATAATTGTAGTATGCTTTAGCCCTTTCAATTTCTCTTTTCCTTTTAAAACCGGTAGAGGCCAGCGCATCATAGTGTTGCATACGACTCCGAATACTATCACGAAGCTCTTTAATATAACTATGAATTGTAGAATCAGTTTTATCATCAAGCTCGCCGTTAGCAAACTTTGTGCGGCTTTTAGATTCTATTGAATCAAGCCGTTGAAGCAAAGCAATATCATTTCGTTTTTGCCGGTCTGTTTCAGCTTTAATAGATTGTGTTTTTTTATTGCTGACACAGCTGGTAAATAAAGCCATAGCAATAAAGCCGACAGAAATAATTCTTTTCATAAAAGGTAATATATACTTTCAAAGGATAAACAGAAACACTTGTTTTTAGTGCCAGTGTTTTTATTTATGATTGTCGAAATTACAAAAAAATATATTGGCTCCGATGAAAGTAACTTTAGTGGAATATTATAAGCGTCAAAATGGCCGCTTCAATAGACCAATTCACAATTATTAAAATATTATATAAAAATCCTATAGCCTCATTCTCAGTTTAAAGTTCTGATAATCACACTTTCCGGAGACGGGCCAAAAATAAAACTAATTCATATTTTTTTATTTTTTCTACCCCAATTTTCAAAAAAACCTTGGAAAAGCAATAGTTTTTGGAATATGCTCCGATCCAGGGTTAAGCTATTGAAAAAATAAACGCAAATTTGCCGTTAAACTATTGAATCCAATAAAAATTTCAAAACGGATGGGAAAAGACCTTCTTTATAATTGGGAAAAAAGATCGATGGAAAAGCAAAAGCATTATAAAAGCTTTTTGCAACGTGCCAATAAAAATAAAGTACTAAAGCAACTGCCGGCATTGCATAATGAAGCCTTTACCCATGTAGATTGCCTGGATTGCGCCAACTGTTGCAAAGGTTATTCGCCGCGCTTCAAAACACCGGATATAAAACGCATCAGCAAGCATTTAAAGCTCAAGGAAGGAGACTTTATTGCAAAATATCTGCGCCTTGATAATGACGGCGATTTCGTGGCACAACAAACTCCCTGCCCATTTTTAGGCAGCGATAATTATTGCAGTATTTATGAAGAACGCCCATCCGATTGTGAGCGTTTTCCCTACACCGATGAAGATGTTATTCTTAAAAGAGTTCAAATCACATTAAAAAACTCCACATTTTGCCCTGCAGTATATTATGTGTTGGAAAAACTGACAGATTGCCGGTAGCAGGGCTGGTTGCAGGTTACAGGTTGCAAGTGTTTCCGTGTAACACTCATTTATTCATTTAAGTTTAAGCTTCCAAAATTTTATAAGGCATGGTTGAACCTGTAACCTGCATCTTGCTACCTGTAACCTGTAACCTGCTACTTCAGAATCGCCCTGCTTATTACAATCCGTTGCACTTCGCTGGTGCCTTCATATATCTGAGTAATTTTAGCATCGCGCATAAGACGCTCCACATGGTATTCTTTCACAAAACCATATCCACCGTGAATTTGCACTGCTTCCGTTGTCACCCACATCGCAGTTTCAGATGCATACACTTTTGCTATAGAAGAACTAAGCGCATAATCTCTTTTTTGATCTTTTTCCCATGCCGCCTTCAAACATAAAAGCCTGGTAGCTTCTATTCTTGTTGCCATGTCGGCCAGTTTAAATTGGATGGCCTGGTGATGCATAATTTCTTTACCAAACGATTTTCTTTCCTTTGAATATTTCAATGCCAGTTCATAAGCGCCACTGGCAATACCCAATGCCTGGGAGGCAATACCAATACGGCCACCCGCTAAGGTTTTCATAGCAAATGAGAAACCGGAACCATCCGCGCCTATGCGGTTTTCCTTAGGCACTTTTACATCAGCAAACGAAATGCTGTGTGTATCGCTGCCACGAATACCCATTTTATTTTCTTTTGCTCCCACTATAATTCCCGGTGTGTTTTTTTCAACAATAAAAGCGTTAATACCATGACTACCCTTCGAAATATCCGTTTGCGCCATCACAATGTAAACAGATGCGGAGCTACCTCCGGTAATCCAGTTTTTAGTGCCATTCAATAAATAACAATCACCATTATCTTCTGCGGTGGTTCTTTGAGAAGTGGCATCGCTACCCGCTTCGGGCTCACTTAGTAAAAATGCGCCGATGTATAATTCACCATCTTTTTTTCCCTGAGCCAGAGGCGTTAGATATTTTCGCTTTTGCTCTTCTGACCCATAAGTTTCAAGGCCCCAGCACACAAGACTGTTATTTACGCTCATAATCACACTCGCGCTTGCATCCACTTTACTAATTTCTTCCATAGCAAGCACGTAACTTATGGTGTCCATACCGGCACCCCCGTAATCCGGACTTACCATCATACCCATAAATCCTAAATCGGCAAGTTGTTCTATTTGTTCTTTGGGAAATTTTTGGTGTTCATCTCTTTCTATTACACCCGGAAAGCATACATTTTGTGCAAAATCCCTGGCCGCTTTTTGAATCATTAAATGTTCTTCGTTGAATTGAAATTCCATATAGCTGTTATGTTTTTGAATATTTTTCAATTCAAATATATTGGAATGTCGCTTAACTAACTAATAGTTGTTAGTTAAATTTGAAACACCCTGCTTTGAAATTGTGGAAATATGTTGGGACAGGCGGTAGTAATGCTAATCATCTTTTGTTGTGTCACTCACTTGTACAACAGTAATGCTATTGGGCAAGTGGGCAGTTGACAGTAGGCAGTTGACAGTAGAGAGGAAGTCAGAAATCAGAGAGACATTTTCAGATCAGCTCTGATTTCTGCCAACTGCCAGCTGACTTCTGATCTCTCTACTGCCCGCTGCCTACTGCCTACTGTCAACCGCCCACTAAAGTTACAACCGTACAAGTGAGTGACACAACGATGCTTAATAGCAGCACAAATGCTGGTTCCCAACAAAAAAAATTACATTTTCAGAGATTAGTTTCCGCCATAAAAAGAGTTGCGCTTATTTACGCGTAAGTCGCGTAAAATGCCTGATTTCGGATTGATGGTGATATTAAAATACCTGGTTATTCCTATTGGCGTTACATTTATAGACATTTGCCAACAGTGCATTTCGCGTGAAACAAACATGGTGAGCTGCTGTATGGAGGAGCCTCTGAAATCATAGTAGGTGTTCATACCCACTTTCCATTTGGGTGTCAGGTTAAAATCGCCGCCTAGCGTAATGCTGGATGTGATTTGTGTGCTATACCCCGAGTAATCGGATTTCATTGCTCGGTAAAAACTCAACGAATAAGATATATTCACATTCCACGGAATTTCAAAATCCGCGAATTCCGCGGGATTGTTACGCATATAATCCAACTGCGCCTGCTGCTCTTCCATTGTCATTGGCAGGCCCATATCGGGGTTATTCTTTGCTTCTGCAAGCTCTTTGTCTTTTTGATCTTTTTTCTTACTTGAAAACTGGGTGGATAAGGCTATGTTTCCATTGGTGATTTGTCCCAGCGAAAACCCCTTGCCCCCCCCCTGCCAGGCATATTTATTTATTCTTCGGCCACGGTTGTCCATTTGGTAAGGATCCAGCACGGTACTGGCGGTAAAGTTCACTTTTTCAAATAATGTGCTTCTTAAATAAAAATTGAATGTGGACAAATTGAACGAATCCGCCATCAGGTTATAGCTGCCGTTTACACCAAAACCATCTATGATTTTTACTTTTTTGATACCTCCGCTTGTGGTGTCTTTTTTAGAACGTACTTTAATTTCAAGATTGTTATCCAGGCCAAAATTGATACCTCCGAAAGTACCTTCCGAAAAAGGCCCGTAACCTACATTTTCATAATAAGAGAACCGCCGTGTGGTAGTATCCAGCGCCTTGGTAATAGAATTCACTGTAACATTTGCAATACCGGTATAATAATCTTTCGATGCCAGGTCGGGCTTAAAGCTAAGGCCTACAGTGGGCCTGATTACATGCCGTACTGCATAAAGCTTGCTGTTTTTGCCAAATTTGGAAAACGTTCCAAACAATGCGGTATTAAGCGATAAGCTGAAAGAAACATCATTGGCCAGGTAAAACCCTTTGTTATGATAGCTTTTTAATGTTCCGGTTGTTGAATCCCACTGTTGCAATATGCGGTCGCCATACCATCTTTGTTGCAGGCTAACACCCGGCGCTACGGTTACCGCTCCGCCCAATATTGGCGGCAATGATAAACTCAAAGGAATACTGTGCGAAACTCCCCAGCGCATGGTATCTGCCAATTTCGACATGCTAAACGCCGTATCATAAAATGAAGCCTGGTTCATGAACTGCGTATTTAAACCAATACCCAGCTTTTGATACCATTTTGGTGTACCCACAAATTCTTTGGGTTGCAGGGGATAAAAATTATTTACGGTAAATGAGCCGTTTGGCAAACGAATGTTATATAGTTTGGTAACATTATTTTGGTCGTGGCCTGCACTTACTGTAAGGTTATATTTATTATTCCAGTTTTTAGAATAAGCAATAGATGAATTTAGCTGGTTATTGAAATTTACTGTTGGGTTGTATGAATACTGGTTGTATTTAGATGACGCAATATTCACGCTAGCCTGAAAAGTGGTACCCGGCCTGGCTTTTCCATCTACAGAGTGGCTCCACCCCAGGCTCCAGTTTTTGCTGGTTTCATACTCCTTGGCGCCGCTATTACTTAGAAAACGTACATAATTGTAGGAAAAATTGGTTTGCCCATAATACCTGTAGCGTTTTCTGTAAGTAGGCGTAATGGTTGCCTGCCACCCTCCGTATGAATATATATTGGTGCGCAGCATTACATCAACATACTCATTTAGCACTTTATAATAGCCAAGTCCTTCCAGCCCCAGCCCATACTGCTCATTAGTAGTAAATTGCGGTGGCAGCAGCCCCGAATGACGACCCTGCCTGAGCGGAAAATATCCAAATGGAATGTATATTGGAACCGGCACTCCTTCAAACTCGGGATGCACAGGCCCGGTAATAGCAAATTTTTTATTGATCAGCTCCATTTTTTTTGTACGAAACGCGAAGTGCGGTGTATCAAGATCGCAGGTAGTAAAGCGTCCGCGAAGTGCATAATAAATGTCGCTGTTTACCTTTTTCACTTTTTCACCATGCACAAACATTTCCCCCTGCTGCGTGTAAGTGCTGCTGGTAATGCCCTTCATGGTTTTGGTATTGAAGGTAATCGTATCGGCAATCATTTTACTGTCGCCCTGTGTAAATTTGGGTTGCCCCTCCATCAACCCAAGAGAGTCGCGTGTATGTATGGCGGTTACCAGTTGGGTTTCCTGATCCATTGCAATTTGCCAGGCTTCCATATCAATATCTTTATATTTGACAGTAGCCTTATTATACAGAATGATCTTTTTTGTTGGAATATTCAGCTTCATTGAATCGGATGCCGTGTAAGATACAGGCGCATCCAAAGTATCTTTGGAAATTTTTACATCAAATGTATCGCTCGTAGTTTTGGGGTTGGTGGTATCCTTTTTTAAAGAATCAACAACGGAAGAATCGATACCTTTTTGTTTAGGTATTGTATCCTGTATTATTACATTTAAACTGTCAAAAATTGTATTTTTCGGATAATTCCCCATCACTAATAACGTTAATACAGAAAACATTAACGTGAAAAAGAATGCCGAAAAACTTTTTGAACTAAATTTACCGCCGTTAATCATATTTGTAGTGTGGGCAAAAATAATGATTCACAGTTAACAAAAATCTTAAAAGATTGTCGGAACCCATTAAATAATTTCATTGGCATGTTGAAAAAACTTTTTTTTGTTGGCGCAATTGTTGGTTTATATGTTACAACCGTATCATTAAAAAAACTTCCGACCGCAGCCTATGAACAAGACGAACCTGTAAAAAAAACAAATCTTCGTACCCTGATCATTGATCCCGGCCATGGTGGAGTTGATGGCGGCGCCAAAGGGCTTTTTTCAAAAGAAAAAGACGTGGCATTGGCTATTAGCTTAAAATTAGGAAAAGCGATCCAGGAAGCCATGCCGGATGTCAAAATTATTTATACACGAACAACCGACATATTGCCGGGTAATTTAAGTGATTACAGGCAGGCTTTGCGCTACCGCGCCGAGCTGGCCAACAAATCGAAAGCTGATCTGTATATTAGTATACACTGCGACGCTGCGGGCCGTGCCCCCGGCGGATGGTATGAAAAGCGGATAGTAAGCTATACCAACAAAACAATATATGTGGGAAAAGGCAAAAACCGCAGGAAAAAAGTGATAAAGTCGCCTGTTTATGAAAGTTATTATGTTGAAAACAAGGCAAAAGGTCCATCAACATATATTTGGGCAGCCGACAGAAGTGATGCCAAAAGTGAATATATCAACCCCGAGGAGGAAGGTGGCGAAGCCATTGAAGATTCACTGAATGTACTTGACCTTAACTCGCCGGAAGCCCGCATAAGAGCGCAGTTATACACAAAATACTTTTTCAAAAACAGCTATACTATGGCAAATTTTGTGCAGGAGGAATTTGAAAAAGCTGGACGGATGAACAGAGGAGTTTTGCAAAGAAATAATAAAGGCATTTGGGTTTTGCAGGCAACGGGAATGCCTAGTATTCTTATAGAAACAGGTTATCTTTCTAATAAAGAAGAGGAAAAATATCTAAATAGCGAGGAGGGGCAAAACGAAGTTGTAACAAATATTGTTACAGCTTTACAACGGTACAGGAATTCGAAATAATTGTAATATACCAAAGGCGGGATAATTGATACCAAAGGCAGGATAACATAATGTAATGATTTTTTGGGCACCGGCGGTAGTGCTACTATTAAGCATCCGTTGTGTCACTCACTTGTACGGTAGTAACGCCATTGGGCGGGTTTTGAGTTATGAGTTTTGAGTTATGAGTGCTTTTGTTTTTGCTTGCAATCAGTGTTTAAAGCACTTTCAATTTTCAACTAAAAGAAGTTGCCATGAAATACTACAGATGAAGTGATTGCGACGCAACGATGATGCCATGAAAAACCGCCGCCGGTATCAAAAAAACAATTACAAAAACAGTTGCTTAAACATTTAAAACACCATTACCTATATTCCGTATTAAAATGAGTAGAATGAAAATTGCAAACGAAACTAAAATAGGTGCTCTGGCAGCCATCGCAATCGTAATACTGATACTTGGCTTTAACTATCTGAAAGGAAAAAATTTGTTAGATCCAAGTAAAAAAGTGTATGCCGTTTTCACAAAAATCGATGGCATTACCACGTCTAACCCGGTTATGATCAATGGATTGCAAGTGGGAACCATTTACAAACTGCAGGAACGCGACCGCAATCTTACAGCCATTATTGCAATTATAAATCTGAATAAAGATGTGAACATTCCCGTAAACTCGGTGGCAGCTATCAACCAAAGCCTGCTGGGCACATCTTCCATAAATATTGAGTTGGGCAATGCAGGCACTTATTTGAAAGACGGCGATACGCTATTATCAAAAGACGTTCCCGGCCTGGTAGATCAATTGCAGGCTTCGCTTCACCCGACTCTTGAAAGCGTAAACAGTACATTGCATTCATTAGATTCGGTTATTGAAACAATTGGTTTATATTTTGACCCAAATACAAAAAACAATTTTCAAACAGTTATTGCTAATTTGTCCATAGCATCTGCATCTTTAACAAAATTGTTAAATGACCAATCCGGCGATTTGGCAAAATCCATGCATCACCTTAACACTTTTACCGGAAACCTGGCCGGAAACAATGAGAAAATAAGCGGCACACTCAGCAACCTGGAAACAACTTCTTCCAAATTGGCAAACCTGAAACTGGAAGAGACGATATCCTCGCTGGATTCCACTATAAAACAGCTAAATAATGTAGCAACGAAAATGAATGGTGACAAAGGAAGCATTGGCAAACTAATGAACGATCCGACACTTTATATTAATCTTGAGAAAACCACGCGAAGCTTAAATACTTTGCTGGATGATCTCCGGGTTCATCCGAAGCGCTATGTAAACATTTCCGTATTTGGAAAAAAAGATAAGGGTAATTATTTATCCGCACCTCTTAACGACTCTACCAAAGTAAATAATTAATGAAGCAGTTATTATTTGTGATTGTGTTTTGTGCTTGCGGGATAATGCAGCATTCTCTTATGGCACAGGTGCAGGTAATAGCACGCCCTGAAGGTAGCGACAGCAGCAAAAGGCCTGTAACATTTAGTGCAGATAAACTTACCGATACCAAAATAGATTCGGTAAAAGAAGTGATAGTCGCGGTAGGTAAAGCCGTTTTTGTAGATGGCACAACAAGATTTACCTGCGACAGCGCCATTTACAAAAAACCGGAAGAAACTGTAGAGGCCTTCGGAAATATACACATAACAGACAGCGATACAATACAGGCCTGGGGCGATTACATGATATATTACAAACTTGACAAACAGGCCTACCTTAAGAAAAATGTGAAAATGACAGACGGACAGGCTGTCTTAACCACACAGGAATTTGAATACAACACTCAATACAAAACAGGTACTTATAAAAATGGCGGAAAAATTGTAACGGGCACCACCGTTCTTACCAGTACCGATGCCATATATTATTCCGAACTGAAGGATGCGTATTTTAAAAACAATGTAAAACTCCGCGACCCGGCATATAAAGTAGACACAGATTCTTTACTCTACAATACAAGTTCAAGAATTGCCACATTTATAACCAAAACAATTTTAGAAGATAGCCTGAAAAGGCAAATATTAACATCTGACGGTTATTATGATACCGAAAATAAAAGGGCAAGATTTGGAAAGAGGCCTATTATTAAAGACAGCACTTCCGAAATAACCGGCGATGATGTGGAATTTGATGACGCAACCGGTGAAAACTTTGCAAGAGGTAATGCTGTGTTTAAAGATACCGCACAAGGAATCGCTATACTCGCAAATAGCCTGCGTGGCAATAAGATCACCAATACCATGCTGGCAACCGAACAACCGTTAATGATCCTCAAACAGGAAAAAGATTCAATCTATATTTCAGCAGATACTTTGTTTTCCGGATTGAGGGAAGATACAGCTAAAAGCAAAGACACATTGCTGGCGAAAAATGGGACACCGCAAAAAACAAATGAGGTAAAAAGACCGCAGGATGATTCTGCCACTAACAGCAGGCGCTATATTATAGCATATCATAATGTGCGGATATTCTCAGATTCTACGCAAGCCGTGTGCGACAGCTTATTTTATTCCGGTGCCGATTCAATTTTCAGACTCATTACAAACCCAGTGGTATGGGCTAACAACAGCCAGGTTACCGGCGATACTATTTTTTTATATACTCAAAACAAAAAGCCTTCGCGGTTTTATGTATTTGAGAACGGGATAGTAATAAACCATGTGGAAAAAGGATACTATAACCAACTGAGAGGACATACTATAAACGGTTATTTTAAAGATGGCGAAATAGATTTTGTGAGAGCGAAAGGCAGCGCTGAAAGTATATACTATGCCCAGGATGAAGAGCATGCGTATATAGGCGTGAATCGCGCTACAAGCGATATGATCGACATACGCTTTTTAAACAAAGAAGTAGAGGAGGTGCTATTTGTAAACGAAGTAAACGGCACTTTGTATCCAATGCGCTTAGCTAATGCCGATGAAATGAAATTAAAGGGCTTCAACTGGCTTGAAGAATACAGGCCTAAAACAAAATTTGAACTATTTGAACCTCCTATAAAACGTACCAAACCTGGAAATAATGAAGGTGATGACGATGAAAAACCTGCAAGCAATATTAGTACAGCGGGCCGTTGGTAGTAAGCAGTTGGCAGTAGAGAAATCAGAAGTCCCCCTCAAACCACTAAACCCGAAAACAACACAACAGGATTTTTGACTTAACAATAGCGTATCTAAGATTTATACTATGGCATCGTTAGTAAGAAGAATTATTCGGAAAAGAATTGTAAAACCCATTTCCAACTTTATAAAGGACAGCCGGGCTGTTGGCATCACTCTTTTAGTGTGTACAATTGTATCGCTCTTGTTAGCTAATAGCGAAAGTTCCGCAGCTTATACCTCATTTTGGCTAAAGATCATACCCTCACCATCTTTTTTACATTTACCACACCACCTGGAGCATTGGATAAATGACCTGTTAATGGCGTTTTTCTTCTTTCTTGTGGGAATGGAAATAAAAAAAGAACTGCTAAACGGAGAGCTCTCCTCCATCAAAAAAGCGGTGTTGCCCATTGCCGCCGCTATTGGAGGTATGATTTTTCCGGCCATCATTTATATACTCATCAATAAAGGCTCAGATTATACAAACGGCTGGGGCATACCCATGGCAACTGACATCGCTTTTTCACTGGGAGTAGCGTCTTTATTGGGCTCGCGAGTACCAATGTCGTTAAAGATCTTTCTAATGGCACTTGCCATCATCGACGATCTCGGAGCCATACTGGTTATTGCCTTGTTTTACGGAGAAAAAATCAATTGGATATTCATGTTATCAGGTGCTTTAGTTTGCCTGGTTTTAGCGCTGTTATCTCATTTTAAAAAGTTAAACGTTTTTCTCATTTGTGTATTGGGGCTATTGCTATGGTATTGCATCTTCAATTCCGGCATTCACGCCACCATAGCCGGAGTGCTGCTGGCAATATTTATTCCGCTTAACAAGTTGGAAACATACATGCATAAGCTGCATAAGCCGGTCAATTTTATAATTTTACCCTTATTTGCATTGGCCAATACCGCAATTGTAATCCCCGGCAATTTCCTGGCAAATATGACTACCACATTAAGCCTGGGAGTAATGTTGGGCCTCATAATTGGCAAGCCATTGGGCATCACTACCCTTTCGTGGCTAACAGTCAAATTGAAATGGGGTGAAAAACCAAAAAACACCTCCTGGGTACAAATGCTGGGCATTGGAGTATTAGCAGGAATTGGCTTTACCATGTCCATATTCATCACCATGCTGGCCTTTGATCATCACCAATTTCAGGATATTTCAAAAATCGCGGTACTAACAGGTTCTGTGGTGGCCATATTGGCAGGCGCGGCTATCTTATATTTCGCAAGCCGGCATAAAAAGCAAATTTGATAAATATCAATGTTTCATGTAGCTGAAAACTTGTAAATATTTTTTGTATCCGGGCGGTAGTGCTACTATTAAGCATCGTTGTGTCACTCACTTGTACGGTAGTAATTCTATTCAGCCGGGTTAAATTTCACGTACAAGTCAATACCGTTCAAAATACAAGTGCAGAACAAACGTTTACATTCATTTTCAGGAGTTAATAGATTCTTAAAAAAAGACAAGTTTTACAATAAACCTTATATATTGCAATAACGAGTTGTAACTTTCAAAATGATTTTTAACTAAAGAGATTAGTATGATTTTGAAGACGCAGATTACCAATTTAGCATCTCTATTACTTTTAGCCCTAAATGCGTGTGCCCCCAAAGAAAACATGAATAATGCTATGAGCGATAACCTAACCGAAAAAAGTCCGATGGACAAATCATTTACAAATGGACTTGTAACAGATACTGCTGTTTTTGGCGCCGGTTGTTTTTGGTGTGTAGAAGCACTTTTCGAACAACTTGATGGCGTTTTAAAAGTAACAAACGGATACTCCGGAGGCCATGTAGCCAACCCTACTTATGAGCAGGTTTGCGACAAAAACACAGGCCATGTAGAAGTAGCTCAAATTATTTTTGATCCTTCTAAAATTTCTTACGATGAACTTTTAGAAGTATTTTGGCAATCGCACGACCCAACTACCATCGACAGGCAGGGAAATGATGTAGGTCCGCAATATAGAAGTGTGGTCTTTTATAATAGTTCCGAACAAAAAGAAAAAGCGGAATACTACAAAACACAATTGGATAAAAGTGGCGCATGGAGCCATCCTATTGTAACTACAATAGAACCGCTGATAAATTTTTACGTTGCAGAAAAGTACCACCAAAATTATTATAACAACAATAGCTCTCAGCCTTACTGCTACTATGTAATAAGACCGAAAATGGAAAAATTTGAAAAAGCGTTTAAAGATAAATTGAAGAAAAAACCCGGTTTTGGAGAAGAAGTTGTAGGAAAGTGATTTTATTATATACACAAGGGAGAGGTCAGTACAAAGTAGGCAGTAGACGGTTAGCAGTAGAGAAGCTGTATTAAACAGGAATGATTGAGAGTTGCCGTTATTGTGTGTGTAGGGAGGCCATTGTGCGAAGGCACACCAACAACCAATGAGAATCCTCTTGTTGCAATAAAAGAAAAAAAGTAATCTGGTACAAGCTTGGCTATACATTTGGCTCAGTTACCACGCTTGCGCCAGGTGCGTGATAATCAACTAAAAAACTGTCTACTTTTTTCAAGACGTGACAACTTCTGGTCTCTGACTTTTTTATTGCCCACCGCCCGCTCTCGCTCAATAGCATTACTACCGCACAAGTGAGTGACACAACGATGCTTAATAGTAGCACAACCGCCGGTTACATAAAAGTTTTGAGTTATAAGTGATGAGTTTTGAGTGATGCCTACCGACTGACATCTGCCCACTATTCATTATTTTTGCCGTCCTTAATTACATTTCATGGCAATAGTTCAGCATTTACAACAGGCAGTATTAAAAAGCCTGGCGGCACTGTACAACAACACATTTACAGAAAAAGATTTCCAGGTAAATCAAACAAAACCTGAGTTTGAAGGCGATTATACAGTAGTGATGTTTGCATTGGTAAAACAATTGAAAAAATCGCCGGATGAAATAGGCAATGAGTTGGGACATCATCTGATCAATAATTATCCGCAATATTTCTCTTCATATAATATTATTAAAGGCTTTTTAAACCTGGTGGTAGCTGATACTTACTGGCAATCGGTTTTGTTGAACAATTATGAAAATCCTGATTACGGTAAAAAATCACCTACTGGAAAACGGGTGGTTATGGAGTATTCTTCGCCCAATACCAACAAGCCTTTACACCTTGGCCACCTGCGTAATATTTTCCTGGGCTGGAGCACTGCTGAAATTTTAAAAGCAAATGGTTTTGATGTTGCAAAAACCTGTATTGCCAACGATCGCGGTATTCACATTTGCAAAAGCATGGTTACATGGCAGTTATTTGCCAACGGCGCTACGCCACAATCTACCGGTATAAAAGGCGATCATTTGGTGGGTGATTATTATGTGCGTTTTGGTGAAGAACATAAAAAGCAAATGGCCGCACTTATGGAAACAGGAATGAGTAAAGAAGATGCGGATAAAGAAACACCCATTATGAAAGCTGCTCAGCAAATGCTGGTGGATTGGGAAGCAGGCAAACCCGAGGTGATTGAACTTTGGAAAAAAATGAATGGCTGGGTATATGAAGGTTTTGAATCTACCTATAAAAAAATTGGTGCCGATTTTGACAAAGTGTATTACGAAAGTGAAACATACCTTTTAGGCAAAGAACTGGTGGAGCAAGGATTACAAAAAGGCGTTTTCTATAAAAAGGAAGACGGTAGCGTGTGGATTGATCTTACTGCTGACGGGCTAGATGAAAAAATAGTGCAACGCCGCGATGGCACATCCGTTTACATTACACAGGATATTGGTCTGGCTGTTGAAAAATACGACCAATATAAATACGACCTAAGTATTTATGTGGTAGCTGATGAACAAAACTATCACTTTAAAGTGCTAAAACTTATTTGTCAAAAACTGGGACTTCCTTCCGCAGATGGCATTTATCACCTTAGTTACGGTATGGTGGAACTGCCTACCGGACGTATGAAAACCCGCGAAGGCACTGTAGTTGACGCCGATGACCTGGTGGAAGAAATTATTAAAGTAGTAGAAAAACACACTGAAGAGTTGGGCAAAGTGGAAGGCTTCACCGAGGCAGAACTGAAAGACTTATATGACACTATTGGCTTAGGTGCGCTGAAATTTTACCTGCTACGCGTAGATCCTAAAAAGAGAATGATCTTTAATCCTGAAGAATCGATTGATATTCATGGCTACACCGGCCCATTTGTTCAATATTCTTATGCCCGGACCAAATCTATCTTGAGGAAAGAAAACGTAAATCCGAACTATAAATTAGAATCATCGCCACTACTAAAACACGAAAAAGAAATATTGATAATGCTGGAACAATATCCCGGTGTTATAGAAAACGCAGGTGCAGAACATAATCCCTCTGTTATTGCAGTGTACGCGTTTCAACTTGCGCAGACTTTAAATTCTTTTTACAATGTTTTATCAGTTGTGAATGCGGAAACAGAAGATAAAAAACAATTACGATTACGCATTGCCGTTATGACAGCTAACGTATTAAAATCTGCGATGCAATTATTGGGAGCAAAGGTTCCGGAAAGAATGTAGAAAAAAGAAATCAGAGATCAGCTTCTTCTGATCTCTGATTTCTTTTTTCTGATTTCTGACCTTTATTTCACAAACAAACGCTTAATTCTCTTAAACACACTAATCACAGATGATTTTTCTTTGCCTGCAGCAGGTTCAGCAACCTTACTTACATTAGGCAGTTCCAAAATTTTACTGAAAGATTTTTCTTCAATAATGATATCCGCATAGTGATTTACCAGTTCGTCCGGAGAGCAAAACGCAATACCAATGCCGGCTTCCCGCAGCATACAAAGATCATTGATACTATCGCCGATAGCAATGCAGTTCTTAATATCAATCTTATACTTTTCCAAAACAGAAAGCATCGCATTTGTTTTGCAGAAAGTATGTTTACAAATGCTCTTATCCGAATTCATTAAAAAGGAAGGTATTTTCACCTCACCGGTACAAATGCTCTTTGAAAATTCAAGTTCGTTGGCCAAAGCGAAATCCATCCCCAGCTTGTTTTTTATATGAGTAGTAACACAGTCATAACTATCCGAAATTATACCCACTATAAAGCCATTGCGCTTCAATTCTTTTATTACTTCAGCCGCATCTTCCACTATAGGAATATTATCCGCAAGCAGTGTTATTTCACCCAGCGTTTTTCCTTTCAATAAGTGTGCAATCTTTTTTGTAATAACAACCGGATCTTTTTCATGCAGCCTGATATTCATTAAAGCGTCTTTCATGCCATAAGTCTTTGCAAAAATATCCACGAAACGCCCAAGCAATAATGTATTATCCATATCAAAAATGACAAGCCTGCTCAGTTGCTTTAATTCGTTTTCCAAAGCAAACTCCATCTGGGAACGTATTTCATGAAGCACACCAAGTTCTTCAAAATTCAGATTAGGATTTTTACATTTCGACGCTTTGTAAATTATGGTTTGGGCCACTTCCTTACTCATTCTGCCAAGGGCTTGCCATGACTGGTTTCTGTTTTCTATGTACCCGATATCCACTTCCTTAATTTTAGCTTCCATCAGGTACATATCGATCAATATTCCAATATCAACACCATAATCTTCCCTGAAATCTATTTTTTGAAACATAGATTTTCTTCCTGCAATCATTCCGCTTAAAGGCTGACTGAAATGTGTGAGTTCGGGAAATAAGATGCTCAACAATGGCTTGGCCACCAATTCTGTTACACGGCCTGAATTTCTATCAAAACAGGATTTTACAAAATCGGCTTCGTTGTTCAATATCGGATTAGTTAAAAGTGGTATGGTACCCTCAGGATAAGGATCAATATCTCCATCTAAAAACACTAATACATCATTAGAGGCAAACGACAAAGCGTCCTTCATAGATGCACCTTTCCCGAGTTTTGTACTGGTTATTATTTTCGCACCACTTTCCTTTGCTATGGCTACTGTATGATCGGCAGACTTATCATCCACTACAATCACTTCAGATACATTCGGGGTGTTTTTCGCAAATTTTACAACGTTTGCAATTGTTTCTTCTTCATTAAGGGTGGGTACAATTACAGTAATCATATGAATACCTCCTTTTTTGATATTATTCTTGTATGGTAATTATAAAATATATTCGTATTGTCTTAAACAGCCCCAATAAACCTGGTTCTCTCTGTGATATCTAGGTTACTTGTGAGTGAAACGGTGTTATTATCCCTAACCGCCCGAAGATTAAAACCGGCAAGTATGCTTTTGTTTATGCCGTATAATATTGAAAAATAACTTTTCGGAAGATAAGAAAACTTTTCTTACCAAACGCATGATAAACAATAAATATGGAGATTATTGTAAATATTAGCGCTTGATTAACTCTTTTGAAAATGATACGTTTACCAATAACCGTTTACTTTTCAACAACAATAGTCTGCTTTAATTTCATCGGAACATTTTGCTCAAGCCGAACGGCCGGTGTCCATGAAGGCATGCTTTCAAAAGCATCAATAAGGGAATCATTCAATTCGTCATTCCCTCCTTTTATAACACGTGGATTTATTACCCTACCCTTTTTGTCAACTATAAACTCTATTTGTACATAAGCTGTATGTTGATTTTCAGGCAGGAACACAGAAGCTTCCTTTCCTGCTTTTTGAAGAAATGCCTGAAAAGCGTCCTTGCCGCCAGGGTATACAGGTTGCTTATTTACAGCAGTAGGAATATCTTTTTCATCAAAATCGGCCGCAATCCTTGCTTTCTTTACATACACTTTTTTTTGCGGTTTTACATTTGTGGTAAGTGCGCTTTTCTTTACTTCTTCATCCACAATATAATCGCCCACACCATCTACCATAATTACGGGCACTTTGTGGTTCTTTTCGAAATAATAATAAACACCTTTAAGTGTATTAGCTAAATCAAAATATTCGGGAAAATTTTTGAGATAATTTTCGAGGTATACCTCGCTTTTTTCATTCTTGAATTGTATTGGAAATATATGAACGGGAATAAAATCCTGACCCGAATTTTTAGCATTGGCTGCAAGAATATACAACTCTTCCACCTGGCTGTCCGTAATAGGAATGCAACCTGTAGTTACACAACTTCCATGTATATAAATATCGCCACCCGGCTGAATCGAATCGCTCAATAACTGATCAGAAGCATTCGGATAATTTAATCCAAGCGATAAATGATATGAACTCTTTGGATTAAACTCGTTAATATAATAGAACCCTTCAGGTACCTGATAATCACCTTCCATCCTTTTGGGGCCAAGCGTCCCGGCCATTGCACAAACTTTGTAAGTCTTAAATAATTTATATGGCTCCGTTCTGTCGTTCCTCACCCACACTTCCAACTGGCTGTCATACTTAAACGAGCGAATATAAATATTGGAAGCCGGCCACTGCAGATTTTTCGCAGCAAATTGTTTTGCAAGGGTATCTTCTTTTCTTTTAAGAATTTCGTTGATCTTGGGAAACGAACGCTGGTAATCAATAAATGTTGATTGAAAATGAAGCTGGCTGGTTTGTGTTTGGCCAAAAAAACAAAACAAAAGAAATAGTAATACTAAATAGGATTTTTTCATAATTCACACTTCTGATCTATATCTATAACGTTTTTCTACATCAATTAATGCGCAAAACTCGCAAAAAAAGACGAAGAAATTAATGTTTATGTCAGGAAATTATCAAATCGACTAAACAATAATTGCAAAAAAGCTGCAGGGGAAAATATTTTTGGATGCCGGCAGTAGAATTTCATGGCATCATCGTTGTGTCACTCACTTGTACGGTAGTAATGCTATTCAGCAAGTAATGAGTAATGAGTGATGAGTGATTAACCAGAAGGTTCACTAGGAAAGCGCCAGGTGCGGGATAAACAATTAAAATAAATGTCTACTTTTTTCAGGACGTAACACATAACGATATTTAATTTCTTTAACATTCTTTTACGAAAAGAATCGTATTTTAGCATTAAAATAATTTTATGCCAACCCAGAAGTATATAAAGCCTACAGAAAGCGAGTTAGAGATTCTACAAGTGATATGGGAAAAAGGCTCTGTAAGTGTACGCGAAGTGCACGAAACACTATCTGCCACAAAAGATGTAGGCTATACTACTACGCTCAAGCTAATGCAAATAATGCACGAAAAAGGCCTTGTTAAAAGAGACAACACATTTAAAACACATATTTATGCACCTGCCGTTTCCCGTGAGAAAGCGCAAAAACAATTACTCGGCAAAATGATAAACGGCCTGTTTGGAGGCTCTCCTACCCAATTGGTATTACAGGCTTTGGGAAATCATAAAACCACTAAAGAAGAGCTAGACCAAATTCAACAATTACTTGATAACCTGAAAAGAGAATCCTGATAACTATGACCGCGTTGAGCCAATCTCTTATTTTACATGCGCTTGCCGTAGGGCTGCTAAACAGTTTGTGGCAATTCGCCCTACTATGGCTCATTTTTATTGGTATAGTTCATTTTTTCAAAAATACTTCTCCGGTTTTCAAATACAACTTAGCTCTTTTATTACTTGGTTTTGGTACGCTGCTAGTGTTCGTAAACATAAGTCTCGTTTACTTTTTTGGCGCTCCATCATTCATAACACAAAATGATGCAACACAGGAACCTAATGATTTATTTACCACAATCACCCACCTACTCAATTACGTTTATCCATACCTGTCCATAGTTTATCTTAGTGTAATTACCTTTTTATTCATGCGCTTCGTTTATTTTTTGTATGCCACGCATTTACTACAAACAAAAAATATTGAGAGAATTTCTCCGGTTTATAAGTTGTATGTAAAAGATATGACTCAGCGTATGAGTATAAAGAAAAAAGTAGTGGTATGGCTTTCAAAAAGTATTGACACACCCATACTTATTGGTTATTTCAAACCCATGATATTATTGCCGGTAACAGCAATAACTCAACTTACCCACGAACAAATAGAAGCTATATTACTACATGAAATCGCACATATAAAAAGAAATGATTACCTGGTTAACGTATTGATCAACCTAACCGGAATTTTGTTATTCTTCAATCCGTTTGCCAAACTGTTTATTAGTGTTTTGCAGAAAGAGAGAGAGAACAGTTGTGATGATTGGGTATTGCAGTTTAAATTTTCTCCGGAAAGCTATGCTGCCGCGCTTTTAACACTTGAAAGAAGCAGATTGTCAGCTATCCCTTTATTAAGCCTTCCTGCTGCGGGGACAAACAATAAACATCTTTTACATCGTGTTCAGCGCATACTAGATATCTCCGTAAAAGAAAAAACCGGAAAAAAACAAATACTTGTTCCAGTATTACTTGCGCTTATCGCATTGTCATTGTTAATAAAACCGGCAGAAAAAATAAACCGGCAGGATATTACACAAACGCCAATCGCTGAAACTATATATCCAGTTAATTATACCACTCCGCAAAAAAATGAAAATGATAAGGTACAGGAAACAATTAGCAACGATGGAAAATATAACAAAGAATTTGATAAGAACAAATCTAACAGGCAAATAAATATTCTTTCGGTTAAAAGAGAAATAACAAAAGTTAGCACAAACACAAAAAGCAAAACCAATACCACTTCAACTAACAGTGACGAATACACTGAAAAACCCATACAGAATAATATAATAATAACAACTTCCTTTATTGCTCAAATGGTAGTTGCACCACAAAAAAATGATTTTGTAATTCCATCAACACCGAATGCAAGGGAAAGCAAAAAAGTTTCTCCGGCTTCGCCATACATTCCCGGCTCCAGCTTTGAATATTACAGCATACAGGATTCTGTAAACAAACAGGTCGTAAATGAACGGGCATTAAAAATAGCCTTATTAAAAGCCAATGCGGCACTGCAGTTAGCGTTGGAAAAAAATATTTCCCCGGATAACAACCTGTTGAAAAACCTGCAACAAAGCTTAACCGGAATAAATTATTTTGAAATAGAAAATGTAGCCGATATAATTAATATGCAGGCTACTGCAATTATTGAAATGCTCACAACAAAACCTGCTGACAAACAAAAACAAATTGATTCTCTTCAAAAAGAAATCAAACTGGTGAAAAAAGAAGCTGTGATTTCGTTGTAAACAGTAGTAGGTTGTGAACAGTTGGCAATAGAGACGAATGTTGAAAGAATCATTGTGACCACGAATATCCGCTTTGTGCGCCGCGTTCCCTTATCCTTGGGAAAAAGGCCGGGAATGAGGTGGGAGAAATTGAGAATTGAGAATGCTTTATACACCGATTGCAAGCAAAAACAAAAAGAACTCACTACTCAAAACTCATAACTCATAACTTGTTGAATAGCATTACCACCGTACAAGTGAGTGACACAACGATGCTTAATAGTAGCACTACCGCCGGTCCCCAAATAAAAGTTATGAGTATTGAGTTATGAGTAATGTGGACTTTCAATTTTCAACTCCACAGATCAACCATTAATTATTTCGCCGCCGTTAGGATGGATGACCTGTCCCGTCATATACGAAGCCTCATCACTAGCCAGAAATACATAAGCATAAGCCACTTCCACTGGTTGGCCGGCTCGCTTCATGGGCACATTCGAACCAAAAGTTGCCACCTCTTTTGCATCAAAAGTAGAAGGTATTAATGGGGTCCAAATGGGGCCGGGAGCAACCGCGTTTACCCTTATTCCCTTTTCCGCGAAATATGCCGAAAGCGATCTTGTAAAAGCAACTATAGCGCCTTTGGTGGCAGCGTAGTCGAGCAGATGGCTACTGCCCCTGTAAGCTGTAACGGATGTTGTATTAATAATAGAATCTCCTTTCTTTAAATATTTCTCTGCAGCCTTCACCAAAAAGAACTGCGAAAAAATATTTACTTCAAAAGTTCGGCGAAGCTGTTTATCCGTGATTTTTTGTAAATCATCTTGCGGAGTTTGCTCAGCGGCATTGTTAATAATTATATCCAATTTGTTAAATATCTTAATTGTTTTCTGAATAATACTGTTACAATGTTTTTCGCTGCTTACATCACCACGAATTAATAAACATTGTCTTCCTTTGCTTTGCACTTCAACTGCGGTTCTTTTCGCATCCACATCGTCCTGCTTGTAACAGATCACCACATGAGCTCCTTCCGCAGCAAACGCAATAGCCACCGCCCTTCCAATGCCGCTGTCGCCACCGGTAATGATGGCAACTTTGTCTTTGAGCCTAAATGCCTGCTTGTCTTTTTCATATACAGGCGATGGCTGCATTTTTTCCTCTTTCCCCTTTTTAGCACGTATTGTCTGCGGCTTTCTTATTTTTCTTTTAGGTATTGATTGCGGCATATAGTAATAACGTTTCTATTTTTTATTAAAAAATACATACCAAAAACAAGAGCGCTATTTGAGGAAGATATTCAACAGTTATAATGAGTATACCAAATGAATTTTACCTGGCACATCTCCAAATCTCAAATAAAAACACACGACCCCGGCATTTGTTGTTTACACAAAAACATTTTCAATACTGCACTCTCGCATTTTCACATTACTTTTGAAACCGACAAACTGTACCAATTTGAATATTTCTTCTTTCATAGCAAGTCGCATTGCGTTCAACAAACAACGATCTTTTTCCCGCTTTATTATAAGGCTGGCTATTGCCGCAACAGCAATAAGTGTAGCTGCAATGCTTATGACCATTGGATTTGCCAATGGTTTTCAAAATGCTATCAGTCAGAAAATTTTCAACTTTTGGGGACATATACGTGTGCAACATTTTGAACCGAATAAGGTATCCATAGCCGAAGAGCTACCCATTAAAAAAAATGATACGGTAGTGGCAATGGTAAAAGAAAACCCGGAAGTAAAAACCATACAAGCATTCGCTACAAAAAACGCTATTCTCAAAACTGACGAAAGCATTGAAGGCGTTTTATTTAAAGGTGTTGAAAAAAATTATGACTTCAACAATATCAAACCGTTTTTGGTTGCGGGTAAATGGCTTTCATTTCCCGATAGCAGTTATAGTAATGAAATTGTACTTTCAGAATATACTGCTCACCAGTTAAAGCTTTCATTAAATGACAGGATTCTCATTTGTTTTATACCTTCTGATGGATCTCAGATGCGAGTGCGCAAACTAACTATTTGCGGCATTTACAAAACAGGTATTGAAGACTATGACAAAATAATTGCATTGGGCGATATTCGATTAATACAACGACTTAATAACTGGCAAAGCAACGAAATAGGCGGCTATGAGATATTCCTGAACAATTATAAAAAAATGGATTCCGTAAGCAACGATATTTTCTATCAGTTGCCACAATTATGGAACAGCAGAACCATTCAGGAAGTGTATCCCAATATTTTCGACTGGCTCAATCTTCAAAATAAAACAATCGCAATTGTTATCATTATTATGATCATCGTGGCAGTACTCAATTTAATTACCTGCCTGTTAATACTGGTGCTTGAAAGAACACGTATGGTAGGCATTTTAAAAGCTATAGGAGCGCAGGACAAAATCATTCAACGTATATTTTTATATCACGCCACACTCATCACCGCAGGAGGAATTATACTTGGTAATATCATCGCTTTCGTGATAACAGAATTACAACAACACTATGGAATTATTTCACTTCCGGAAGAAACCTATTACATCGCCAAAGCGGAAATCGATATCGAATGGTGGCATATAATCGCGGTAAACACCGGAACATTATTCATCTGCTTTCTTGTATTAATTCTTCCAACTTTTATTATCAAAAGAATACAGCCCGTAAAAGCAATACAGTTCAGATAATATGAAATTTTGGATGCTTTGAGTTGTTATACTCCCTGCTACATTGGAATCTTTTTTTGGGTTATCAACTGTAGTGCTACTATTTAGCATCGTTGTGTCACTCACTTGTGCGGTAGTAATGCTATTCAGCGATTTGCTGGTTGTTAGCCCAAAAAAACCTACTTTTGATTTATCATTTTCTCAAGAAAAATTTTACCATCATGATTATTGACGATTTAAAAAATGCTGATTTGTACAAAGCCCTTAGTCCACGAATTGCAAAAGGACTTGAGTATTTGCAAACAACAGATTTCACAACACTTGCCAAAGGAAAATATCCAATTGATGAAGACAAAGTGATTGCATCAGTAAGCGAATTTGAAACCATAGATGATACTGACGAAAAAATGGAAGGCCATAGAAACCACATTGATATACAATATTGGGTAAGTGGTGAAGAAAAAGTGGGACATGATATGTTTAACAACCACGAGCTTGCAAAAGAATACAATGAAACAAAAGATGTATTGCATGTAAATGGCAAACCATCTTTCTTTTCAGTAATGAAAGCAGGAATGTTCGCGATTTATTTTCCACAAGACCTTCACATGCCGGGTATAAAAAATGAAACCGCGGGCCATGTAAAAAAGGTAGTTGTGAAAGTGGAGATCTAATATGAATGTTTTAGAAAAATGCGCATATTTTAAAACAGGCCCCATAAAAAAGGGCCTGTTTCATTATAAGAAAACTTCTCATGACAATACTTTTTCACTAATCGTTGCATGAAAAAACATTTTTCGGGAAAAACATATTTTATTTCATTTATCGTTAGAAAAAGAGTCTATTTTATTGCGATGCATTAAAAGTTCGTGCCTAACTTAGTAGTTACATCATGATGAAAAAATTTGTATTAGTTGTTTTTTTACTACAAACGGTTTTTTGTGTAATGGGACAGGATCCTGGGCAAACGCCCGGCACGGCATTTCCTGTATGCGGCACCAGCGTGTTTGAGCAAAAGCAAGTACCACAATATGTATCGCATAATTTAATTGTCCCCGGCTGTTCGGGAACTGGCACTGCAAACTACCAGGATTTAAATCCGTTTTGGTATAAGTTCACCTGCTTTAAAGGTGGCACCCTGGCTTTTAAAATAAGGCCCAAAAACATGAGTGATGATTACGACTGGCAATTGTATGATATTACAGGACGCGATCCGGATGATGTTTTTACCACCAACGCAACCACTGCATCAAGCTTGATCCAGGTAGCTAACTGGTGTGCTACACCGGGAGAAACCGGTGCCTCATCAAGCGGAACAAATAAAATAGAATGCGCTTCAATACCTGAACAAGGTATAAACGCTTTTTCTCCAATGCCTACATTAATTGAAGGGCACACATATATTTTACTTGTAAGTCATTATACATCTACAAATCAAAGCGGTTATGATCTTTCTTTTACTGGCGGCACCGCAGTTATAACAGATACTACGCAGCCTGCTTTAAAAAGCATGCGTACCAATTGCGCTTATGACGAATTGCATATTAAGCTCAATAAAAAAATGTCCTGTAGTTCGCTGGCTGCAAATGGAAGCGATTTTATACTGAATACATCTCTTGCAAAAATTGTGAGCGCTGCAGGAGTTGGTTGTAACGGCGGCTTTGATATGGATTCGCTGATATTGAAACTAGATATACCTTTGCCTGTCGGTTCCTATACTGTTAGCACGAAAAACGGAACAGACGGAAATACTTTGCTCGACTTTTGTCAAACTCCCATTCCAGAAGGCAACAGCTTAAGCTTTACCGTAAGACCTAAAGAGCCGACACCCATGGATAGCCTGGTACCTCCAAAATGTGCTCCGCAAACATTAAGTATCGTCTTTGATAAGGGTATAAAATGTAGTTCCATTGCCAGCGATTTCAGCGACTTTAAAATAACGGGTAATTACCCCGTAACCATACAATCTGTTAATACCAATTGCGATGCAAATGGCAACACAAGACAAATAGACATTGTTTTATCAAAGCCCTTGCAACAGGAAAGCGACTTTCAACTCATATTAAAACGGGGAACCGACAACAATACCATAATTGATGAGTGTAATGAAATTACACCACCAGACACATTGTACTTCTCTGTAAAAGATACAGTGAGTGCACAGTTCACTTATAATATCAACTATGGTTGCGAACAAGATGTTATAGACTTCTATCATCCCGGCAATAATGGCATCGATGCATGGAATTGGATGCTGGATGAAAAACAACACAGCACACTGCAAAATCCTCAGGGTGTATATAAAGTGTTTAACGAAAAAAACATTCAATGCATTGTAAGTAACGGATTTTGCAGTGACACGACATCTCAGAAAATTTTACTGGATAATTACCTGAGTGTTGATTTTGATGTGCCGCCGGACAATTGTCCGCTTGAAGATATTCTGTTTACAGATAAATCTATTGGTAAAAACATTACACGGCACTGGTCGTTTGGCGATAATGCAATTTCCATTGACACGAATCCGGTACACGTTTACAAGCGAGCGCCACAAACATCTGATTATAGTGTGCGCTATACCGTTACAGACGAATACGGCTGCTCCAAATCTGTTGAGAAAAAAATAAAAGTATATGTGAGTTGTATTATTGATATACCCAACGCCTTCACCCCTAATAATGACGGAGTAAATGATATACTATATCCATTAAATGCAGTGAAAGCCATCAATCTGAACTTTAAAGTATTTAACCGTTGGGGACAACAATTATTTTCCACCAACAACTGGAAACACGGCTGGGATGGCACTTTTGCGGGGCAACTGCAATCGCCCGGCATGTATGTATGGATGCTTTCCTATGAGGATAGAGATAGTAAGAAACATTTTTTCAAAAAAGGTGTTGTGATGCTACTTAGGTAGATATCATCGCAAAATAAACCGCTGTTTCAGTCGATAGTAAAAATTTGTTTTTCCAAATTCATGCAGTGAAATATGTTTTGATTTTTTTTGGATGTCAACAGTTGAGCCCTGATTGAGCTTTGGTTGCGACGCTCCGTTCAGCGATAGAATATCTATTGAACAAATCTAATTTCATAACTGCATAATGGGATGGCCACAGCCAAAAGTTGCCATGAAATACTACAGATGAAGTGATTGCGACGCAACGATGATGCCATGAAATACCATAGCCGGTATAATAATTCCCAGCAGCGAAACACATTAGCTTAATGGCACATAATCGCATCTTTGGGAGCATCAGCCATTACAGGGCTTATATAAGGAATGCCGAGGTTAAGTCCGCGTAAAATAAGCAGAATAGCAATAAATGCCATAAAGACGGGCAGTAATTGCTTTATTTTGTTTCTTACAGATAACCCGATAAACGATCCTGCATATCGTAATGCTATCAGTGCAGGCAGCGTGCCCAAACCAAACATGCCCATAAGCAATGCTCCATTTAAGGTACTGTTGGTACCAAGTGCCAGCGCAACCGCCATATACACCATTCCACAGGGTAGCAAACCGTTTCCCAGGCCCAGCAGGAAAAAGCTTTTTACTGAAGGGTTTTTAAATTGCCTGGCCATAAACATATTTAGATGTTTATGAAAAATTTGTATAAACGCGGGAGCTTTAGGAGTTTTTGAGATGAAATGTTGCAAAACAAACAACAGTATAATACTACCGCTTATTATTGACAACCATTGCTGCAAACCGGCAAGATAAATACGACGGCCAAGCAGGCCAAATACAAGCCCCATGCAAACATAAATACTTATGCGCCCTGTATGATAGAGCAATATGGAAATCAGGCGCTTTGAAGGATGTAAATAATGTACAGGCAACGCTAAAGCCAAAGGACCACACATGCCAATGCAATGAAAACTACTAAGCAATCCAAAAACGAAACCCGATATGATAACCTGCCACGCCATTATTGAATCATCAATGGTTGCTCATTGTAATACTTGTTATTTGCGGCTTCCCAGGATATTTTAACTGTATAATTGCCCGAATGCAACATTTTTTTATCAATAACCTGCTGTGAAGAATCATTAACCTGAAGTTCTATTTTTTTATCTTTCTGAGCATCTGCGGGAGCATAAAACCAAATAAGACCTTCAATTTTCTTCCCGTTCATTTCATGTGGCAGTTGAATTACCAGGTTGTCTTCCTTTTGAGAAATATTTACTTTCCCGGTTAAGGCTGCCACATTATTGCGACCATCAATCACATCCTGGTAGGCAAGTTCATCCTTGTAATAATCTTTGGAAACAAGGTCTACCTGGGTTTGAGTACATCTGTATACCAGGTAAAAAATAAAAATCGCGAACGCTACAAATACCACTAAGATTTTATTTCCCCAGTTCATCGCTATCTTTTTAAAAAATTCAAAAATAATATCTACAACATGCTCTTCATAGCAAAGCTAAAATCATTTAACAATTAAAAATTGTTTTAATTATTAGGATAACCAAAGAAATGAGTGCTGATTTCGTCTATTTTCTTTTCTCCATTATACAACCCGACTTTCACAACAGTTGTCCGTTTCCTGATTATCGATCTTGGAAGCACAATAAAGAATGATCCTTCACCTTGCCCTTCCTTCGTAATGTTCAACTGATTGGCGCCTACCACTTCCAGTCGTCCGGGAGTTCCTTCCAGTTTCAAAGTGAGCGGAATATTTTTTGTCGTCTTATTTACAACAGTAATATTGTAAAGATTCGAAAGGGTATCTGTACCTCTTTCCTGTGCCAACATTCCAGGAGCACGAAGAATGGTAGCTCCTATATCCTTCCGGGTAAGCATTAATGCGGTTAGCAATATTAATAAAAAGCTCAAAAGAAGCGTGTACAGCTTCATTCTTATGGTGTACTTAAGCTTCTCTCCATTTTCAATACCATTTTCAGAAGCATACCGTATCAGGCCTTTTTGCCGCCCGGTTTTTTCCATTATGGCATCACAAGCATCAATACATGCAGTACAACCAACACATTCCATTTGCAATCCATTCCGAATATCAATACCTGTCGGACATACTTTCACACATTGAAAACAATCTATGCAATCACCCAAATCCGCATTCGCTTTTTTGCTGAACTTTCCACGGGGTTCTCCCCTTTTATAATCGTAAGCGACTATCATTGAGTTCCGGTCAAGCAAAACACTTTGCAACCGTCCGTATGGGCACACTACAGTACAGGCCTGTTCCCGGAAAAATGCGTACACAGCATAAAAAACAGCCGAAAAGATCATGATTGACATTAACCCTACTATATGCTCGCTCACAGGCTCTGTAATTATTTTATACAGCTCCTTCATGCCAATAATGTAAGAAAGAAAGAAGTTGGCTATTATAAAAGAAAGAATATAAAATACTATGTGCTTAATAATTCTTTTACTGATTTTTCTGGCAGTCCAACCTTCTTTTGTCAATAAACGCTGGTCACCGGCTGATCCATCAATAAAGTATTCAATTTTCCGGAACACCATCTCCATAAAAATAGTTTGCGGACATACCCACCCACAAAACAATCTTCCGAAAGACGCAGTAAATAGTATAATGAAAATTACGAAAGTAACCATTGTAAGCCCCAGGATAAAAAAGTCCTGTGGCCAAAATATCTTTCCAAACAGAATAAATTTCGCATTTGGAATATTGAAAAGAAAGATAGGATTGCCTTTTACATGAACAAAAGGCAATCCTAAAAAAAGTAAGAAGAAAACCAAACTAATGAGGGTTCTTGCGTTATAATATTTTCCTTTTGGTTTTTGGGCGAAAATCCATTTCCTTTTTCCTTTACTATCCACGGTAGCTATCCTGTCGCGAAAGGATACCTCACCCTCTATATTATCCTTTTCTGAATCTGATTTAAAATTTGCCATGATAGTTAGAATATTTTCGCCACTTAGTTAAACCATGCCGGAAGCGAATTACTTCGCCGCTGTTGTATCTGTTGTAGCTGCCGGTGCTGCTGTACTATCTTCCTTATACAATTCTCCTTCCGGAGCTTTTGCATTCGCAGGCTTAGTGCCATGAATCGATTTTATATAACTCGCCAATTGCGCTATTTGCAATGGAGAATACGACTCCTGCCAGCTCTGCATACCTTTTCCGGCAACACCGTATTTAATGGTTTTGAAAACATCATTAACCTTACCTCCATGTAACCAATAATCATCAGTTAGATTAGGTGCAATTACTGTACCTTCCCCATGTTCACCATGACAAGCTTTACAAACAGTGGTGAATATGGTCTTTCCGGCATCCAAATCTTTTGCATCTGTCAATAACTTAACAGTATTCTCATCGATAAGGTTTCCGGCTTTTTTCAAATATTCAGCCTTTTGTTCTTCACCTTTTTTCATAGCCATTTCAAATTCCTGCGCACTGGATGGCCCTCTGTGAGATACATGGTAATACCATAAGTAAACACCGGCAAAAAGAATTGTGAAATAAAAACCATATAACCACCAGGGCGGAAGACGGTTATCCAGTTCACGAATACCATCATATTCATGATCCAATTCCAGTTCTTTTTCTTCTTCAATTGGCCTGAAACTGTTGAACCTTTCCCACCAGTTAAGCTGTTTTGGCACAGCTACTGTAACAGATCCTCCTTCCACTCCCGCCACAACTTGCGTTGCACTCTTATTTTCTAAAGTTAAAAGAACCTTGAGGTTATATAATAACGCGATTATTACAATGGCTTCCGCTATTATTACCGCTATCATCAGGTAAAAAGCCAAAGGGTTCAACCCGGCAATATTGGTAGCAGCTTTTGCAGTTTCTGCCACTGCCGAATCTGCAGCACCGCCTTGAGCCAATGCCGTTCCGCTACTTAGCACCAGCAACGAAAAAGTTGCTATAACTACACAAATTGCTGTTGCAGTTTTGTTCAAAAACCTGTTACGATAAGTTTTCATACTAATCCTTACCACACGGGCAAGCACCAATATGATGAATAATAACAATGCCATTATACTTAGCAATATAATTGCAAGAGGATTGTTCACCGACGATTCCTTCGGAGGGCCTTCTGCACCCAATGCGAAAACATTGCCGGGAAGACATGCAATCAGACAAAATAAAATCGTCAATAATTTATAAATGTGGTTTGACTTCTTTTTTAAGTGTAACATAAATATTACTGTTTACAGTTATTGCTTATTATCCAGGGGAATGTTACTTACATCCTCAATCAATTTTTTATCAGCTCTTATCACTATCCATATCACCAGCAGGAAAAACAAACCAAATAAAAGAAACGATGCCAGTGGATAGATACTTATTCCGCTTATTCTCTCCAGATAGTTGATAAATTTCATTAATACTTTTATTTTTTACTTGGAAGCTGTGGTTTCAGTTTTAGGAGCGTTTTTTATATCCTTGCCGATCCTTTGCAAATAGGCAATCAACGCTACTATTTCATCAGTACTTCCAACTTCTATCTTACTTGTTTTCAATGTCAACTTAATTCCTTCAGCCTGCCTCATAAGATCATTATTCGCTTTTGCCGCATATCCGTCTTCATAAGGCACACCTAATGTTACCATAGCATTGATCATCTTAGGCGTTATGGAAGTATCGATTTTATTATCAAACAACCATGGATAAGCAGGCATTATCGATCCTTCAGACATACTACGCGGATCAAGCATGTGATTATAGTGCCAGCTATCGGAATTTTTTCCTCCCTCCCTGGCCAAATCCGGCCCGGTACGCTTACTTCCCCACTGGAATGGGTGATCATACACAAACTCACCGGCTTTAGAATATTCACCATACCTGATCACTTCATCTCTGAATGGACGAACCATTTGCGAATGACACAAATAACAGCCTTCTCTTATGTAAATATCACGGCCGTGCAGCTCGAGCGGTGTGTAAGGTTTTACACTTGTGATAGTCGGGATATTACTCTTTATAAGGAATGTTGGCATGAACTCGATAATACCGCCAATAGCAACTACAACAAAACTTACTATCAGCATTTGGAAAGGACGTCTTTCCAGTATGCGGTGCCAGTATTCTTTACCATGAGAAGTTTCAACTATTTTGGCTAAAGGCGCAGCCTCTGCAGCTTCATTTGCCACAAAACTACCCTTCGCGATGGTTTTCACCAGGTTATATACCATCATTATAGCGCCCACCAGGAACAAAGCTCCACCAAGGCTCCGGGTGATATATAATGGGATAATGTTCTTAACCGTTACAAGAAATTGGAATTTCACTTGTCCTTCCGGTGTAAGGTTTTTCCACATAATGCTTTGCTCAAATCCAGCCCAGTACATAGGAATCACATAGAGTACAATTCCTATGGTTCCTATCCAGAAGTGATTGGTAGCCAGTTTTTTTGAATACAAACCGGTATTCCACATTTTTGGTACTATCCAGTACAATACCGCGAATGTGAGGAAACCGTTCCATCCCAACGCGCCAACGTGTACGTGGGCAATAGTCCAGTCAGTAAAGTGTGAAATGGCATTTACACTTTTTATTGAAAGCATTGGGCCTTCAAAGGTGGACATACCATAACAAGTTATGGCTACTACCAGGAATTTTAACACAGGATCTTCTTTCACTTTATCCCAGGCTCCACGCAATGTAAACAATCCATTAAGCATACCGCCCCAGCTTGGCGCAATCAGCATTATTGAGAAAACCGTACCCAAAGACTGAGCCCAGTCGGGCAAAGCCGTGTAAAGCAAATGGTGCGGACCGGCCCATATGTAAATGAAAATAAGCGCCCAGAAGTGAACGATTGATAAACGATAAGAGTAAATAGGCCGGTTAGCAGCTTTGGGTAGAAAATAATACATCAGTCCCAAATAAGGCGTGGTTAGAAAAAATGCAACGGCATTGTGCCCATACCACCATTGCACCAATGCATCCTGAACGCCTGCATACCAGCTATAGCTTTTAAGAAATGAAATAGGCAATTCGAACGAGTTAACGATATGAAGCATCGCCACGGTAATCCATGTGCCAATATAAAACCAGATGGCGACATATAAGTGCCTTTCCCTTCTTTTTACAATAGTGCCGAACATGTTAATTCCAAACACTACCCAAATCAAGGTAATAGCAATATCAAGCGGCCATTCCAGTTCCGCATATTCTTTGCCTGTTGTGTACCCTGCCCATAAGGTTAAAGCGCCAAAAACAATAATTAATTGCCAACCCCAAAAATGAATTTTGCTTAACAGATCACTGAACATTCGCGCTTTACATAAACGCTGCAGTGAATAATAAGCACCCATAAAAATACCGTTGCCCACAAAGGCGAAGATTACGGCATTTGTGTGAACCGGCCGCATGCGACCAAATGTTGTAGGGGCAAATCCAAGATTTATTGGCGGATAATAAATTGCTATGGCAATCCATAAGCCGGCAAGCATACCAACAATACCCCACAAAATAGTTGCATAAGCAAACCATTTTACGGTTTTGTTGTCATAATAAAACTTCTCTATCTGCATATGTATGGTTTATTGTTTCGTGAGGGACAGTTAACAATTATCAGTTAGTTAGTTTATTTATTTGTTATTTTTTTTCATTTTGGGATTTCTCATCAAATAAGATTCGAACCGATGAACCAAACTCATCATCATATTGGCCGCTTTTTATATTCCAGATAAAAGCTGCTAAAAATATTGCTGCGACTGAAATGCTTGCCACCAATAGCACAACGATTACGCTCATAGTTACATTTATATCTTGTAAAAGTATTTTTAACAAATTGGCATCACTATGACAGTAGTCAATCAAAAAAGTGATTTTTATCAAAAAATGACAAAAAAATGAAAAAACTCTCTAAAATTCAGGCTGTTCCAAATCATTGAATTATTGAATTATTGGATGAAGACAATACAGCCGCCCGAAACAAATTTTGCGGCTGACATTTTTAGCTGGTGATCAGAATTACTACAGTTGAAGTGAGTGACACAACCGGTGCCTAATCAGGGCTCTACGGCTGGTCCCATAAAAAAACAGGAATTATAGTATGCAAAATTTTGGTTGAGATTTCAAATTGATCACAGTATTATTAAGCTGCTTTTATGGTACGAACGGCAGTTTTTATCAAGGTATTTGTTATTTTATTTTGGTCTTGATGAATACCGCAGTTAATTATTGTTATACCGGCTGCGGTATTTCATGGCATCATCGTTGCGTCGCATTTCGTTCATCGGTAGTATTTCATGGCAACATTGGATTTTATGAACAAAATCCTGCCATTAATTCAAACAGCCTTTCATAATACTATTCGAAACAAACAACAACTGGCAATTCATCTGCTTTTTCAAATTTACTTTCACAATTTCATTTTCTTTGCCACCAAATTACTGGCTCCGAAGGTGAGTAATATTATACTGATAGAGCTTGACGGCATTAATATAGCGGCTACTAATGGAGACAAATTTCCCTGAACCGCAAAAGAGATTCCAACAATATTATACACTATTGAAAGAATAAAACTGGCGATGACTATTTTTTTGTTAATCCTGCACAGTAAAATGAATTTATCGAGTATAGTTAGTTTTGAAGCATCCAGGATTGCATCGCTTGCGGGTGTAAAATTATTGCAATCGTCAGTTATGGCTACCCCCACATCGCTTTGTTTCAATGCCGCGCCATCGTTAAGACCGTCTCCCAGCATCATCACTTTTTTACCCTGCCGCTGTATATCTTTTATGAAATTCAATTTATCTTCCGGGTGCTGATTAAATAGCAAATTGCAATCGGTACCGAATATTTCCTGCAAGGCAGTTTTTTCACCGCTATTATCGCCTGATACGACAGACAGATCGTACCTGTTGTGCAGTTTCTTTATAAATCCGATATTTTTCCTGTAATGATTCTTAAAAATAAAACAGCCTAATGGCCTGTTATTTATCGATATAAATACACGGGTTCCTTCCTGTGGCCCATCATTTTCACCGCTTACAAAACTTTTGGAACCAAGTTTTATATACTCTCCATTAATTACACCTTTAATGCCTTTGCCTAATTCTTCCTCAAATTCTTGTACCGCCAGGCTATTTTTTCCAAAATAATTTACCAATGCTCTTGAAAGAGGATGATTTGACTGAGCTGCCAACGCGGCAATTTTTTCCTTTTCATTACGGGTCAGTTCTTCGCCTTCAAAATCAATTGCATGTTGCTGCGCATGTGTAAGCGTGCCTGTTTTGTCAAATACGATCTGATCTATTTTGGCAATTTCTTCAATTGTTTCGGCATCTCGCAGGTAAAATCCATTGCGACTTAATATCTGAAGTATGTTGCCATTCGTAAATGTATTTGCCAGCAATAAAGCGCAGGGGCAAGCAATTATAAGAATGGCGGTAACAGCATTTAAAATTTTCGCACTATCATTTATTGCCCAATAAACAGAAGTTAGTAACGCAATAAAAAGCACTATGTAAGTAAAATATCTGCTTAACAAGTGTACAAAGGATTTTTTTTCAGGCTGTTTGGCCGAATCGTTATTATGCCACAACCTTGTCAGGTAACTTTGAGTTACTTCTTTAACCACAAGTATTTCAATGTTGGTACCGGTTTGTTTGCCACCGGCATAAACTATTTCACCCATTTCTTTCATTACGGGCAAAGATTCGCCAGTAACAAAACTATAATCGATGTATCCGCATCCTCGGGTAATAATGCCATCAGCCGGAATAAGCTCTGCATTGTGAATCAATAACGTGTCTCCGGGCTTAATATCGGGCAATGCGGTGGGCACTTCGCGATCGTCTTTTAATACCGTAACCGCAATTGGAAAATAAGAAGTATAATCCCGCTCAAACGAAAGACGTTGATAGGTTTTATCCTGCAGCACACGGCCAACTAACATAAAAAAGACTATTCCCGCAAGAGAATCAAAAAATCCGCTTCCGGTTGCAGTTAACACTTCATACACGCTTCTGAAAAATGTAACAAAAATGGCCAGCACAATGGGTACATCAATATTTAGGAATTTCTGGCGTAAACTCTTCCAGGCCGAAATGTAAAATGGCTGGGCACTATAAAAAAACACCGGCAGCGCCAGCATTAAATTAATATACCGGAAAAAAAACTGCAAATATTGCTCACTTTTTTCAAGCCCAAGATATTCCGGAAAACTCATGAGCATTATATTTCCAAAACAAAAACCCGCAACACCCAGTTGAAAAATCATTTTCCGGGGCATCCGTGGTTTCTTTTGTGCCAAATCATTGAGAGAAATATATGGTTCGTATCCAATGCTTGTCAATAAATTTGCCAACTCCTTTAAATGAAGACGATTATGATCATAAATAATTTCAACTTCTTTTCTCGCGAAGTTGACTTTTGCACTAATAATGGAGTTGTTTAACTGATGTAAATTATCCAGCAACCAAAGGCATGAACTGCAATGAATATGTGGAAGATAAAGCGTAATGAAGGTTTGACCTTCATCACGAAAACTAATTAATCGCTGTTGAATTTTCTCATCCTGCAAAAAATTAAACTTATCCTTTCTTGATGTGATCTTTTGATTTATACCCGGATTTTCATTCAAATTGTAATATTCACACAGGCCGTTTTGGTTTAAGATCGAATAAACCATTTTACATCCTTCACAACAAAAAACCTTATCTTCAATTTTTATTGCCTGATTAAGACACTCTTCACCACAATGATAGCACTGAGTTCTATCGGCAGTAAGTACTTTCAAATGTAAAAATTTTGACTAAAATAGACAGCACATCAACTGTTTTTTCTGAATTAAGTCATCACGAAACATGACATTTATCATTTAATTGTTTTATGTATAATATGACTTTTGTGCGCTTGCCGTTTTTTACTACAAATCAGTATTTTTTATGCGAAATATCTTAATAATTGACGATCACACCGAGATAAGAGAAAATATAACAGAAATCCTAACCCTGGCAGGCTATAATGCCATTATGGCTGAGAATGGCAAACGAGGAATAGAACTTGCCCTGGCTCACAAACCAGACCTGATCGTGTGCGATATTATGATGCCAGAACTTGATGGTTACGGTGTCTTACATATGCTAAGAAAAAATTCTTCTACAGAACACACTCCCTTCATTTTTTTAACAGCAAAAACAGAAAGAAACGATTTTAGAAAGGGTATGGAAATGGGTGCAGATGATTTTATTACCAAACCTTTTGATGATATAGAACTGCTGAAAGCCATTGAAGTAAGGTTAAAAAAACTTGACCTTTTAAACCAGGGATATGACGCAGGTAATAAAGGAATAAACGATCTTTTAAAAGATCTTAAAGGAACCGGCCTTATCAATATGCACCTGGATCAATATGAGCATGTAGTTTTCCATAAAAAACAACAGCTCTATGCCGAAGGGAAAAGACCAAAAAGTTTGTTCTTCATTAAAAAAGGCCGTGTAAAAACGTACAAAACCAATGAAGACGGCAAAGAATATATTACCAACCTGTTTAGCGATGGCGACTTTTTAGGATATCATGCACTGTTAGAAAATACCCTTTATGACGATAACGCAGAAGTATTGGACGAAACAGAAATAGCCATTATACCTAAAGATGAATTTTTGGAAGCCGTATTCAACGATCTGACCATAGCTCACAAATTTATAAAGCTGATTTCACAAAATGTGAAAGACCAGGAAGAGCGCCTTATACAACTTGCTTATAGCTCGCTTAGAAAACGTGTAGCTAAAGCCCTGATTGATATCAGCGCCAAACTGAAAGTTGGCGGAGGCGACACCCCTATCACCATTTCAAGAGATGATATTGCACACTATGTAGGAACCGCCACCGAATCACTTATTCGCACTTTAAGCGACTTCAAATCTGAAAAATTAATTGAAATAAGGGAAGGAAAAATCAGAATAGAAAACTTTGATAAACTAAAAAATCTCTTATACTAAATCACAATATTTTCTGATCAATCATAAAAAACCTCCAACATTCGTTGGAGGTTTTTGTTATGTTATAAAAGCCAAAAAAATTATTTAGCCTTTGTAGTGTCAGTTGTTGCCTTGTTAGCAGTATCAACAGTTAGGTTAGTCGTATCAACAGTTACTTTGTTGGTTGTATCAACATTAGTGGTAACAGTTGTATCAGTTTTACCGGCGTTATTGTCAGCGGCATTGTTACAAGCTGTCATAGCACCCGCGATAGCAAGGATTGCGAAGAATTTTTTCATTGATTTTTGTTTTAACATTTTTGAATCGGGCGCAAAAGTAAAAGTTTATTTTAAAAAACCAAACTTCATCGCCAAATAATTTTTTGAAAATGAAAAACTTACGACTCTTCCAAAGTTTTTTTTGAGGGAGCCGGCGGTAGTGCTACTATTAAGCATCGTTGTGTCACTCACTTGTACGGTAGGAATGCTATTCAACAAGTTATGAGTTTTGAGTTATGAGTAATGAGTGCTTTTGTTCTTGCTTGCAATCAGTGTATAAAGCATTCTCAATTCTCCA
>JAVBLN010000005.1:0-67499 GCA_031553495.1 Flavihumibacter sp.
GCCCTGATTAAGCTTTGGCACTACTGTGACTTCAGCAAAGGGAATGCTATTCATCGCTTCAGCGGCTGCATACTTTACTATTGGCTACAGTGGGATTCCTTATTTTAAGGTGTTTAAGTAAATAACAGGTTTTCTAGCAAATACATTTTTATAACGGAAAGGCTAATCCCGTAATGCTCGTATAGAGTTTGTGAACTAAATAATTAATCCTATATAAATTTATTATTAAAATAGCTGCTTCCTCAAAATTTGTTTTTGATAATATGTTTTTGATTCAAAATTTACCGGGCATATAGCGTACATACTATACTATACGCAGTATAAATTTGTGTATGAATGCTTCCATTGGTTGAATAGCATTACTACCGCACAAGTGAGTGACACAACGATGCTTAATAGTAGCAATACCGCCGGTTCAATAAAAATAACTGCACATTATGATACCATGTGAAGAATGCAATACATCTGAATAAAGTACGACAATAATCTAACGCATCTCTAATCTCGCAAACTACTACTATTAATATTTCATTATTAATTATTAATTTCCCAAAGGAATAACAACTTATGAAATCCTATTTCAGTCTGTTCGCGATTGTAATTATAAGTCATATGCAAGCATTTGCCGGTAATAAAGATTCTACGTCACCTGTGATTGCAAGCGGCGCGCAACTAAAACTTGTTGCGGATCATTTTAAATTTACCGAAGGGCCGGCAGTTGATAAAAACGGAAACATCTTTTTTACTGATCAGCCTAATAATAAAATATGGAAATATAGTACAGATGGCAAGCTATCTGTATTTCTTGATAATGCGGGCCGTTCCAATGGTTTGTATATTGATAAATCGGGAAACATAATAGCTTGCGCCGATGAAAAAAATGAGCTTTGGTCAATCTCGCCATCGGGTGAAATAACAGTGCTGATGAGTGATTATAAAGGCCATAAACTGAACGGACCAAATGACTTATGGGTAGATGCGGATAACGGAATTTACTTTACAGATCCTTATTACCACCGCGACTATTGGACAAGAACAAAACCCGAAATGGAAGGACAAAAAGTTTATTATTTGAAAAATGGCAGTCCTGAACCTGTGATAGCAGCGGATGATTTGGTTAAGCCAAATGGCATAGTTGGCGCTGCTAATGGCAAATTTCTTTTTGTAGCGGATATTGGCGATGGAAAAATTTACAAGTATACCATTAACAAAGACGGCTCCTTAAGCCACAGGCAATTGTTTGCAAACCAGGGCGCTGACGGCATTTTGCTGGATAATAAAGGAAATTTATATGCATGCGGACAGGGGGTTACCGTTTATAATGCAAAAGGTAAAAAAATCGCCCACATTAATGTGCCTGCTAAGTGGACTGCCAACGCCTGCATTGGCGGTAAGCAGAATAATATTCTTTTTATAACAGCTTCTGAAAGTGTATTTACATTGAAGCTGAAAGTGAAAGGAATTGAGGCAAATGTGAAAATGTGAGGAATTAATTTGAAAATGTGCTGATTTGAAAATTTGAAAATGCTTTGTGCAAACTTTTCTTTTATGTTTCGAATTGGTTGATTTAATGTGAAATGTGAAACATACGGAGATCCATTCAATAATTCATAATTCATAATTCATATTTCATAATTATACCTTCCACTCCACTACCCTGTTCACCCATTCGGAGTTATAAGGAGCGGTAATTCGGATATAATTATCGGTATAGCCTTCTATCATACCATTTTTATCGGCACTTTCAAACAATACTTTGCGGGTTTTTCCACTATGCTGGGCGGTAAAATATTTCATCTTCATGTATGAAAGATTGCGCAAGGTTTTATTACGATCGTGGCGCACCTTTACAGGCACTACCGGTTGTATGGAAAGCGCTTGTGTATTGTCCCGCTCAGAATAAGTAAATACATGCAGATATGACACATCTATCGAATGCAGGAAATCGAAAGTATCTTTAAAATCCTCATCGTTTTCACCGGGAAAACCCACAATTATATCCACCCCAATAGCGCAATGCGGCATAAGTTTTTTTATGGTTTCCACACGCTCGGCATACAACTCTCGTTTATAGCGTCTGCGCATTTGTCCTAACACTTTATTGTTGCCGCTTTGCAACGGTATATGAAAATGAGGCATGAACTTTTTGCTGTTCGCCACAAATTCTATAATGTCATTAGTAAGCAGATTGGGTTCTATAGAAGAAATCCTGTAGCGTTGAATATTTTCAATATGATCTAACTGCTGAACCAGGTCAAAAAACGATTCGTCATGTTTTTTGTTACCATCAGGGCCTTTACCAAAATCGCCAAGATTCACACCGGTTAATACAATTTCCTGTACGCCGCTTGCGGCAAGTTCTTCCGCGTTGCGAACAACATTTGTAATAATATCACTCCTGCTTTTACCACGAGCCATAGGTATGGTGCAAAAAGAGCAGGTATAATCGCAACCATCCTGCACTTTCAGAAAAGTGCGGGTTCTGTCGTTAATGGAAAATGACGCGTTAAAACCGGTAACATTTTCAATATCGCAACTGGAAATTTTCGCGGAATCGCCTTTGCTTAATTCTGCGATATGGCGGGCCAGATTAAATTTTTCCGCTGCCCCCAACACAAGATCCACACCGGGAATTTCAGCTATTTCTTTTGGTTTCAGTTGTGCATAACAACCGGTGATCACCACCAGGCTTTGCGGCGATTTTCTCTGTATGCGGCGCACAAGCTGCCGGCATTCCTTATCTGCACTATCTGTAACAGAACAGGTATTGATCACATATACATCCGCGATATCATCAAATTCTTTTTTCACAAAACCTTCATTTTCCAACATCCGCGAAAGCGAAGAAGTTTCGGAAAAATTAAGCTTACAACCCAAAGTGTGAAATGCCACTGATTTACGTTCTGCCATAAGTGCGCAAAGATAAGATTTGAAATTTGAGATTTGATATCTGAAATTTCAAATGCGTTAGATTGTTATGCTTCATGCTGTATAAAGATTTTTTTAGGGGAACCGGCGGTAGTGCTACTATTAAGCATCGTTGTGTCACTCACTTGTACGGCAGGAATGCTATTCAACAAGTTGTGAGTTTTGAGTTATGAGTTATGAGTGTTTTTGTTTCAGCTTTATCTAATATCTATAGCTTTCTCAACTATAAAGCATTCTCAATTCTCAACTCTCCATTCTCAATTAATTTTACAACCGGCAACAGTCTCCCACCCATCTTCATTTTTTACTTAGATTTGAACGTTTAAAGTATTATATGGCAAAAAAACTATTTCCTTTCATTCTTTTATTATTGATGGCCGTGGTGTTTTTAGTTGTCCGTACCTGCCAAAGCTCAACTGATAACGAAAAAACCACAAATACCGAAAAAAAAGAACCCGAAAAAAAACGAGGATTTAGGAGAAGTTCAGCTTACCTGGAATACACAAAACATGCGAAATGCAGAATGAAATGCCGCCAGATTTCGGAAGCCGAAGTAGAAGATGTAATGAAAAACGGAAAGATCAATTACCGTAAAAGCGACCTAAATGACCAGCCCTGCCCTGCTTATGCGCTGGAAGGTTATACAAAAGACAATCAGCGCGTGCGCATAGTGTTTGCGCAATGCGACAATGTTACCAAAGTGGTTACCTGCATCGATCTTGATAATGAATATGAATGCGATTGCAACTAATTCTCACCAAAGTTTTTTAACCGTTAATTTTTTACACCATCATTTCATGAAATATATTCTAAAGCCTTTCCGTATCATATATTGTATTTACGCGTTTTTACTGTTCTTTGGTTTTATGTTTTTATTAATGCCCTTTTTTTTCCTTGCCACTTTTTTGGGGAAAATAAAAGGAGGCAACCTCATTTTCAGAATTTGCACACTTTGGGCAGATGTACAGTTTGTTCTGATGGGTATTTTTACCAAAACAATTCATGAAGCGAAAACACGGGAAAAAAGACCCTGCATTTTTGTAGCCAATCACATCTCCTATTTCGATATTCCCATGATTGTAAAAGTAATCAGGGAGCCTGTAAGGCCGCTTGGAAAATATGAAATGAGCAAAATTCCCGTATTTGGATATTTGTATAAGAACGCTGTAGTAATGGTAAATCGCAGCAGCCCGAAAAACCGTGCTAAAAGTGTGCTTACGCTTAAAAAATTCTTGCGTTTCGGTGTTTCTGTTTTCATATTTCCCGAAGGCACTTTCAACGAAACGCCCAACCCTTTAAAAGCATTTTATGATGGTGCTTTTCGTATTGCCATTGAAACACAAACCCCCATACAACCTGTTCTTTTTCCGGATACCATAAAACGCATGCATTATCGTAGTATATTTTCCTTAACACCCGGTAAATGCCGTGCTATTTTTATTGAATCTATTGAAGTATCAGGCCTCTCTATTGAAGATCTTCCACAATTAAAAGCGCTTGTTTATGAAAAAATGGAAAAAGCGCTTGTTAATTTGAAAAAATGATAATTTAAGGCAGCCGGGAAACAGGATTATTAGAAATGATCCAATATTTCACAGATATGATTTTAATTAACCTCGAACAGAAAAATATTTTGTATTGATTTTTTTACCGGCATTATTGCTACTATTAAGCATCGTTGTGTCACTCACTTGTACTGTAGTAATGCTATTCAGCAAATCAGTGAATTAGGAAATTAGTAATTCCGCATTCGTCGCATTTCCTCATTTATCACCTTTTCATATTAGCCTTGTCAAAACGCAAAAGAAATGCTCGTTCCAACCATTTTCACATTTTCAAATTAGCCATTTCAAAATTCATTTACACATTTCCACATTTATCACATTCTCATATTAGTCAGCCTGAGCAAAACACAAAGAAAATGCCTGCTCTCTCCATTTTCAAATTTTCAAATTAGCACGTTTTCAAATTCATTTCCCACATTTCCACATTTATCACATTCTCACATTAGTCGGCCTGATCAAAACACAAAGGAAATGCCCGCTCTCTCCATTTTAAAATTTTCAAATTAGCACATTATCAAATTAATTCACACATTTCCATATTTATCACATTCTCACCTTAATCAAATTTTTTCCCCACAAAAAGGTATTTTTTATGCTTTAACATAAATTTATTCTAACAAACTTCATGTAAAAAAAAGAAATATTGTCTTAATATGTGGAACTTCTAAGATAATCTTCTATTACATGATAGATAGCGAAATTTAAACTGTTACAAATAACGATATGTTGGTAACCGTGAATAATATGTATAGTGCTTTTTTTCGCCGGTTACCGAATTGTGAAAACGATAAAATAAAAATATTTGTAAGGCTTTTATTACGAAATTTCAGTATCGAAAAAATGACTGTTAAAGAAACATAAGAAACACAAGCAACTTCATTTCAATTGGTATCTGCCGTCAGCTTCTGTCAGATACCTAAACTGATTGATGACTTAATTTTAATAAACATATATATAACCCTGGTTTTTTTATGAAAAAGGAAATAAAATTCAGTTTAGTTTACCGCGACATGTGGCAATCTTCTGGTAAATACCAGCCACGGGTAGACCAGTTAAAACAAATAGCACCGGTGATAGTAGACATGGGATGTTTTGCAAGGGTAGAAACAAACGGAGGTGCATTTGAACAAGTAAATTTATTGTATGGCGAAAACCCTAACGCCTCGGTAAGAGCTTTCACAGCACCATTAAACAAAGCCGGTATTCAAACACACATGCTGGACCGCGGGCTTAACGGGCTGCGCATGAATCCCGTTCCCTCCGATGTAAGGAAATTAATGTACAAAGTAAAACATGCGCAGGGAGTGGATATTACCCGCATCTTTTGCGGACTGAATGATCCGCGAAATATTATCCCCTCAATACACTATGCAAAAGAAGGCGGTATGATTCCGCAAGCGGCGCTATGCATTACGCATTCTCCCCTGCATACTGTTGATTACTATGTAAAGCTTGCCACGCAACTGGTTGAAGCAGGCGCCACTGAAATATGCCTGAAAGATATGGCGGGCATTGGCCGTCCATATAGTATCGGGCAAATTATTAAAGGTATCAAAACCCGTTTTCCAAAAGTGCTGGTACAATATCACGGGCACACCGGCCCCGGTTTTGCAGTTGCGTCTATAATAGAAGCGGCTGCCAATGGCGTTGATATCGTAGATGTAGCTATGGAGCCGCTTTCATGGGGTATGATGCACCCTGATGTTATAACCATCCATGCCATGCTGAAAGATGCCGGTTACCTGGTACCCGATATCAATATGGAAGCCTATATGGAAGCCAGAAGTCTTACACAAAGTTTTATAGATGACTTCCTGGGTTATTTTATTGATCCGGGCAATATGAAAACTTCTTCAATGCTTGTAGGCTGCGGATTACCGGGTGGTATGATGGGCTCTATGATGGCAGATCTGAAAGGAATGCACAGTGCCATAAATCTTGCATTGCTTCAACATGACAAACCGGAAGTTTCCCTCAACAATCTGCTTATACAACTGTTTAAAGAAGTAGAAGCTATTTGGCCAATGCTGGGTTATCCACCATTAGTTACGCCATTTAGCCAATATGTAAAAAATATAGCGCTGATGAATATTTTTGCAAGAGCGAAAGATGAACAGCGTTTTTCAACTATTGATAAAGACAGTTGGAATATGATTTTGGGCAAAATGGGTAAACTGCCCGGCCCGCTGGCTCCGGAAATTATTGCCATCGCAAAAGAAAAAGGTATGGAATTTTATGAAGGCAATCCACAGGATGCATTCCCCGATGAACTGGAAAAATTCCGTACGGAAATGAAAAATAACGGATGGAGCGAAGGCAAGGACAAGGAAGAGTTATTTGAATTTGCCATGCACGAACGGCAGTACCGCGATCTTATATCCGGAATTGCGAAAGACCGCTTTAATAAAGAGCTGGAACAGGCAAAGGAAAAAGCAGGTGCGCCAATTATTGTAAAACGTCCGGTGGTGGAAGTGCCCATGTTCAATGTGGAAGATATAATAACAAAGTTTCCTGATGCAAAACCGGTGCATGCGCCACACAAAGGAAAAGTTTTATGGCAATACGATATGGACGATACCTCCACCGCTCCGTTTGTAGGCGCCGCCGTAATGAAAGACGACAATATTTGCTATATACTCACCACTTATGGAATAGAACCAGTTACCGTGGGGTATAAAGGCACTATTGTTGCCGTATATGCAAAACAGGGAAATGATGTAGTGAAAGGTGAAGTGCTGGCTTTTGTAAATTAGTAAAATAGAATGTAACTGTCGTATAGTTTTGAAGTTTTATTTATGTAACAAGCAGCGGAGCCTTGATTGGGCCTAAGTTGCGACGCTCCGTTCAACTTTAGTAATGCTTATCATCTGTTAAAAAAAATCACTCCATGATTTGAATTTAGCAGATGATAAGCATTACTGCTGTACAAGGGAGTGACACAACGATGCTTAATAGTAGCACTACCGCCGGTCCCAAAAAAATCAATACATTTATATTACCAGCCTGAAGTATAACCCGGCAATCCATTTCTGAAATCGCGTAACCGGATGACTCAAAATTCTAACAGGAATTAATTTTAACAATACCAAAGATTTTAATATTCCATTATGCTTTATCGTTTGGAAATCAAAATTTATTTGCGATAAATAGCCTGTAAATTTTTAATTTTACAGCGCGAAGTACGAAAGCCTTAGTAAAACATTTGTTAAACACTTTTAATGGTACAACAAGATATTTAAGGTGTTTGTTATTTTGTGTGGAATTTGATTTTTAATTGACTAAAAGTTCTATTTCAAAAGGAGAATATATGACAACAAAACAAGTACTTTCGATTATTTTGCTTAGCGCAGGAACTTCTATTGGAAGCATGTGGGCTTACAATAAAATAAACACTCAAACTACTTACCAGTATCCGGTTGGAGATAGTGGAAAACTTCCATCAAATTATACAGGTTTTTTTGATGGGATGAACAACGGCACTCCGCCATCCGATTTTACGCAGGCTGCAAATGCAGCTATTCCGGCAACTGTGCACATCAAAACCAAAGCAACACGCATGGCCAGCAACAATTTGCCAAGGCGTAACCCGTTGCTGGATCTTTTCGGTTTCGATTTTGATGAAGGTTTTGGCGGAATGGAACGCGCCATACCTCAAATGGCGTCAGGCTCAGGAGCCATTATTAGTGAAGACGGTTATATTGTAACCAACAATCACGTAGTGGATGGTAGCGACGAGATCAATGTAACACTCAACAATAAAAAGACTTTTAAAGCCAAGCTGGTGGGTTCGGATCCCAGTAGTGATATAGCGGTGATAAAAATTGAAGCAAAAGGACTTCCATTCCTGTTGTATGGCAATTCCGATGATGCCAGAATCGGCCAATGGGTGCTGGCGGTTGGTTATCCGCTTACATTGGAAACCACTGTTACAGCCGGTATTATTAGTGCCAAAGGCAGAACGCTGGATATCAACAGACGCCAAAGCAATTCGCCCGTTGAGTCATTTATACAAACCGATGCGGCAGTAAATCCGGGAAACAGCGGCGGTCCGCTTATTTCCATCGATGGAAAAATGCTGGGCATCAATTCGGCTATAGCCTCCCCTACCGGTACATTTGCCGGTTATTCATTTACCATTCCCGTAAATATTGTCAAAAAAATTGTGGCCGATATTATTAAATACGGCTCCGCGCAAAGAGGTTACCTCGGTATCAATTATGCACCCGACGGACTTTCCGATGAACAAAAGGAACAACATGGCGTTAAAACCGGCGATGGTGTATATGTAATGGAAGTAGTGAAAGATGGCGCCGCTGCTTCAGCCGGTATTAAATCCGGAGATTTTATAGAAAAAGTAAATGATGTGCCTGTACAATCCGGTGCGGATATGGTGGGCCAAATAGCGATTTACAGACCGGGCGACAAAGTTAAAATCAGTTACCGCCGTGATGGAAAGTTACATGATGTAAATGTAACATTGCGCAATAGCGCCGGCACTACAGAAATTGGCAGAAGCGCAATATTAGAAAAGTTGGGGGCAGACCTTGAAACACTTTCTAAGAAAGACGCAGCCGACCTGGGCGTGAAAGGTGGTGTAACTGTGAAAAAGGTAAAACCGGGCGGAATTTTTGAACGTTCAAAGATCCAGGATACTTACGTAATATTAAAGGTGAACGGCCAGGATGTAAAAACTATAGATGAATTTAGAAAAGCACTTGAAAATTCAGGAGTTACAGCTAAGCTGGAAGGTATTTATCCGGGTTATGAAGGAATTTATCCTTATCCGCTGCGATTGAATTAAAGTTAAACGTGCGGAACTCAAAGGTCAGAAATCAGGTATCAGAAAACCGGTAATTGATTTCTGACCTTTTTTGTAGCCAGCAGCCGCTTATTAGAGGCAAGATACTTTTGACAACAAGCCTGTTAAAATTTATCATCAACTTATAATTTGAGCATTCTCAACTCTCCACTCATTAAATGAATCCTTTACAATTTGGAGCGCCGCATCTGCATTTAAGTTTTCCGTCGTGATGAGTTTCACCATAATTGCAGGTAAGCTCCTCGCCTTTTTTAATTTTTTTCAACGAATAGAATTCCACCTTTCCATAAGCCACACGCATGTATGTGTTGGGATTGCAGGAATGGTTAATAAAATTCAGTTCGTTTTTATCAATGCTGCCATCAAGTGCACGGCCATCACCAAACTCAACCATCGCGATTCTTTTTTGAGTTTCCACTAATTGCCTTGCTTTTCTCAGGCTGATAATTTTACCACCCATATTTCCAAGTTTCTTTCGCGGCGGAATATTTTCCAACGCAAAAGTTCCTTTACCATCAATCTTGCTTTTCCGCGATTCCAAAGCATAAGTAAGTACCATATTGCAATAAGATTATGTTTGTAAATTTTCACGCGAAGATAATTTAGATTTGAGATTTGAGATTTGAGATGCTTTAGGTTGAGCTTTCTTGAAAAAATGCGGATATTGTGTTTTATGCAGATCTTGTTTAAAAGAATCTCAAATTTTAAATTTCAAATTTCAGATTGTTGGGGTCGGAATTTATACCCATCTTATTTCTTTACAACATATGTGTCAGTCCATCTGTCGTGCCAGGGACTATAGCCTAATGCGCTAAATGGTTCAAATGGCACAAGTCTGCTGAGCGATCGTTTTAAAGCATCACCAAATGTAACAGACGAGCCATCTTCCTTTACAACTTTTGTTCCTGTAATCAGTTTGCCAACAGTTCTGCCACTTGTTCCTTCTGCAAGAGAATAGTATAAAACGAAAACAACAATAGCAACAAGGTAAGCAAACATCTTGTTTGTAAGTAGTTCTGCCATTCCCATTATTGCAAGCAACATACCTGCAACAAAGGAAAGCGCATAATAAACAATATAATCAATAATGAAATTAGCCAATCGCTGCCACCGGGTAGCATGTTCCATTGATATCTCTGACTCTAAATCAATGAGAAGGTCTTCTTTAGTTTCCATAGATATTAAATTTTAGGCAATGGTATTAACTTAAGCGCCGAATAGCGAATAAAATGTACAAGAGTGCGACGCAACAAAAGCCCAATTCTTATTCTTAGCCGGGCCCATAATTAAATCTTTTTTAAATTAATGGTATTGCCATTTAAGGATTAATTAATTATTTTTTACAAAAATACGCTTGGTAATTTAGTTGCTAAATAAATTACTGGCGCGTTGATAAGTAGTTATAATCTTTTAAAATATTCTCCAGGAAAACCACATCATCTTCCTGTTCCGTAATGCTTAATACTTCCCTGATCTTTGCGGTGGTTCGGTATAATAGTGTGGTGTTATTTTGCTTTATGGCCGCATCCAGCACGCCTTTTATAAGATTCATGTCTCTGTCGCTCAATCGCAAGACATTGGTGTATTTTGGTTTATAATCTTCGGCAAGTTCAAAGAAAACTGTTTCGTTCAAATCGCCGGACAGCTTTGTATCAATCACCATAGTGCCTGCCGCAAGATCGCCAAGGCGTTGGTTTTTACGGGTAACCATATAGCTGATAAGGCCGGGAAGGAGAAAACCAAAATCAACAATACGTAACAGCCAACGCAGCAATAACTGGTGAATAGCAGGCCGTCCGCCTGTATCGCTGATTACTCTGATTCCGGTCATTTTTTTTCCCACACTTTGTCCGTTCATTAGTGTTTCGCAAACAATATGATATAAAAGCAAAGGCAGAAAAAGTAACATTTGCAATCCGGATAAATTATATAGAAGCGGCAGATTGTTTGAGCCTGCGCTTTCGTTATAAGTACTTAGTATTTTTGAAACTATAATATAGTAAGCCGCCATAATGAACCAGTCTGCCAAATATGCAAGAAATCTTTTATGGAATGGGGCTGTTTCAAATTCCAGTTCTATATTTAAACTTGTTTGAACTGTAATTTTTTCCATTAATTTTAACCATTTATTTGAGTGTAAAGTAATTTTAATTTCGAAGATAAAACAACCCTGATTGAGAGAAGCGCAATTCATAAAAAAAAATAAAGACCGCTGGTTACACATGCAGGTAACCCCGGGAACCCAGCCGGATGAAATGGCTAACGAATTTATTCAACTGGTGGAAGACCTTGGGTATAGTAAAACATTTTATCCAAAAAGTAAGGTAACAAAATACCTTAATACTGAGGCCGGTAAGCGATACTTAAGTATTTATCAAAACCAGAGACTATCTTTTTCGAGGATAAAAAGTTTTTTTGCAACTGACCTGCCATTGACTGTTGCAAAGCATTTCAACGTTTTATTTATAAGTTTTTTACTTTTTGTAATTTTTTTGGCGATAGGTTTCTTCTCTGCTCATAATGATGAAACCTTTGTGCGGCAGATATTAGGAGACGATTATGTAAATATGACTGAACGGAATATTCAGGAAGGGCGTCCTTTTGGCGTATACGGTTATGGAAACGAGTTCCTGAGCTTTTGCTATATTTTTATCAACAACGTTTTAGTGTCTTTAAAAGAATTTGCGGGCGGCATTTTGCTTGGTATTCCTACGGTTTATTATGGATTGATGTACAACTCGATAATGGTGGGTGCTTTTGAATATTTGTTTTACAGCAAAGGCTTGATGAACGATAGTTTATTAACCATTATGATTCATGGCACACTGGAGCTATCCACATTTGTAATTTCGGCGGCATCGGGATTGGTATTGGCTAAGAGCTGGTTATTTCCTGGTACAAAAAGCAGGATCGCGGCGTTGAAACAAGGTGCAAAAGAAGGCCTGATCATTGCGTTATCAAATGTGCCGACATTATTGATCGCTGCTTTTTTTGAAGGGTTTCTTACCCGTCATGCAGACATGCCTATTTGGCTTAAACTATTCATTATAACTGTGTCATTAAGTTTTGTAATCGGTTATTACATTATTTATCCAATAAAACTTGTGAGGCAACAAAAGAGGGAGGCGATACGATCATTATGAAAAAGATATTCAACTTTTCATCACTTTCCTTAGCTGTTTTCGGTTGCCTGTTTTTTTTATGTAGTACCTTAAATAGTCATGCACAGCAAGTGTCTCCGCGAATTGAAGACACTGAAGATACTGTAAGCGACTACCGGGAGCCAAAGCACTTATATGATTCTTCTGAAAGATTTTTCAATGAAAGATATTTTGATGAACCATTCCGGATAGAAAAAAATTCAGGAACATCATTATCATTTTCTAAAATCGACTCATTAAAAAGCGAAAAAGATTTCTGGTATGTAAACGCCATTGAAAAGTATAAAGAAAAGCAACGTGCCTACTTAGAGAATTACGGCGAAGGAAGAAAAGGCGGCAGCGAATCTATTGAGGAACCCGGTGGAATAGTTATAGGCAGAGGCTTACAGAGAATTATTTTGATCGCGTCCATTGTTATTTTTCTTGCAGCAATCGTTTATTTCCTGATGAGTAATAAGGTAGGATTTTTTGCACCACGCAATAAAAAATTTGATGATGAGAACGATGAGTTGGAAATTGGTGATAATATTTTCACCTTACATTACCAGGAGCTTTTAAATAAAGCGCTTAAGGAAAACAACTACCGGCTTGCCACACGCATTTTATTTCTGCAAACATTAAAATTACTTTCAGAAAATAACATTATTCAATTTAGTGCTGACACTACAAATATTCAATATCTGATACAATTACGGGGCACCGCTTATTACGATGATTTTTTTAAAGTAACCCGTCATTACGAATATGTGTGGTATGGCAAATTTGATATCGCAAAAAACACATACGATATAATCAGCAACGATTTTTCCACAATGCAAAAAAGAATTATCCCATCCTATGATTAAGTATTGGCCATATATGCTTGTTGGCGTTGCTGTTGTGCTGGCGCTTATATTTGTTCCTATCAAAAAAGAAAAACGCTTTGATGCAAGAATAACACTCAATACAAAAGATAAAATTCCTTTTGGAACAAATGTGTCTTACTCATTATTGTCAAAACTTTTTCCTACAGCTAAAGTAAGTGTCAACAAGGATGAACCCGGCAGTTGGAAAAAACTTGATGAGGACACGAATAAACAAGTGCTGATCATTGTGGCTAAAAATTTTGCTCCCACCGAAGATGAGTTGGATTACATTATAGGCTTCGCGCAAAAAGGCAACTATGTTTTTATCAGCGCTATTAATTACAACAGCCTTGCCGGTGAAGTATTTAAGATCAGGCAGGAATTTAATAACGATTATCCTTTTATTTTGAATAATGATGTAACCGGTATAGATTCCTTTTTTGTAAAATTTGATTCATCCACATTTCACCAGCCGCTTTCATTTTCATGTCCTGGTTATTCATACGATAATTCTTTTACGGAATATGACTCTTCATTCACCTATCCATTGGGGTATTCCATGAAGGGCAGTCCCAACCTGCTGGCTATGCACACAATTGACGGAACCATTTACCTGCATTCGGCGCCGCTTACGTTTTCAAATCTTTTCGTGTTGTACAAAAATAATTACAAGTATCTCGAACAGATCGCATCATTGGTGCCGGTAAAGCCCACACAGGTTGTATGGGATGAATATTATTTATACTCACGCAAAAGAAACGATACTAAACCGGAGGGTCTGCTTTCCATAATGCTGGCGTATCCTAATTTTAAATGGGCTTTTTGGATTACACTAATAGTATTGGGCATATATGTTATTACTGAAAGCAAACGCAAACAACGTCAAATTCCGGAGTATAAAAAGCCTGCAAATGAGCATATGGAGTTTATTTACACTGTAGGAAAATTGTATTTTGAAAAAGGAGATCATCTTAATCTGGCTGCAAAAATGACACAGTTTTTCCTGGAGCACATTCGCAGTAAATACAAGATTAGCACAGCATACATTAATGCTGATTTTTCAACTGTGCTATCAATGAAAACCGGTATAACCAAAGAGGAAGCGGATTCAATTGTTCACTATATACAACAAACACAAATGGGATCCATCAATCAAGATGACCTTCAGCATTTTTATAACCACTTAGAAAATTTTTACAAAAAAGCCTGATATGGAAGAAACATTATTTGAACAACGGATAAATATACACGAGCTTAATAAAGCAGTGGCAAGCCTGCAGGATGAGATCAAAAAAATTATTGTTGGCCAGCACGAAATGGTGCACCTGATTATTACGGCAATTCTTGCAGACGGGCACGTGCTGATCGAAGGTGTGCCCGGTGTGGCTAAAACTCTTGCGGCAAGGCTTGTAGCAAAAAGTTTGCAAACAGGTTTCAGCCGTATTCAATTTACACCCGACCTTATGCCAAGTGATGTGCTCGGAACAAATATTTTCAATCCGGGAAATACGAGTTTTGAATTTAAGCGCGGCCCCATTTTTAGCAACATAGTATTGATTGATGAAATTAACCGTGCTCCGGCAAAAACGCAGGCGGCGCTGTTTGAAGTGATGGAAGAAAAACAAGTGACAATCGATGGCATCACTCACAAGATGGATTCTCCATTTATGGTGCTGGCTACACAAAATCCGATTGAACAGGAAGGTACGTATCGCTTACCCGAAGCGCAACTTGACCGTTTCCTGTTTAAAATAAAAGTGCCCTACCCTTCTGAAACCGAAGAGCTGACTATATTGCAGCGATTCGGAGCAATGGATAATGAAACTAAGACCAATGCGGTGAATGCAGTAATAAGTACCGAACAAATTATGCACTTGAGGCAACTGGTGCGCAATGTGATTGCGGAAGAAAAGTTGTTAAGCTATATCGCTAAAATTATAGTGGCCACGCGAACCGACAAATCCATTTATTTAGGAGCATCACCAAGGGCTTCGCTGGCTTTGCTGCAGGCGGCAAAAGCAAACGCGGCGATCGCGGGACGCGACTTTATTACACCCGATGATATTGTGTATGCTGCGACGCCGGTATTGCGACACAGAATTATTTTAACACCCGAAAAAGAAATGGAAGGCGTTGGTGAGGATGAAGTTATTTCCAAAGTTGTTCATTCAATTGAAATTCCAAGATAGAAAAAATGTGTGTGGCAGGTTGAACATCATGCATATTTATTAATAAACGCTGGTACTAGTTCTTGATTTTTTATTATGGGCCCGGCTTTTGTGCTACTATTAAGCATCGTTGCGTCGCACACTTGTGCGGTAGATATGCTAGTGGGCAGTAGGCAGTAGAGCAACTTTGAGTGAAAACCATCGCTTAATAGATATTCTACCGATGAACGAAATGCGACGCAACGATGATGCCATGAAACACCGCAGCCGGTATCAAAAAAACAAGCTGCGTTTAATAAAATCATTGTAAATGAAAAAACTTTTATACGGTATTTCATTTTATTTAAGCCGGTTATTCTATATCATAATCGGCTGCATCATTGGAGCGTTGCTGCTGGCATTCTTTTTTCCTCAGTTTTTGCTGATTGGAAAAATGGCTTTGTTGTTTCTTGCAATTGCCACACTGTTGGATCTTTTGCTGGTATATTCAAAGAGAAAGCCATTAACTGCTGAGCGATTTTGCAATGACAGATTTAGCAACGGTGATGAAAACCATGTAACCATACACCTTCAAAATCATTTAAATTATAAAGCAAACGTTACTATAATAGAAGAAGCGCCGGTACAGTTTCAGTTAAGCAAATTAACTGCGGATCTTAAAGTTAATGCGAATGATACTATAGATTATATTTACAAGCTAAAGCCAACTGAACGTGGTGTGTATAATTTCGGGATCATCAATATTTTGGTTGCCGGCCCGCTAAACCTGGTGGTGCGACATATAAAAAGCGGTGAGGAAAAAGATGTGGCAACTTATCCGTCATACATGCAGATGCGCCGCTATCAATTGATGGCAGCCACTAATCAATTAATGGATGCAGGATCGAGGCAGCTTCGCAAAATAGGCAACAGTCTTGAGTTTGAGCAAATAAAAGAATATGTTTTGGGCGATGATTACAGATCTGTAAACTGGAAGGCATCCGCACGCAAAAACAACCTGATGGTGAACAACTACATGGACGAAAGAAGCCAGCAGGTAATTTGTATTATTGATAAAGGCCGCACTATGAAAATGCCTTTTGAAGGTATGACTTTGCTTGATTATGCTATTAATGCAACGCTTGTATTAAGCAACATAGTTTTGCTAAAACAAGACAAAGCAGGCCTTATTACATTCGCGAAGAAAAACGGGCAAATCGTAATGCCGGATAAAAAAGGCTCGCAGCTTGGCCTAATACTGGAAAGCCTTTATCGTCAGCAAACCGATTTTATGGATAGCGATTTTGAAAACCTTTATACCAATATCCGTTACAAAATAAAGCAAAGAAGTTTGTTGATCCTTTTTACCAATTTCGAAAATATGTACAGCCTGGAAAGGCAATTGCCATACTTAAAAAAGCTTGCGAATCACCATGCGCTGTTAGTAATATTTTTTGAGAATACAGAGCTTAATTCTTTCCTTAATAAAAAAGCGCACACGCTTGAAGATATTTATACCACTACTATTGCCGGCAAATTCGCATTTGAGAAAAAACAAATTGTAAAAGAGTTGCAAAAGAACGGCATCATGTCATTGCTCACGGAACCCGATAAACTAACGGTAAATGCGTTGAACAGGTACCTGGAAATTAAAGCAAGACGGATTTATTAACGGATAACAAAGAATACTACTTCAATACTTCAATAATCAATAATTCAATAATTAACCATGCAAACTACAAACAATATACTTATGATAAGGCCGGTGCATTTTGGATATAATGCGCAAACTGCCGTAAACAACGCGTTTCAGATAGCTGGCAATGACAAGGACGTGCAGCAAAAAGCGCTTGTTGAATTTGATGATTTTGTTACACTGCTACGAAGCAACGGCGTAAATGTTATAGTTGTAGAAGATACGCCTGATCCGCATACACCGGATTCAATATTTCCTAACAATTGGGTTTCGTTTCATTCAAATGGCACTGTGATACTATACCCAATGTATGCGGAAAACCGCAGGCTGGAACGTAAGCCGCATGTGCTGCAGGCTGTAAAGCAGCAATTTTCAATTGATCGTTTTATCGATCTCTCGCAATACGAATCGCAAAGCATTTTTTTGGAAGGCACAGGCAGCATGGTTTTAGACAGAGATCGCAAAATTGCATACGCCTGCATTTCACCTCGTACAAATAAAAAAGTGTTAGATGATTTTTGTGTGCAGGCCAATTATACGTCGGAAACATTTGAAGCCGTTGATCAAAACGGACTACCAATTTATCATACCAATGTAATGATGTGCGTGGCTGATAAATATGTTGTTATTTGTTTGGATACCATCCACATTGCTGAAGAAAGAAAACATGTGATAGATACAATAAAGAGAACGGGAAAAGCAATTGTAGAAATAACAATGGATCAGGTGAATCATTTTGCCGGCAATATGCTGCAGGTGGCAGATAATAATGGCGAAAAAATATTAGTAATGTCGTCGCAGGCATATGAATCGCTTACGCAAGAACAAGTAAACATTCTGACATCACTCAACCGCATTTTACATTCACCATTAACGACCATTGAAAAAAACGGTGGTGGCAGTGCAAGGTGTATGATGGCGGAAATACACTTGTAGAATTGAAGTTGAAAGTGATGTATGATTACGAATTACTATGAGAAATTTTAGAAACCAATTTTACCTTTCTAATTAATTGATCAGGTCAGTATGTAGGACGTGTTTTTATTATGGGCCGGGCGGCATTGCTACTATTAAGCTTTTGTTGCGTCGCACACTTCAGCGGTTTGTTCGCTATGGTGCATAAAACAAAATTTCGTTCTGTTTATTGACCTGGTTAATTTTTCAAAAAAACAACCACTGCTTTAATGTGGCATTCAGATTACGAATAACGCCACGAAGCTTTTCCTGGTTAAGGGTATAAGTATCTCCGGCAGTTTTTTCTTTTGCATCTGAAAGATATTTACGTAAATGTTTAAGCGCAACTGTAATTTGATTTTCTACAGTACGTTTTGAAATCTTCAGCTTGTCGGCAATTTCGGTATTTGACAAATTTTCTTTTCTGCTTAATAAAAATATTTCTCTGCAGCGAGCTGGAAGCGCCTGAAGCTGTTCATCCACCTGATGTTCGAGTTCAGTATAAATAATACTGTCTAATCCTTTATTCAATTCATACACACTATTTTCCATTTCTTCCGGCTGCATGAAAATAACCCGCTGATGTTTTTCTTTTTGCAATCTTGCATATATACTGTAGCGTGTAGCGGCAGTCAAGTAATTTTTAAAATTCTTTATTTCAAGTTCTTTTCGTTTATTCCACAACGTTAGGAATAAATCATGTACAATTTCTTCGCAGATATTTGTGTCGCCAATATATTTTTGAGAAGTTTTGTAAAGTCTGGCCCAATAACGATCAAATAAAACAATAAATGCGCGGTAATTATCGCAAGCTATTAAAGCCCATAATTCGATATCGCTGAGGGCGTTTAGTTTCATAAAGCAATTAATTACATGTAATCAAAGTTACACTAAAAGCATTGTTTTTTTTGCAAATTATGTGTGTGTGGTGTTAAAAATGTACTCTATTATATGTAGAAGGCAGCTTCGCAGACTTACTGATGATTGAATTTTACTTCATTGATGTTGCTAGTCTTCATTCTTGTACACGTTAGGATTATATATAATCCATAGTGCAGCTTTTAAGGTCTGATTACCGTGTTCGCACCATAAGGTCAGAATCAATTTGCCCATATTCCCTTGCAAAGAACGTAGTAGAAAGCTAGTTGATATTAATATATTAAGTACTAATGAAACAACAGGAATATTTGAACTTATATGAAAAGTATTTAAAAGGCGAAGCCACAGAGAAAGAAATAAACATGCTTTTAAATTATGTAGATGATTTTGCACTGATAGAACCTAAGCAATATGAGCTACATAGCAGGGATTATAACAATGCCAGAAGAAAAGTTTTAAAACAGTTGCGAAAAAAAATCAGGCAACAAAAAATTGTTAAGATTCGTAGACTATGGGGAACTGTAGCGGCCGCTTCTATAATAATATTTATTGTTATCATTTTTTGGCAACCTCAGCATCGAACTATTCAGCAAAAAAATGAAATAGCGCAACAGCATAGTCAAAATACAAACTCTACCTTGGTTAAATTTGATAATGGAAAGGTGATCGCATTGGATGATGTGCCGGATGGAACTATTTTTCAACAAGGAAATATTTCCATAGAGAAACAGCAAAATGGAATATTGAAATACCTCTATACCGAAATATCACATACTACTAAAATTGATACGAGTACTATCATTACACCTCATGGTACTACATACAAAGTGATACTTCCGGATGGCTCCACAATTTGGCTGAATGCAGCTACATCACTGCGGTTTCCAATAGCATTTAATAGTTATGAACGAAAAGTTTATTTATCGGGTGAAGCGTATTTTGAGGTAGCTAAGAATAAAGGCAAACCTTTCATTGTAAAATTCAAAAATGAAGAAGTGGAAGTGTTGGGCACTCATTTTAATATTATGGCATATAGTGATGAACAGACGGCGAAGACAACTCTTGTGGAAGGATCAGTGAGAATTGTAAGAAATAGTAATAGTAAAATATTACTGCCGGGACAACAAGCAGAGACTGATAACCTTACCGATAATATTACCATACGCGAACCTATTATTCAGAATGAAATTTCTTGGAAAGAGGGCTATTATATTTTCAGAGATGCCAGCATTGAAACCATTATGAAACAAGTTCAGCGGTGGCATGATATAGAAGTTGTATACCAGGGTGATTTATCAAAGGAACACTTTGGAGGCCGCATATCAAAGTATGAAAATATTAACGAATTACTGAAAAACCTTGAAACAACAGGGACAATACATTTTAAAACAGCAGGTAAAAAAATAATCGTTATGAAAAAGAAATAATACCGGTGTATAATATTGTTTGGGATGTGCACATTGCTCAATAGAATTACTACAGTATAAGAGTGCGACGCAAGTAAAGCTTAATAGTAGCAATAAAGCCGGGCCCATAAAAAAAATATTATGCACCTTAAACTATCCAAAATGATCGCACAAAAAACCGGAAACGTTGGAGCGTTCCCGGTGATGGCAGATGTGCCATGTTAGGCGATTATAATTAGTCTTGCTTATAAACAATTTTTCTAACCATCCTAACATTTACAAATGTACAGAAATTCTAAATCAGTTATTTCTACAACGTTTTTTCGTTTTGGTATTTTACGAAAACTCATCAGAGTAATGAAACTAACAACTGTATTATGTATTGTGGCGTTAATGCAGGTTAATGCCAACACTTATAGCCAGAAGATCAGTTTAAATGTCAAGAACGCTTCCCTTGAAAATGTTTTAGCCCTGATTTCTTCTCAAAGCAGCTATAATTTTATTTACAATTCTACTATGCTAAAAGAAGCAGATCCTGTGACTATAAAAGTAAAAGATAAATCTCTTAGCACTGTGCTGGATCTATGTTTTAAGTCACAGCCATTAACCTATGTTATTAATAATAAAACAATAGTTATAAAAAAGCGGGAGCCGGTTAAAGGCTCGTCACAAAACACAAGTGGTTTCCTAGCGGTTATGCAACAGGTGCCTATTACCGGAAGAGTTGTTGATGCAGATGGTGTTCCGGTTGCGCACGCAAGCGTAATAGTAAAGGGAACGGCGCTGGGTACTTCAAGCGATGCGAATGGAGCGTTTTCATTAACCGTAGCAGACAGGAACGTTATACTGGTGATATCTTATATTGGATTTAAGCAACAGGAAATTGCTGTAGGCAGCAAAGATCATATTATAATAACATTACAAAGAGAGGAAGCCAGTTTGCAGGAGGAGGTAGTTGTTGTGGGTTATGGAACACAAAAGAAAATCAACTTAACGGGTGCCGTGTCTTCTGTAAATATGGATGACGTTGTACAAAGCCGACCTGTAATGAATACAACTGCAGCTCTGGCAGGCATGATGCCCGGTGTATTAGTTACTGCAGGAAGCAATCAACCGAGCAGTAATGCGGCAAGTATTTTGATAAGAGGTATAGGAACATTAAATAATGCCAGCCCGCTAATTATTATAGACGGGGTTAACAGTAATATTTCCAATGTAAATCCAAATGATATAGCGAGCATATCTGTATTAAAAGATGCTGCTTCTGCTGCTATTTATGGCTCAAGAGCCGCGAATGGTGTGGTGCTTATTACCACAAAACAAGGAAGTTCAAGAGCAATAAAGCTTAATTACAATGGTTATTTATCAGTTGAATCTAAAGGAAAAACATTTGAACCGGTAAGCAATTATGCAGACTATATGGAGTTGATAAATGAAGGTCGTCGTAATTCCAACATGAGCAGATATTTTTCTGATAACATGATTAACGTATGGCGTGAAAATGAAGGAAAAGATGATTTGAAATATCCAAACACAAATTGGATTGACGAAGTGTTCAAGCCTGCAACTGCGCAAAGTCATAACTTATCGATAAGCGGAGGAAGCGATAAAATAAATTTTTACACTTCCATTTCCTATTTAAATAATCCCGGAATTATTGAGGACGCAGGATATGAGCGCACAAATATCAGAGCAAACATAACAGCAAATCTGAAGCCGTGGATAAGCATTGGTACAAATACAGAAGCATTTGTTGCCAATACGGGCATAAACAATGAGCGGCTGGGAACTATTTTTGGTACTGCCGGAGGAACACCGGGAATGGTATTGCGTGCACCGGATGGAAGATATGGTAGTGTAAATAATTCGGAAGATAATATTGAAGCAACAAATCAACTTGCCGAATTAAATTCATTAGATGGAAGCATACAAACCCGCTATGCCAAAACAAGACTATTCTTAACCTTAAAACCTGTTAAAGGACTTAATGTAACAGGATCATACATTTATGAATTTCAAGATAATACCCAGGCTTACAAACCTGTATTTATTGACCGATGGAATTTTCTAACTGATGAAATAGGACGCGTGGCATCAGGACGCTCGTATTACTATAACAGAAACGGAAAAGGTGAACGTCATTACAACGATTTAATTGCAACCTATGAAAACAATAATTTGATAGATAAACTCGATCTTACCGTACTGGCGGGAATCAGCCAGGAACAATATAGCGACCCGTGGTTCAACGCAAGAAAGTACGATTTAATAGATCAGGAATTATGGGTCATTAATGCTGCCACAGGCGAAGCCGAAGCTGGTGGAAGCATGGGCGATTGGGCCATGCAGTCTATTTTCGGAAGGGTTAATCTCGGATGGAATAGCAAATATTTGCTTGAACTTAACCTGAGGGCAGATGGTTCGTCTCGATTTGCAAAAGATAACAGGTGGGGCTATTTTCCTTCAGCATCATTAGGATGGAGAATTATCAGAGAACCATTTATGCAAAAAACTTCCGGCGTATTAAGCGATTTAAAACTTAGAGTTTCTTATGGTTCTCTCGGCAACAACTCAATTGGAAACTATGCCGTTCAGTCAACCTACTCCACAGGAAAATATCAGAACTATATATTGGATAACATTTTGGTTCCCGGATTTGCACAAATCACATTGGCAAATGCAAAACTAAAATGGGAAACCACCAACGTTAGTAATATAGGATTAGATTTTGGTTTCTTCAATCAACGGTTAACCGGTGAAGCCGAATATTTCTATAAAAAAACACATGGAATTTTAATTGGACTCCCTATACCTTATGTACATGGTCTTGCAGGCGCCCCGGTTCAAAACAGCGCAGAGGTTGTAAACAAAGGCTTTGAACTCAACATTGGATGGAAAGATAAGCTGGCTAAAAATTTTTCCTATTACATCAGGGCAAACGGAACATGGATAAAGAACGAGGTTACAAAATATAAAGGTGAAGAATATGCGCTTTCAGGAACCAGTATGATAAAAGAAGGATATCCAATCAATGTACAACTAGTAAGGGAAATAGACCGTATAGTAAGTACAGACGAGGATCTGGCGCTTGTACAGAAATATATAGACAATGCTCCTAAAGATCCTAACACAGGAAATGCCCGGAATCCATTCCCCGATGGAAGGCCTGCAAAAGGTGATTTCCTATATAAGGATGTGAATAATGATGGCATTTGCGATAACAACGATCGTATCACAATTGGTACCGGAGGAACTCCTAAATTCACTTATGGCGCTACTCTTGGATGTGAATGGAAAGGAATAGATTTTTCTGTCTTTATACAAGGGTTGGTAGGTATTAAAACACATTTCCAAAACGATCTCTATATGCCTAAAGTGCGCTGGGGATATCATATCAATAAGGACATCGCGGAAGGCCGTTGGTACGAAGGCAGAACCACTCCCGCAACATATCCGCGCCTGCTCGATTTTTCAAATAACAAAAATATTGTTGCAAGTGATTTTTGGGTTCAGGACAGATCTTATCTAAAGATCAGAAATATACATCTTGGCTATACTCTTCCCTACTCATGGCTTTCCAAAGCAGGCATCGATAAGCTACGCATATATGGAAGTTTCGAAAATTTTTTCACATTCACACGCTTTATTGGAATGGATCCTGAACTGGGTGGTGTTAATTATCCAACAATGAGGCATATGGTGCTAGGTGTTAATTTAACTTTCTAAAACTAAAATGCAATGAAAACAAATAAAAATATTTACTGTTATATTTCGGACATCATAAAATTATGCGTTGATTTTTTTGCAACCGGCAGTATTGCTACTATTAAGCATCGTTGTGTCACTCCCTTGTACGGCAGAAATTCTATTGGGCAAGGTGATACATTCCTGCACAAACTCAAACTTCCTAAAGCATATCTGTGGGTAATCATGATGCTATTTATCATAACAGGTTGTTATAAACTGGACAGGTATCCCCCCAATCTTCTTAGCGCCGGTACTGCATGGAAACATGAAGACCATGCAAAACAGGCAATGATGGGTGTGTATGGACAAATGAAAACCAACCAGTCACTGGGAACATTATTTTGCGACGATGCAGCTTCTGATATTGCAATAGGATATAATTCACCTGTTTCGCCGGAAGTATTTCTTGGAACATATACAGGCTTATCAGGTATAGTTCTTTCAAAATGGCAACACCTCTACGAAGGTGTAATGAGAGCCAACCTTGTACTTCAAAATGTACCTTCTATTCCAATGAGTGATGAACTTAAGAACAGGTATTATTCTGAAGCAAAGTTTATGAGAGCCTTGTATTACTTCGAGCTGTATACTTATTACGGAAAAATCCCCATTTATGACGAATCCGTAGTAGTAGAAAAAGATTTCAGTAATATGAAATATCCCAGAAATTCAGAAGCAGATGTAATAACTTTTATTTTAAAAGACTTAGCAGATGCAATAAACAACCTGCCGGTTTCATGGCCAAAAGCCGATTATGGCAGAGCTACAAAAGGAGCTGCTTACGCGTTACGCGGAAAAGTTTATCTCTACGATAAAAAATATTCTGAAGCAAAAGCAGACTTTGAAGAAATTGTATTAGACCCTTCCGGCAAAGGATATGGCTATGGTTTATATCCCAACTATGCAGACTTGTTTAAGCCCGGTGGCGATGAAAGCAATGAAATGATCTTTGCGATTCAAAACCTTGGCGGAATAGGAACTGAATATGGCATGCAAATGTGTTTATATATGGGAACAAGGGCCGCATTTATGGGTAGTTGGAATAATCTCATGCCTTCAAATACATTAGTAAATATGTATGAATATAAAAACGGTAAGCCATTTGATTGGGACGAACTTATTCCCGGATTTAGCACAAATAGCAAAGTAAGAGATTCTACTTTTAGAGCAAAACTTACAAGCAACAACAGAGCGGTACAGTCTTATCCCGAAAAGCTTAATATACTCCGGCAAATGTATGACGAAAGAGATCCGAGAATGGATCAAACTATTATACTCCCTTATACTAAATTCCTGGGATGGGTATCAAATGCCGAGAAAATGTGTGAATACGTAATTGCAACAGGCGTAAACGAGGCAAATGGTTTTGTAAGAAGTAATACATCATGGGCAAGTTGCTTTTTCAGAAAATTTGTACCTGAAGGAAATATGGGTGGAAAACTTACATCAAGAAGTGATACCCCAATTAACTTTCCAATATTGCGTTTTGCAGATGTACTTTTAATGCTGGCGGAGTGCCACAATAAGTTGGGCGACATAAATAGTGCGGTAGCATGTATCAATCGCGTAAGACAGCGTCCTTCTACCAATATGGCGTTAATAAACAATGGAGACCCGTGGATGTCCGCCACTACAGAAGATGAAGTATTTAAACGCATTATGCATGAACGTGCTGTAGAACTGGCTGCCGAAGGCCATCGATACAAAGACCTCAGAAGATGGGGCGTAGCAAAAAGTATGCTTAATAAAAACGAAACCAGCATTTTTGGAGATCTGTTATACAAGCGTGTTTTTACCGATAAAGATTATTTGTGGCCTGTGCCTACACTCGAAGTTGAAATGAATCCGGCTTTAAATCCTAATAATCCGGGTTGGTAATCATATTACGAAGAGCATCATTTATGACAGTTCTTTATTGTGGGCCCAACTATAGTACTACTATTAAGCAGCCGTTGCGTCGCACTCTTCAACGGAATGTTCATTAGTGAGCAGTTAGTGATCATGCCCCCTATTTATTGACAAGATTAATAATTACATGAAAAAACAAATAGTAATCATAACAACTTTGTTGTTACTGACATGGATGGATATTGCCGCACAACAGGGTTGTTATGGCATTCTTAAAAACGACACCTTAATTATAGGAAACGAATTAATAGAACGTAAATTTTTGTGGAATGAAGGAAATCTCATCACCCACTCTATCACAGATAAACTTAATCGCAGGGAGTGGAAAAATGTATTGCTTAAACCCGACTTTCAAATTCCGGATAAAAAGATTATTGCAACCAAAGGTTCTTTCAATTTAAGAAATGTCGAAAGCAATTCGATTCATCCGGCATACCTTGAATGCAATGTTTTTTTTAAATACGGAGCTCTTAACATCAAAAAAGTTTTCAGGGTTTATTCCAACTGCGCTGCAATAGCCTGTGATATTTATATGAAAGGTGATGCCGGTGAAGGTTGGTCTAACAATAAAGAAAACACTCTTATACTCGATCGGATAGCTTTAGATGGAAAACACTGGCGCGTTAAAGCAGTTGATTTTTTTGATGTTACAGATGTAAACAACAACCTGGTTAAGGAGTATGATGCACTATCGTATGTGAAAAATTATTACACGGGCAACCTGCTTTTCATGCGAAACGAAGAGTATGACAATGGCATTTTTTATCTGAAAGAAGCCCCATGCTCTAATGTGCAATTAGCTTATCCGGGAGCAGATTTTATCTCGGCATTCGGTCAATTCACGGTTATAGGAAGCGGATTGAATAAAGGAGATATTAAAAAAGATGAATGGGTAAAAACTTATGGTGTAGTACTGGGTGTATTTGCAGGAAATGAATTTAAATATCTAAGCACACTACGAAAGTATCAGAAAAACTTGCGAAAACTATTGCCCGGCAGAGATGAAATGATAATGATGAATACATGGGGAGATAGAAGTTTGGATGTTAAAGTAAATGAAACATTCTGCCTACAGGAAATTGAAAAAGCCGTACAACTCGGCATTACACATTTTCAAATAGATGATGGCTGGCAAACCGGCAAGAGTCCTGCTTCTGGTGTAGTCAAAGGCTCGTTTAAGAATATTTGGCAAAATCCTGATTACTGGAAACCGGATAAAACCAAGTATCCGCAAGGACTTTCCCGGGTAATTGAAAAAGGAATGAAATCCAATATTGAAATATGCCTCTGGTTTAATCCTAGTTATCAAAATGATTTTGAAGACTGGGAAAAAGACGCACAGGCATTAATTGATCTCAATAAAAACTATGGGATCCGTACTTTCAAAATTGACGGATTATTAATTCCAAACAAGCTATCAGAAATACGTGTACGCAAAATTTTTGATAAAGTATTAACAGAAGCGGGCGATCATGTGGTATTCAATCTTGATGTCACTGCAGGACGTAGAGGAGGGTATCATTTTTTTAATGAATATGGAAATATATTTCTCGAAAACCGTTATACCGATTTTAGAAATTATTACCCATTTCATACACTGCGAAATTTATGGATGCTTTCAAAATATGTTCCGGCCGAAAAAATTCAAATAGAATTTTTAAATAAATGGCGAAATAAAGATAAATATGCCAATGATCTTTTTGCTCCTTCAAATTATTCTTTCGAATATCTTTTCGCAACTACAATGGCCGCGCAACCATTAGCATGGTTTGAAGCAAGCGGGCTTCCCGGTGAGGCGTTTGAAATAAGTAGTACTATAGAGCAATACAAAAAAATTCAACACGATTTTCATTCCGGTTTAATACTTCCCGTTGGCGATGAACCTTCCGGCAAATCATGGACAGGTTTTCAATCTATAAATGGCAACAAGGGATACCTGGTTATTTATAGAGAAAATAACCCTTACGCTAAAACCATGATACACACATGGTTTCCGGAAGGATCTAAAATAAAATTTACTCCGGTAATTGGGAATGGAAAAAAATTTACCGCAACTGCTAAGAAGAACGGAGCAATCGAAGTAAAGCTTTCAAATATCAACGACTATGCCTTGTATAGTTATATTATAAACTAAGAAATTTTTAACATGAAAAACTTACTCCCTTATATATTTCTGCTTACTTGTACCACCGCGTTTTCCCAATCACCCAAAATGTATTTATACCAGGTGGATGCACTTGATAAGATATTAAAAGAAAATGCCCATCTTATGGATGTTCCCGACACCATTCGCGTTGCCAAAGGAGAACACGCCTCTGTGCAGATAGTTATAAAAACAGTATCTGAAATTAAAGATCTATCCGCAAAAGCATCTGTAGGAAATGGTAAAACAACCTTACAAGCTACAACTGGTTTTGTTGGTTACGTAAAATCGTCCAGGAAATATAGCAACCAATCTAAAGATATTATTCATTCTCCGTCAGGTTACTTTCCCGATCCTATTTACACAGATTCAACCGTCAATCTGATTCCTGGAGAAATTCAACCAATATGGGCTAGCATTCCTATTCCTATAAATGCAGAAGCAGGCGTATATAAGGGAGAAGTTATTATTTCAGGAAAAGTGAACAATGCTAAAATTGTAAATAGAAAACCGTTTGTCGTAAAGGTTTACCCGGTAGCTGTCAACACAACATCTCTTTGGATCACAAACTGGGTTAACGTGCTGCCGTCTGTACTATCGTATATGAACAGTGGAAAAAAAGTTGAAGCGTATTCACCTTTATATTGGGAGCTGATTGAAAGGATTGCCAGAACAACAGCCAAGTACGGGCAGAACATGTATCTTATTAATCCGGTTTGGCTTACGCAATATACATTGGATGAAAAGGGAAATTACAATTTCAATTTTGATCGTCTCGATAAGATGATAGCAGTTTTTGAAAAACATGGCGCTATGAAAAGAATTGAAGGAGGCCACCTGGCATGGCGCTCCGGAGAATGGGCCGATCCTTTTTTCGTAGCAGTACCGATTAATAATTCTACCGATAAAGATTTGGAAGCGCCTGGTATGGAATTGCAAATACAAAAAACAAAATTGGTAAAATTACCTATCGACGACTCACGTAGTCAGAATTTTTTGAAGCAATTCTTACCTGCATTGCAGCAGCATCTTCAAAGAATAAAATGGAGTGAAAAATATGTGCAGCATATAGCCGACGAGCCTGTTAACAGTAATGCGCCTTCATATAATGCTATTACAGATTATGTAAAAAAGTATTTTAAAAACGTTAAGATAATGGATGCGGTTACCGCTTCCACAACAATTAAAAACAGTGTAAATATTTGGATACCCAGACTTAATCTTTTTCATAAAGAATATTCATTTTTTAAGCAACTGCCAACAGATGAAAATGAGATATGGATGTACACTTGTCAAACTCCTAGAGAAAACTATGCCAACAGGTTTATTGAATTGCCGCTTATTCAAACCCGCTTGTTGCACTGGATTAACTATAAGTACAATGCGACAGGATATTTGCACTGGGGATTAAATTATTGGGGAACATTTGCGCTGCCTGTTACCGAAACCACACGCCACAATGGTTTGTTACCCGGAGGCGATTGTTTTATTGTATATCCCGGACATCAGAAAATTTTCAGCTCCATACGATTGGAGGCCATGCGGGATGGCATTTTTGATTACGAATTACTTTCTATGCTTAAGAAAAAAAATCCGGCTAAAGCAACAGCACTGGTTAATGAAATCATACAAGACTTCGATAAATACGATAACGATATTAGTTACTTTAGAAAAACAAGAAAAGAAGTATTGGATCTGTTAAGTCATAATTGATAATTATTATTTAGATCATTATTTTATAACATGTTTTTATTGTGGACCAGGCAGCACTGCTACTATTAAGCTTTTGTTGCGTCGCACTCTTCAACGGTTTGTTCGCTATTGTACATTATGTAAAAAATTATCCAATTTATTGAGCTGATTATACTTTTCGCTGTATAAATTTGTGTAGGAATGCTTCAATATGGCGAATAGAATTACTACCGTACAAGTGAGTGACACAACCGGAGCTTAATAGTAGTACTTCTGCTGATGCCCAAAAAAGCATTACGCGTTGCTTCTTATTTTTTCAGGATAAAATATTCAATATGAAAAACGCCCGGTATATTATTTCTGTTTTTTTGTCGGCATGTATTTCATTTTCATATGCGCAAAATCCATCCGTATTCAGAGAATACTATAAAGAATATAAAACGTATCCATTTTCCGATCCGGATCCAATTCCAAACTTTAGTAAAATATATCCTTACTACAGGTTTGACGGATTTACAAATACTGCGGTTAACAAAAAGTGGAAAGTTGTTGAACTGGAGAACGATTATTTACGCTTAACAATCCTGCCTGAGATCGGTGGAAAAATATGGTCTGCAATTGACAAACAAACAGGCCGGTCATTTATCTACAATAACAGCGTTGTCAAATTTAGAGATATTGCTTTGAGAGGCCCCTGGACGAGCGGAGGCATTGAAGCTAATTATGGTGTAATTGGTCATACGCCAAATTGCGCTACACCGGTAAATTACATTGTGCAACACAACAATGATGGTAGCGCTAGTTTTATTATGAGCGTGTTGGATCGTTTAAGTAAAACAAGGTGGACACTGGAAGTAAATTTACCAAAAGACAAAGCATACTTTATAACACGCTCATTCTGGCAAAATGGTTCACCTGTGCAGCAGCCCTATTATAGCTGGATGAATGCGGGCATAAAAGCAAATGACCATTTGAAATTTTACTACCCGGGAACTACGTGGATTGAACATAACGGAGATGCACATACGTGGCCATTTGATAGTGGGAGAAAAAAAGATCTTTCCAACTATGTTGAAAATGATTTTATAAGTTCCAAATCATACCATGTTACAAGTACATATAGTAAATACTTTGGCGCTTATTGGCGTGATGAAGATTATGGCATAGTCCATTTTTCAGAAAGAGGAGATAAAGTAGGAAAAAAATTATTCTCGTGGGCTTTATCGGATCAGGGCAAAATATGGGAAGAGCTACTTACTGATAACGACGGACAATATGTAGAAATTCAAAGTGGCAGGCTTTTTAATCAGAACCAGGAAGAAAGTAGTTTTACGCCATTTAAGCAAAGGCGTTTTGCTCCTTTTCAAACTGATAGCTGGGAAGAATATTGGTATCCATTTAAAAATACAGGTGGATTAAGTGATGCAAGCCTGGCCGGTGTGGTTAATTGCAGGCAAACAAGTGACAGTTTGTTTATCGCCTTTTCACCAGTATCATTTATCAATGATAGCATCAAAATTTATGATGATTCCGGCGTGTTGCTTTATAAAGATCAAATCACATTAAAGCCGTTGGAGATATTCCATAAAGCGCTGCCATTAAAGAGTGGAAGAAAAGCGGCGAATATACTTTTGGCAGATCAACAACTGGATATTGTTACCAACAGTAGCAAAACACTCGATCGTCCTGTAGAGCACTTGCGGGATTTTAATTGGAATTCGGCATATGGCTTATATATGCAGGGACGTGATTTGGCCAGGTTTACACACTATTCCGAAGCCGAAATAAAATTACGGGAAGCTTTACTTAAAGATGCCGGATTATTACCGGCTCTTACTGAAATGTCAATGCTTCAATACCGGAAAATGAAATATGATTCCTCGTATTACTATGCAAAAAAAGCGTTGAGTATAGATGCATATGATGCAGCAGCAAATTATTATTATGCTCTTGCTGCAATACATTTGGGAAAAAGGTTTGATGCCTTGGATGGATTTGAAGTTGCGGCTCTTGATCCTGCGTACAACAGCGCTTCCAATACTGAATTGAGCAAATTGTATTTTCAGGAAAAAGATTTTCAGAAAGCACTCGAATATGCCCAAAAAAGCCTGTTTAATAATGCTCGCAACATTGAAGGATTGCAATTGCAATACCTGGCAACACGTTTTTTAAATAGCAATACGGCTTCCATTAAAAACAAAATACAATTACTTGATCCGTTAAATCCTTTTGTCGGTTTTGAAGAATATGTAAGTATGCCCGGCAATAGTGCAAAACAAAAATTCACTCAGCGTTTTACAGGAGAAATGCCCTGGGAGGATTACCTGCATTTAGCTGTTTGGTACTATAATGTTGGGTTAATTGATGAAAGTAAAGAAGTGCTTTCATTATCGCCAACAAACAGTGAAGTGCTATTCTGGAAAGCTTTTCTCAACCAAAACAAAACAGAACTATTAGACTCTGCAATTAAAAGTTCCGCGTATCTTGTTTTTCCATACATGTCTGAAACTGCAGTAGTAATGCAATGGGCCATGAAACAAACAACCGACTGGAAACCCGCATACTATTTGGCATTGATCAATATTTACAGAAACAATTTAACGGATGCGGCAACATTACTGAATACAATTACCACGCAGGTTAACTTCGCGCCTTTTTATATAGTCAAGGCATTGTACGGCAACACCGGCAATAAGCTTGAAAACCTGAAAGCCGCCACACTTGCAGATCCTAACGAATGGCGATATGGCAATTTGCTTGCTGAATATTTTATAGCACACAAGAATTATAAGTCAGCATTGGAAGTTGCCGGCTCTTATCACAAATTGCATCCTGAAAATTATATAACAGGCATGGTTTACATCCGCTGCTTAATGCTAAATGATATGTATAGCCTGGCAGAAAAAGAATTATCCGTAATTAAAATTCTGCCCTATGAAGGAGCAACTTATGGCCGTAATTTATATATGGAAACGAAACTTATGTTGGCATGGAATGCACTGCAAAATAAATCGTATAAAAAAGCACTGAATAAAATTGCGGAATCCGAAATATGGCCACGTAGCCTTGGAGTGGGAAAACCATATGATGAGGTAATTGATAATGGAATGGAACTTTGGATGAAATCAATTGTGTATAGTAAAATGAATGATAAAAAAGAAGCAGACAAATACTTATCACTTCTTACAAAAAAACAATTTGATTCGCTCTCATTCAGTAATTTACTAAAGGCAAAAGCATTGCAACAGCAAGGACTTGTAACTGAGGGCGACCAACAATTCAATTCATGGCTTAATCTTCAGAACGATACACAAGTGATAGCAATGAGCAAGGAATTTTATAATTCAGGAAATAATTTTGATTTTTTACTAAAACAAATTTCCCAAAAAACTGATAAAAGATTGTTTTGATTGATCTCTAATATTTAGTGTTTGCAGCAAGTAAGATCTGTTTCATTTTTGAGCCGGGCGGTAGTAATACTATTGAGCAACTGTTGCGTCGCATTTTGTTCATCAGTAGTATTCTCCTCTTTTACTTTTTCAGTCGAAAATTTCAATTTTTCAAATTCAAGTTGTAATACCAAACATTGAAGCTATTTACCACCGGTAAAAAATTTTAGCATTTTTTTAGAAAAATTATGTGTGTGTAACATCAAAAACAACTCTATGTATAATAGAGGCGGTTTTAATGGAAACACTCATAGTGTGCAACACATTTATAATCAATACACATGAATTAATAGTAGTTTCTTTTAATGAAAGCACTATAAAGCTTGTGATAGCATTTTGTTCTAAGTGTTGATATAGTTAAAGTGTTTGCCATCAATGCGCAGCAGTTGCTCAATAGTTGTACTGGTGCCCTGCCCTTAATAAAACTGGTTTTAAATACTGCAACTATTAATAAGCAATTAATGGATAATAAGGATTTTATAGCATTATTTGAAAAATTCGAACGAGGGGAAGCCACTCCGGAGGAAATTGAAACCCTTGTAAACTATGATGATGGCTTTCATCTGGAAGAGGCGGCTGATGAAAAAGATTCATTAGGATATAAGAAAGTACGTAAAAGGATATTAAGACAGTTGCAACACAATATTAAAGGAGAAACAAAAGCTACCTATTGGAAATTATTATGGGCTGCCGCAGCCGCAGCGGTTATTGTGTTTGTTGTTTTCATTTGGGAAAACAAACAACAGGCGGCACCGGAAAAAGAAGTTGTTCAAACACCGCAAAACCTGTTCCAACCTGGAAATTCCGCAATTTTAACAATGGCGGATGGTAAGCAGATCGCATTAAATGATGTGGCTGTAGGAACGGTTGCAGAACAAGAAGGTATCGTAATTGAAAAACAACAAAACGGAATATTAGAATACAAGATTGAAGGCAATGCAAATGTTGGCAAAGTTGATACGAACACAATAGCCACTCCACGCGGTTCGGAATACACAGTGGTATTGCCTGATGGAACAAAAGTATGGCTGAATGCAGCATCTGCATTGCGATTTCCGGTTGCATTCAAGGGAAATGAAAGAGAGGTGTATTTAAATGGTGAGGCATATTTTGAAGTGGCAAAAGACAAAAGCAAACCATTCAGGGTGAAATTTAACAAAGAGGTGGTTGAAGTTTTGGGTACACACTTCAACATAATGGCTTATAAAGATGAACCGGAATCGAGAACAACTTTAATTGAAGGTTCTATAAAAATTGCTAAGAGTAACATAAGTAAAATATTAAAACCGGGTCAGCAGGCTGTTAGCAATTATCAAAGTAATAGTTTGAATGTGCAATCAGCAAACATTTACGACGTAATAGCCTGGAAAGACGGACTATATATTTTTCAAAATACCGGTATTGAAACAATCATGAAGCAGGCACAACGCTGGTATGATATTGAAGTTGAGTATCGCGGAGATATGTCGCAAAAAAAATTCGGTGGCCGGATTTCCAAGTATGAAAACATAGCCGACTTATTAAAAAACCTTGAAATAACCGGAACAATTCATTTTAAAACGGAAGGTAAAAAAATAATAGTTATGCCATAAGAAACAAAAAAACAACTAATTAATAAGAACTGTATGTATGACTTTTTTTATTATGAACCCGGCATTTGAATTACTATGGAACAGCCGTTGCGTCGCATTCCATTCATCGGTTGAATATATATTGGGCGGGTTGATTGGTTGGAAATAATCTGCAGACAAAACTCAAAACTCATTGCTCAAAACTCAATACTCGCTCAATAGCATTACTACCGTACAAGTGAGTGACACAACAGAAGCTTAATAGTAGCAATACCGCCGACACCAAAAATAAAAATTGAAAATTCTTATACTGCCCTAAAGTATAACAACAGTTTTGCCCGAAAACAAATACAGGAAACGTTGGTCCGTTCCCTGTACTTAAACAGCTTTCGCTGTGCCGGGTGTTCAAAATTAGTGATGCTTGCAACTAAATTATTTAACATCCCAACATTTACAAATGTACAGAAATTCCAATTTGATTATTTCTGCAACGTTTTTTCGTCTTGGATATTTACGAAAAATCTTCAGAGTAATGAAACTAACAATTGCTTTATGTATTGTTGTGTTGATGCAGGTTAATGCCAACACTTACAGTCAGAACATTAGTTTACATGTAAGAAATGCACCGCTTGAAAATGTGCTGACAATGATCAGCAAACAAAGCGGCTACAATTTCATTTACAATTCAATTATGCTAAAAGAGGCTAGTCCGGTGACCTTAGAAGTAAAGGACAAATCTCTTGATGAAGTGTTGGTTCTGTGTTTCAAAGACCAGCCGCTAACTTATGTTTTAAACGACAATACGGTGGTAATAAAAAAAAGACCGGAAACCAAAGCCATACCTGCAATAATAACGGAACTGCCCGAAGTTATACCTCCCATTACTATTACGGGAAGAGTTGTAAGTGAAGATGGCACTCCTGTTGCGAATGCGAGTGTAATGATAAAGGGTACCTCCCAGGGAACTTCCAGTAATAGCAATGGAGAATTTTCAATAACCGTACCTGATAGAAAAGCTGTATTGGTCATTTCTTCTATAGGCTACAAACAGCAAGAGGTTTCGATTGGTAACCGCGACCATATCGATGTAATAATGCAAAAAACTGAAGAAAGGATGGAAGATGTGGTAGTGGTTGGTTATGGAACTACAGCATCAAGAGATTTGACAGCTCCTATCGTTACTATAAAAAATGATGAGATAACAAAACAGCCGGTATCAAATGCTGCCAGCGCTTTGCAGGGCAAGGTGGCTGGCATGGTCATCAGCAACGACGGAAAACCGGGAAGCTCACCTTTTATAATGATCAGGGGGCTGGGAACGGTAGAGTCATCTTCTAAACCGCTTTTTGTGGTGGACGATGTGTTTATGGATGATATTAGTTTTCTTGCTTCTAGTGATATTGAATCTGTAACAGTTTTAAAAGATGCGTCATCCTCAGCTATTTACGGTATCAGGGCTGCCAATGGAGTAATTATCATTACCACAAAGAAAGGCGCTAAAAACAAAAGCATGCAGATTTCACTGAATGCTTATACCGGGTTTCAACAAGGCACAAACCTGTTGCCAATGGCCGGAAGGGATGAATACATTACACTGATCAATGAAAAGATGTATTCTTCGTATTTGAGAGATACAGCTAATTCTTCTTACATACCGTTAGATCCGGCAAAGTTTTCAGCGAATACCGACTGGTTTGATGAAATATTAAGAGGCGCCGCCTGGATGCAGAATTATGATGTAAGTGTATCAGGAGGCAGCGAAAAATCTACTTACTATTTTGGTATAGGTTATCTTAACCAGGATGGGTTATTGAAAAATAACAATTACCAAAGGATCACATTACGTGGTGCGCAGGATTTTTTTATTGGCAAACATGTTAAAACCGGTTACAATGCCACTCTTAGCGGATGGCGGGAACATGCGCCGGTAGATGTATTTGCCGCTGCATTTATTTCTCCACCTGTTTTTGCACCGAAAGATGCGAATGGTAATTTTACAGATCCAACCGGAATTGGGCAATTTAGTAATCCTGCAGCTACACAGTACTACTACAATAATGAGAATGATAATATCAGGGCGCTTGTTAATGCTTACCTGGAAGTGAAGCCGGTGAATGATATAACAATACGCACTTCATTTACTCCGGATATAAGAACCACTTTTTCAAAAACATATATACCTCACTACAGGATTTCTACTATTCAGTATGATACCGGAAGTTTGACCAAAGAAAGCGACTATAATATCAATTATGTGTGGGACAATACGGCTACCTACGATAAGAATTTTGGCGATCACAAATTAAAAGCAATGGTAGGCTTTTCAGCAGTATCAACAGGTGGAGAGTATTTGAATGTAAAGAACATAAATGTTCCCTATTATACCGATGCTACACTTTATTTTAATAATGGCCCGTCATCAGGATTTTCTGTTGGCAATGCGCCTTATGCTAAAGTAAAATCAACATCCTATTACGGTCGTATCAATTACTCGTTTAAGAACCGCTATCTTCTTACAGCCACATTGCGACGGGACGGGTCGTCGAGCTTTCCTGCCGATAACAGATGGTCTACATTCCCATCCATCGGTCTTGGTTGGATAATGTCGAGTGAAAACTTTATGGATAAAGTGAAGTTCCTTGATTATTTGAAAATTAGAGCGGCCTATGGAGAATTAGGTAATGCCAATGTGCCAGTTAACGCTTATACAGCCTTAACTGAAGGTGGGCCTTATTACTCAGCAATTTTTGGCCCTTATGGCTCAACTAATATTGACCAGGGACGTAATAACATTGGAAGTGTGAACCAGATAAAATGGGAAAAAACATCTGAGTATGATATAGGATTTGATGCCACATTATTTAATTACCGTTTAACAGCCGTTGTTGATTACTACCGCCGCGTTACAAGTAATGCGGTTTTCCAATTGAAACCATTGATGGTGGCGGGTGCTGGGCAATGGGCTACTCAAAGCGCCAATGTGGCGTGGGTGCTTAACAGAGGTGTGGAAGTGTCTCTGAACTGGAATGATAACATAACAGACAAGATTTCTTACAGAGTGGGTGGAAACATAACTACCATTCACAATGAAATTTTAAAGCTGGCACCGGGGGTTTCGCCATATTATGACGCGAATGTATTTAGCGGAAACCAGGCTACTTTCACGCAAAAGGGCCGTCCCGTAGGCGATTTCAATGTGTACCAGGCGATTGGTGTGTTCCAGAATTTGGATGAAGTGAAAAACTATAAAGACAAGAATGGAAATGTTATTATGCCAAATGCTGTGCCGGGCGATTTGAAATATGCGGACTTGAACGGTGATGGAATACTGGATAAAAACGACAGAGTTGGCGTGGGAAGCTATTTGCCAAAATTGTTATATGGTTTTAACATAGGATTGAATATTCACCAGTTTGATATATCCGCCGATTTTCAAGGGGTTGCGGGTAATAAGATATACAACAAAAAACGTGTGAACCGTTTTGGAAATGAAAATTACGATATCAATTTTTTTAACCATTGCTGGCATGGTGAAGGATCTTCAAATTCTTATCCGAGTGCAGATGTTGCCGGTGGTATGAATTCCATCCCGAATACATTCTTTGTTGAATCCGGAAATTATTTCCGCCTAAGAAATTTGCAAATAGGATATCAATTACCGGAGCAGGTATTATCGAAAACCGGTATTAAGAAATTAAGGATTTTCATTACCGCGCAAAACCTGTTTACATTTTTCAAGTATAAAGGTTATTCACCGGAAATTGTTGGCGCCGGCAATTTTGATACTATGCAAACAGCTACAAATATGGGACTTGACAATGGTATTTATCCGTTGTCACGTATCATCAACTTTGGTGTGAACATGGCGTTTTAAGCAAATGTGAAAATGTGATGATGCGCTCAATAGAATTACTACCGCACAAGTGAGTGACACAACAGAAGCTTAATAGTAGCAATACCGATGGTATCCAAAAAAAGATTCAATCAAAAATAAAATTTTTTCTATGAGACGAAGTTTTGTCTTATTAATCATATTAAGCTTGTTTGCAGGTTGCAACAAGTACATGGAATTTCCTGCAGAAGGTGAAATTCCGCAATCTAAATTTTATCAGAATGCTGATGATGCAAAACAGGCAATGGTTTCAATGTATGGTCTCCTGCGCAGCTACGCTGTTTTCGGAGGAACAAATTACCTCATCTTAAGCGAGTTTACTTCCGACAATGTAATTAAAGGAAGTGTGGCCGGTGATGGTGAGTGGGCGCTTGCATATAGCCGTTTCCAGTTTACTGCCGATGAAGGCCTAAACGGAAGTTTATGGGGCGGCAGATATTCGGGCATTAACCTGAGCAACCAGATTATAACAAATGTTCCGGAAGTTGCAATGGATCAGTCCACTAAAGACCGCTTTATAGCTGAAGCGAAATTTTTTAGAGCATTCCATTATTTCTATTTGGTACGCGGCTTTGGAGGTGTTCCAATAGTGGACCGTGTGCCCGTGGGAGCTGAAGCCGGAGTGCGCAAATCGGTAGATGAAACATGGGATTTTATTGAAAAAGATCTTAACGAAGCAATACCGGGTTTGCCGGATGCGGTGCCTGCCGCAGAACTTGGCAGAGCCACGAAATGGGCCGCTAAATTCCTGCTGGCAAAAGCATACCTCTATCGTGAAAAATGGACTGAATGCAAAGCGCTTACTGATGAAATTATTGCAAGCAACAAGTATTCGTTATATCCTGATTTTTACAAATTGTTCAGGCCTGAACAGGAATTTTGTTCAGAATCCATTTTTGAAGTTTTATGCTCAAATATTGGAGATGATTGGGGACTTTCCAGTTGCCAGTATTCGCAAATACAAGGTGTGCGCAATCAATTTGACGCATGGGGCTGGGGAGCGCCTTCCGATAACCTGGCTGCGGCTTTTGATGCGGCGGGCGATGTGATTAGAAAAAAAGCAACCATTTTATACAGAGGTGACGTAACGCCTGATGGCGATTTGATTGAGGGCTCTGTTGAAATGCCTGGCGTTTCAGTTCCCCGGTATAGCGGCAAAGCTTATGTGCCATCACGCTTTCCCATTACACTGGCCTATTATGGAAGCGATCAGAATATTCGCATTATGCGCTATGCAGAGGCATTGCTGATGAATGCAGAAGCTGCAGTGCATACGGGTGGAGACGCTGCAACGCCTTTGAATAAAGTGCGTGCAAGAGCAGGCCTCCCTCCTATTTCTAGCCCTACCATACAGCAGGTTTGGAATGAACGTCGACTTGAGCTTGCTTGTGAGCAAGACCGTTTCTGGGATTTGGTTCGCACTAAGCAGGCGGCTACAGTATTGGCCGGACAAGGATTTAAAGTAGGTAAGCATGAGCTGTATCCTATACCTCCCGATGAAGTTAATTTAAGCCAGGGTACTATTTATCAAAATCCCGGATGGTAATTTTTAATGAATCTAAAATGTGTACAATGAAATCAACATTAAGTATCATCAAAATATGCACATATATTTTTGCAGGCGTATTGTTGTTCAGCGCTTGTAAAAAAGAAACTGCAGACAAAGACAGGGATAGAACTTATGCGCCTGCCAATTCCATAAATCAGCCTGACGCCACTGTTTACACAGTTGTAAATGCTGCGCACCAAATAGCATACTGGAACTTCAATAACAATATAAAAGAACAAGTTGCAGACCGCACTCCTGCTATTAATAAAATGGCTTATGGCGTAGACAGAAATGGTTATAAAGCTTCCTGCTTCAAAGGCAATGGAACGGATGTCTGGTTCTCTGTGCCATCAGATGACAAACTGCGATCTGCCAATTTAACCATATCCGCATGGATGAGACCAATTTTCGACTCCTACCAGTTTGTAGTGTCGCAAACGGAAGAAGGTTATTGGGCTACCGGTTATGGCATTTATCTTGAAGGGTCCTATACCAGGTATGTAACTTACAACATGAATTTTGGTTATGAAGATCATGCGATACCAACCGGGCATTTTCCCACTGACAGGTGGTATCATATTGCGTACACCTACAAAGCTTCGTCAGGCGCATGCACAATTTATATAGATGGCGAATTCGTGGAATCATTTACGTTATCACCTGCCGGCGCATTGCGGTATAATGAAGAAGGCGGCACTCCCGCAGAAAAATTTTATATCGGTTATAATGGAAGCCATGCTGATTGGGTGCAGGCATTTAAAGGCTCAATAGATGATGTGCGCATATACGACATCGATTTAACTGCTGCAGAAATAAAAGAGATCTATGACAACGAAAAATAGACCACTAGTATGTTTTGAAGCAATCTCTTCATTGAGATTGCTTCTTTCCTATTATATTTTGTGTATTGAGTGATTACTAATAAAATTTTCAGCAGCGTTCTATTTAATGTTTATTATTTGTAAGTCAGCAGTATTGCCCTGATTTGGCTTTGGTTGCGTCGCACACTTCAGCGGCAGAATATTAATTGGGCTAATGTCTTTTAGCAAACACTCTTTCATGTTCAATAGATATTCTACAGTTGAACGGAGCGTCGCAACCAAAGCCCAATCAGGGCTTTAACGCCGGCCTCCAAATTAAGATCTAACAATTCAACAATAAAAATCTAAAACAAAATGAGCCGGTTTATTTCACTAAAATTATTTGTACTTATAGTAGCTTTCGTTTCACCTGCTTTTATTAAAGCTCAAAAAAAAGTAGAGTTAAACGTTGCTACTTATAATATACGTCTTAATATAGCCTCCGATGGAATTAACGCGTGGCCAAACAGAAAAGAATGGGTAAAAGAATTGATACAATATCACTCATTTGATATTTTCGGTGTGCAGGAAGCGTTAAATGATCAGATGAATGATCTTGCATCCATTCCCGGATTTAGCTATGTGGGAGGCGGTAGAGACGATGGAAAAACCGGTGGGGAATATTCTGCTATTTTTTATAAAACCGAAAAGTACACAGTATTGCAGTCGGGTACTTTCTGGCTTTCGCAAACACCTGATACACCCTCAAAAGGCTGGGATGCGGCATATCCGCGAATATGCACCTGGGCTCACTTTAAAGATAAAAAAACACGCAAACAGTTTTTTATGTTCAACACGCATTTCGATCATATGGGAGAACAGGCAAGACAGCAAGGAGCGAAATTGATCTTAAAAAAAATCAACGAGTTGAATGCAAAAAATATTCCTGTGTTCATAACCGGCGATTTTAATTCATCTCCGCAAACCGTTGCCTATGCTACGATAGTGGAACAATTTACCGATGCCAAACTTATTTCGCAAGCAAAGTCATACGGCCCCGAAGGTACATTCAACGGTTTTGATTATATGAGCAAACTACCCGATGGCAGAATAGATTTTGTTTTTGTGAGCAAAGACATTGAAGTGCTGAAATATGGTGTACTTACAGATACAAAGGAACAACGATTTCCATCCGATCATTTCCCTGTAGCTTGCAGGTTAAAGTTTTAATTAAATATTATTGCACACAGATTACACTGATTGAACTGATCTTCGCTGATCTCTTCATATTTGCAAACTTGTTTTAACTGAATAGTATTCTCCTATAACGTTTATTCCTACCTCCTAACAATTGTTCCGTACATTTGATATTATTTGCTGCTGTTTGAAAAAGTAAATGCGATAGTTGCTCCCTGCTGCCTGTGACCAATTTACATGGTGAATAGGCCTTTTCGCTTTTTGCCGGTTCTTATACACTATAAAACGTTGCTGCACTTGAAATGAAAGAGAAAACACTCAGCGAAAGTTAGCCTGTTCGGTGTCATCTGTGTGTATATTTTTTTGAATTCTTAAACAATATGAAAATGAAACGTTTTTTAACAGTACCAGTTGTCATTTGTTTTATTGCTGCATCAATATCCGCGCAAGCGCAAAAGCTTATACAGCTTGCTTCGCCGGATAATAGCATAAAAATTTCAATTGATTTAAAAGACAAAATTTATTATTCTGTTACATGCAACAATGATGTTTTGCTGAAAGATTGTTATTTACAGCTCACTTTAGAAAATGAAACATTGGGTCAGCAACCTAAGCTGCAAAAGCAACGAAGTTTTATAATAAATACCGAAGCTGTACCGGTGGTTCCGTTAAAATTCTCCACTGTTAAAGATCACTGTAACGGAATGTTGCTAAGCTTTAAGAACAACTTTGCTGTTGAATTTCGGGCATATAATGACGGCATTGCTTATCGCTTCATAACGAACAATAAAGACAGTGCATATGTGATGAATGAAGACTTCGCAATCAATTTTCCTGAAAATTATTTAGTGCACTTACAGCAAACACCCTCTTTTAAAACTTCTTACGAATACCCTTATACGCATCTAAGTTCAAATGAATTTAATGAAGCGGGTAAAATGTCAACACTGCCGGTTCTTATCGATACAAGAAAAGAATACAAGATGCTTATTTCAGAGTCTGATCTTTTCGATTATCCCTGCATGTTTTTAAAAGGCACTAACACCAATGGCATGCATTCCGTTTTTCCAAAAGTGCCACTTGAGTTTGGCGATGATGGTGACCGTAGCGTAAAGATCACAAAGGAAGCTGATTATATAGCAAAGACTGCAGGAAAAAGAAATTACCCGTGGCGCTACATAGTGATCACTAAAAACGACGGGCAGTTGCTGGAAAACACCATGACATTTAAACTCGCGCCACCGAACGCATTGCAGGAAACATCCTGGATAAAACCGGGACAGGTAAGCTGGGAATGGTGGAACGACGCGTCTCCGTATGGACCTGATGTAAATTTTGTTGCCGGTTATAATCTTGAAACATACAAGTATTATATCGACTTTGCTTCGAAGTATGGTATTCCCTACATTATTATGGATGAAGGCTGGGCAAAGAGTACACGTGATCCATATACGCCCAATCCGAAGGTGGACCTGCATGAGCTTATACGTTACGGTAAAACAAAAAATGTAGGAGTTGTGCTATGGCTCACATGGCTTACTGTTGAAAACAATTTCGATTTGTTTAAAACTTTTAATGAATGGGGAGTGAAAGGTGTTAAAATAGATTTCATGGATCGCAGCGACCAATGGATGGTAAATTATTATGAACGTGTAGCCAAAGAAGCCGCAAAATATAATTTGTTTATCGATTTTCACGGGGCCTTTAAACCGGCAGGTTTGGAGCGCAAATATCCTAACATACTTTCTTACGAAGGTGTTTTAGGGTTAGAGCAAATGGGCAATTGCAAACCCGACAATAGTATTTATTTTCCATTTATGCGAAACGCCGTTGGCGCCATGGATTTTACTCCCGGCGCCATGATCAATATGCAGCCGAATGTGTACAGGGCCGAGCGTCCGAATGCCGCAGGCATTGGAACAAGAGCTAATCAAATGTCGATGTTTGTAATTTTTGAAAGCGGTTTGCAAATGCTTGCAGACAATCCGACTTTGTATTATCGCAATGCCGAATGCACTGATTTTATTGCAAGCGTTCCCGTTACATGGGACGAAACCAAAGCATTAAAATGTGAAGTGGGCGAATATGTAATAGTTGCTAAACGCAAAGGCAACGAATGGTTTATCGGCGGTATGACGAACAGTAAAGAAAGAAGTATTGACGTGAATCTCGATTTTCTTACAGATGGCAAAACTTACGAAATGACATCGTTTGAAGACGGCATCAACGCCGGTCGCCAGGCAATGGACTATAGAAAAAAAGTGGCTCAGGTGAAAAATGGAAATAAGCTAACAATAAAAATGGTTAGGAACGGAGGATTTGCAGCACGGCTGAAACCTATGTAAATATTGCGTTGTAAGCTTCACTTGGCAGTAGAGATGTCATAAGTCAGAGATCAGAAGAAATTGTTAACCACAAGGCACACAAGGGTTTTTGCTGAAGAGCTGCCAACCCTTGTGTACCTTGCGCCTCTATTGTGGCCCTTGTGGTTAAACAACGGTGCTGTTCGACATGCGTGTATTTCGCTTATACAAGACACTTATATCTGAACCATATCTGGTATCTGATCCCTGATTTCACAAAGAACAAAAAATAACATTATGAAAATTAGAACCCAATTACTTTTTACTGTAGCACTATTTCTATGCTTTTGTTTTTGCGTACTATCGGCGAAGGCGCAAAATAAATACGATTATAAAACGGAATGCTTTAAATTGTACAACAACATTAATAAAAATCAGTATGATGAAAAATCAGGCCTGTATGTTGAGCTTCCGGGAGCTGAAGACAATCCCAAACCTTTCGCATATCTGTGGCCGTTAACATGTTTGTACCAAACAGCGAATGAATTGGAAGCGATTTCTTCTTCAAAAAAGTATATGTCGTTCACATGGAATTGTATTAAGAAATATGAAGACCCTACCCCGCCTGCCCTTGGTTATTCATCTTATATTATAACGGAAAAAGATTCGCGTTACTACGACGATAACCAATGGATTGGTATTGCCGCGCTGGATGCGTATTTTAGAACAAAGAACAAAAAGTATTTTACCATTGGTGAAAATATTTATAAGTTCATGATGACAGGATTTGATACGCTAACCGGCGGAGGATTGTACTGGCGGGAAGATAAAAAAGAAAGCAAAAACACTTGCTCTAACGGGCCGGGCATTTTGATAGCATTGCAAATGTATAAAGCTACTAAACAGCAACCTTATCTTGACACCGCGTTGATGCTATATCATTGGACAAACAAAACGCTTCAAATGCCAAACGGCCTATACTATGATAATATAGATGTGGCATCCGGTAAAATTCAGAAATGGGTATTCTCCTATAACACAGGCACTATGCTGCAAAGCAATGTGTACTTATATGAAATTACCGGCGAACAAAAATACTTGCAGGAAGCCACACGCATTGCTGATAATGCAATTGATTATTTCTGCAACAAAAAATTCAGGGATAACTATTGGTTTACCGCGGTACTCCTAAGGGGCTATCAGCAATTGCTGCAACACCATTATGACGCGAAGTATGTTGCCGCGTTTAAACAATGTACTGATAATGTGCTTGAAAATAATATGAATGAAAATGGATTAGTAGGTAAAGAAAAACCGGTGGGATTAGTGCAACAGGCGGGCATTGTAGAGATTTTAGCAAGGCTAGTGGAGATTGATAAAAAATATAGTAAGTAGATTTTTTTTGTCCACTAATTACACGGATTGACACAAATTATTGTTTTCATTTGTAAGCATTCGTGTTAATTAGTGCAATTCGTGGACAAAAATCTTCAGAGGGCTTTCCCTGAATTTTCAAAATCACTTTTTATTCTTTCCAAATATACCAGTATGGGCAGCTTTAATTGTTCTTTTGAATCCGTAAGCTGCTTAATTAATTCTTCTTTAGCAGCGCCTTCGTCTATTCCTTTTAATTCTTCATAGTTCAGTATTTCCCGGAAGGTAACCACATCCTGGATGTCGCCCAATTGAGAAGTGATCTTTTGTATATGCTGTTCAAACTGAAGCGCAACAATTATTTCAGATCTTCCAAAACGTTGAATAAATTTCCAGTTGTATAAAATGTCTTTTAATATCTTTCGGATAGCGTGCATATTAACTTCTGTGTTTCCTGCAGATATGAGCTTGTGCAATGCTTCCTGTTTTCTTTTAATAAAACGATGAACAGTCCTTTTGGAAATGCCGGTATTTATTTTCTTTAGTAATTTTTTCTTTTTTAAAACCTGCGTCTGTTCGGTTAGTTGGCGGGCCATTATTTTATAAGCATCTTTCTGCGCTTCAAGTCGCTGAATTAAACTAGATAACGCTTCTTCTTTCTTTTCATTTTTAATGGTATGAATAAATAATTGAACATTTCGGATCATTCCCACGCAATTATAAAACGCTTTTAAACCGCCAGGAATTTTAAGTTCTTTTTGATCTTTATTCTCATTCAGCATTCTTAGTAATGCCCGCAATTTTTTTACAGTTACCCTAAACGCATGAATGTCCTCTTTTTCAAAGCCATTCACAACTTTTGTAGAAAGTTTTTTTATCTCTTTGCATTTCTTTTCAATTTCTGTTTTAACATGTTTTCTACTCATAATTCTGCATCTTCAGTTTACAAATTCACGGCATTCTCTCACTTGCCGGCCGCCCAAAAAATCGCGTTGCGGAACAAAGTAGTGTAAGCCGTGTTATCAAATAGTTCAGGCGCATGTCCCATAAAAATGTAAACATTTCTTGCCGCAACATTTTTGTTCGTCCACACCACAGGATGGTCACCCATTTTCACATTGCTTTGCGGACTATAGCTTGATTCATTTACGCTGGCCAGCACATGTACATTCGCACGAGGACTTTTATTGTAAGTGTACCATTCTTCCTTATTAATCACAAAATCTTTCGGCACATTTTTCATACATGGATGTATTGAATCTTCAACAGTTACATTACCATTTGCGAATGTTGCTATGTAATTAGAAAATCTTATTCCCCCCATAAAGTCTGAAAACCATTGCCACATGGGGTATCCGTCAAACTCGCCAAGCAATGTGGCATGATGAAAACCTATCCAGCCGCCTTTGCCTCGATTAATGTAATTTATAAAAGCGTCCTCTGCTTTTTTTGGCCAGGTATAAGGAGGGTAATCCAGTTGTATAAACACCTTATAACGTTTTAAAAATTTATCATCAATCGAATCTGTACTATTAATATAATCGATAGCGAAATTTTTTTCTACTGCCAATTTATCCAGCCACACTTTTGCCGCTTTTGAATATGCCAGATGGTGTCCGCCGTTTTCATATAGCACCAACGCTCTAAACTTTGTTGATTTTTTCGCTTCCGCATTTATTGAAAAAACCAATGCCAATACAATAGCAGCCAATAAGTACAATACGTTTTTCGGGTTAGAGATCAGTTTTGGTTTCATAAAAACAAGTTTTAATAAATTTAAATAATAATATCCAAATGGCTGGTCGTTTCTGCTATTTTATACTTTGCACCACATAACTTCATGCATCTGTTTTTTGGGGACCAGCGGTATTGCTACTATTAAGCATCGTTGTGTCACTCACTTGTACGGTTGTAATGCTATTGAACAAGTTATGAGTTATGAGTAGTAAGTGCTTTTATTTTCACATGCAATATATGCTTAAAGCACTTTCAACTTTCAATTTTCAACTATACAGCATTCTCAATTTATTTTAACCACAAGGTTCACCAGGAAAGCACAAGGCACACAAAGGTTGGTAACGATTCAGCAAACCCTTGTGTACCTTGAGCCTCTATTGTGCCCCTTGTGGTTAAACAACTAAAATAAATGTCTACTTTTTTCAGGACGGGACACAGAAAAGGTTAAGCGAGCTTTGCAATCTTTACGATAAACTATTTTCACTATCTTCAACAATTTGTAGTTTTAATTTTAAAAAATTCAAGATGAAAATTGGAAATGTTGCACTTTGCTGAATAGCATTACTACCGTACAAGTGAGTGACACAACGATGCTCAATAGTAGCAATGCGGCTGACATCATAAAAAAGCTTGTACATTTTACGATATTCGAAACTTAAAAAACAAACCATCAAAACAAATTTTTAATCTATGAACCCGATTTTTATCACAGGCATTGGAACAGAAATTGGTAAAACCTTAGTGGCCGCAATAGTTACGGAAGCGCTGGAAGCCGACTACTGGAAGCCTGTTCAGGCCGGCTTCGACGACGGTACCGATACCGAATGGATCAAAGAAAGAATAACTAATTCGCATTCGGTTTTTCACAAAGAATCTTATAAGCTTATACTGCCGGCATCGCCACATATTTCGGCAAGAGAAGAAAACATTCATATTGATCTCAACAAAATCGCAGACGATTTTTATGCCATTCAAAAAACCGGGAAACCGCTTGTAATGGAAGGTGCCGGAGGCTTATTCGTTCCTCTGAATGAAGATGAATTTGTAATTGATCTTATTGCAAAACTTAACGCAACCGTAATACTGGTGAGCAGAAATTACCTGGGCAGCATTAATCATTCCATTCTTACGGCGCAGGCTTGCAAGGCCAGAAATATTAATGTGGCAGGCTGGATATTCAACGATCAATACCTGCATTACGAAAGCGAAATTGCGAAATGGAGCGGCTATCCCGCTTTGGGAAGTGTTCCATTTACAGGTAATATTGACAAAAGTTTTATAAGCCACCAGGCTGTAAATTTGCAGGAAGCTTTGAAGAAAGTGTTATGACAAAAAAAGAAATAAGAAAATTATACAAGCAAAAAAGAATTGAACTTCCTGAGAAAGAAAGGCGGAAATTCGACGACTTGCTGCTTATAAGTTTTCAGCAGCTTTGGTACGATAACATACAAGTGGTGATGAGTTATTGGCCTCTGCAAACAATGGCCGAGCTAAACACACATCTGTTCACCGATTATCTTTCTTTCAGAATTCCGGGTTTGCAGGTGGTATATCCGCTTATAAAAAACGGATACCTGGAAGCTGTGCTGGTTGATGAAAATACAAATTTCAAGGTCAATGATTATAATATAACAGAACCAATTGACGGCACAACTATTGATCCCAAAGCTATAGATTTGGTGCTTACTCCGCTGCTGGCGTTCGATAAAAACGGTTACAGGGTTGGCTATGGCAAAGGTTATTATGATAAATTCCTTGCAACCTGCCGCCCTGATGTTATCAAAATCGGATGCAGTTATTTTGATCCGGTTGATAGTATTGATGATATCAACGAATTTGATGTACCTTTAAATATATGTATTACACCTAACAGAACACATGAATTTTAATATACCGCTTTTAAAACCTATTCGCATTTTATTATTTCCGGTTTCCGTTGTTTATCTTTTAGTAGTCTGGTTGCGCAATAAATTATTTGATAAAGGCATCATAAGATCGGCGTCGTTCAACTTGCCCATTATTTGCGTTGGAAACCTTGCTGTGGGCGGCACAGGAAAATCGCCAATGGTGGAATACCTGGCAAAATTATTGTTACCTCAATTTAATACAGCCACGCTCAGCCGCGGTTATAAGCGTAAAACAAAAGGCTATGCACTAGCAGGGCCGGGCACTACAGCGCTTGAAATAGGCGACGAGCCTATGCAATTTCATAATAAATTTCCACAATTGGCAGTGGCAGTTGGCGAAGAAAGATTGTTCGCTATTCCAATGCTGCTGCACGATAAACCGAAAACGGAGGTCATCATTCTTGATGACGCGTTTCAGCACAGATCGGTGAAAGCAGGCTTTAATATTGTGCTTACCGAGTATAGTAATTTATATACTTACGATTGGTATTTACCCACCGGCGATCTGCGCGATTTAAAATCCAGCGCTCATCGTGCCGATATAATTGTGGTAACAAAATGTCCCGGCGATCTTTCGCAGGAAAAAAAACAATCCGTCATAAAAGCGCTTTCACCATTGCCGGAGCAGCAAGTATTTTTTTCCACCATTCGCTATGGAGCGCTTTATCACATTATAAACAAAACAACAATTGAACTGAACGACGACATGGAAGTATTGCTGGTAACGGGAATCGCGAATCCGGTGCCACTAAAAAAAATGTTGAATGAAAAAAGTAAATGTTATTATGAACAGGCTTATAGCGATCATTTTATTTTTACAATAGATGATTTAAACGACATTCAGAAAAAATTCAATGCCATACAAGCAACAAAAAAAATAATTTTAACAACAGAGAAAGATGCGGTGCGTTTGGTAAAATTTGAACAAAACCTGCAAGAACTCCCATTCTATGTAATACCCATTGAAATGCAATTTCTGTTTGACGAAAGCGATGATTTCAGCAATTTAATTATTACATTTATAAATAGAGAAAGCAGAGGTCAGAAGTCAGGCGATGATTAAAGAAAACATGAGGTTATTTGAGTTATTTTTTGGGGATACCAGCGACAGCTTTTCATGGCATCATCGTTGCGTCGCAATCACTTCATCGGTAGTATTTCATGGCAACAACCAACAACCACTTAATCCTCCCATTGTTCCTTTCTATTAATAAAAAAAATCATGAGCAAAAAACATTCGAAAAACAGGAAAAAGAAATCGACAAAAAATATTCATGAGTATAAAGGCGTACTCGACATTACAAGATCCGGAGTTGGGTATATAATTGTACCGCAATTAGAAACCGACATATTAGTAAGACCAAACGATTTTAATACTGCCTTACATGGCGATACGGTATGTGTAAAAGTAGTTAGCGATCCTCATAAAATTGGCCGTGTACAAGGTGTTATAACAGAAGTAGTGGAAAGAAAACAAACAGAATTTGTTGGCCGCATAGACATGAACAAAAACTTCGCGTTCTTTATAGCAGAGTCGCAAAAGCCAATGACGGATATTTATATTCCTATTGAGAAACTTAATGATGCACAAAACAACGACCGCGTTATGGTACGCATTACCGGCTGGGAAAAAAATAAAAAACCCACCGGTGAAGTAATAAAACTAATGGATGCCGCCGACGACAATGAATTCGCGATGCGTGAAATTATTTTAGAAAACGGCTTTCCTATTGGTTTTAGCAGCGAAGCTATTGAAGAAACAGCGCTCATTCCTGATCAATTATCAAAATCAGAATTTAAGAAAAGAAAAGATTTTCGTAAAACGTTTACCATAACAATTGATCCTTTTGATGCGAAAGATTTTGATGATGCCATATCCTTCAGGGTTTTAAAAAATGGCAATTATGAAATTGGTGTACATATCGCGGATGTAAGTTATTATGTTACACCCGGAACCGTTCTTGATAAAGAAGCTTACACACGTGCAACATCAGTTTACCTGCCCGACAGAGTGAATCCGATGCTTCCGGAGCGTATATCAAACGAATTGTGCTCACTGCGTCCTAACGAAGATAAATTTACCTTTTCATCGGTTTTTGAAATAACGCCAAAAGCGGAAATTAAAGACTGCTGGTTAGGCCGCACTGTTATTCATTCCGATCACCGTTTTACTTATGAAGAAGTACAGGATATAATTGAAAAGGAAGACGGATTGTACAAAAACGAAGTACTTATATTAAATAAGATCTCTCAACGCTTACGTAAACAACGTTTTAAAAAAGGCGCTATCAACTTTTCATCGCAGGAAGTGCGCTTCAAACTTGATGAGCAGGGAAAACCCATTGGCATTGTTATCAAAGAAAGCAAAGAAGCTCATCAATTAATTGAAGAACTAATGTTGCTGGCAAATAGAGCTGTAGCGGAAACTGTCAGTAAAATTAAAATACAAAAGAAACCGGTGCCTTTTCCATACCGTGTGCACAACACACCGGATGAGGAAAAGCTGTTGCCATTTGTTGAGTTCGCAAAAAAATTCGGACATAAATTTGATACTAAAACGCCGGAAGGTATTGCTCAATCGTTCAACACCATGTTGCAGGATGTACAGGGAAAACCCGAACAGCATGTGCTTGAACAGCTTGGCATCCGCACCATGGCAAAAGCCGTGTACACTTCAGAAAATATTGGGCACTATGGTTTGGGCTTCACCAATTATACGCACTTCACCTCCCCTATTCGCCGCTATCCCGATATAATGGCGCATCGTGTGCTGCAGGAAATGCTTGATAACAATATTAAGCCCGATAAGGAAATGGAAGCGAAATGCAAGCATTGCAGCGATCGCGAAAGAGCCGCTATGGAAGCAGAGCGTGCCGCCAACAAATACAAGCAGGTGGAATACATGCACAATTTCCTTGGCGAAGAATTTGAAGGTGTGATAAGCGGTGTTGCAGGTTTTGGTTTTTGGGTTGAAACTATAGAACATAAATGCGAAGGGCTGGTAAGTATAAACAGCCTGTTTGATTATGACGATTTTCGCCATATAGAAAACGAATATGCATTGGTAGGAAGACGCAGCGGCAGATCGTTTAGAATGGGCGATAAAGTTCGCATTAAAGTGGTGGCAGCCAACCTTACCAAGCGCCAACTGGATTATGAATGGGTGCTTACCAGCATTAAAACAGAAGAACCTGTTAAGCAGGCCGCTATTAAAAAAGAAAAGAAAAAGAAACTGAAAAAAGAACCGGTTACCGCTAAAACAAAAAAAACAAAGAAGAAAAAATAGAATTGGGATAATTTAAAAATGTCTGAATTTGGATTTATCGGATTATAGGATTAATGGGATATTTTCTCAGTAAAAGCAATCCTTTAATCTGTTAATCCCGCAAATCCAAATCTTTTACTAGCGCAGGCCTCCGGGCCTGTGCTTATCCGTTACTTATTTTAAGCAATAGTTGTCTGAATTTGAATTTATCAGATTATAGGATTAATGGATTATGTTCTTATTAAAAGCAATCCTTAAATCCATTAATCCTGCAATTCCAAATTCAGACAATCTGCGCAAATCAGTCTAATCAGTGTCATCTGTGTGCCGTTTCCCCCACAAATCCAAATTCAGACAATCTCCTACTTTGTGTAACTTTGCAGCCAGGCACAATAAACGAGTAACAAACTATTTAACGATTCAAAATTATCATGCATACATTTGAAACATTAAGCCGGCTTTTTAATCATAAATTCAATACAAATCATTTTCCCGGAAAACCGGAAACACTTTATGCACCCGCTGATTATTTTTTATCAATCGGCGGAAAGCGCATACGCCCGGCAATATGCCTGATGGCAAACGAATTGTTTGACGACATTAAAGATGACACCTGGCATGTGGCAACCGCCATAGAATTGTTTCACAATTTTACATTGATACACGACGATATAATGGATAAGGCTCCGCTGCGCCGCGGCCTGCCTACAGTGCATTCAAAGTATGGAGAAGCCACCGCGCTGCTTAGCGGCGATGTTATGCTGGTAGCGGCTTATGATTATCTGAACAAAATAAAAGTCGATATCCTGCCCAAAGTATTGCATTTATTTAATAGAACTGCAAAGCAGGTGTGCGAAGGACAACAACTGGACATGGATTTTGAAAATCTGCAAAACGTGCAGATGGAAGAATACATTCGAATGATAGAGTTGAAAACATCCGTATTGCTTGCCGCAAGCCTGAAGCTTGGCGCCATACTTGGCGGCGCCAGCGAAGGCAATCAGCAACACATTTATGAATTTGGCAGAAACCTTGGAATAGCTTTTCAAATTCAGGACGATTATCTTGACGCATTTGGCAATCCCGAAAAAGTAGGAAAACAAACCGGCGGCGATATAAGAGAAAATAAAAAAACATTCCTCATGATAAAAGCATTGGAATGCTGCAATGAACAGCAGCTTCAGCAAATGCGCAGCCTAATGAATGATAGCACGTCCGATAAAGTGGAGCGTGTACTTGAAATATTTAAAACATGCGGAGTGGATAAATGGGCTGTGGCATTGCAGGAAGAATACACCCAAAAAGCGTTGTATCACCTCGAAGAAATTGCTGTACTGAGTGTGCGCAAAGAGCCGCTTAAGCAACTAACAGCTTTTTTAATGCAGCGTGAGTACTGACATTTGAATTGGTGTATTTACATATTGTCCAAATAAACTGCCATCTTTTTCTTTCAATTAACGTGAACTATGACGAAGCTAAATGAACTTATAATTTGAGATGCTATAGATTGTTATACTTCATGCTGTTCAAAGATATTTTATTGGGAACCGGCTGTAGTGCTACTATTAAGCATCGTTGTGTCACTCACTTGTACGGTAGTAATGCTATTGAAATGTGGAAATGTGAAAATGCGGAAATGAATTGGAATGGCATTTCAATAATTCAATATAGGATTAGGTATTTAGTTCGCCAATACTTTATGAATAAAATGAAAACTAAATTTTCCATTGTAAAAATTGTTGACAGGAAAACAGCTATTAAATCTTATGCTCTACAAGGCTTGTAGCCTTACAACTTTATGCTATTGCTGTTAGCAACATTCCAACCTGGTTTTAATTGCCGGTAAAATCGTTTGATATTTGGCGTGGTTTCTGGCTTTTAAGTCGCGGTTTTCCGGCGTTTAAATCAAAATGCAAAATTTCGTATATTTATAATAGTTAGTAATAAAACTCACACATTCGACGGTTTATTTTTAATCAGCTCAGGTCATTTATAATTCAAAAATAATCTGTTAATATTTTTTTGAAATTTAAGTAGCAATAAAAAGTTTAAGCATTTAATTACTACATTTGTTCCTACAAAAATAAAATTTGTACCACAAGGTATTGTAAATAACCGGTGTTGGATCAGGATCATACCAATACCTTATAGTTTTATACTGGTAAAATATTAACTACATCACCATCCTTAAAATCAACTGATAGAGCTATGCCAGCTCGATCTTTAATATAATATTGAGATTTTTTTGAATGAAGATCATGCCAGCAGGAGTTCAGTAAGCCCTCTACTATCTACATCATCTGTATGATACATATGATACATACATGAGGAAATATGGAACCCTTATGGCACATGCCGGGTTACCCCGACCTGATAAGTCGAATGGCTTAATTCCTGTCATATTCTTCTTCAACTTTAGCTATAGTAAACTATACTCTAATTCTTACAGAATTACCCACCATGTAACCATTTCAAAAAAATCTCTGGAATTTGGAGACTGCACAATTGGTCTCACAAATCAATTGAAATGTGCCGGCAATTAAAGTAGGCCATTTCCCATAACGCATTACTTGCGATTGTTTATTTCAACGAAAGCTGCCAAAACAGAAAGGTTATTTACACGCATTTCTGTGAATATAACTTTTCATTAAAATAACAGGTGTGTTTTCTGATATGCAGAAGCTGTTATGCTGTACTAGTATAATATAAAATGTTATAACCCCCTTGCTCAATAGCCTTACTACCGTACAAGTGAGTGACACAACGATGCTTAATAGTAGCACTACCGCCGGTTCCATAAAAAACATTACGCATTCTCCGGCTGTGTGAAGTATAAGAGTAGTTTGTAAAAAAAATATACATGATCGAAACAGTTAGCAAACAAAATTTATTCAAATACTGTTTAATCTATAGAAGGCAAGATATCTCGCATTACAAATACATGGAGATTATTGTTCGAGCCTGCATTATCCAATAAAAATTATGATAACAATAAAAAAAATCACTCTATGAATAAGATTACAAAACTCAACCTGATCGCCGTTTTTTTGATAAGCTGTTTTTCAACAAATATTATGGCACAGCAAAAAGAACTAGATGCGGAAACCATTAAAGAGGCAAACAATCCTTTAGCGAGAAGAAAAAGCTTCAATGTGCACAACTATTTAATGCCCTCGCTGTATGGCACAAAAGATGTGACCATGAACCAGGTGATGTTTCGCTATGCGCAACCTGTAGGAAAATTTTTGCTTAGAGCTACCATGCCAGTTGTTACGCAATCGTTGCCTGAAAAGTCACCTACCACCGGATTTGGAGATTTCAGCATGTTTGCTATTTACAAAATTCCAATAAAGGAGGGAATCAGTATGGGAGCAGGTCCGATATTAGTGGCGCCAACCGGTAGTCATAACCTGGGGCAAGGCAAATGGCAAACGGGATTGTCGGCTATGGCGTACTTTTCGAAAAGTCATACGATTCAATTCGGGTCTCTGCTTCAATGGCAAACTTCTTTTGCAGGAGATAAGGACAGGGATGATGTAAGTTTATTAACACCTCAGGTATTTTTTATTTGGCAAGCCGGTGGTGGAACTTACCTGCGAAGTACAGGTATTTGGTCGTTCAACCTTACAAATGGATTTTACAACATTCCGGTGGGATTGGGAATTGGGAAAGTAATGAAAGCAGATAAAACCACTTTCAACATATTCGCGGAGCCACAATTTTCTGTGGCAGCTCAGGGAGCCGGTCAACCAAAATTCCAATTATTTGTTGGGTTTAATACACAGTTTTAAATACTTAAGAAAATGAAATCAAGGATCAAAATTTTTTCCATTATCGTGGCTGTTATTTGCAGCTTACCATTGTATGCCCAAACAAATGCTCAAAAACTAACGCCTGATCAGGCGAAGGAAGAACAGGCTTACACTGTGGGTGTACAAGCTGCCATCTGGGGACGGCCATTCTACGACTATGTTTTTACTAATTCACATGGTGCAGAATCAGGAGCTGTTTACATTAATTATTTCCGCAAGTTTGACAAGCTAAAAACCGCTGCCGACCGTTACGTGGTAACTCCCAACAATGTAACTATTGATGCGTATGGCAATGGCGATCTGAGTATAGAGCCGCTTGTGGTTAAAGTACCAAAACTGGAATCTCCCCGCTGGTATATTATCCAAGTGGGCAATATGTACGATGAAGTTGTGCGGAACCTGGGAGGCTACAAAGGCGAGGAACCTGGTTTGTATTTTGTTACAGGTCCCGATTACAACGGACCTGTTCCTTACGGAATGGAACAAATCAAAGTTAATACAAACCAAGCTATCATCGCTCTTCGTATAGCAGTTAACGGAGATAAAGATCTTCTTGCTGCTGTGAAGGAGCAACAAAGTTTTCATTTGTTGCCCTATTCCGTTTTTCAGAAACAAGGGTTGAATTATACCATCCCCAAGATGGAGTTGCAAAAATATATTTTCACCCCCAAGGCTCCTGAAAATCTGCGTTACTTCGAACAACTTGGTTTCGGCATGCAGCTTTATCTGTCGCGCAATGCCGATTTTTCGGATCCTTTTGTGATGCTTTTTCATCAAATTGGATTAAGCGCAAAGAGAGGCTTCGACTGGCAGAGTTTAGATGAGCCGACCAAACGCGGCCTGGCACGTGCCATAGGCGTTGCCGACCAATTGATTGAAAATGCGAAACTATCTACGGCTACAGTTGTGAATGGCTGGCGTTACACGATGGGTAATGGCCGTGCAGGATATGACATTACGCTTCGTGCAGCATTGGCTAAAACTGTGCTTGGGGCGAATGTTGCCGAAGAATCGCTTTATCCCAACACTGTTGTTGATGCCGATGGCAATAAACTCGACGGTGCCAACAAATATGTGCTTCATATGAACAAAGACCAAATTCCACCTGTTACGGTATTTTGGAATCTGAACATGTTTGGTGATGATATGTTCTTTGTAGAGAACGATTTTAAACGCTACAGTATCGGTAGCACCACTGACGGATTGAAATACAACAAAGATGGTTCGATTGATCTTTATATCCAGAACGAAAATCCCGGTAAAGACAAACAATCTAACTGGTTGCCGGCGCCCAAAGGCAGCTTCAACCTTACTATGCGTTTATACGGGGCCGAATCTCCTATTTTGAATGGCAGCTATCATTTACCGGGAGTACAGAAAATAAAATAAACCAGGTATGTATACAACAAAATTGAATTTCAAAAACATCGCTGTCCTGCTCGCAGTAGCTGCGACGGCAACGTTTACAGCTTGCAACCAATCGCAGAACAAGGTTGAACAACCGCAAAGCAAAATTGAACAAACGGAACTATCCGGCCCACAGCCTGGAACAATTATGACTAGGGAATACGTATATGAGATGGGAAAATTCATGTATATGTGGGGATGGCCAATGGTAAATGTACACAACCGCATACTGGGTATGCGGGAGGTGCCTGAACCCGGACGTAACGCTGGAATTGTGCCTGTAGCACCCATTAATCATTCGAGCTTGCTGACGGACTATATGGATCCGATGGAACGTTATGTGGTATGTCCAAACCAAGATGTGGCCTATGGGGTTTCATTCTTGGCATTGAACGAAAGTCCGGTGGTTGTTCAGATTCCTGATTTCGGCGACCGCTTCTGGGTATATCAGGTGGGCAACCTGCGTACCGATGGCATAGGTCGTTTAGGAAAAATGTATGATACCAAACCCGGATTCTATTTGATCACAGGACCCGATTGGAAAGGGGAAACTCCTAAAGGCATCAATGCCGTTATACGTTCGGATATGAATGAATCGTATGTGCTGCCGCGTGTATTTATGAACGACGATCCCCAAGATAAAGCGGAAGCCGTGAAACTGATCAATCAAATCATGGTTTACCCGCTTGACAAGTTTACGGGAAAGGTGCAAACACTGGATTATACTAAAACACCATCATTTCCCGATCCGAAGCATGCTAACCTGAAAGAGGAAATTTCCTGGGTGGTTCCCGAAAAGTTTTTTGATGAACTTCCCGCGATCATGAAAATAGTTCCACCACTCAAAGGTGAAGAATCGATATATGCGCTGTTTAATTCCATATTAGATGCCGCCAAAGACAATCCTGAACTGAAAACCACATTGATAAAATCAGCTGTGGATGCCGAAAAAGAATTGATTCGTCCCCTTCGCGATTTTGTGAATATAGGTGTTCCTGTGGGTAATTACTGGACAACACCCAGAAATGGGGCTGCATTCGGTACCGATTACCTGACACGCGTAGCTATGGCTAAATCTAACATCTTCATCAACCTGGGCAACGAAACTTCATATTTCTATCAGGATCTGGATTCGAAAGGAGTACGTCTGAACGGTAAAGACGGCAGCTATACAATTACATTTGAAAATGGAAAACTTCCGCCTGTAAAAGGATTCTGGTCGTTGACTGTGTATAACAACGAACACTTATTTTACGATAATCAGCAAAAAGTTTTCTCTAAGGGCACTAAAAACAAAGACCTTAAAAACAACCCCGACGGTTCGTTGACACTATACATACAACACTCTTCACCAGGCACGGATAAAGAAAGCAACTGGATTCCGGCGCCTGCCGATGTTTTCTCGGTTTACCTGCGAGCCTACTGGCCCGAAGAAGAAGTTCTTAATCTTACATGGACACCCCCGGCTGTGGAAAAAACAAAGTAAGTTTTGTGAACAATATAAAAAGAATAATGAAGTATATGTATACAACAAAATTGAATTTCAAAAACATCGCTGTCCTGCTCGCAGTAGCTGCGACGGCAACGTTTACCTCTTGTGGCAACAGTCAGGAGAAAACAACAACTTCCGACCAGGCAACAGACAGCACGACTGTAGCAATTCCCAACATGCCGGCAACCAACCCGTGGCTGGCATCGAGCTCCTACCCCATTGTGCATGACAACCCGGGCGCTACCGATGCCGTAGCCCTTGCGGGGCCAACGAAGGGAAAACAGTTGACAGAAGCGGATGTAAAAGCCATTCCTACGGTATGGACTTGCAGCCCTACCATTAAGAATGTAAACGGCGAACGGATCGTGATTGCATCATCAGTTGAAGGAATCCGGAAAATCAAAGCCACAGGCGAGGACTTTGAGCTGGTTTCGTACCTGCCCTATCCGGGCTTTGAATCTATGGAAAAGGATGCGCAACCAGATAAGATCGCTGAAGTCCTGAAAAAAGCGGATGCCGCCTACAAAGCCAAAGACGATGCCGCCATTGTAGCCTTGAGCAAGGAAATGGGCGATATCGGATTCCGCCGTACGAATATCGCTAACGGGGGTTATAATATGATTGATAAAGACGGCTACCATTACACCTTCTTCGGGGGTTTGAACATCATCAAAACTTTTGATGATAACGATGTAAACAAACCGCTACGGTTAGTGAAAGTCCATAACATCTCTGCCGACCTGCCTGCCGAAGCGCTGAGAACGAAACCCCACCTGACAGCTTTGAGTATGAGCTATGATGGGCATATCATGGCCGGATTTCAGGGAGGGCTTATCATGTACGACCGCGATTTCAATAAAAAAGGTTATATCGCTTTCCCTCAAGGGGAAACCATTGACAACAACATCTGTATTGATGAACAAGCCACTTATGTGCTGACTTCCCGGAATATGTATAAGGTGGTATGGACGGGTTCCAAACTTTCATACGACGAAGCCGACGGAGGCTGGGTATCCGGTTACAATACCATGACCCGCGATGAAGCGGTTAAATCTGGTACACTCACCGTATCGGGCGGTTCGGGAACAACTCCTACACTCATGGGCTTTGGCAATGATGAAGATAAACTTATAGTGATTTCCGATGCCGACCCCACGGGTATTCACCTTGTAGCTTTCTGGAGAGATGAAATTCCCGCCGACTTCAAGCAAAAACCAGGAACGAAAAGCCGCCGTATCGCTGACCAGATACCGGTAGATATTACCCGCATTACCATAGAACCATCACCGGCTGTACTTGGATATGGCGTGATAGTGGTCAATAATAAATTTGAAAAACCAGAACCCGATAATATATGGGCCAATGCTATGACAGCCGGTGTTACCCGTCCGGCGCCTTACGGAATGCAAAAATTTACATGGAATCCGAAAACCAATGCTTTTGAAAAGAATTGGACAAATATGGAAATTGATAATACGGATGTGATGGTTCCCGTTATTTCCGCCGCCAGCCAGATGGCTTACACAGCCAGCAAAACAAATGGTGTTTATGAATATGTAGGCATCGATTGGAATACAGGAAAGATAACTGCCCACTGGCCTTTCCCCAACGACAGCCGCTTATGGAATAACTGGGGAAGCATTACCGGTATGATGGAAGACGGTGATTTACTGCTCGGGGGCATCTTTGCCTTTAAGCGGGTAAATATCGGAGTCAACAATAAATAAACATGAATAATCGGCGATTTGGAAGAAGCTGAAATAATTAATAATGAATAATTAACAGGGTTGTATTTGGGGTTAGGTTGCTTATTGCCCAATAGCATTACTGCTGTACAAGTGAGTGACACAACGATGCTTAATAGTAGTAATGCCGCCGGTTCCCCAAAAAATCAGCCCATACAATTATCCTGCCCGAAGCAATGACATCAACTTAGAAAAAAGGTAATTATGAGCCAGGCAACAGAATAAGCATTAAGCTGTACTTGCGTCGCACTCTTCTGCTTTTTATCGCTATTCAGCGCTTAAGTTAATGGAATTGCTGCCCAAAATGTAAAAAATTAAAACAAAATAGCATGACAACCACTAGATTTCTTTGCTCAGTGATCTTGCTTATTACAATCCCTCTATTGATTGTATCTTGTAGCAATCACCAACAAAAAGCACCGGCTCAAGAGGCGGATGCTACTTCTGAATACGAATTTGCAAACGGTTATCCGACCGAAGCTACTATTCAGAAGGCATACGATGAAGCCGACCTGAACCGCGCCATTCAAACTTATCGCTTCTTCTACCCTACCGTATCCATTTTGGCTACCTGGGATGGAAACATAACAGCCGGCTGCGTGCCCAACCAAACTTTTGCGATTATGGACGGCGCTCCGGCCCAGATCGTTTTTACACCAAACTCAGACACGCGTTATGCCGGACTTCCGCTCGACCTGAGCCAGGGGCCTATCATAATTGAAGTGCCTGAGGGTCCAATTATGTCGGCTGTAAATGATATGAACCAATTGTGGATCATGGATATTGGCATGCCCGGACCTGATAAAGGCAAGGGTGGCAAACACATTATTCTGCCGCCTAATTACACCGGTAATGTTCCTGCCGGCTACTATGTGGGAAAATCTACCACAAACCAGGTGTTGGTGTTACTGCGTGCCATTCCGTTGGATAACAATCCCGAAACAGGCGAAAAACTGATGAGGTCTGTTAAAGTATATCCTTTAGGGAAACCGGTTCCGGAACTCGGTTGGATAAAATTGAATGATAAGCCTGGCGATTTTACGCCTGTTCGTTGGGAAAAAAATATCGGCTACTGGGAACGCCTGGCAAAATTCATCAACGAAGAACCGGCCAATCCCCAATACCGCACATGGTATGGCGAGCTGGCCGAATTAGGTATTGAAAAAGGAAAGCCGTTCAATCCCGATGCACGTATGAAATCTATTTTAGAAAAGGCTGCCGTAAAAGGCAATGCCATCATGCGGGTGCAATCCTTTGCCGACCGCCGCCCGGAACGCATTGTATGGAATGACCGCCAGTGGGAATGGGCAGTTCTCCGATATGCCGATGGCAAGTTCAATACAGAGAACTATGTGGATCTGTATGCCCGTGAAAAGTGGTTCTTTCAGGCGCAAATCGAATCGCCGGCCATGTTCAACCGGGCTACCAATGCAGGTTCGCTATACTGGCTGGGTTTGAAAGATAATAAAGGAGCCTATTTGGATGGAGGTAAAACCTACAAGCTAACGGTTCCGCAACCCGTGCCCGGCAGGCTGTTTTGGTCGATTACCATTTACGACAATGCAACCCGCAGCGAAATTGCCACAGAGCAAAATAAAGCCGCGTTGCGTTCCATGTTCGAACTGAAAGATCAAAAAGGCTCCACAGTCGATTTGTATTTCGGGCCTAAAGCGCCAGCAGGAAAAGAAGGCGTTTGGATACAAACCATACCCAACAAAGGCTGGTTCTCATACTTCCGTATCTATGGTCCCGAAGCGCCCGCTTTTGACGGTAGCTGGAAACCAGGCGATTTTGAAGAAGTGAAATAATTCTTTGACCGGCTATTGTGCAACGATTTTTTTTGGGGACCGGCGGCATTGCTACTATTAAGCTTCCGTTGTGTCACTCACTTGTACGGTAGTAATACTATTGAGCAAAGTAGAAACATCCTTGCACAAATGTATACGGCATATTGACAAGTTAAATGAACTCACAATTGACTCCTCCGCTGAGTTTCTTTACTTGTCAATATGCTAATTTTTAAAACTCAACTTTATGAAAAAAGTTTTCTTTAAAACAATTCGAAGTAAAGTGGTATTGGCAACAGCCACACTACTTTCCATCGGGTTCTACAGCAATCACACTGTAGCACAGGAACCCAACAAAAAGTTTCAGGGTACGACTCCCCTTGATATTCGAGACTCAAAACCGGACTGGGACGCGTATCTTTATCCCAAAGCGCCCAAAGATGCTCCCAATGTACTGGTCATTTTGTATGACGATACCGGTGAAGCTACCTGGTCCGCTTATGGCGGGGCTGTAAACATGCCTACGCTGGACCGGTTGGCTAAAAACGGGTTAACATACACCCAATGGCATACTACATCTGTATGTTCGCCTACACGTTCGTGTATGCTTACCGGTAGAAACCATCATGAAAATGGTTTTGGTACAATTTCCGAATCGGCAGCAGGTTTCCCCGGATATAACGGACATATTCCTGAATCAAATGCGACCATCGCCACTATTTTGCGCGATGCAGGCTGGTCTACTTTTTGGATTGGGAAAAACCATAATGTACCGGTAGATGCATTTGGAATGAGCGCTTCTAAAAAGAATTGGCCTCTTGGTTTAGGTTTTGACCGCTTTTATGGTTTTATTGGCGGAGAAACAAATCAATGGTATCCTTCACTGACAGAAGACAACCATTATGTTGATCAACCCTCATTGCCGGAAGAAGGTTATCATTTGTCAAAAGACCTGGCGGATAAAGCAATACAGTATATTCGCGATTCTAAGCAATCGGATCCTGAAAAACCATGGTATATGTGGTACTGCCCGGGAGCTAATCATGCTCCGCACCATGCTCCACAAGAGTATATCGACAAATATAAAGGTAAATTTGATGCCGGTTATGACGCATATCGCGAATGGGTACTTAAACGCATGATAGACAAAGGTGTTCTTCCAAAAGATACTAAGTTGACACCCATTAACCCAATGCCTGCCGGTACTTATTCTAAAGATGACATGGTACGTCCGTGGAATACGCTCTCATCCGATGAGAAAAAATTATTCGCACACATGGCTGAAGTCTTTGCAGGTTTTTCTGAATATACTGATGCGCAAATAGGTCGTGTAATTGATTATTTGGAAGAATCAGGGCAATTGGATAATACACTGATAATGTATTGTGCCGATAATGGAGCTTCCGGTGAAGGTAGTCCCAACGGGATGACAAATGAAAATTTCTTTTTTAACGGTTATCCCTCAGATATAAAATTAGGTTTATCAATGATGGATAAGTTAGGTTCACCCGATACTTACAACCATTTTCCTACCGGTTGGGCGGTAGCATTTTCTACTCCATACAAAATGTTTAAACGTTACTCGGGGTATAGTGGCGGCACCTGCGATCCATTGGTTATATCCTGGCCAAAAGGAATCAAAGCCCGTGGTGAAATGCGTAGCCAATACTACCACGCTACCGATATTGTACCTACTATTTTGGAAGCATGTGGTGTGAAAATGCCTGGGGTTGTAAATGGCATCAAACAATCACCTCTTTCAGGGGTATCTATGGTTTCAAGTTTTAATAACGCCAACGAGCCCACTAAAAAGAAAGTACAGTACTATGAGATGCTGGGAACACGCGGTATTTGGAAAGACGGATGGATGGCAACTGCCGTACATGGACCATTGCCTTCGGATATAGGTCACTTTGACCAGGACAAATGGGAATTGTACCATACAGATGTTGACCGTTCTCAATCTACAGATTTAGCAGCAAAATATCCAAAAAAAGTAGAGGAAATGAAGAAGCTTTGGATGGATGAAGCTAAGAAAAACAAAGTTTTACCATTGAATGATTTAAGAATTGATGAGTTTGTAAAATATGAATACTTTGCAAAACCACCTGCAGATGGAAAATATATTTATTTTCCAAACACATCGGAAGTTGCTGAAGCTCAAGCTGCACCAACCACAGGGCGTTCGTTCAAATTCTTCTCTGACGTAACGCTCAAAAAAGGAAATGAAGGTGTGATTGTAGCTCAAGGTTCCCGTTTCGGCGGTTACTCCTTGTTTATCAAAGACAACAAAATCCATTTTGTGTACAACTTCCTGGGCATTCCTCCGGAACAAGAATTATCCTATACTATGCCTGCTGATGGGCGCCATACTATTGGTGTAGAATTTATCAAAGATAAAATGTCGGAAAAACTAGAAACTTTAGGCACAATGAAACTTTATATAGATGGAAAAGAAGTGTCTAAAGCTCCGTTCCGTACAATATTCCATCGTTACTCGCTCAGCGGCGAAGGTCTTTGTATTGGTTATGACAGTGGCGATCCGGTAAGTAAACAATATGGATTTAAATACCCATTCAAAGGCGGCGAAATCCATAAAGTAGTATTTGACATAAGTAATGATGCTTACATTGATTTAGAAAAACAATTTGAGGTTAAAATGAAAACGCAATAGTTGTTTCTGCTCAAAATCGCAAGCAGACAAGGGGTTGGAGAAACTCAAAGAAAAGCGGCAGTATTTAAATACTGCCGTTTCCATAATAATAATAATACATTTTAACAATAACCCGGTCAGTAATTGAAATAGTTTCGCAAAATAGCTGAATAAATTAATCATGAAGAAAGTTTTGAAAATAGCTGGAATTTCGTTGGGTGTTATTGTTGGAATAATTATTATTGGAGCCGCAGTGCTAATGTTGACTGCGCCTGAAGATATTGTATTAACGCCCGAACAGGAACAATCGGAAAACCGAAAAGTGAGCGAACAGTTTCGTAACGTGGACCTTAATGGATTTGCTGCGAAAAGTATTGATGGCGCAACGGTTACATCAAATATTTTTAAAGATTACGATATTACCATGATCAATATTTGGGCAACTTTTTGCGGCCCTTGTATTGAAGAAATGCCGGGCATTGCAAAGCTTTATAATGACAGACCACAAAAAAGCAACATTATTTCTATTTGTGTGGATGCCGGCGATAATTCGCGAAGACTGAGCACTGCAAAAAAGATTATGAAAAACTCAGGAGCTGCATTTGTTACGTTAATTCCCGATGATGTTCTAAAAAATAAACTGACTGATAGTATTAAGGTTTTTCCTACCACCATTTTTGTTGACAGTAAAGGACAAACAGTTGGCGATCCGCATTTTGGAGATAGAGATGAAAAGAGTTACCGGTCGTCTATTATAGACAGGCAGAATATTAAGATACGGCACACTGATGACACGGATTAGACTGATTTGCACGGATTGTCTGAATTTGGATTCGTGGGATTAATGGATTAAAGGATTGCTCTTAGTAAGAACATAATCCATTAATCCTATAAATCCAAATTCAGACATCTTCAAATTTATTCCGTTGGCCAGGATGGTTTTCCTGCTTTCATATTGTTATAAGCGGTTCTAAAATCAGGGTTATTAGGATCTATTTTCAATGCCTTTTCCTGCCATTTTAAAGCTTCTGCTCTATTACCCAGTTTATATAACAGGTTGGCATAGGTATCCAATTGATGCGGACTGTTAGGATCCCTGTCTATAGATTTTTTACTCCATACCAAAGCTTTGTTCAAAGCAGCTGTATCATTGCTTTGCAGGAAAACCTGCCATGCCCATTCATTGTACATGCCGTCATTAAACCTGTCATCATATATGGATGCGGCATTCACCAGGTTTTGAACCGCATTTGGTTTGTTCTGCATGCTTTCATTTAGATATTTCACAACCGCATTGCCAATAATAAACTCACCTTCTTTTAAAGGGGGATATTTTTTGATGATATCATCAACCGCCTTCCAATCCGGAGTTTCTGTTAACGTTGGCAGTACATGTATCTTGTAAATGAGGAATTGCACCGGTCTATAAAGAGATGGATTTACTGTTAACACCTTCTCCATATTATCTACAACAATAGGATAACCGGCATCATTTTGATCTTGCGTGAATTGCAGTATAAATGCTAGGTTAGCTTTGGTGAAAGGATCCTTTAATTGTTTGATATACAAATTGCTCACCTCCCTTACCATAGCGGTATCCTTTTCTTTCCTTGCCATTAAAGCAAGATTAAACAGGAACTCGGGATCTTTGTTGCCATTCTTGTATTCA